>NZ_PPCW01000005.1:315000-453406 GCF_002959755.1 Veillonella sp. T11011-6 | reverse complement strand
CAAATATATATTAATTCTTCTATGCAGTTTTCAAAGAACAATAATCTGACTACATCTTGCGACATATTCATATTATGTTTGAGAGTCTTTACAGATCTCTCAAAACCGAACAATGTTAGGCGCCAAAGTGTCGACCTAAGTGACATCTAAGCTCTTGGCTTAGTGTATGTCTCCCTAGAAAGGAGGTGATCCAGCCGCACCTTCCGATACGGCTACCTTGTTACGACTTCACCCCAATCATCGACTTTACCTTAGACGGCTGGCTCCCGAAGGTTACCCCACCGGCTTTGGGCACTTCCGACTTTCGTGGTGTGACGGGCGGTGTGTACAAGGCCCGGGAACGTATTCACCGCAGTATGCTGACCTGCGATTACTAGCGATTCCGACTTCACGTAGGCGAGTTGCAGCCTACGATCCGAACTGAGAGAGTGTTTCTCGGGTTTGCTCCACCTCGCGGTATTGCTTCCGTCTATTAACTCCCATTGTAGTACGTGTGTAGCCCAGGTCATAAGGGGCATGATGATTTGACGTCATCCCCGCCTTCCTCCGCATTGTCTGCGGCAGTCTCTCATGAGTTCCCACCCGAAGTGCTGGCAACATAAGATAGGGGTTGCGCTCGTTGCGGGACTTAACCCAACATCTCACGACACGAGCTGACGACAACCGTGCACCACCTGTTTTCTGGCTTCCGAAGAAGAGGAACCATCTCTGGTTCTGTCCATCAATGTCAAGACCTGGTAAGGTTCTTCGCGTTGCGTCGAATTAAACCACATACTCCACCGCTTGTGCGGGCCCCCGTCAATTCCTTTGAGTTTCAACCTTGCGGTCGTACTCCCCAGGCGGGGTACTTATTGCGTTAACTCCGGCACAGAAGGGGTCGATACCTCCTACACCTAGTACCCATCGTTTACGGCCAGGACTACCGGGGTATCTAATCCCGTTCGCTCCCCTGGCTTTCGCGCCTCAGCGTCAGTTTTCGTCCAGAAAGTCGCCTTCGCCACTGGTGTTCTTCCTAATATCTACGCATTTCACCGCTACACTAGGAATTCCACTTTCCTCTCCGATACTCTAGATTGGCAGTTTCCATCCCATCACGGGGTTAAGCCCCGAACTTTTAAGACAGACTGACCAATCCGCCTGCGCGCGCTTTACGCCCAATAATTCCGGACAACGCTTGCCACCTACGTATTACCGCGGCTGCTGGCACGTAGTTAGCCGTGGCTTTCTATTCCGGTACCGTCAATCCTTCTAACTATTCGCAAGAAGGCCTTTCGTCCCGATTAACAGAGCTTTACAACCCGAAGGCCGTCATCACTCACGCGGCGTTGCTCCGTCAGACTTTCGTCCATTGCGGAAGATTCCCCACTGCTGCCTCCCGTAGGAGTCTGGGCCGTGTCTCAGTCCCAATGTGGCCGTTCATCCTCTCAGACCGGCTACTGATCATCGCCTTGGTGGGCCGTTACCCCTCCAACTAGCTAATCAGACGCAATCCCCTCCTTCAGTGATAGCTTATAAATAGAGGCCACCTTTCATCTATCCTCGATGCCGAGATTAGATCGTATGCGGTATTAGCAGTCGTTTCCAACTGTTGTCCCCCTCTGAAGGGCAGGTTGATTACGCGTTACTCACCCGTTCGCCACTAAGATTGATAGAAGCAAGCTTCCATCGCTCTTCGTTCGACTTGCATGTGTTAAGCACGCCGCCAGCGTTCGTCCTGAGCCAGGATCAAACTCTCCAAGATATCTTGAAGCTATTTGAATAGCTCATTTTATTTGTTGTCGTTACATTTAAGTAACTTTGAATTATGGTTGGTTTTGACTTTGTCAAAACCCGCACTCTGGCATATGTTCAATCATATGATTGATTACCTATCATTGTTCAGTTTTCAAAGATCTGTACCAGTTTCCACATCCTCTTTCGAAGTGTTTCATCAACTGGCGACTTGATTATTCTATCAAGTTCAGCTCATTCCGTCAAGCACTTTTTCAAAACTTTTTTAGAAGTTTTTTTGCTTGTCGTTTGTGCTGTGTCCTAACGACTTGTATAAGTATAGCATAAATAAAAATATCGTCAACACATAAAGTTGTTATTTTCTCAACTTCATTTAATCTTCACCACCGTCTTTATAATCTTCTTTTAATTTCTTATTATTTAGGGATTTATATTGTATAACACTATTTTTCTTTTCTTTTTATTCATATTATTTTTAAGTACTATCTTATAAACCTATAAACTTATAACTACTTTATAAAAGAAAAATCCTTAGAACATATTATAAAATACATTCTAAGGATTGATTATTATATTGTGTCTAATAGTCTAATACTGTTAGTAGCTTTTACTATATCACTATTTTTGTTTTACAGTTCTAGAGGTGTGTGCCTCTTAATCCATATATGATATAAGGCTAGTGCTATAATCATTATCACCGCAGTAAACATATATAGATACTGATAGCCTACAGCACTAGCTAACAAAGCCAAAATGACAGATCCAGCACCCACACTTATATCTAATGCTAAAAAATATGTTGCTGTTGATACCCCAGCTCGTTCGATTGGTGCTGATTGAATGGCTAACGCTTGAAATGCTGGTTGTGCTGCACCATAACCTAAACCTAACAAAGGGGCCGTTAATATTATGGTTAATGGCGTAGTAGCTATGCCTAATGCTAATAGTCCTAGTATAAAGAGTACTAGGCCAGGGTAGATAATATATTTAGAGCCATACCTAGCATATGCTTTTCCTACTAGCGGCCGACTGATTATAATCATTACCGCAAAGATAGCAAAAAATGCACTGCCCCAAATACCAGCCCCCATACTATTTAACTCAATGGGAATAAATACTAACACACCAGAATAGGTAAAGCCAATAAATAGTCCCATTAAGGCCCAAGGTAAACTTCTTTTTTCAATAAATTGAGATATATGCCATCCTTTGTGAGTAGATGGTTTAGGCATTGCTAATTCTTTTGATAAAGGAATACAATTACTCAATACTAGGACTAACCCTGTCATAATAGTTAAGAATAGATAGAGAGCTATACTACCATACGAAGCAAGTGCATATAAGCCTATTGCAGGCCCCAATACCATTGCCACATTCGAAAAGATAGCAAACATATTGATGCCCTCCCCCTTTCGATTAGGAGGTAATACCAATACCGCCAACGCCGCCATTACAGTCGTGCCCAAAGCAAATACAACGCCATGTAGCCCCCGCAATACAAAGATGGCTTCTAAAGAGGTTGTAAAATTAAAGAGTCCCATAATGATGAAAAATAAAGCAGTTGATAATAGTAATACAACCCGTTTATTAAAGCCATCAATTAAACGACCTGCAAAGAGCCTACATACAATTGTGCCTATTTGAAAATAGGTCATCGCTAATCCCGCATCTAAATCACTTCCACTTAATTCAGAGGTTATGACTATCGGCAAGGCTGCTACAAGAACATATTGTGTCATATATAAAATGCCACTGCTTATACCATAGTTTATAAAAGCAGGACTCCATAATCGGTTTGAACCCATCTATCTTCCCCCTTTAAACATTTTGTCACTTTGCTATTTTACGACTCATATACAAAGAATTCAATAACTACAAACCTCCTTATATACATAGAGCCTATATATAAATATATGAGTTATCTATAGTATTAATTTATTAGTAGATTATAACTAGCAAAAGAACTATATATAAATAAAGAACCTCTCCGAATATAGTTCGGAGAGGTTCTAATACTTTTACCAACAATAGGTTAAAAGCACATATGTTATTGTTGATTTCGAATATCGTTTTTGTTGCGACTCTTCCACATAACCCATAAGGATGTAGCTACACAGATAGAGGAGTACGCACCACTAGCAAAACCGATAATCATACAAAGAGCAAAGTTCTTCGTAGTGTCCCCACCGAATAAATAAAGGGATACACAGGCAAACATAACGGTAGCCAATGTATAGAAACTACGGTGAATACTTTGTGTAATAGACGCATTCGCAAGATCTGCAAATGTGTCAGAACGTTTATGTGTATGTGTATTTTCACGAACACGGTCAAAGATAACTACAGATTCATTCATGGAGTAACCTACAACCGTAAGAATAGCCGCCAAGAAAGACGCATCAATTTCTAATTGGAAATAAGAGAATACACCAAGAACCATAATCAAATCATGGAAAATTGCAACGAGAGCAGAAATAGCAACTTTATATTCAAAACGATAAGAAATATATAATGCTAATGCCGCAAACGCTATAACAAGATTTAACAACGCATGTTCTGTAACTTCAGAACCAATTACAGCACCTACAGTTTCAATACGTTTAACTGTATTGTTACCGATAGATTTAGTCAAAGATTCAATTACAGCGGCACTTTCACTAGGTTCAAGATTACGTGTACGAATCATAACGTCTTCGCCCGCTGTATCACCAGTAGTATCTCCAGAAAGCTGAATTTGTGCGTTTTCAAGATTATATTCTTTTAGGACGTCACGAACTTGACTAACCTCTACAGGCTGATCAAATACAACTTCAACAATCGTACCACCAGTATAATCAATACCAAAGTTAAAGCCTTTAGTAAAGATGGAAATCAAACTGATAATAACAAGTGTGGAGGAAATAGCAAACCACCAACGATGATGCTTAATTACGTCTAATGTCATTTGCGTTTACCTCCTTTCAAAGATTTTGGTGCAAATGCGTCAGCACTTGTGCTTGGAGAGATATTCGCACCAAACCAGAATGGATGGTTCGTAAAGTTACAATCAATAAGTAAGCGCAATAAGAAATGGCTCACAGTAATAGCTGTGAACATACTTACAACAACACCTACGCCTAAGCTGATAGCGAAACCTTTTACAGGGCCAGAGCCTAAGATTGTCAAGATAGCAGCAGTAATGATAACGGATACGTTCGCATCTGTAATTGTTGCTAAAGCACGACTGAAACCAGCTTCCATGGCTACACGCATGGACTTACCGGAGAACACCTCTTCTTTGAAACGTTCAAAGATAAGAATGTTCGCATCTACAGCAACACCCATGGATAAGATAATACCAGCGATACCTGGCAATGTCATAGTTGCATTAAAGCCTTTACCTAATACGAGCAATAAGAGCATAACATATACAAGTAATGCAATATTAGCTACGATACCAGAAAAACGATATAAAATAACCAAGAAAATCATGATCATGGCAATACCAGCACTGAAGGCTACAACAGATTTATCCTTGGAGTCTTGTCCCAAAGAAGGACCGACTGTACGCACTTCCAATACATTAATTTTAACAGGCAATGCACCAGAACGTAATAAAATAGCCAAGTCTTTAGCTTCTTCTAAGCTTTGACTACCAGAGATAGTTGCTTTACCACCTGTAATTGCTTGTTGTACTACAGGATTAGTCAATTCTTTACCATCCAATGTAATGGCAATACGACGACCAATATTTTTAGATGTTAAATCAGCAAATTTCTTAGCCCCTTCATCGCTTAATTCTATAGCAACGAGTGGTTGTTTATTTTGACCTAACTCTTCTTTTGCATCTTTTAAATCATCACCAGTCATAACAGTTTGACCTTGGTCGTTTTTAAATTCCAAGACCGCTGTTTTACCGATACGTTTAATCGCTTCGTCAGGATCTTTTACACCTGGCAATTCGATGATAATACGACGAGCACCTTCACGTTGTACTAGTGGTTCAGACAAACCCATTTCATTAATACGACGCTCTAAGATTTGCTTCGCCCGTTCCACTGCATCATTGTCAGCTGTACCAGTCGCAGAGTCCTCTGCTTCCAATACGATGTGCGTACCACCTTGCAAGTCTAGGCCTTGTTTCAAAGAGCCTGCTAATGGTTGAATAAAATACGCAAATAATCCAATGATGGCAGCAATGACTACTAAAAACTTGATAATAGCTTTACCGTTCAAAATAGTTGCTCCCTTCTACTACTATACGCAATGTATAACGCCTTGCTCCGTTACAATTTTGCTCATCCGTTGGTCCAATTCATCCATTGGGATTGGTGTATCCCACAATTGTAATGACCAGCATACGCCCATAAATGTACGTGGTGAAAGTTCCTTGAGAAATCGATCGTAATACCCATTCCCCATCCCCATGCGACCGCCTTGACGGTCAAAGCCAGCACCAGGCACTAAAATCAAATCCAAGTCATGTGGATTAATAACCTCGTATGGCTCAGAGGGAATGCGTATATTTAACACACCCCGAGTGATAGATTCTAGAGACTTAAGACGAACTGCAATCATGGTCGTCTTATCTGTACATACTGGAACATATACGGATTTACCATGTTCTAAAGCATGACGAATAACATCGTCTAAATTGGCCTCCTTGGGCATCGCCAAATAGGCCATAATGGTATTAGCTGATATATACTCAGGACTATTAACAATTTGATCTGTTAAAAGCGCAATCCATGTATTACAATCAGCAACGGATAAAGCAGCGCGCTGGGCCTTGCACGCCCGGCGCACTGCTTCCTTTGTATTCATTATTTTTCTTCCTTGTTTTTCTTGGAAAGAACGTTAGCAATTGCAGAACGTGCAAATGTTAACTCTACTTTTTCAGATACTTGAACCTTTACTTTTTCATCATCAAGTTCAACGATTTCACCATAAATACCGCCAATAGTAACGATTTTTTGGCCTTTCTTCAAGCTGCCTAACAAATTAGCGCGCTCTTTTTGTTGTTTCTTTTGTGGACGCCACAATAAGAAATAAAAGATTACGACCATCAACAAAATAGGCCAGCTAGTTTGCAACACTTGTAAAATATCTTCCATTTTATCCTCCTAGTATAATAAATATGTTTTTCTTTTCTAGTATAGCCACCTAATATAGATTTGACTAGACTTAATTACTATTTTTTAAAGCTATCCCAAAATTGCATTCTAAATTGTGGGAACCGATCTTCTAAGATGGCTTGTCTCATTTGACGCATAAACTCAAGCAAGAAGTAAAGATTATGGTATGTTACGAGACGCAATGCCAAAATTTCTTCCGCCTTATACAAGTGACGAATATAAGCACGAGAATAATTTTTACATGTATAACATTGGCAGCCTTCTTCTAACGGACCCCAATCATGAGCAAACTGCGCATTTCGAATATTAAGGCGACCGTTCCAAGTCATAGCCATCCCATTTCGGGCAACCCGTGTAGGGTATACGCAGTCGAACATATCAATACCACGTGCTACGCCTTCTACAAGACAATCCGCCGTACCAACGCCCATCAAATAACGAGCCTTATTAGTAGGTAATAGCGGTGTTGTGTATTCAAGAATTTCATTCATTAAATCATGAGGTTCCCCAACGGATAAGCCACCGATACTATAGCCTTCAAAGTCCATAGCTACCAGCTCTTCCGCACTTTGTTTGCGCAAGTCTTTGTACATACCACCTTGGACGATGCCAAACATCCCTTGTCGGTCATGGGCTTTACGAGCCTCTTGGCAACGATGAGCCCAACGTGTGGTACGAGCTGTTGAGCGCTTTGCATAATCATGGTCCGCAGGATAGGGAATACATTCATCAAAGGCCATCGCAATATCAGAACCTAATTGCTCTTGTACCTTTGTTGCCACCTCTGGAGATAAAAACTGTTTAGACCCATCAATATGAGATCTAAAGGTTACACCCTCCTCAGTAATCTTACGCATATCGCCTAAGCTAAATACTTGGAACCCACCGCTATCAGTTAAAATAGCTTGATCCCAGTTCATAAATTTATGTAAGCCACCTGCTTCCTCTACGAGTTCAGGACCAGGACGAAGGAATAAATGGTACGTATTGCTCAAGATAACTTGAGATCCCATTGCCTTTAATTCCTCAGGCGTCATAGTTTTAACTGTAGCTTGTGTACCTACAGGCATAAACATAGGCGTTTGGAAGGTACCATGTGGCGTATGCAATAAACCAGCACGAGCCCCCGTGTGAGGACATGTCTTTTGTAATTCATAAGTAATACTCGGCATAGTCCCTCCTAACGTATAAACATAGCATCGCCGAAGCTAAAGAAACGATAACGTTCGCGTACAGCTTCTTCGTAGGCCGCCAAACAATGTTCACGACCAGCCAATGCACTAATCAACATTAATAATGTAGATTGAGGCAAGTGGAAATTCGTTACCAATGCATCAATCATCTTAAATTTGTAGCCAGGATAGATAAAGATTTGTGTCCATCCACTAATGCCTTGTAGGACACCATCATCATTGGTAGCCGACTCAAGGGTACGCACAGAAGTAGTACCTACCGCAATGATACGGCGTCCGTTTCGCTTAGCTGCATTAATACGATCAGCTGTATCTTGAGATACCACGAAGAACTCACTATGCATTTCATGGTCCTCAATTGTCTCTGCTGATACAGATCTAAATGTTCCAAGACCAACATGCAAGGTAACAAATTCTAGCTCTACACCTTTCGCTTTTATCTTTTCTAATAGTTCAGGTGTAAAGTGAAGCCCTGCTGTTGGAGCAGCCGCTGAACCTTTTTCCTTAGCATAAACGGTTTGATAACGATCTTTATCTTCTAGCTTCTCATGAATATATGGAGGTAATGGCATTTCACCGATTTCTTGTATCACATCATCAAATACACCATCGCAAGTGAATTCAATGATACGACCTCCAAACTCAGTTTTATCTATAACGGTCCCACTTAATCGGTCATCAAATTCGATAACTTGACCAATAGGACATTTTTTACCAGGTTTAACAAGGCATTCCCAGCGATTTTCACCACACGGTGTGAGGAGCAACACCTCAACCTTGCCACCAGAGCCTTGACGTTGCCCATATAATCTCGCAGGAATAACCTTTGTATTATTAAATACAAGTACATCCCCTTCATGGAGTTCATCTAGCAAATCGTAAAAATGCTCTTTATGCGCAACCTCACCTGTAACCTTGTCCAAGGTCAACAGTCTCGCCGTATCACGAGGCTCTACAGGATGTTGAGCAATAAGTTCCTCTGGTAATTCATAATCAAAATCTGTAACTTTCATCGCAATCCTTATTAGTACATTTTCTTTAATGTAATGCCACTATAGTAGTGACGCAAAATAGTTTGGTAATAATTTGTATCCCCTGGTGTCGCACGCTTAGCCATTTCTGCAGCGCCCCATTGAGACATACCAAGACCATGTCCCCAACCGTGGCCTTTAATATAGACAGTATCATTACTACCAGTAAAATTATGATACGCCTTACCCGTATCTTTAGCTGGGTTATGATTTACATAAAAATCAAATAGTGTTGATTTCAAGCCTAAAATACTGCGTAAAGAATCCCCATCAATGGTCGTTTTTCCAGAGGTACCTATGAAAGTAGCACTCTTAATTCGACCAGATACGCCGCGATCAGATGTTTGTTGACCTGGCTTGCCAAGAGGTGTCAATTGAATGCTCTTCAATTTGCCAACCCCTTTACTAGCTGCATTAAGCTTACTTTCAAGGGCCTGACGAGAAGTAGTAACTGTCCAGTTCGATGTCGATGTGCCAGTACTAAAATCCTTTACACCTTTCAAATACGGTACATCACTACCCCAAACATTGACACTATCCTCAGTATAACCGCCGCCATCAGAATGGAATAAGGCATTAATAGGGCGTTGGTTATATAACATAACCATCCCCTTTGTTTTATTAACTGCATTTGTAGTAGCTTGCGTTTCACCACTAACACCATTATAGACTTGGTGATCTGTGGACGTACTCACATCATACGGTTTACCTTTATTCTCTTCCATAGTATGAAGAGCATAAGTTCGAGCAGCTACAGCTTGTGCTTCTAATGCAGCTGCTGGCCAAGATGGAACGACTTCTTGCGGTACTACGCCATAAAGATAGTCTTCAAGAGGTACAGAATTAATGACCATCATCTTTCCATTATTAGCACGTAATGTAAGTCCTCCACGATAGCCTTTGCCTTCAAACAAGAATGGTGCATCATTATTGGCTGGTTTTAATGTAACTACCGTATCAATGGCCTTTCCATTGACAGCAATTTTACCACTTCGAATACCAACAGAGGTTCCACGGTTTGCACTGATTGTACTAACTTGACCATTAGCACCATTTAACACAACCATATTAGCAGTAGATGTAACTGTAGCATCGGAACTGCGACTGCCCAATAACACGCGCACATTTGGTACATTTTCTACACGCTCCGTAGCAGGTGTAACAACAGAACCTACTTTATTACGCGTAATAGCAGCCGTATTAGCTTTAATACTATTGGCTTCAGAAGTTTTTACAGCCGTAGATGCAGCTGGCTTTACCGTTGTAGCCTTAGCACTAGTAACTGTAGATTTTGCAACAGGTTTTTGAGCCGTTGCTGCAGTACTAGACGCCACGGATTTAGTAGCTGGTTTCCACGTAGCAGCTGCTGGTTTTGTTGTACTGGCTGTTTTAACAGTTGTTGTAGATTTAGCCGCACTAACTGGTTTTGCACTAGTTTTTGGTACACTAGATGCATTTGACTTCGGAGTCACTTTTGCCACAGGCTTTGGAGCCGGTTTAGTTACAAGTGGTCGAAAAGTTGACCGCTTCGTCGTATTTACTTTCGATACATTTGTTGTAGATACTGTTGATTTCGGCGTTGGCTTTTTAGTCACTACTGCACTTTTATGTTGCAATGTAGCCCCTTGTGCAACAGATGCACCGCCAATATTTACACCTAAAAACAAAGTTGCCATTATCATCAATTGTAATCGTTTCGTTTTCATTGTTATTTCCCTGTCTGTGAAATACCTAAATGCTCATAGGCAAGTTTAGTAGCCACCCTCCCACGCGGTGTACGTCCTAAAAATCCTAATTGCATCAAATATGGTTCATATACATCTTCGATGGTATCTCTCTCTTCGCTGATAGCTGCCGCAATAGTATCTATTCCTACCGGGCCTCCATCATACTTTTCAATAATACACTCCAACACACGTCGATCGATTCGATCGAGCCCTTCTTTGTCAATATATAAACGCTGTAACGCATCATCTGCAATACTTTGAGTGATAACCCCATCACCTATAACTTGTGCAAAATCACGTACCCGTTTAAGTAGACGATTTGCGATACGCGGCGTTCCCCTCGAACGTCGTGCAATTTCGCTAGCCCCAGTCGGCTCAATACCAATATGGAGTATTTCTGCCGCCCGAGTCACAATAAACTCTAATTCCGGTTGTTTATAATATTCCAACCGGTTAATAATACCAAAGCGGTCCCTTAATGGTGCCGCCAAAGCCCCCGCCCGTGTTGTGGCACCTACCAAAGTAAACTTTGGCAAATCAATGCGCACCGTTCGAGCACTTGGGCCTTTACCGATGATAATATCAATTGCATAGTCCTCCATAGCAGAGTACAATACTTCCTCTACACTGCGAGACAAGCGATGAATTTCATCGATAAATAATACATCGTGATCATCTAAATTCGTTAAGATGGCAGCCAAGTCGCCTGACTTTTCAATAGCAGGACCAGATGTTATGCGAAAGTTAACACCCAATTCATTCGCAATAATACCTGCCAATGTAGTCTTTCCTAGACCTGGTGGACCATACAGCAATACATGATCTAATGCTTCACCACGCTGCTTTGCAGCCTGAATATATACATTTAGATTGCCTTTAGCCTCTTCTTGACCAACATATTCGTTAAAGAATTTTGGTCGCAAGCTATATTGCCACATATCTTCTTCGTGCTCGTCATTTCCGACAAGGCGTACTTCTTCGTTCATCCTTATCGTCCTTTCCCAAGCTCAATCAAGCTGACCTTAATCAACTCAGATACATCGCGTTTACCATCATCTAAAGACTCTACAATATCAGCCACATCTCGCTCTGAATAGCCTAGCGACACAAGAGCCTCAATGGCCTCACCGGCAGCACCACTAGCAGCAACGCCCATCGGCTGTATGGCTGCTGGTGATTCTGCAGATATATGCGTCATCTTCGCTAACTTATCCTTTAATTCAAGAACAAGTCGCTCTGCAGACTTCTTACCAATGCCCGGCAATTTCGTTAATTGCTGCACTTGGCCATTGATAACAGCTAATTTGAAAGCCTCTGGTGTCATGCCAGACAAGATGCCAAGCCCCACCTTAGGCCCTATACCAGAAACAGAAATGAGTAAAATAAACAACTCATACTCCTCTTCCGTCCAAAAGCCATAGAGTTGCATCGCATCTTCACGTACATTGAGATACGTGAATAGCATCGCCTCATGACCTTCAATCAATTGTTGTCGCGTAGTGGTCGGCACATATACACGATACCCTACGCCATGTACATCTACATAACAAGACTCTTTAAAGAGATGTGTTACGATGCCCCGTACATACCCTATCATTATACCAACCTCTTCAATCTATCATTGTGAGAACTATGAGCCGTACAAATAGCGACAGCCAATGCATCTGCCGTATCATCAGGCTTAATTTTCTCACGAATCCCCAAAATATTCATTGTCATATAAATGACCTGATTCTTATCAGCCTTGCCGTAACCTGTAACGGCTTGCTTGATTTGTAGCGGTGTATATTCATAAATAGGAATACGCTGTTGTTCAGCCGCTAATAAGATAACACCACGTGCTTGACCGACCTTGATGGCCGTCGTTACATTGCGGTTGAAGAATAATTCTTCTACCCCGAACTTATCAGGCTTGAATTCCTCTAGAATATCACTTAGGTCATTAAATAAAATTTCCAACCGCTGTGAATCTGTTAATTCCTTAGGAGTTGTAATAGCCCCATAGGCTACAGGTGTTAATTTGCTCCCCTTCACGTCAATAATGCCATAACCGCATATAGCCGTGCCTGGGTCAATACCTATAATTCGCACCTTAACCCCCTTAGTTTAAAAATGAGATAAGCTGTCGCCTACCTCCATTACATAATCTATTTTATTATAGCACAATACCACATCGAAGTTCATGAATTTCCATAGAAAATTTATAAGAAACTAATTAATTTTCATATTCCCAATGGTTCTCTAAAAAATACATAAAAAAGGAGCACCTTTAAAGTGCTCCTTATAATAATTATTATTCTTCTTCGTCGTCTGGCAAGATACCATTGTGATATACGTTTTGTACATCATCAAGATCATCCAATACGTCGAGCATTTTTTGCATTTTTACAGCATCATCACCAGTCAACTCAATAGTTGTATCTGGAATCATGGTAATTTTAGCTACTTCTGTTTCAATGCCCGCATCAGCAAGAGCTGCCTCTACAGCATCATAGTCTTCAGGAGTAGTATAAATTTCAAATACATCATCTTCAGACTTAAGATCTTCTGCACCTGCTTCAAGAGCAAGCATAGTCAATTCATCTTCGTCATGACCTTCTTTATCGATAACGAAAACGCCTTTAGATTTGAACATCCAGCCTACACAGCCGCTTTCACCAAGGTTACCACCTTGTTTAGAGAACGCGTGGCGCACATCTGCAGCCGCACGGTTACGATTATCCGTCATAACCTCTACAGTAACGGCAACACCGGCAGGACCATAACCTTCATATACGATTTCTTCGTATGCGTTCATATCCGTAGCGCCAACGCCCTTATCGATAGCACGTTGAATATTATCCTTAGGAATATTGTTTTCACGAGCTTTTTGTAAAGCCAATTTCAAACGCATATTACCTGTTGGATCGGCACCACCCATACGTGCTGCTACAGTAATTTCACGACCGATTTTCGTAGCCAATTTAGCCTTCAATGCATCGGTTTTACCTTTTTTATGTTTAATATTTGCCCATTTTGAATGTCCTGACATAGACGCCTCCTATTTATTCCACCATGCCTCGCCCCGCAGCCGATCAAGGATAATCGATACAGCACTACGCACAGATAAATGATTGTATTCACCATGGCCATATATAGGTTCTAAAATATAGTCAAAGCTTTCCATCGTTTCTTTTGTCATACCATAACCGGTACCAAATAATACTAACACAGGGCGCCCCTCATTTTCAAGATGTTCACGCATCCGTGCATAGGAAATTGTATTATCATAGGTACGCGCATCTGTTGTCGCCACAATAGGTTTCATACCTTCTAGGTCTTCAATCATTCGCACTGCTACTGCAATAGAGTTAACCAACTCCACGCCGGTGAAAGCATCCTTGCGATCTGGATTGTAAGTAGAACCAAATCCAGATTTCCAATGTTCCATGATGGTACTCACCAGCTCACGCTGGGCAGGTATATTGTGAATCACAAAATATTTAGATACATCATAGGTAATAGATGCTCGTGCAATATCGTGAATATCATAATTTGTAATGGCCGTCGTAATGACCTCTTTATGCTTGTTCATAATTGGATAATGAACAAGTCCAATATATAAATTAGCCAAAGCCCTATATCTCCACAACAATAAAAATACAAAATAAAATTAATCGATTAAAAGCGGTACAAAATAAGCTTCAGTACCGGCAATCTCTTCTGGAGAAAAACGACAACCGACTGCAGAAGCTTGATCGCCAAGCATAAAGCAAGATAATGTCAAACAGCCTTCTTTCGTACCACTATCTACGGTATGAGTAAAATGTTTCTGCTTAATGAATTCCTGATACATAACCTTTTTACTGTCCCGACAAACTATATCATCATAGTTATCTACAAATTTCTCCATGTATAGTTCAGCTTGATTTCCACGTTTTTGAACAACCTGAATATTTCGCCCTTCACGGCCCCAAATTTCCTTTTGAATATAAAGTCCATCATCAAGGTTCGAGAAATCACTTTCAAAATAGGACGGCGTCAAATAGCGCTCGATAATATCTCGCTCAGGGGCAGTAAAAAATTGGTTTGTTAAGTATAGAGCATACACTAAGGACATAAACGATTTATTCTGTAAAATAATCGCCTCTGGTGGATTAAATAGATTAAAGCGGTATTCATTATACAAATCTAAAAACATTTCACCTAGTGGTTCACCATCTGCTGTAGTTTCATCAATCAATAGTTCCATGGGATGTAAACGATACAGGTTGGCTGCATGACCACCGTCAGATAATAGAATACCCTCATCATCAATGACCATATCATAAAAGGATAGGAATCGAACATCTGCTTCTGGGCATGCTGATTTCATAGCCTGTAAGAGAAACTGTGTAGTTCCATAGTCCTCTAAATAATCATGAAAGCACCCGAAAACAAAGGGTTCTGTTTCATTATCCGTCATCATATTATGTTGTTTATTAGTCACACTATATTTTTTACGAGATGTTCCTTCATATACGCGTTTCAAAAAACGTTCAAGTTCATTATAAGCATCTATATTAGGATCTACTTTATCGAAATATCGTGCCGCTACACCATTAGCATAATAGCTTTCAATTAGAAAGCAGGGTGTATCCGCATTAATCTCGACCATGCGCAATTGTCCTCTATCATCAAGGACAAAGTCAAATCGAGATAACCATGTAGGTAAGCCCAATGGATTCCCACGATGTAAATAGGGAATCAAATTTCCGGGCATATCCATATTGAGAGCGAACTCATCAGGAGCCTGCTGAAATACCTTAGCGGCTTTACAAAATATTTGAAATAACATCCGCGATGCATGTCGTATTTCATCATAAAATTCGGCTGGAAAGGATTGTGCAGTAAGAGCAGGATACCGATCATCATAGCCTTCATAATCTACAAAGGGCAATATATTCGTATCAAGTTCATCTATATACGATTTCATAATATCGGCCTCCATTAGGAACTACTAGAACGTGCACCTGCACTACCAAAGCCAGACTTTTGACCTATAGAAGAGGCTTTTTGACTTCTACGCTTCTCATAGTCTTTATACGTACGTCGTCCTAAAGAACTATGCGTATTTGAACCTGTTGTTGTATATACATTAGGCTCCTCATAGGGTTTTAATGGAGCTGCCACACGATAGGTCATAGTTCGTCCATCCATACGCGCTGTTGGTGGATTAAATCCGTGAAAAATATAATAACCTGCTGCAATACTAGGTAACAGCCCAGCTAAACCAGCGTCCCACACTAAATTTCCACTAGTATCGCGGTGAAATGTAACAGACCGGTTATCATCATATAAAGCTGTTTCTTTACCATCTCCATGATTTAATAGAGAATAACGATTACCTTGATTATCCTTTAATCGAACTTCCCCGTCATTTGCTTCAGGATAGATTTTATCACATACGACATAAGCAATGTCATTCCAGTATGAAGACACACCAACGATACCTGCTACAGCGGCAAAGGCACCCGTTATGTATAGAGTTTTCTTACTTGGCTTATACATAGGACACTCCCTTAGTGCACAGCACCACTAATAACGAGAGCAAGACCTACAAAGATGCCAAAAACGAGGATACCCGCTGCTGTATTACCACGCATAATCTCTTCAGATAAATTATATTTTCGATGCCATAAATTAATAAACATATAGCCTGTTACAAACAATATAATGCCTAAAATAGCATATACGATACTGGCCACCACACCATGCAATAAAGATGTATCAGCAGTAGTCACTACAGGAGACATGATGACAGCGCGCAAAATTTCACCAATACCGATAAATGAACCCGCTGAGAGCCATGCTACAGCACAGTTACCACGTTTAATTTCTTCGCTGAATTTGCCGGGTACAAAGAAATCAATAACAGTATTAGCTGTTAACATTAGAAAAATTCCAAAACAAGCATAAAAAATCGTCAATAATACATCTGGTATATAAATCATAATAAGCCTCCTAATAATATAATTTTGTATTGGATGTGTTATTAGAGTTGCTGGTAGGATACAACCGTTCGCGTCCCGTATTATCCCCTAGTCGAACCATGGTCGCATAGTTATCTAGTATATGAGAGCTGATTAATGTACGATCAATAATTTTCCAATCCTCTTGTGTCAATTTTGATTGTTCACATACCTTAACCTTAGTTTGTCCATCCGTATTGGTAATGATATACACCAAGTCCCCAGAATAAAATACAATAACTTCATGTCCCTCTTCTAAGTTGTCTCGCTCATTTTTAATATCACCATTCACAGAATCAATCAAATCTAATGCGGTGCTAACAGGGTCCAACGAAGACGTGTATACATAATCGCCATCCGAATCTGTTTTTGTATAATATGCAGATGTGTCATGCATATGTTCTTTTGCCGTATAAGGCACTCCAAACATAGCGCGTATACTATGCCAAGACAAATCATTGTCCGACCAAAACAGAAATAGTAAAAATAATACACCGATCCCTATAGAAGTAGCAACTCCTTCAAAGCGTTTTTTCAGCCGTTGATTCCGTTTCTTTTTACTAATAGCATTAGCTTCTGCATCATTACAGAGACGAATATTCCTCAAAGGAACACGTGCCCCTTCGGCGAACATCTTCTCCCCTTTAAACCAGTTTTCTTCAAAGAATACACTAGCACCGCCTTCACAAGGCAATTGATATTCCTTATAGCCAGCTCGATCACCTACGGAAGCACCACTATCACCATCTACATCTACAACCTTTTCCAAACCAATTTGATGTAATGTAAAGCCCTTCGGTGCACGCTTACGATAAGATGTTCTAGATACAGTGCACCATTCATTATCATTGTATTCAATGGTAACCCATATTTTATCGGACCCCTCAACATCCTCGAGACCATATTCGTGCCAATAATCTCCAGGTGATTTTTGCATTGACGGCTTAGCTTTATAGGCCTGTTCCTGATCTGCTTTTGGAATAATCTCATTATATTTAATTTTTTCAGTTATTACATAACGACTGCCCTGTACCTCAAGGACATCACAACAATTAAACTCCATACATAACCTCGCTCGAATAGGTAAAATCATATGGATCTCGGCCTATTCCCTCTCCAAAACGGGATTTAATGAAATTAAGCTTTAAAATAGCCTATCCGCTCATGAATCGTTTCATTTTCAATAATGGAAATGCCATACTGCTGCCCTATTGTAGCTTTTACAAGGACATTTGCTACGTCAGCCGTCTTTACGGGTTCTTGGCTCATTAATATATGAGCTTTGTTGATAACACCAAATACAGCACAGCTAATGCGTTCCACCAACTTAGGTTCTTCTCGAATCAATGTAGCTGGACGAGCAATAACAATCGCTTCAAAGGGCAACTCTAAAATAACATCTTCCAATTGTCCTTTCATGGACATATAGAAGAATGGAGACTTTGGATTTGCTCCCAAAGAGGATACTAAACCATATTTTTTCACACCATTTTGAGCTGCAATGCGTGCCATTTCATACTGATACGTATAATCTACGGTCCATTGTGCTTCTTTAGAGCCCGCTTGTTTACGGTTTGTACCCATAGCAGAGAATAAAATATCCCCTGTCACTAAGTGTGCCCATTCACGAGGTTCATCAAAATTAACAATATGAACTGTTACCTTTGGAGATGTATATGTTACTGGACGACGTACAAATACATGAATGTCTTGAATCTCATGATTATCAATTAACGTGTCTACAATATGACGTCCAACTGCACCAGTGGCGCCTAATACTAACGCTTTCATTCTTCACCTTTAAGTCTTACAGACTCTTCCTCAACTATCTCTTTTAAAAGCTTAATCTCTTCTTTTGTTAATGGACGTTCCAATAAATCTGGACGTAACAACCGAGTTCTTTTAAGAGCTTCTTTTTGACGCCAAGTAGCAATATTTTTATGATGACCACTTCTCAATACATCTGGAACAGCCCAGCCTCTAAATTCAGGGGGCTTTGTATATTGAGGGCATTCTAACAGAGGTTCATAAAAAGAATCCTCCTGTGCCCCACTCGCCGCACCTAGTACGCCGGGGATCATGCGCGCTACTGCATCGGCTACAACCATAGCTGGCAACTCGCCACCAGTTAATACATAATCACCAATAGAAATCGTTTCATCTACTAAATGTTCCTCTACACGATAGTCTACACCTTCATAATGGCCACAAATGAGGACTATTTGATCGTATGTAGCTAGTTCACGAGCCTTCTCCTGTGTGAAAGGCTGGCCTGTAGGTCCCATGAAAATAATACGACGTCGTATACTTTCACTAGGATTACCAATAAGACTCATTTCATCACACATCTCATCGGTAGTATAGGTACTGTTAAGGGTATTGTCATATTGAGCAATAACAGATTCCACCGCTTCAAAAATGGGAGGTGCCATCATGAGCATACCTGCACCACCACCATATGGCGTATCATCAACTTGACCATGTTTATTGTGACTAAAATCTCGAGGGTTAGTTACACCCATAGACAATCGTTCCGCTTCGATAGCCCGTTTTATGATGGAATGACTAAAAAAGGCATCAAAAAACTCAGGAAATAAAGATACGATATCGATACGCATAGACCGTCCCCTATACTTATTAACTCACATAAACTCATTAGCATTATCTATATATAGCTATATTATATAACTTTTACCATAATATACCTATATGTAGATAAAACAAAACCGCCTAAAGGATTATATCCATTCAGGCGGATCTACGATCATTAAATTATTTTCCACGTCAATGTCTTTAACAACATCTTCAATGGCTGCAAATAATTGATCTGGTTCCCCATCTTTGGAAACCACATAGACATCATTAGCACCCGGTTGTAATACATCAGTCACTGTGCCAAGCACATTGCCCTTTGTATCTTGTACTTCGAGACCAATAATATCAAAGATGTAATAGCGACCTTCTGGCAATTCAACTAAGTCTTCACGGCGTACTTGAATTTCTTTCTTACCGAATAATTCAGCCGTGTTGCGATCAGGAATTTCCTTAAAGGATGCTAATACAAATTGTTTGTGAAATCGTGCGGATGCAACGTGGTATTCTTTACCATCGATGTAACAGGCATCCATATGCATAAACCGTTCTGGGAAATCGGTTTGAGGCATAATACGAAGATCACCCCGCACGCCGTGCGGGGCGATGATAACACCTATTGTGATGAAATCGTTAGGCTTCATTATTGACGAAACGCAACGATTTTACCGTCTTCTAATAGGATTTCAGCGCCCATCATGGCATCCAAATTATCCCCGATTTTAACGGTAACTGTTTGCTCTAATGTACCTTGAGGAATTTCAGTTCCTAAGGATAATTCTTGAGCGTCTTTCAATTTAGCTGTTACTTCTTCTTTGAAAGCCAAGCGTTTATTTTTCTCTTCGTCGATTTGTTGACGAATTGCAGTAAGGCTTGTAGCATCAACTTTAGCCGCATCAGCCAAAATACGTTGAGCTTGGAACTCAATTGCTTCCAAATCTTTATTCACCATATCAAGGCGAGTTTCAAGATCGGATACAATCTTCGCTTTCAAGTCTTCTGTTACTTTTGCTTTTACTGCTACAGGGACACGTAATGTCATTTCTTCCATTGGAATACTCCCTTTTAGACAATATCAACAGATATCTTTTTGTTCTCTTTAATAGCCGCCGCTTTCACCACAGCGCGAATCGCTTTCGCTATTCGTCCTTGCTTTCCGATGACTTTGCCCATATCCTCTGGGGCTACATGAAGTTCGTAAACTTCCATATTCCCCTTTTGGACCATGGTAACAGATACGGCATCAGGCTGCTTCACTAATGATTTCGCAATTAATGAAATTAATTCTATCATCACAGTATGCCTCTCTATTAATTACTTTTTAGCGTCAGCAAATTTTTGCATAACGCCTTGTTTTTTGAACAAGGAGCGAACAGTGTCAGTAGGCTGAGCACCTTTAGCTAACCAAGCCAAAGCTTTTTCTTCGTCTACATTAACGATAGCTGGTTGTTTAGTAGCATCATATTGACCAATAGTGTCAACAGGACGACCTTCACGTGGAGCACGTGCGTCAGCAACAACGATACGGTAGAAAGGAGCTTTTTTAGCACCTAAACGAGTCAAACGAATTTTTAACATGTGAAATTCACCTCCTTATACTGATATGGGTGGACAGGTTCAGCGCCCCTGCCCATGTATTACATAAACGGTAATTTAGGCATTCCAGGGAAGCCGCCCTTACCGCCACGTAAACCTTGCATGCGCTTCATCATCTTCCGCGCTTCTTCAAATTGTTTCAACAAGCGATTTACATCTTGTACCTGAGTACCAGAACCTAACGCAATACGCTTGCGGCGAGAACCATTAAGAATACTTGGATTTTCTCGCTCTGCTGCCGTCATGGATGTAATGATGGCCTCAATACGGCGAACCTCTTTACTGTTCAAATCAAGGTCTTTCAATTGATCCTTAATTTGTCCCATGCCTGGCAACATACCAATAATATTTTGTAATGGCCCTAACTTCCTTACTTGGTTCATCTGTTTCAAGAAGTCATCCAAGGTGAAATTGTTTTTCGCCATTTTCTTAGCCATTTCACGAGCTTCTTCTTCATCGATAGCGCCTTGTACATTTTCAATCAATGTTTTAAAGTCGCCCAAATCGAGGATACGAGAAGCCATGCGGTCTGGATAGAATACATCGAAGCCATCCATTTTTTCGCTCACACCAGTGAACTTAATTGGCAAGCCTGTTACAGCTTTGATGGATAATGCAGCACCACCGCGCGCATCACCATCGAGTTTAGTGAGGATAACACCGTCAACGCCTAATTTTTCATTAAACGTTTGTGCCGTTGTTACCGCATCTTGACCGATCATGGAGTCTACAACGAGTAGAATTTCATGAGGTCGAACAGCGGCTTTAATGTTGGATAACTCATCCATAAGGACTTCGTCTATAGCCAAGCGACCAGCTGTATCGATGATAACAACATCTTTCAACATATGCGTGCTTTGCTCTACAGCGCGGCGTGCAATGTCTACTGGATTGGCACCAGGTGTTTCATCAGCAAATACTGGGATATCGATTTGCTTACCTACAACTTGCAATTGAGTAATCGCAGCTGGACGATATACGTCGGCCGCTACGAGCATTGGATGTTTACCTTGTTTGCGAAGGTATACTGCCAATTTACCAGCTGTAGTAGTTTTACCAGCACCTTGTAAACCAACGAGCATAATAATTGTTGGTGGCTTACTGGAAATCATGATACGACTTTGTGTACCGCCCAATAACGCCGTTAACTCGTCATTTACGATTTTAATAACCGTTTGTGCTGGATTCAAGGAACCGAACACCTCTTCACCAAGGGCCTTTTCCTTAATGGATTTAACGAAGTCCTTCGCAACCATAAAGTTAACGTCTGCTTCTAGTAATGCAGTACGCACTTGACGCAACGCAAGATTGACATCATCTTCAGTAATTTTGCCCTTCCCCTTCAAGGATTGAAAGGCTTCTTGCAGTTTTTCTGACAAGCTATCAAATGCCATAATATCCCTCCATTTGCGCCAATACTTTCTGCACCTTAGTTTCAGCTAGAACCTCTTCAGGCAAGGTTTCTTTCAACTGTGAAAGCAAACCTTCACGCTGTTCATATTGTTCTACCAAGTGCAACTTTGATTCGTAATCATTTAAAATGTGTCGAGCACGCTGCAAGTTATCGTGTACAGCCTGCCGTGATACGCCTAGTTCCTCAGCGATTTCTCCAAGGGACATGTCGTCTTCGTGGTGAAGTTGTAAGGACATGCGTTGCTTGTCCGTCAATAATGGCCCATAGAAATCCAAGAGCAAACTTATAAGCACTCGTTCTTCCATTTCGCCACCTCCATCACTGTCAAGTCATATTACTTTACATATGGTACAGTATAAAAAAAGATGTGTCAAGTAAAAATACTTAACATCTAAATTATAGATAATTATTTTCATATTTTACTTTTATATATACTCAAATATGCTATAATAAGGATATCTAATATTTTCAATATAAAAGATAGGAGGTATTGTATGAATACCAAACATTATGATCTTATCGTCCTAGGTTTCGGCAAAGCTGGTAAAACATTGGCTGCTAAATTTGGCTCTATGGGCAAAGCCGTTGCCATGATTGAAGAAAATCCACTCATGTATGGTGGCACATGCATTAATATTGCATGTATTCCTACTAAGACGATGATTGTGGCCGCATCTAAAGGCTTATCTTACGATCAAGTACTAAACCAACGAGAGGTTGTTACATCTCGTTTACGTAATAAAAACTTCGGTATGTTAGATACAAATGAACATGTCGATGTATATACTGGACATGGCGAATTCATTAGTAATAAAGAAATCGATGTCACAACTGGGGAAGATAAAATTGTTTTATCTGGTGACACAATTATCATCAATACAGGGGCTGTAGCCATTAAACCTAACATTGATGGTATCGATACCGCATCAGGTTTCTATAATAGTACAGAAATTCAACATTTATCCCCTCAACCTAGTACATTAGGTATTATTGGCGCCGGTCCTATTGGCCTAGAATTTGCTAGCCTATACGCTAAACTAGGTACAAAGGTTACTGTATTCAATATTGAGGCTAACATTTTAAAACACGAAGAACCTATCGTTCAAGAATTAGCTAATGAATACTTAGCGGAACAAGGCATTACTATTTTAAACTCTGTTACACTAAATTCTGTATCTAATGACGGCAACAAGCCTGTTATCACTGCTAATAATGAAAACTATACCTTTGATGCTGTTCTCTATGCTACAGGTCGC
Source organism: Veillonella sp. T11011-6 (assembly GCF_002959755.1). Classification (GTDB taxonomy): domain Bacteria; phylum Bacillota; class Negativicutes; order Veillonellales; family Veillonellaceae; genus Veillonella. The sequence continues at coordinate 429,762 of NZ_PPCW01000005.1, read as the reverse complement.
AGACCGAATACTACAAATATTGGTTTAGAAAACACGGATATTACTACTAATGAACGCGGTGCAATCGTAGTAAATGATACTTGTGAAAGCTCCGTTCCAGGTGTATATGCTGTAGGCGATGTAAACGGTGGTCCGCAATTTACCTACATTTCTCTCGATGACTTCCGCATCGTATTTGGTGCCCTTACAGGTAATGGTCACTATACATTAAAAGATCACAAAAACATTCCTTACACCACCTTCTTAACACCTCCACTCGCTCGTGTTGGTCTTACAGAAGAGGATGCTATTAATAAAGGTTACACTGTTAAAACGAAGGAAATGCTTGTAGCCACTATGCCAAGGGCTCATGTAAATGACAACCTTAAAGGGGCTTTCAAAATTGTGGTAGATGCGGAAAGCAATTTAATCCTCGGTGCTACACTCTATTCCCAAAGTGCCGAAGAATTGATTAACATGATTAAAGTAGCTATGGATAACAACATTCCGTATACATATTTCAAGAACCAAATCTTCACACATCCTACAATGGCAGAAAATTTAAATGATCTCTGTAATTTCTAGGTAAGAATAGTAACTACATAATCTAATATAATAAATAAAAGAGTCTCCCATAACTGAATACATAAGTTACGGGAGACTCTTTTATTTATGCCTAATGATCAATTTTGGATTATTAGTTAATATATTTAGTTCTTTGTAAATAATCTACGAACTACTGATTGCAATTTAGGTGTCAATACGATAGCCACCACAATACCTGCAGCACTTGTAATCAAGGAGTATTGAATTTTGCTAGCTGCTACGGCTGCACTTTCAAGAACAAACCACCATGCTAAGAAATAACCAAAGGCAGTCCAAATTGTACCAATAATTAAAGCAATCAAAATACGTGTAAAGGATGCTGTAGGCTTTGTAATGGATGGTGGCAAGTAACCTGCTGTCATACCGCCCACAATAAGGCCTGCAATACCTTTAATAAAGAACGAGAATACAATATACTGTGTATGTCCACCAAAGAGGTCAAATAATGCAGAACCAATAGCCGCACCTAAACCACCATATAAACCGCCAAAAAGAATGGATGACGTAAATAATGCGGCAGATCCTAAGTGAACCATAGCCCCACCTGGTATTTCAATGCGAATTGTAGTTGCTACTGCACATAAGGCAGCAATAAATCCAATATATACAATATCGCGCGTGTTTAATTTCATAATCTAGCTCCTCTCTTTTAGCTGAATAACTATATTTAGTATAACAAATCTCACTCAGTCTAAAAACACCGATTTCGTAGGAATTAAATAACAAAGCACCTATACCATGGTATAGGTGCTTTATAAACTTTAATCAACTCTATCAAATATTATATGTTATAAGATACAAGTTAAATTAAATCTTAGCTCGTTTCAAGCGAAGGGAGTTACCCACAACTGTAACGGAACTGAATGCCATTGCGGTACCTGCAATCATAGGATTTAATGCGCCGACAGCAGCCAATGGAATACCAATGCAGTTAAAGATCAATGCCCAGAATAGATTTTGTTTAATATTAGTCATAGTCTTACGACTGAGGCGTACGGCTTGTACTAATGTGTGTAAATCATTTCTTACAAGAACGATATCTGCTGCCTCTACGGCAATATCTGTACCACTACCGATAGCAAAACCAATATCTGCCGTTACAAGAGCTGGTGCATCATTGATACCATCACCAACCATGCCCACTACCAGACCTTTATCTTGTAACTCTTTTACTTTGCTAGCTTTATCTTGAGGCAAGACTTCTGCAATAACGTGAGTAATACCTGCTTGTTTAGCAATATATTGAGCTGTACGGCGATTATCACCGGTAAGCATCCACACATCGATACCTTGAGACTGTAATTCTTTTACCACCTCAATAGTTTCTGGACGCAATTCATCCTCTACAGCCCATAAGGCACTGATGACACCATCTACAGCGAGAACAGACACGGAGGCACCTTGTTCTTCATAGTGTAGAATATCATCTTGGACGGCACTTAGATCATAACCTAATTCAGACATCCAACGGCTATGACCAAGTTGTACAGATACACCTTGATAAGCACCTTGTAAACCTTTACCAGGCACATCACCAAAGCTTTCTAGTTCTACAGCTGTACCTTTATAACCATGATCTTCACCATAATAAACCATGGCCTTTGCAATTGGATGCGATGTACCACTTTCAAGGGCCATCATTAGGGACATATTTATACTTTCATCACCATTATAGTTTTTGAAAGCCGTTACATCGAGAATACCTTGTGTAAGAGTGCCAGTTTTATCCATAACGATGGCATCGAGTTTACCAGCTTTTTCAAGATATTCTGCACTCTTGATGAGAACACCATGCTCCGCACCTAAGCCAGATCCAACCATGATAGATGTTGGTGTAGCAAGGCCAAGCGCACAAGGACAAGCGATAACAAGCACTGCTGTAGCATTAATGAGAGCTACATTAATAGAGTCGCCCATAATGAAGTACCATACGAGGCCGGTCAAAACAGAAAGGCCGATAACAGTAGGCACGAAGTATTGAGCTACGATATCTGCAATACGTTGAATACTTGCTTTAGAGGTTTGAGCTTCCTCTACGACTTTGATGATTTGAGAGAGCATTGTATCAGAGCCGATACGTTTTGCTTCCATCGTGAAAGCACCGCTCAAGTTAATAGTCGCACCGATAACATCAGATCCCACTTGTTTTTCTACAGGCAAACTTTCACCGGTAAGCATAGCTTCGTCTACAGTAGAATAGCCTTCAGTAATAGTACCATCTACTGGAATTTTTTCGCCTGCACGAACTTGTAAAATATCACCTGCTACAACCTTAGATGTAGGAATATCTACGAACTCACCGTCACGCAATACATGAGCTGTTGCTGGTTGCAAGGCAATCAATTTTTGAAGTGCTTCAGAGGTACGCCCCTTGGCAATTTCTTCTAAAAGTTTGCCAAGAAGAATGAATGTAATGAGCCAAGCTGAGGTTTCAAAGTAAATGCCATGAGGCCCAAGTTCTGGATGGAACTGCCAATTATAAATACTGAATAGATAAGCAACAGTCGTACCCATTACAACGAGAACATCCATGGTAAGGGCGCCATTCTTTACCGCACTCCACGCACTCTTATAGAACATAAGGCCAGGGCCGAACTGAGCAATGGTAGCAAGAATAAACTCTACCCATACTGGCAAGGCTTGAATGCCAAAACGATGTAATGTCATGTTAATCATCATCGGTACGGCCATACAAGCAGCAATGATAAGACGCGTAATATGAGGTTTTAAATTAACCTTTTCTATTTCTTGCTTCGTTTCATCTGCCTCTGTAGCACCGAAACCAATATTTGTAATGGCATCAATAACTTGTTGTGATTCTACATTAGAACCGTCTTTGTATTCAACGCTGCCTTTACGAGTGAGTAGATTAACCTTTACAGATTCTACACCATCAATCTTCGAAACGACGTTTTCAACGCGCTTTACACAAGCAGCACAATGCATACCTGTTATATCAAACTCTTGCTTCTTCTTACTCATCATATCACTACTTTCTACTTGAATTTTCAAAAATATACGTTTCTATATATCTATATAAGTCAGAAACTCATAGTAGACATATCATACATCGGTAACAGAGTATTTATAAACACGTAAAGTTTATTATATGAACACTTTTACATGAGTATTCGTTCATGCGTCTCTATTCCATAATAACATAAATTCTCATTACGTCAATATCCTACCAAATCTAGAGGGTTATTTCCTTTTTCTAGGGGAATTAATCTCCTGCCACCTATACACCTATACATAGTATAAAAAAATAGATTATAATAAAGTGATGATGAATAAACATAAACTTTGATTCCAAAGGAGGTGAATCTATGTGTGAATCAATAAGCCCTATTGTAGAATTCACTTCGGTAGCGAAGGAATTTCGCCATGAATATGTTGTGGAGAAATCGCGTTTTATCACAACTGTATATCCTTGTTCTACAGAAGAGGAGGCACAGGCTTTTATTAGCCGCATCAATAAAGAATTTTGGGATGCCCGCCATAATTGTACGGCCTTTGCATTAGGACCAAAGCAAGAACAACAGCGCTCTTCTGACAATGGTGAACCATCTGGTACAGCAGGTAAACCTATGTTAGAAGTACTCAAAAAAACAGGTATTACCAATGTAGCGGTCGTAGTAACCCGTTATTTTGGAGGCATCAAATTAGGTGCAGGTGGTTTGATTCGTGCATATTCACACTCCGTTGCGGAAACCTTACGTCTTGCCCCTAAAGAACTACACACAACACGAACTCAGCTGCAGGCTACCATCGACTATGCCTTATATGGAGCCATTGAAAGATATGTGCAAGATCAAAAATTGCATTATGAATCAAACTTTGGTGAACATGTAGATATAACCATCTTAGTGCCACCAACTGATGTAGAGCGCATACAAAAAGAGCTCCAAGACATGAGTCATGGAGCTGCTACTTGTACTATATTAGATTCTATTGAAGTGGTGCTACCGCTAGAACAATAATCTAACTGATACACACATAGTAATTAGTTTTCACTATTAACTAAGCCACTTACGCCTTGACTAAGTTCATGACGTTTTTCTGTAGTTAATGGATGAGGCCATACGCGTTCAAGTTGTTTTTTACGACTAACACCTGCATTATGTGCAGTCATTAATCTACGTGCTTCCCAGTTACGAATTGCTTTACTTAATGTTCTTTTTACTACGCCCATGATAGTACCTACTTTCTTAATCACTATTATTATATTAAAAATTGTGATAAGGATAGAAAGTTTATTTCAAACACATTATTCTTTCTCTTTCCTTGATGAATATAGTATATACGCTATTTTATCAAATGTGAAATTACTGTTACTTAGTTCGTTATAATTTTTATTTATCTTATTTTGTGTATAATAGGGAGATTCTATGGATACATCTTACTACCACAATTTTATTACCCTCGTTCAAACGGGCAATATGACTCAGGCCGCAGAGATTCTTCATATTACACAACCAGCTTTAAGTAAACAATTAAAGTATTTAGAAGCTGAATTTGGAGCTCAACTCATAAATATCAAGCGCGGCCAACGAGGATCAAACTTACAACTGACTGATGCGGGCAAAATTTTTTATCAAAAAGCCCAACAATTATGCTCCATTGAAGAATCAACATACAATGCAGTACAACAGTTGAACTCACGTATTGAAGGTACATTGCGAATCGCTACGTCTGCATCGCGCTCCACACCAATCGTACAACAATACTTACCAGCCTTTTCCATGAAATACCCATCAGTTCACTTCGAAATCTACGAAGGACTAATGACTAATGTGGTCAATCAACTTATTAATGGTAATGCAGAGCTGGGAATTGCAAACATTCAAATGGTAGACACTGATAAATTTGATATCCTTCTTACTCAAGAGGAACATTTATACGCTATTTTCCGCCGTGATGTATTCTGGATAGATCGTGAACATGATACCATCACATGGGATGATATCAAAAAGTGTCCTTTATCCCTCTCTGGTGGATCTGTGCGAATGATTATGCAGTCTAGCTTAACTGACATGGATCAATTGAATGCTGTTGCCATCACTACAACTAAGAGCTCTGCCATCGAATGGGCATCCTCTGGGAGAACTGTGTCTTTAGTTCCAATGGATGCAAAAGAGCTCATTAACCATCGTAAAATGGCCCGTATCAAATTGCCAGAATTCTCAGGCGATTTTAAAAAAGCATTTATTACGCTTAAAGGCCATGCTTTATCCCCTGTAGCACAGCAGTTTATTGATTTCTACAAAGCATATGTATAAGCCACACTATACTAATTCATATAGTATGGTATTTATAACTTATCGTATGAGATTTTGTACAGTTATGAACATTAATACAATACATACAAAAAGACCTAGTACATAATGTACTAGGTCTTCTTTTTACTATCCTTGATGGACAGCACCTACTATATCAGTAATGCTGTTAAGATTATATTGTTCCACATAATCGCCCATTTCTCGAGCAATACGAGAAATAGCTGTTGGGTCTACCATCGTAGCAACCCCAACTTGAACTGCTTGAGCACCAGCCATCATAAATTCAATAGCATCAGTACCAGTCATAATACCACCAAGGCCCATAATAGGAATATTAACGCCTTTATACACTTGGTGCACCATGCGAAGTGCTACTGGTTTTACAGCTGGACCAGATAAACCACCATAAATATTACCCAATACAGGTTTACGGCGATGGATATCTATGGCCATACCGAGAATGGTATTGATGAGACTGACCCCATCACCGCCACCAGCTTCTACAGCCTTTGCGATTTCCACAATGTCGGTTACATTCGGTGAAAGTTTTACAATAACAGGCTTATCTGTTACCTTACGAACAGCTTTAGTTACTTGTTCTACTACCTTTGGATCTACACCAAAAGCCATACCTTCACAAGCAACATTTGGACAAGATACATTAACCTCTAGGCCCGCAATACCATCTACGGATAGAGTTTCTGCCATCCATGCAAATTCCTCTACCGTGCCAGCAGACATATTCGCTAACAATGGTACATCGTATTTCTTGAGGTCTGGCAAAATATCTGTTACAAAATGTTCTGCCCCAGGATTTTCAAGGCCAATACAGTTTAAGACACCAGACGGTGTTTCTGCGATACGAGTTCCTGGATTGCCGTGACGACCTTTAGGTGTTAAACCTTTTACGGAAATAGCACCTACTTCATTACTAAGGTCTAAATAACCAGCATACTCAGGACCATTACCAAAGGTGCCAGATGCGGCAATAATAGGATTTTTCATCTTAATACCGCAGTAGTCAACAGCAAGCTTTGGATTAGGCGTAACGGTGTTATTTAAATCGCGTTCACTCATTAAAAGAACACCTCCTCAGCTGGGAATACAGGACCATCTTTACAAACTTTGTAACGTTTGCCACCTGCACCATCACAAGCACAACCCAAACAACCTCCAGTGCCGCAGCCCATGCGTTCTTCAAGAGATACTTGGCAAGGAACGTTGAGATCTTTAGCTACTTGTGCCACACCTTTCATCATCGGTGTAGGGCCGCAAGTCATAACAGATGTGAAAGTATTGCCATTAATCAGCTCAGGCATGATTGCTGTAGGGAACCCTTTCGCACCTACGCTACCATCATCAGTTGTGATGTGCACTTTAACAGGCGTATCTTTGAATAAATCTGCCCAAAAGGTTTCGCTTTCATTTCTAAAACCAAGAATAATTTGTGCCTCTTCCCCTTCTTTCAAATGGGATGCGATACATAGCATTGGTGCGATACCAACGCCACCGCCAACGAGAAGCATATTCTTAGATGTTACAAATGGTTCACCTAAAGGTCCTAAACAATCTAGTGTATCGCCAGGTACGAGACGTGTCATAATTTCAGTCCCCTTACCTACGACGCGATACAAAAGGGTAATAATACCCTTTTGTGCATCGAATCCAGCATAGCTGATAGGGCGACGCAATAATGGCGCCGTAGAGTCCGCTACGCGAACATTACAAAACTGTCCTACCTTTGCTTCTGCTGCTTGTTTTGGTGCGTGAATATCCATAATCCACACATCAGAGCCTATTTGCTCATTGCGAACGACTTCGCCCTGTTCTACATAGCCACTCATGGTTTTACTCCAATTCAAAATCTTGTAATGCTTCTACATTGTAGTTAGCATCATCTTTACGATTAGCTACAACGCGCAATACTTCACGAGCTGTATCAAGGCTTGTTAAGCATGGTGTACCCATTTCTACAGCGAGACGACGCAATTGGAAGCCTTCACGTTCAGGGCGTTTACCTGCAGTCAATGTGTTAAGTACAAGATCTACTTTATCTTGACGAATGTGGTCAGCACAGTTGTCATCACCTTCAGAGATTTTGTTAACTACCTTGCAGTCAACACCATGTTCTTTGAAGTATTTACCAGTACCGCCAGTTGCTTCGATGTGATAGCCCAATTCGATGAAGCCTTTTGCCAATTGGCTAGCTTCCTCTTTATCGCGGTCTGCTACGGTCATAAGAATTGTGCCATCTTCTGGGATACGCATATTGGCACCATTGATAGCTTTAAACAATGCTTCAGAATAAGTACGACCAATACCCATAACTTCACCAGTAGATTTCATTTCAGGTCCAAGAGCGATTTCTACAAGGCCCATTTTGGAGAAGGAGAATACAGGTGCTTTTACAGCTACATATGGTTTATTAGGTACAAGACCGAGTGGCAAGCCCAAATCTTTTAAGCTTTCACCAAGAGCAATGCGTGTTGCACATTCTACCATATTGATGCCTGTAACCTTAGAAATGAATGGTACAGTACGGCTAGAACGAGGGTTAACTTCGATTACGTTAAGTTCACCATCAGCCACGATATATTGAATGTTAAGTACACCTTTAACATTAAGGCCTACTGCAATACGACGTGTATAGTCAACGATTTGATCAATCAATTCTTGGCTCAAATGTTGAGCTGGGTAAACGGCCATGGAGTCACCAGAGTGAACGCCGGCACGTTCGATTTGTTCCATAATACCAGGAATACATACGTCAGTACCATCGGAAATAGCGTCAACCTCTACCTCCATACCAACCATATAACGGTCGATAAGAACAGGATGTTCCTTAGATGCTACTACGGCTTCCTTCATGTATACATCAAGCTCTTTATCGTTGTATACGATTTCCATAGCACGGCCGCCCAATACATAAGAAGGACGTACAATCAATGGATATTTCAAGTTTTTAGCTGCTGCTTGTGCTTCTTCATCGGAGGTTACAAGCGCACCTACTGGACGTGGAATACCAAGTTTTGCCAACAATTCATCAAAGCGTTCACGGTCTTCTGCCATATCGATACTATCTACGGATGTACCGAGGATTTTTACACCGCGCTTAGCTAATGGACCTGCCAAGTTAATTGCTGTTTGACCACCGAATTGAGCAATAACGCCAGCTGGTTTTTCTTTATCGATAATTTCCATTACATCGTCCACTGTTAATGGTTCGAAGTACAAGGAATCAGAAATATCAAAATCAGTAGACACTGTTTCTGGGTTATTGTTGATCATAATAGATTGATAACCCGCTTTACGAAGTGCCCAAGAGGAATGTACGGAGCAGTAGTCAAACTCTACGCCTTGACCGATACGAATTGGACCGGAACCTAGTACGACAACAGATTTTTCACCGAGTGGTTTAACTTCGTCTTCTTGTGCATAAGCACTGTAGTAATATGGTGTTTTAGATTCGAATTCGGCAGCACATGTATCTACATATTTATATGTTGGAAGAATGTTCCATTCTTTACGTTTTGCACGAACCTCTTCTACAGTTGTATTAGCATAACGGGCGATAACAGAATCAGTGAAGGAATAACGTTTTGCTTTGCGCAATACATCTTCTGTCAAGCCATGTTCAGCCAATGCTTTTTCTACATTAACAATATTTTTGATTTTTTCAATAAAGAATGTATCAATTTTTGTAATGTAGTGAATTTTTTCTACACTAATGCCCTTGCGAAGTGCTTCTGCTACAACATAGATACGTTCATCATCTACTAAATGTAAACGTTCAATCAATTGTTCCATGGACTCATGAGAGATTTTCTTTAGCTCAATATGGTCTAAACCAATTTCCAAGGAACGAATTGCTTTAAGCAAGGAGCCTTCCAAGGAGCGATCGATAGCCATAACTTCGCCAGTAGCCTTCATTTGAGTGCCCAATGTGCGGTCTGCCAAATTGAATTTTTCAAATGGCCAACGTGGGAATTTCGTTACTACATAGTCAAGTGTAGGTTCGAAGCATGCTTTTGTTTCACCTGTTACAGCATTTGTAATTTGATCCAATGTCATGCCTACTGCAATTTTTGCAGCTACCTTCGCAATTGGATAGCCAGTTGCTTTAGATGCTAATGCAGAGGAACGGGATACACGAGGGTTTACTTCGATAACGATATATTCATTGCTATTTGGATTCAACGCGTATTGTACGTTACAACCACCTTCGATTTTCAAATAACGAATAATTTCTACAGAAGCAGTACGAAGCATTTGGTATTGAATATCGTTTAATGTTTGGCTTGGTGCCACAACAATGGAGTCACCAGTATGTACGCCTACAGGATCGATATTTTCCATATTACATACGATGATACAGTTATCTGCACTATCGCGCATTACTTCGTATTCGATTTCTTTCCAGCCTGCTACAGAACGTTCTGCTAGGATCTGGTGAATTGGTGAAAGTTTCAAACCACGGCGTGTAATTTCATACATTTCATCTTCATTATGCGCAATACCACCACCAGTACCGCCCAATGTGTAAGCAGGACGGATAATGATAGGATAACCAATGCGATTAGCAAAAGCTACCGCTTCTTCAAGATCGTTAAAGATATCGGATTCAGGAACTGGTTGATTGATTTCCTTCATCGCTTCTTTGAAGAGTTCACGGTCTTCTGCTTGTTTAATAGCTTCAAGTGTTGTACCTAGAAGTTTTACACCGTATTCTTCTAATACGCCAGCTTCAGACAATTGTACGGCCATATTAAGACCTACTTGGCCACCCAATGTAGCCAATAAGCCCCAAGGGCGTTCTTTTTTAATTACTTCTGTTACGAATTCAAGACTAATCGGTTCTACATATACGCGGTCTGCAATATCTGTATCGGTCATAATTGTAGCAGGATTGGAGTTAACCAATACTACTTTATAACCTTCTTCACGAAGGGAACGGCATGCTTGTGTACCAGCATAGTCAAACTCTGCAGCTTGGCCGATAATAATTGGACCAGAACCAATTACAAGTACTTTTTTTGCTTCTGTGGTCATATTATTTTCCCTTTCTCATTAAGTCTTCAAATTCGTCAAATAAATATAGATTATCAGTAGGTCCTGGGGATGCTTCTGGATGATATTGTACAGAGAAGATAGGTAATTCTTTATGACGCATACCTTCTACAGTACCATCATTTACACTGCGATGTGTAATTTCTACAAAGTCTGGCAAGGAAGTATCATCTACTGCATAGCCATGATTTTGAGATGTAATATATACGCGGCCTGTACGTAAATCTTGTACTGGATGGTTAGAGCCCCGGTGACCAAATTTTAATTTAAATGTTGTACCACCATAGGCTTGAGCCAATACTTGATGGCCCATGCAAATGCCGAAGATAGGCTTTTTACCGAATAATTTCTTTACTTCTTCTACAGCATAGCCAAGATCTTGAGGATCTCCAGGGCCGTTAGATAAGAATACACCATCTGGATTTGCTGCCAATACATCTTCAGCCTTAGCATCTGCAGGGAATACTGTTAGACGACAACCAGCTGCTTCTAAAGAGCGAAGGATATTTTCCTTTACACCATAGTCCATTACAGCTACATGGAACTCTGCATTTTTATCGCCACGCATACCTTGCCATTTTGTAGTTACACGCATAACTTGATCTGTTGGCAAGTCTTGTTTAAATAATTTTTGAATATCTTCCATAGGGTAATCAGAACGTACAAGTACGCCTTTCATTACGCCATGGTTACGAAGTACACGTGTAATAGCACGTGTATCTACATCATAAAGGCAAGGGATGCCGTGTAAACGAAGATACTCGCTAAATAAGCCTTCATTTTGCCAGTTAGATGGGAAATCACACAGTTCTCCTACGATAAAGCCTTTACAATATGGTTTAGGGCCTTGAGTAATAGCATTCAATGTACCATAATTACCGATCAAAGGATATGTTAATGTAATAATTTGATCCGCATAGGATGGATCAGTCAAGATTTCTTGATACCCTGTCATACCTGTGTTAAATACAACTTCGCCTACTGTTGGAGCGCCACCTAATAAGGAACCTTCAAACACGGAACCATCTTCAAGAACTAACTTGCCTTTCATTATAAGACTACGCCCTCCTTCATAACTACTTTGCCATCAACTACTGTGAGTTTGGCCTTACCTGTAACAGTCATACCATCAAATGGGCTGACTTTGCCTTTTGTATAGAATTTATTTCGATCTACTGTCCATTCTTCAGTTGTAGAGAATACAGTAATATCTGCTGGTTTACCAACTTCAAGAACACCTGCATCAAGACGCATTAATTCAGCTGGACGTGTACTCATATAGTACACAACTTGGTCAATGCTGAGTTTATCTGGACCATACGCATTGGTAATAACCGCTGCTAAAGATGTTTCGAGACCACTGAAACCATTAGGAGCACAGCAGAACTCATGGTCTTTTTCTTCATATGCATGCGGTGCATGGTCTGTAATAATTGCATCGATTGTGCCATCTTTCAAGCCTTCTAATAATGCTTGACGATGATCTTCGGAGCGAATTGGAGGAGCCATTTTAAACGCTGGATTGTATTCGCGTAAATATTCATCTGTGAAAGATAAATGTTGGCTTGTAACTTCACATGTTACATTAAGACCTTTTGCTTTTGCGCGACGAACCATGTCCACTGTATTTTTACTACTTACGTGTGCAATATGAATGTGACCGCCTGTCATTTCAGATAACAAAATATCACGAGCAACCGCTAAATCTTCAGCTACTGCAGGACGACCAATAACACCTAGTTCATAGGAAACGATACCTTCATGCATATGACCATTTTTAGTCAATGTAATATCTTCTGCATGGTCGATAACCATTTTATTAAACATGGAGGAGTATTCTAAGGCACGACGCATAAATGCAGCATTTTCTACATAATGGCCATCATCGGAGAAAGCTACTACACCAGCTTCAGCCATATCGCCCATTTCAGCAAGTTCCTTACCTTCTAGGCCTTTGGATACAGCACCAATAAATTCTACTTTCACAACGCCAGTGAGTTCAGCCTGTTTTTGTAAACCTCTTACAAGTGCAGCATTATCTACAACTGGGTTTGTATTAGCCATAGTGACTACACGTGTGAAACCACCAGCAGCAGCCGCTTGTGTACCAGAGTGGAAATCTTCTTTAGCTTCTTGGCCTGGTTCACGCAAATGTGTGTGAATATCGATAAGACCAGGTGCTACGATAAGACCTGTTGCATCATATACTTCAGCGCCTTCAGCACTCAAGTTTTGACCGATGGCTGCAATTTTACCATCTTTTACGAGAACGTCTGCTACTTCGTTTTGTTTTTTTGCCGGATTAACTACCGTACCATTTTTAATAAGCAAGCTCACTACCGTCACCTCCGATAATAGTTAAGTACAATACAGCCATACGTACAGCTACGCCATTACGTACCTGTTCTTGAATTACGGATTGATCAGAATATGCTACATCTGGTGCAATTTCAAGGCCGCGGTTCATAGGACCTGGATGCATTACCATCACATCATCTTTAGCCAATTTCAATACATCATTGTTAATACCAAAGATACGTGCATATTCTCTATTTGTAGGATACAACGCAGAATGAATACGTTCTAATTGAATGCGAAGTACGTTAACCACATCTGCATCAGCCACTGCTTCACGAATATCGTGGTGTACGGTAACACCTAATTTTTCGAGCTCTGGATATACCATAGTACGAGGACCAGCCAAATGTACTTTAGCACCCATTTTAGTAAGGCCATAAATATTAGATCTTGCTACACGGCTATGCATAATATCGCCTAAGATAACAATTTTTAAGCCTTCAATAGATTCTTTTTTCTCTAAGATGGAATACATATCTAACAAAGCTTGTGTTGGATGTTCATGAGCACCATCACCAGCATTGATAATGATAGGATCTACTGCTTTTGTGGCGTATAGAGGAGCCCCTTCTGCACTATGACGCATTACGATAGCATCTGTGCCCATATAGGACATAGTTAGCAAGGTATCGCGGAAGCTTTCACCTTTCCCCATGGAAGAACCGCTTGGAGAAAGATTAATAACGTCAGCCCCTAAATATTTACCGGCCAATTCAAAGGAACTACGGGTACGAGTACTAGGCTCCATAAAAAGGTTAATAATGGATTTCCCCTTTAAAAGTGGAACCTTCTTATCATCAGAAAGAACGATTTTCTTCATTTTCTTTGCCACATTCAAAATCAATTTGATTTCTTCAGGTGACACATTTTGCAAACCCAATAAATGTTTGCCTTTTAGGCTAACTTGTCCCATGATTTCCTCCTAACTCACGTAACAAAAAAGACCTTTTGCCCAGGGCAAAAGGTCAAATAGTTTGCACAAAGAAGCCCTTATGGGGGCGCTTCAACTATATTCCTTTCTCAGCCTCTCTGGACTAAATTAAAAGGTTTTGTACTATGCAATGGTCTCTCGTACCATAGGTGCATTTTCTTTATTTATTGTACTGAATCTGCCCTTGAAAGTCAATGTAAAAGCGAAAGTTCATAAGTATTTTAAAAAGAGGACAAGCCCAGTAAAGTGGCTTGTCCTCTCTATACTTACATCATTATCCGAATCCCCAAAATCTATAATTAGACATTAATAGCTTTTATTATTATGATTATGAATTATCGATTCATAGGATACAATCTTGGTGGATTTTGATCATCATTTTGTTGATCTTGCTGTGAACCATAAGGTGCTTGATCTTGTTGACCATTAGTCATTGGATTTTGTTGTGCATATTGTTGATTTTGTTGAGGTTGACGTTGATCACGACGACGTGTATTTTGAGATGCAGTCGGTCTTGGTTTAGTCAATTCATCAATAGATACAGCATTCGGAATCGTTACGGAAGGAGTATCTTCGTGGACGTCATCAAGTTCACTGAAGGAAGGTCCTGTCTTAGCTGCTTGGGCAGCCTTACGTTCTGCCTCAATTTGTTGACGTGCAAGCTCTGCACGACGACGAGCATTTTCTTGCTGTTCTTTGACACGTTGAATTGCTTCAGCTCGTTCTTTTGCTTTACGTTCCACTTCAGCTTGTGCAAGTGCCTGTTGACGAGCTTCTTCTGCTTTGTGTTCCGCTTCTAAA
Source organism: Veillonella sp. T11011-6 (assembly GCF_002959755.1). Taxonomy (GTDB): domain Bacteria; phylum Bacillota; class Negativicutes; order Veillonellales; family Veillonellaceae; genus Veillonella. The sequence goes on along the minus strand of NZ_PPCW01000005.1, from coordinate 414,741 downwards.
TGAGCTTGGTAGCGTTCTTCAGCAATACGTTTTGCCTCTGCTGCTTGACGTTCGGCTTCTGCTCGTTCTGCAGCCAATCTAGCTTGTTCAGCCTTATGTGCCTCAGCAGCTATACGAGCTTCTTCGGCTTTACGCGCTTCTTCTGCTCGTCTAGCTTCTTCTATGCGACGAGCTTCCTCTGCTCTACGAGCTTCTTCTGCACGTTTCGCTTCGGCTGCGATTCGAGCTTCCTCAGCCTTACGAAGTTCTTCTGCCCGTTTTGCTTCAGCTGCGATTCGAGCTTCCTCGGCCTTACGTAATTCTTCCTGACGTTTTGCTTCAGCAGCAACGCGAGCTTCTTCGGCTTTACGGGCCGCTTCGAGACGTTCTTGTTCAGCCTTGCGTTGTGCCTCAAGTCTAGCAGCTTCTAAACGACGTGCTTCTTCTGCTTTTCGTGCTTCTTCTGCCAAACGAGCTTGTTCAGCTTTACGAGCCGCTTCAATTCGAGCTTCTTCAGCCTTACGCGCTTCTTCTGCACGTTTAGCCTCTGCTGCAACACGAGCTTCCTCTGCTTTACGGGCCGCTTCGATTCTTGCCTCCTCAGCCTTTCTCGCTTCTTCTGCACGACGTGCTTCTTCAGCTTTTCTTGCCGCTTCAATACGTTGTGCTTCTAAGGCTGCTTTTGCTTCTGCCGCTTTACGAGCATCTTCTTGACGTTTCGCTTCTAACGCAGCCTGTTCAGCTGCCCGTTGTGCTTCTAATGCCGCTTTCGCCTCTGCGGCTTTACGTGCTTCTTCTGCGCGGCGTGCTTCTAATGCTTCTTGTTCTGCTTTTCGCTGTGCTTCTAACCGCGCTTTCGCTTCAGCTGCTAAGCGTTCTTCTTCAGCTTTTTTTGCCTCTAATGCTGCCTTTTCTGCTGCCCGTTGTGCTTCAAAACGAGCCTTAGCTTCAGCGGCTTGTCTAGCTTCTTCTGCCTTTCGTGCTGCTTCAATACGAGCCGCTTCAATTCTACGTTCTTCTTCAAGACGTTTTGCTTCGGCCGCTACACGAGCTTCCTCCGCTTTACGTGCTGCTTCTAAACGATCGGCTTCCGCCTTTCTAGCAGCTTCAATACGCGCCATTTCAGCTTTACGTTCTTCTTCGGCCTTACGAGCTTCAGCTACCTTTCGATCAAGCTCAGCTTTTCTTTCAGCTTCTAGTCGTTTAGCTTCTTCTGCTTGACGCATTTCTTCAGCTTTTTTAGCTTCTAATGCAGCTTTTTCTTTTGCAGCTTGTGCTTCTTGAGCCGCCTTCAATTCAGCAGCTTTGCGATCCGCCTCAGCTTTCTCTGCTAGTTTGCGCTCCACTTCAGCATGTTTTGCTTCTGCTGCTTTACGCGCCAATTCGGCCTTTTCTGCTGCTATACGAGCTTCTTCAGCCTTCTTACGCGCTAATGCTTCTTCTGCATCTTTTGCTTTTTTGAGTTGTGCCTCTTTTTTAGCATCTGCTGCAGCTTTATCACTCAATTTTTTTGTTTCTTCATGAGCAATTGTTTCTGCCTGTTTAGCAGGAGTCATAGTCGATTTAGAACTATCTACAGTGCCCTTATTTGTATCTTTACCGTTTATAGGACCTACAGGGATTTGTGTACCACTTTGAGTTGGGTGCCCTAAAGAGTCAGTTACATCTTTTGGTACATTGACCGCAATAGTCTGATGTTTTTGTGGATTTGCAAGAGATTCAGGAATCAATAAGAATCGAATCGGCAAATTAGATGCCCCAGCAGGCATAAAATTCAAGGTTAATAAATCCCCTGCATTATAATTGCCCATGATGCGACTATCTAAAATAGTTCCATCCCCAAGTGCAGAGATACCATCGGCACCACCAATATGATAGGTTCGTGTATCTGTTTGACCGCGACGAGCACCTTGTTGGTGTAATGCTTTCACCGTAAAGGAACCAGAATAGGGACCACCAAGAGGGTTAAAATACAATCTAAATGGTTCATTACCTTTTGTAGGAATTTTTAAAGTATATGAAACACCATAGTTACCACGGTCACGAACAAATGCTTTATTTTGCATTTCGTCTACACCATTGATAAACATATCTTCACGGTCATTACCGATTTCTACAAAAGCACCACCTAATGTAGTATCAAATGGTGTAGTAACCTCCATATTACGCTTAGACCCAGTATAGGTACCACGCAACTGAATTTCATCAATAGGCAAATTTTTCGCCCAATGAGATGCATCTACAGCATCCATCCCCATAGGCAACATCATAACACGAGCAAAGATTGGTGCCTCTGTTTTAATATCTACGATACCGGTAAATAATGCATCTTGATATACTGGTGTATTTTCCAAATCACTAAAGATTAATTGGCGCCCTTGTGGCGGAATACTTAGCGAATATAAAGGTCTCGCATTGGGACTTTCATCTAAAGGATGCTCTAAGTCCTTCCGGGATAAATCACGACCAGCAGCGAAATAATCTGGTGTGGCCACAGATTTCAACTGTCTCATCACATGAACAGTATTGGGATACGCCGATTGATTCTCCAATACGATAGCAATCTTATGAGGCTGATCCATTTCATTTACATGGTAAAAATAGATACGACCATTTCCATTAATTGTACCTGCACTAAGTGTACCACCTACTGGTCCTACATATTCAGGGCTATCTGATAGTAGCAATGTATCCGTTTGAGACACCAAACTTGGTGGCAACGGAGAAAACTGAAAATATCCAATTGATTGTAAATCTATATCACGAGCCTCTACATGGCCTGTAAGCGCAGCCATGGCGGCCATGGCCGCAGCTACACAATATTTTGATTTATAAGAAAACATATATTAATACCTCTATATTTCTTCAAGCCCCATAGGGTCATACGTAAGTGCTAATGCTTCAATTTTCTTTAAACGATGTCCAATACCCGACTTAGATAATTCGCCATCCATCAATTCTTCAAGTTCTTTCAGACTCGCTTCTGGATTGTCCCATCTCAATCTGGCTACAATCCTCAACTTGTCAGGCAATGCATCAATACCAATTTCTCTATCGATGATTCGAATTGCTTTTACCTGACGTACTGCAGCATCTACAACCTTTTGTAAATTGGCGGTCTCACAGTTTACTTGTCGATTGATTTGATTTCGCACAGTCTTCATAATGCGCACATTTTCAAACTCCATCAAGGCTGATTGAGCACCCATAATCTGTAAGCAATTCGTTACCGCGTCCCCTTCTTTAAGGTATACCACATATTCTTCTTTACGCTCCGTCAATCCTGCATGAATGTGAAAGAGCCGCAATACGTGGATAATTTCCTTTGCAAAATTCTCATTGCCGGTCATAAACTCAAGATGATAATCACTTTGTGGCTTATTAACAGAGCCACCACCTAAAAAGGCACCTCGTAAAAAGGCACGTCGTGCCTCCATAGATTTAAGCCAACTACGAGGGATTTGTTCAGTTACAGGCCATAAAGCAAGATCTTCTAAAGCCTGTCGCCCTTCTATGGATGGCTCCACAGATAGGGTATACATATTTTTCTTACGCAAGTTAAGCCCTTGTCGTACTAATACATTGGTAGGCAATTCATATTGTTTCTTTAAAATGCCTAACAAGCGACGAGCTACTGCATTATTTGCAGTAGCTAATCTAATACCAACAGCGCCCTTCATCCCCAGAATGATAGATCCACCCATGCGCAATAAGCAAGACGCTTCAATTTTCATGGCCACATCTGCATCACTAGAGGATTCATATTGGCATAATTCATTTTTTACATCTTCAGCAAATGACATAGGTATCCCTTCTCATTAATGATCATCTCGTTGGAGATAATACTCTAAGATATGTGGTTCAGTATCCGATTGCATGGCATGAACAATATCCATAATTACTTTACCTAACCGTTCTGGATCATGAACAGCTGGCTTTTTCGAACTAATTAAAGTAGCCCGAATCGTGCGAATCCCTTTAGCTTGTAGTTTCTTAGTATCTAATGCCACAGGCTCAGAGCCTACTGCACTATATTGTTCTACCATTTGAATTGGTAGTGGCCCATCGTTTGCCAGTACAGTATCTACGATGCCTTCCCCACCATGAGCGATGAGAGCCTCCACATGATCACTAAGTGTATAGCCCGATGTTTCACCAGGTTGAGTCATAACATTAGCAATATAAATCTTATTTGCCTTACTAGCACATATATGAGATGCAATTTTATCAGTTAACAAGTTTGGAATGATACTTGTATATAAGCTACCAGGTCCAAAAATGATGACATCGGCTTCATCGATAGCACGTAATGCAGCACCTTCCGGCTTTGGTTGCGCAGGTTCGCTATACATATGACGAATGGTTTTACCAGCGTTTGGAATATTACTTTCACCTTCTACAATGGTACCATCGGTCATCTCTGCTACCAATTTAATAAACTCTGTAGATGAAGGAATTACACGACCTCGTACACGTAGTAATTTACTAGCTGCTTCAAGTGCTTCCTCCACATCGCCATCGTATACTTGAGCAAGTGCTGTAATAAAGAGATTGCCAAAACTATGTCCAGATAGCTCATTTTCCCCTTCAAAGCGGTAGCGGAAAAGATTTTCCATAACCCCTTCTTGTTCTGCTAATGCGACCAAGCAGTTTCGTAAGTCACCAGGGGCAATCATTTTAAAATCTTCCCGTAAACGACCTGATGAACCACCATCGTCAGCTACTGTAACAATAGCTGATAAATTAGATGTGTGTGTTTTCAATCCACGCAATAGATTAGACAATCCTGTACCACCGCCGATAACAACGATTTTAGGACCTTTATCGAGGCGTATATTTTGGAAAATAATATCTGACACCTTACTATCAGGATTAGGTAATACAGCACGAATAATCGTTTTAATAACCTTACTCGTACCGATTAACATTAACACAGCGCCAATCGATAGTACAACAGCGCCTACAGCAATGAGCACATTATAATTGTAAAAGCCCGTCATATTATAAGAAAAGGCTAATACAATATCTTCAAGAACGGCAAGCCATTGATAATTAAATATCAATGAAATGCCTATGATTAAAAGACCTACACCACAACTAAATAGGGCAAGCCAACGTTTTATATTTAGGCCCGGAATAAGCCACCGAAACCATCTTTTTCGCAACATATGAACCCCTATCTAGTTACCAAATGTTTTAATTTCATGAGGATTATAATCTTCTTCTACATTATTTTTCATCATATCTCGATGTTCTACAGAAACGCGATAGCCGTTTTCTAATAGATGCGAATATAATGCTTCTGCCATAGCCACAGATCGATGCATACCACCTGTACAGCCTACAGCAACGATAAATTGAGACTTCCCTTCTTGTTCATAATTAGGCACAAGAAAATCAATGGTATCAAAATAACGCTTTTTAAATTCCTCTGTAACTTCAAAAGAATGAATATATTCATTTACAGCTTTCACACGACCTGTTTTATGACGGAAATCTGGAATGTAGAATGGGTTTGGTAAAAATCGAACATCCCAAACCATATCCGCATCCAATGGTAATCCATATTTAAAGCCAAAGCTTACAACTGTAATAGACATGCCATGTCCTTCGTCAACTTGAGTGAATCGAGTTTTTAAATACTCTTTGAGGCTCGCAGTTTTCATATTCGTTGTATCAATAATGAAGTCTGCTTTATGTCGTACAGAATTTAATATCTGACGTTCTTCTTTCAAACCTGTAGTGATCATCCCATCTGGAGCCAGTGGATGGCTGCGACGACTTTCTTTATATCGTCTAATTAACGTCTCATCTGTAGCATCCATAAAGACAATTTCATAATCTACCTTCATTTCTCTTAATGTTTCAAGAGATGATGAAAGGGCTTCAAAGAATTCACCACCGCGAATATCTACAACTAAAGCTACACGGTTTGTACGTTCTCCACCTTGTCGACAAATTTCACTTAGCTTAGGAATCAGTATAGGAGGAATATTATCAATACATAGATAGCCCATATCCTCTAATGCTTGTAGAACCTGAGTTTTGCCGGCACCAGACATGCCTGTAACAATTAATAAACGAAATGCTTCCATAGTTTTACTCCATTATAAAAGATTCTTTTCTATCCAGTGAGCTACACCATCTTCATTATGATGACCACATACTTCATTAGCCACAGATTTTACATGTTCTGTTGCATTTGAAACAGCTACCGAATATCCCGTTTCACTTAACATAGAAATATCGTTCTCTGCATTTCCAAAGGAAACTATATTTTCAAGACTAAGATTATTATCTAAAGCTAATTGAGCTAATGCACGCCCTTTTGATACATTCGGTGCAGTGATTTCGAGGAAATCTCGTTGACTACGCACTAATGTAACTTGATTACCAACTAATGGGGTCAAGATATCAATAATTCTATCGATTCCTTCTTCTGTATCGATAGCAATGAGCTTATTGGGTTCTGAAGAAAGTGTATAAATTGTATCACCTAAAAACTCAGCTACAGCCCCTGTTTGCTGTTCATAATGATCGGATTGCCAATTTTTATGATGACACAGTAAATGATCATCTACGTACGATTGTATATGCCAACTATATTGTTGACCGAGTTGAAAAACACGATATACGACATCTATAGGAACAGTTTGTTCAAATAGCTTATATCCCGTTTCTAACTCCTGGATTAAACCACCAGAGAACAGTATCATAGGAACATTACCAAGTTGTAATGCTAATCCAATTGGTTTTGCCGTTTGATACATGCGTCCAGTTGCAATTGTTATACCAATTCCCTTCTGCTGCAAGCGATGCAATACATCAACTGTATACGCAGAAACTGTATTATCACTTCGAACTAACGTCTCATCACAATCGATGGCTACCATTTTTATATGAGAAAAAGAAGGATTCATTCTTACCTCCTTCACAAGAAAATCTAATACTCTTTATTATACCATTTATAATACTTATATAGATAGAAATATACAGTAATCCTCTATCAAAAATATTTTACTTCTCCCAGTAACAGAGCTTATAAATCACAAAATAAAAGATAAGTATTATTTGTATATAAGTTGATCTTTAATTATCAAAATTGCATAATAAAAGGCATTCTATATCAATTTGTTATAGGAATCTATAGATTATTCATAAAAAAAGAGACTCCCGAAGGAGTCCCTTTTATATGGTTAACTATCAAATTAGAATTTGTAGTTAAGGTCTGCACGGTAGAAGTCGTTAAGATCAGCACCGTCTTGAGTTTTCCAGTCGAAACCGTAGTTAGCGGACAAGCCAACGTTGTTTTGCAATGCATAGTTAACGGAAGCCATCCAACCTTTAGCATTTGTAGTGTAAAGGTGGTTGTAAGTAGTATCAACGATAGGAGCGTTAGCTTTAGCGTTGAAGTATTGGCCTTTAACATCCCAAGAACCTTTTTTAGCGATGTTGTAGTCGCCAAAGCCAAGACCTGCAGTCCAAGCTTGAGATTCATCAACGTGGGAGTCTTTCAACCATTCGCCACCAACCCAAACTTTGTCGAAGTTAGCATCAGCGTTGAAGCCGTAGATATTTTTGTAACCATTAGTGCTATCTTGGTTTACACGATCGTAGAAACCACCAACCATAGTGTGTTTACCTACTTTACCTTTTAAGCCAAGGTAAGTGTTAGTTACGTTTTGGTCTTTAGTTAAGCCAGCTGCTTCGCCGGATACCATGTAACCGTAAGCTGCTTGAGCCATAATTTTGTCGTTACCAGCGTTCAATTGAGCACCGTCGAAAGTACCGTCAAATGCTAAACCGCCACCGATAATTTGGCCGAAACGACCAGCTTTCAAGGATACGCGTTCGCCGAATTTATGGTTTACATAAGCGCGATCGATTGTAGCATTGGAGTTACCACCGTTTTGGGAGTTACCCAATTCGAAGTTACCAGAAGTCAAACGAACAACTGCGTCAGTGCGATCGTTTACTTTTGCATTGAATTGTACACGAGCACGAGCGTCGAATTTGGATTTAGCATGTTCAGCATCTTGGTAACGAAGACGAGCATCACCAGTAACTTTTACGTTACCTACGCGGTCTTCCAAGCGAGCTACACGAACGCCCAAGTTGTTCAATTCGTTGGAGAATTCATCAGCCAAACGGTTGATCATAGCTTGTTGTTCAGCGTTAGCGCGGTCTTGGTTAGCCATAGCTTTAGCTACCATTTGAGCCATTTCGTAACGAGTGATGTTGTTTTGGCCTTTGAAAGTGCCATCTGGGTAACCATTAACGATACCAGCGTTTGCCAATTGGGAAACTGCTTGGTATGCCCAAGAATCTGGAGTTACATCGGAGAATGGGTTAGCTGCGAATGCAGTAGTTACACCCAAAACTGCTGTTGCTGCGAAAATTGCTGCGAATTGTTTTTTCATAGTTGAATTCCTTCTTTCTGAAAAAAATAGAAATATTAAATGTTACAAGTCATAACATTCACATTCTACTCTGTTCTTCAGATTAAGAATTTTTGGGAGTGTCCACGTTTCCTCGCCACATTCTACATCGAAGTTCTTCGTTTCATGTGTTTGTTACTTCTTGTAGGGTGATATTAGCACAACCTAATTTTCGTGTAAACCCTTTTTTCTCAATTTCATTCTCATTATAAAAATTTTATAATTTAAAATGACCCAAAATTCAGATTTTATCTGGTTTTATAAGGTCTATTTTTTTTCACTAAAAAAATCAAATTTATCTTTTTTCATACCAAATGAGATTTATTATCATATATATTATTAAGTTTTACTAATTAATGATACTATTATTAATTAGTATATACCCATTTTATGCATAAATGGTTCATAAACACCTCATACAATATATTGTGTGATAGATCTATATATATACTAATCAAATTAATTTTTAACGTTCACTATATATAGATTTATTTTACTATATATATACTATTATATACAAAAGAAAATATTACCGATTTATATGCAACAAAAAAAGACTTCCGAAGAAGTCTTTTTTTGTTTGTGAGGGAATTAGAATTTGTAATTTAATTCTGCACGGTAGAAATCGGAAAGATCGTTACCTTTTTGGTCTTTAGAGTTGAAACCATAACCAGCAGATAAGCCTACGTTATCTTGTACTGCGTAGTTTACGCTAGCCATGTAACCTTTGTAACCATTAGATGTATTTGTTAAGTCATATGCTTGGTCCCAAGTGGAGCTTACGATTGGAGCGTTAGCTTTTTGGTTGAAGTATTGACCTTTCACATCCCATGTACCTTTTTTAGCGATGTCGTAGTTACCATAACCAACACCAGCTGTCCAAGCTTGGGAATCATTTACGTTGGAAGCTTTTAACCATTCACCACCAACCCAAACTTTATCTTTACGGAAGTCTGCATTGAAGCCGTATACGTCTTGGCCATCAGAGCTTACTGTGGAACCGTTATGGTTCAAGTTACCGCTAGATAATTTAGAGTAGAAACCACCAACTGTGGATTCTTGACCAACTTTACCTTTAACACCTACATAAGCTACGGAAGGGTTATCGGATTTGGAGTTACCATCAGCAGCACCGGCCATCATGTAACCATAAGCACCTTGTACTTGAACTTTGTCATTACCTACGTTCAATTGAGCACCATCAAATGTATCATCGTACATTAAACCGCCACCAATTGTTTGTTGGAAACGACCACCTTTAGCAGATACTCTATTACCAAATTTGTGATCTACATAAGCACGATCAATTGTTGCATCAGCACCTTTTGTAGAATCACCGAATTCGTAATTACCTTTTACACGAACAACAGCTTCTGTTTTATCATTAACTTTACCGTTGAATTGAACACGTGCACGGCCATCTGTTAAGGATTTGCTGTTAGCTTTGTAAACGCCTTTATCTTCAGAGCCTTGGTAACGGATACGGGCATCACCAGTTACTTTTACATTACCTACGCGATCTTCCAAACGAGATACGCGTACGCCCAAGCTGTTCAACTCATTGGAGAACTCATCTGCCAAGCGGTTAATCATAGCTTGTTGTTCTGCATTAGCGCGATCTTGGTTAGCCATTGCTTTAGCTACCATTTGAGCCATTTCATAACGAGTGATGTTATTTTGGCCTTTGAAAGTACCATCTGGGTAACCATTAACGATACCAGATTGTGCTAGTTGGGATACAGCTTGGTATGCCCAGCTATCTGGAGTTACATCGGAGAATGGGTTAGCAGCGAATGCTGTTGTTACACCTAATACTGCTGTTGCTGCAAAAATTGTTGCGAATTGTTTTTTCATAATGAATTCCTTCTTTCTTATAAATAAGAATTTATAGTAACAGAAGACATTCACTGTATAAGTGGTATAACTATGAAAGATATATTAGGAGTGTCCACGTTTCCTCGACTATATTATCTATCACAGCCTCACCTCTTTATTAGTGGTGCCTTACTGTGATTAGAATATATCACCGTCCAAATTTTTTGTAAAGCATTTTATACAACTAAATTTGATGAAATATCTTTCATGAATAAAAATAAACCTATAAACATAGATTTCTCCTGTATTTCTCAAAATTAAATTTTGCACAATTTCATTTTATTTATCTAAAATTCATGTGTTTTAGATGATAAATCTATAACTTTTAATTACTAAAAATAATAAATTTTACATTATTTAATATATAACACTAATATATTAAACTAAAATATAATTATATTCCACTTTTCTATTATTAATATCTTTATTTTGTCTTTCTAATTTCTATTAGTAATAACCTTATTAATGCCATTCATCATATATTTTCGCTTAAATATGTCATTAATAATATTAAGCTATAAATACCCCCTTATTTAAATACAAAAAGCCTCTCTACAGTAATTACTACTATAGAGAGGCTTTTAGAAGCATTAAATTGCATAGGATACAAAACCTAGGACGTGATCAATGGGAACAGGACCAATGAACCGACTATCACTAGAATGATTTCGGTTATCTCCCATCACAAATACATGCCCTTCAGGAACTGTAACAGGTGTAGATCGTGTATAATTCATTATTGTATCTTTAGTATATGGTTCTTGTAATTGTTCACCATTTCGCCATACATGACCATCTTTAAATTCCAATACATCACCAGGAAGGCCAATCACGCGTTTTACCCAAACATCATTTGTTTGTGCCGCTTTATTAAATACCGACGCATAGTTCATCAATGGTTCTTCAACATCATCTAACCAAGTACGTGCACGATTAACACGACTATCAATGATTACAATTTGTCCATAATTTGGCATTTCATTCATAATATGATGCCACTTCGTTACGATTAAATATTGACCATTGTGTAATGTATCCTCCATTGATTCACCAGATACACGTGTTGGTTGAATCAAGAAAATATGGATAACCATAGCAATAATCAACGCTAGTACAATAGCATAAATCCAATCTAATATTTCTTTTACTATTTTATTACTCATATTAACCCCTTAATGACCATTTTTTGTAAATCTACCACCGAATACATCATGTACATCTTGAATAGTAATAAATGCCGATGGATCTACTTCATAAACAGTATTTTTTAACCTCATAATTTCAAGTCTTGTTACTACAGAATATAAAACATGCTTAGGTTGCTTTAAATAGCCCCCTTCACCATACATAATTGTAACACCACGATTGAGGTTCGCATTTAATGCATCTGCAAGATTCTTAGAGTTCTCTGCATCTGTAATAATCATTACCCCTTTAGATTCATCAAGGCCTGTAATTGTAATATCGATCATCTTATAAGCAATAAAATAAGCGATTAAGGAATACATAGCACTATTCCAACTATATACAAAACCTGCGGCACCGAGAATAATGAGATTCATGGCCATTACGATTTCACCAACGGAGAAGGTGGAACGTCTATCAAAGATGATTGCCACAATTTCAGAGCCATCTAAAGAACCACCATTACGTATAATGAGGCCTACCCCAATACCTAAAATGATACCACCAAAGATAGAACCTAAGAATGGATCTGTTGTGATAGGTGTAAAATCATGAGCAAAGGTAGAGAAAATTGCCATCCATACGATAGAAAATAGTGTAGAGAAAGTAAAGTTTTTGCCGTTAGCTCTATAGCCAATATATAAGAAAGGCAAGTTAAAGAGTACGACGAAAATACTAAAAGAAATTCCTGAAAGCTCTGCAGCCATCAAGGAAATACCAACTACACCACCATCGATGATACTATTCGGTACTAAAAATAAATCTAAGCCTATAGTATAAATTAGAGCCCCTAAGATCATCATTAAGCAACGCATAATAAAATTTGACCACTTATGCGTTGAAGCTTCATTTTTCATGCACTTCTCCTTTACCGTACAACTGCTCCATAGCATGTAGTCTCTTTTCTTCCAACTCACTAGAGTCCATCATATTATTTTGTATATCATTAGCAGTTTGGTTTAACTGTTTTGTATAACGTAAACCAATAACAAAAGCAGTCAAATCATCTACAGGCTCTGGTGGAAATTGCATAGACGTAGGGATAATCTTACGCCACCCTGTAGGTGAATTATATTGCCAATATAATTTTCGAGCCTCCTCAGTACTATGCGATTCATCAATTAAACTAGTAGTAATTCTGTGATTTCGTCCAATTTGTTGGAGAGATGGATATAAATATTTATGATTTGTACCATTTCCACATACCATATGAACAACACCATAATATTCAGTTAATATACGTTCAATTTCACCATTGAACTGTTTTGTCATAATAATTTTACGACATACCATAGTACCAGAAGGTGTTACAATTGCTACACCTGTTTTTTCATTGCCTGGATCTACAGCCAAAATGTACGTAGTATCAGTCATATTACTATCCTCATTTCTAATACAGCATTTATATTTTAACACAAAACGAAGGTCTTATGTAAAAATTTACATAAGACCTTCGTTTAAAGTATATAAACCAAAATACTATTCAATTTAATAAGCTGGCATTTTAGCCTTATCATTAAAAACAGGCATTTGAGTAATACGTAATTTAAGATGTACAGGACCAGATGAATATGTATCACCATCAACATACGCTTCCACATGAACCTTGCCATGCATTGTAGCAATACGACGAATAGCAGTAAACAAATCATCCCCTGGTATCGTTCCGATATCACCAGATAAGGAATCCGGAATAATCCCTTTCTCTCTTGCCTTTTCATTTACTTGCTTTAAGAATTGAAGCATAGCAGATTGAGCGTTAGGGCCACCATCCATTACAGCAGAATAGATTACTTCTCCATTTTTATAAATAAATTGTTGTGGGTAAACTTGAATAACTGCTACCGCTGGTTCACCAGCAATAATATTTCCAGCAGCAACCACTTGAACCACCATTGGAGTCTTTGCACTATTAAGCTTTTGTGTAGCTACCTCAATATTTTGACGATCTACATACACAACAGCCTGACCTTGATCTTCTATACCAAGACGACGTAATACCAATTTATTTGTATCATCAATAATATTTTTGATGGCTACATGGCTATCTTCTTCACTTAAACCAGGTCGAACAACAGCTTGAGCCAATAATTGATCAACTTGGAAAAGAATTGTACCTTCACGCAAATGAATAATGCCATTTTGCAACTGTTCCTGCGTTGTCTGTAAATCCTTAATATGAGCTTCCATCTTGGCTCTTGTAGCCTCTAAATCAGCTAATTTTTTAGATACTTCATCATATGAAGCTTGAAGTGTAGCTAACTCAGCTTCAGTCGCATCTTTAGCCGCTTGTGCACTAGCCAACTCAGCCTTAGTTGCATCAACCTCTTTACGAATTTGCTCTATTTCAGCCATTCGTTCTGCTAATTCTTGCTTATTTTGCTCAAGCAATGCTTGTCCTCGAATAAGCTCTTGCGTCTTAGCAGCTACCTCATCATTAAGTTGCTTCATATCTGCTCGTAACTGATCCATCCCAAAGAGCGCTGTTCGTACGCTTTGAGATGTAATAGTTAATACACCTACTGTAGCAGCAGCAACTAACAATCCCGTTACGATAGTAACAATAATCGATGTATGCTTAGGCCTTAATCCAAAGAGGGACATGCGACGCTTACCAACTTTGGTGCCTAACTTATCCCCCATGTAGGCAATAAGTCCACCCATAAGGGCGATAATAACTAATATTTTAACACCTACTAACATCGAGTCCCTCCTTTCATAAGATTACACAATTATTGGATGCGAAAATATGCTATTTCTTAAATCAAATTTATTTATATATCAGGTTACTTAGATACACGCCAATTTAAGTATAGGCCAGCAATAATGCCTAATGTATCTGGAATTAATGCAGCAAATACGGTTGGCAATGCACCACCTTTACCTAATGCACCAGCAAATGTCATCACACCATAATAAATAAAGATGATTAAAATACTGATACCAAAACCAATCGATGAGCTAGAACGTTGCTTTTGAAGACCTAATGGAGCACCTACAAGAGCAAATACAAAGCTAGCTAATGGAATTGTAAAACGTTGATACATTTCCATTTCTAGTTTATTGGCATTCGTATAAGCCGCCTTATACGCTTTAATTTGATGACGTAATTCTTTGATTGTTAATTCTTCTGGTTTACGTTGATCTTGTTGAATATCCTTTGGTGCAGACTTAATTGGCAAGGATTGCTCCTTGAACTTCATTGTACGTTCTACACCATCGCCAGCGGAAATATCATAAATGATACCATTTTGCATCACCCAATATTGACCATTCCAGATAGCAGTATCCGCATTTTCAACTTGTTGTAGTTTTCCACCTTCTCCAAACTGTTGCACCGTAATCATAGATAACTGTTTAGTTTCAGCATTATAGCTCTTAGCATACATCAATGTACCTAAATCATTACCATTCATTGTTTTCAAAACGATATGATTTTGTGTTTGAGGAGACGCATTTTTCATAATCTGCTCGCGCACAATCGTTTGATACATATTATTTGTACGTGGTACAACAAATTCATTAAATGCGACAGCCCCAATTGAGATGATAAGGGCAATAATGTATACAGGCATCGCTAAGCGTAAAAAGCTAAGACCACCGGCACGCATAACAACAATCTCACTAGTACTACTCAAACGACTAAAGGTCATAAGAGAAGCCAATAATACTGACATCGGGAATGTTAAGATAACAATACTTGGCAAGGCCAACACAAAAGCTTTCATAACAAGCACTAGCGGTGCCCCATATTCAGTAATATATTGAGCAATTCTAAACAATGTGCCTGTGCCAATAAAAATACTGGTAAAAGCAAATACCCCAAATAGGAACGGACCTACAAAGGCTTTTAATATATATTTATCTAATAATCTCATAGTCCCCTCCTATAATCTAAAGTTATCCCCTAAGTAATGCTCACGAGCGATTGGGTCGTTTGCAATTTCTTCAGGGGTGCCTTCTAGGAGGATCTTACCACTACTTAAAATATAAGCCTTATCTACAATCCCCAATGTTTCACGCACATTGTGATCTGTAATCAAGATACCAATACCGCGATTTTTTACATGTAAAATGATTTGTTGAATGTCAGCAACCGCGATAGGGTCGACGCCAGCAAAAGGTTCATCGAGAAGAATAAAATTCGGTTCTAACGCAAGACAACGAGCGATTTCTACACGACGGCGTTCACCACCAGATAGCTGCATCCCCATACGATCCCGAACATGACCAATATGAAATTCTTCAATGAGGGATTCCACTATAGCTTCAATTTCATCAGATTTCTTCGATGTTGTCTGTAACATTGCTCGAATATTATCCTCAACAGTCATAGAGCGAAAAATTGATGCTTCTTGCGGAAGATACCCAATACCTTCAGCAGCGCGTTTATACATTGGAATATTCGTAATATCCTTGCCATCAACGGTAATGATACCTGAACTAGGTCGTTCAATGCCAACAATCATATAGAATGATGTAGTTTTCCCTGCCCCATTAGGACCTAGGAGCCCAACGACTTGCCCCTTATCAACGCGTAGACTAACCCCGTCTACTACGTTGCGCCCGTTAAAGGTTTTGACTAAGTTTTTGGTTTCTATATACATATTTAATCCTTATTGATTTGGAACAATGATAAGCGTACTACGACCACCTAATGTTTCAGCAGAATCATCAGCAAGGCGAATCTTAAGCTCTGGTGCATTAAGTACATTACCGTTTTGAACAGCATGAGCAGAGCCAGATAAGAGTACAACTCCATCATTTTGATTTGGTGTTTGTGTATAGGTAGCTCGTTCTGCAGAACCAGATACATTTCGTTCTGGATTAGAGAATGTCACATCCCCTTGTGCTACTGCGCGAATTTCTTTTAGCCAACCTTCTACTTGATTACCTGTTAATGTAGTACCTTCTGCAATTAAACGAGCGTTGCCAGATACAAGGCCATATTCTGTATCTGTATTATATTCAACTTTATCGCCAAAAATTTGACGATCACTACGTTGTAAATGAACACCGCCATTAGCAGTAAATTTATTATTATTGTAGCTGTGCACTGATTGTGCAGACATAGCCATATCAGAACCAATCAAAGATACACCACCTTCAAGACTTGCTTCTTGAGTTTTTGTGTTGTACCAACCATTGGCACCAGTCATAGTTTTATCAGCTTGAGTAATAACAACATTACCGGTTGCATCAGCACGACCTGTATTGCCATCATAAGACAACGTATCAGCGCTAATAGTCAATGGGTCATTTGCAGCCCAAGCTGTAACAGATGCTGTCATGAGTACAGCCAAAATAGCCATACCAATCTGTTTTTTCTTATTCATCATATTTCCCCTCAATTACTTCTTCGTTAATTTTGCGTTGCCAATGGCTTTAATAATTTTCAAAGCCATATTACCTTCAAGCTTATCGCCTGTAATAGTTACATCCTTACTGTTATAAGTAAAAGCCGTCTTAGATGTCAACGTTTTCGTTTTGTTATCAAAGTGAAGGGCTTCTGTTTTAAATTCTGCACCTTCTGTATTGGTAGCTGTAACGCCTTGGTCGATATCAAGAGAATTGCGGTCCCCCGTCAATACAGCATGAGGAGCTGTAATAGTAGTGGTCACATCATCTTGATAGAAAAGACCCTTCAAATTAGTCAAAACGATGGCCTTTGTCCGTGGGTCATATTCAATCTTTTCAGCTGATAAGGCCCACACTAATTTGCCATCCTTTTCCTCTTGTAGGTCAGCACCTTGGAAATTAACGAGTTGACCATTCTGATTTTGAGTGGTACCCACATCACCAGAGTCTTTCATAATATATACGATAAGACCAATTAGAGCCAACACTATAACGGCCACTATGGCAATTAATTTTTTATTATTTTTCATGTGCCCTCTCCCGTGCAGCTATCTTCTTATCATAATCAATAATTTGATCCATCTTAGTCATCCAGCGATGTTGGAACCAAAGCCATTCATCTGGATGCTGGCGAATAAAGTCTTCAGTAACGCGTACACATTCCTCAGTTAGGCGATACATATCTGCATCTTCATCGCCAGTGTCAATATAATGCAATGCTGGTAAAATGTGAACAATATGCCCACCTTCAGCCTTGCGAGATGCAAAAATGGGAACTACGGGAGAACCAAATTTTTTCGCAAATGTAGCTGGCCCAATAACCGCTGAGGAGTCTTGACCTAAAAACGGAACTGGTAAACCATGTATATATCCATCTTGGTCAGCTAAGAAGCCAAGCAGTTTTTTCTTCTTTAAAGCCTTTGCAGCGGAAACGATTTCATTGCCACCACTAGCAAATACATCAAGTCCCACCATCTCACGATACTCATTCATGAGACGTGTAAATTGAGCATTCGGTTGTTTTTTAACAATTGTGGTAGATGGATATCCATGAGCCGCCATAGCAGCGCCCATCCATTCCCAATTGCCTACATGTCCAGTAAGAACAATAACGCCTTTATCTTCTGCGATGGCTTCTTCTAAATATTCGACACCACGCATTTCAATATGTTTATCGATAAAGGATTTTGTAAGGTTTGGCATGTACAATACTTCCATAACACTACGGCCAAGATTTTTAAATAACTTTTCAATTAATTGTTCTGCCTCTTGATCATTCATGTTCATGCCAATTTTTATGTTTTTTATACCTCTAAGTTTTTGCTTCTTCGCTATGAGACCATATACTGGTCCTAAACTAGCGCCTATGAGCAAAATGAGCTTATACGGCAGTCGGCAAACGAGCCAGCTAATGCCTTTAACTAAATGGTATTGCCATTCGTTATTCATTCTGCCCACCTCCTTTATTGTCCATGAGCATGGGCCTCTCGTGCATAGTCTGCTACAACAGTTTCCCATAAACCTTGATTTTTCAAGATATATTCTACAGCCTCTCTAACAGCACCATGGCCTCCATTGACAGTAGATATAAATTTAGCTAATTCTTTGACCTCTGGTACCGCATTATTTGGTGCCATTGGTAAACCTACGATTTGGAGTGCCCCTAAATCATTTAGGTCATCCCCCATGTAAGCAATCTCTTCTAAATTGATTTGATGCTCTTTACAAAGGGTTCTTAATGCTTCTGTCTTATTCGCATGCCCCATAAGCAATGCATCAAAATGAAGTTCCTTAGCACGTCGCTCAACCATAGGAGATATCCGTGCTGTGATGATGGCAAGCTTAAGACCTACTTTTCGAGCTGCCGTTAATCCTAGACCATCTTTTACAGAGAAAGACTTAAGCTCTTCCCCACTTGATGTATAGATTAGAGTACCATCAGATAGCACGCCATCAACATCAAGAACAATCCATTGAATATTCATTATACAATGCCTCTACGCAATAAATCCGTAATATGAACAATGCCTAGACATTTATTATCTGTATCTACAACTGGTAACACCGTAATAGGGCGTGGTTGATTTTTCTCCATTAAATGAAGAGCTTCAGCCGCTAATTTGTCCTTTGTAATCGTACGAGGCATAGAGGTCATCATATCCTCTACAGGCCATTCTAGGAAATTACTACCAGAATCTAATCCGCGACGCACATCACCATCGGTAACAAGGCCTAATAAGTGACCTTCTTCATCAATAACATTAGTAGCACCTAAACCTTTTTCGGTCATTACAAAGAGTGCATCTCGCACTGTTGCACCTTTAAATACCGTAGGATTATCTTCACCACCATGCATAATATTTTCTACGGTCAACAATAATTTGCGACCAAGAGAACCACCTGGATGGAATACAGCAAAGTTTTCAGGTGTAAAGTGATGTCGTTCTAATAAGCATACTGCTAAGGCATCACCTAATGCTAAAGCAACAGTAGTACTTGTAGTAGGCGCTAACCCTAATGGACAAGCTTCACGTTCTACTTCAGCAAGCAATACAATATCAGAATTCTTAGCTAATGTAGATTCTGGTTTACCTACAACACAAATTAATTTTGCACCTATGCGACGTAAGGATGGTAAGATACTGATGATTTCGCCTGTTTCACCACTATTGGAAAAAGCTAATACTACATCATCTTCTGTAATCATACCAAGATCGCCATGCACACCTTCACCAGGATGCATGAAAAGTGCCGGTGTACCAGTACTAGCCAAAGTAGCCGCAATTTTGCGACCAATATGACCAGATTTTCCCATACCAGTACATACTACACGACCCTTACAAGCCAAAATCATATTTACAGCATTTACAAAATTGTGATCCAAACGAGAACTTAATTCCTCAATAGCACGTGCTTCCTCATGAAGTACCTGCGCTGCTTGTTCTAAAATAGTCACAAATACCGCCCCTAACCTTTTACGATTTTATCAATAGCTACTAAATCTCGTAGCAAAGCTTCAAAATTATCTAAGTATAACATGTTTGGACCATCGGATAAGGCTTCCTCTGGATTATCATGTACTTCAAAGAATAGACCATCTACACCACTTGCAACAGCGGCACGAGCCAAGTTTGGTACAAATTCGCGATTACCACTAGATTTAGTACCTGCACCACCAGGTAATTGAACGCTATGTGTAGCATCGAATACTACTGGATAATCGAAAGAACGCATAATTGGGAAGGATCTCATATCTACAACGAGATTGTTATAGCCAAAGCTAAATCCACGCTCTGTAAGCATAAGATTTTCATTGCCTGTTTCTTTCATTTTGTTTAAGACATTTTCCATATCTTTAGGCGCCATAAATTGACCTTTTTTCACATTTACGCATTTGCCAGTTTTAGCTGCACCATATACAAGGTCTGTTTGACGACATAAGAAGGCTGGAATTTGTAAAACATCCAATACTTCTGCAGCCGGTTCGATTTGTTCAATGGAGTGAATATCACTTACAACTGGTACATTGAGTTCTTTTTTAATAGAAGCAAGGATTTTTAGACCTTCCTCAAGACCTGGTCCACGGAAAGAACCATAGCTAGAACGGTTAGCCTTATCAAAAGAAGCTTTAAAGATATATGGAACTCCTAAGCGTTCACAAATTTCTTTTGCTCGTTTGCCAATAGCCAATGTACGGTCATAATCTTCAATAACACAAGGTCCAGCAAGGACAAAAAGACCTTTACCGCCACCGACAGTAATATCTTTAATTTGAACTGTTTTCATTTATTTCTCCTCTTGCTCGTAAATTGCATTTACACGAGCTAAGTCTTCCGGTGTGTCTACACCGATAAATCGTTTATCTGTAAGAATAACACGAATAGTATAGCCATTTTCAAGAGCGCGCAATTGCTCTAACGATTCGGTTTGCTCCGCTGGTGTTGGTTCCATCGTTGCATAGTTTAATAAGAAATCTCTACGATATGCATAGATACCAATATGTTTTAACGGCGCACGTACAAAATCATGACGAGGATAGGGAATTAAGGATCTAGAAAAATACATCGCATCATTGCGATTATTTAAAATAACCTTTACCGCTGACGGTTCATCGTATTCATCCTCCAATAAAGGAGTAGCTACGGTAGCCATTTGCAAGTTTGGATCTTCTTCAAAAAGATGGGCCAAGTCATCAATAAGGTTTGGCTCAATCATAGGTTCATCACCTTGAACATTAATAATGACATCTAAGTCTGTATAATGATTAGCAACCTCGGCTAATCGATCAGTTCCTGTAGGGTGATTAGGGTCTGTCATCATAACAGATCCCCCAAAGTTTTGAACTGCAGAATATACACGTTCATCATCTGTAGCAACAATAGTACACTCTGTTTTTGTCGCTTGTGACACTCTTGCATAAACCCGTTCAATCATTGGTTTACCTGCAATATCCGCTAATGGTTTCCCTGGTAATCTTGTAGAACCATAACGAGCAGGAATAACGCATCCAAACTTCACAATAAAACCCCATTTCTGTTATTCGTGTATCTAATTATTATACACTAAATCTCTAAATTTTCTATGAATTCTTGTTTTCCAGAGATGAACTCAATTCCAATAGATAGCACTAGAATCGGTATTTTTAAATCTTCAATTGCATGCAATTGACTTAACTTCACCGCATCCTTCTCCGTGATACAAATAGCATCTGCTTGATGAGCAAATGCTTCTTTCCAAATATCTACAACATCATCATTTTCGAAATTATGATGATCACCAAATGGCATTGTATGGACCACATTATATCCGATATCGGTCAATGTTTGTGTAAAGGATTGAGGGTTCCCAATACCACTAACCGCCATGATTCGATGCTTTTGATATGTATCGACTGGAGAACCATTTTCTCCGTTAGCCCACTCATCTAATGTATACATACATTGAGGCTTATGGATTGTTTCATATACAGGTGTATTGGGAAGCATATGAGCTAAACGCTTACGGATGCCTGAAACAACACCTGGTGCCACTTGATCCACCTTGGTAAGAACGATAATACTAGCTCTCTGTAAGCCACTAAGCGGTTCTCGTAATAAACCACGAGGTAATACATGGTCATAACCAAATGGGTTAGAAGCATCAATAAGAACGATATCAATATCTCGAGCTAATGCGCGATGTTGAAAGCCGTCATCCATAACTAAACAATCTGCACCGAGCTCATCTATGGCAATTTGTGCAGATTTGGCCCGTTCACGGCCGATAATCACATTAGACTTTTGTAATACTTTTGCCAACAACCAAGCTTCATCACCACTAATAAATGGCTCTACCAACATAGCACCATCTTTAGAAATAATTATATTTTTCTTATTGTCCTCAGCCCGATAGCCACGACTAAGCACAGTAGGATGGAGTCCTTTTCGGGTGAGCACATCACATATAAATCTCACCATTGGGGTTTTACCTGTACCACCAGCAGTAATATTACCAACACTGATAACCGGAACGGTAACTTTAGTAACCCCTTTTCCCGCATCAAATCGAGCGTTTCGTATAGATACAGCCTTTTCGTAACCTTTACTCAGAAAGCCCAAGCTGGAACGAGCTATATCACCTAATATGGATTGATTCTCACCACTAACGATGGATTTAAATAATGCTTCCCCACTCATAGGTGACTCCTCCTATTATGTAACATCATAGATGAATGTAATAAATTATATCTAGCTTATGGAATAATATGGTGTTTTTCAAACAACTGACGTAACTCTTGTGTATTGCGTTGTGTAGCACCGCGATTTTCACGAATAATATCAAGACAGTTTTGCCCCATTTTCGTTGATAAATCCTTATCCTTACATAATTGCAATACCATATCAGTTAATTCTTTACCATTCTTTACCTGCTCACAAGCATGACGAGAATGTAATAAAGCAAAAATCTCTTTGAAATTGAACATATATGGTCCTACAAGAATTGGTTTACCATGTGCTGCCGGTTCGAGAATATTATGGCCCCCAGTTTTCACAAGAGAACCACCAACAAAAATAATATCCCCTAAGCTATACAAACGACCGAGTTCGCCAATAGTATCCAATACAACTACAGGTATTCCTTCATGAACTGGCTCAGTCATATCACTACGACAAATAGCATTTAATTCATAACGGTTCGCTAGATTTTGAACATCATGACCGCGATATATCTCACGAGGCGCAATTAGTAAACGAGCTTGAGGGTATTCTTTCAATACTTGTTTAAAGGTCTCAAATATTGTTTCTTCCTCACCCTTATGTGTACTACCAGCAATAATTATAGGATGATTATTACCAAAGCCAAACTCTTCAAGAAGAGATTGTTTTTCTTCGTTTGATACAGTAGCGTACGTTTGGTCGTACTTCATATTCCCTGTTACGGTAATATCTGGTGTATGAGCTCCTAACACTTCAATATGTGCTGCATCAAACTTAGATTGCATACAAAAACGTTCAATAGAACGCAACATTTCTTTTGTGAACGCACTAATATATTTATAGCGTTTCATACTACGATCAGAAATCCGCCCATTAACCATCATAACAGGAATATCTTCTGATTGCGCAATACGCAAGAAATTTGGCCAAATTTCTGTTTCTACAAGCAAGATGGCAATAGGTTTAATAATATGCAAAATCTTACGTGTCAAATAAGGTAAATCAAGAGGGAAGAAAATAATACCTTCTGCCTCAGGAATAATGCGATGTGCCATTGCATGACCTGTAGCCGTTACAACAGATACGACCACAACGGCTTCAGGAAATTCCTTTTTTACCTCTTTTACTAATGGACTAGTAGCTACAATTTCCCCTACAGAAGCAGCATGAATCCAAATAGCACGACGGCCTTCAATTTTCTTTAGTAATGAGGCTGGCATATAGCCTGCACTCTGTTTGATACGCTCATAAAATCCATCTTCAAAGGCGAGACGGTATAAAATAACCGGAATCAAGCCAATCCAATAAAATATGAGCAATACATTATATATCCAGTACATGGTTATCCTTTGTTGGAGAATTGAACGGAATAGAGATGATTGTACAATCCGCCATTAACAGCTAATAGCTCTTGGTGAGTCCCCTGCTCTACCAAGTGACCTTGATTAAGTACAACAATTTGATGAGCATTTTGAACTGTGCTCAATCGATGGGCAATAACAAATGCAGTACGCCCTTTCATGAGGCGATCTAGTGCCTCTTGTACAAGTTTTTCACTCTCTGTATCTAATGCAGATGTGGCTTCATCCAAGATTAGAATACGAGGATCTTTTAAAATAGCACGTGCAATGGCTACCCGTTGACGTTGACCGCCAGATAAGGAGCTACCTCGCTCACCTACAACTGTGTCGAGACCATCAGGCATCTTTTCTACGAACTCAAGAACATTAGCAGCCTTAGCAGCTTCATATACCTCTTCATCAGTAGCATCTAATCGACCATACAAGATATTCTCTTTAATCGTGGCATTAAATAATACTGTTTCTTGTGGTACAAGTCCGATTTGCTCACGTAATGATTTAAATGTAACATCTTTTACATTATAACCATCAATGGTAAGAGCGCCACCCGTTACATCGTAGAAGCGAGGTAACAAGTTAGCAAGAGTCGTTTTACCTGCTCCAGATGGACCAACAAGGGCTACACTTTCACCAGCCTTAACAGACAACGTGAAGTTTTCAAGCGCCGTTTTTTCACCATCATAAGAGAAGGAAACATCTTTAAACTCTACATCGCCTTTAATGGATGGCAACGTAATAGCATCAGCTTTTTCTACAACATCAGTTTTAGTATCTAAGATTTCAAATACACGATCAGCTGCAGCCAATGCTTTTTGAATATTACCGTAAACTTGGCTCAAACGTTTTACTGGATTGGACAAGTTGATAGCATAAATCAAGAACGCAATTAAAGAACCAGCCGTAATTACACCAGTTACTACGGAATAGCCGCCGTACCATAGAATAACCGCTACAGCGATAGCCGCAGAGAACTCAACCATTGGGCTTAGTAAGCTAGTCAATTTGGTAGCCTTAATAACAGCTCTAAAGTTACGATCGTTTTCAGTTTCGAAACGGTGGCGCTCAAAATCTTCACGAGAAAAAGATTTCACCACTCTAATAGCGCTGATGACCTCTTGTAAAAGTGCCGTAATATCGGCTATACGTCCTTGCACGTCATGACCGGCAACGCGAAGCTTTTTACCAAACACATTAATAATTATCAAGACTACTGGAACCGTAACGAAGGTAACGAGTGTCAATTTCCAGTCGATGAGAAGCATAGACACTAAGGAGCCAATAAGTGTTACGGATTCAGTAATAAAGGAAATCAAATTATCTACAACGGCAGTTTGCAAGGCAGCAACGTCATTCGTAAGATTACTCATGATAACGCCAGTCTTACGACGGTCAAAATAAGATAAACTTAATTTTTGCAAATGATTAAAAATAGCCTCACGGACATCGATGATGACACGTTGTCCAATGTAGGACATATTATAGGTTTGACCATAGGTAGCAAAGCCACGAATTAAGAATATAAGAATGATAGCCCCTACAATGAGGTTCAACATAAACATATTTTTGTCATCTAATACTTGGTCTACTACATTTTTAATTAGCCAAGGCACTACCAAGTAGGCCGCAGCCGCAATAATCATGCAAAATACTGCAAAGATCATGCGTTTATAATAAGGCTTTACAAAGTATAAAAGCCTAGAATAACTATTCATTACATTTCTCCTTACCGAGATCATATACAAGATGTGCTACTCGTTTTACAGCACCAGGCTCACCTAATTTATGATGCACCTCACGTAATTCACTGCGCATAGCTTTATTTTTCTCAACATCAGTTAGAAGAGGTTCCACTAAGGATACAATAGCCTGTGGTGTAACAGAATCTTGTAATAATTCAGGAATTACCTCTTTACCGGCCACAATATTAGGCAATCCTACATGTGATACATTTACTACCATTTTCCCAATACCATAAGTAATTGGGGATACACGATACAGTAACACTGTCGGTAATTCCATCATTGCCGTTTCCAACGTAGCAGTTCCTGATGCAGCAAGACATACATCACAAATCTGCATCAAGTCATACGTATGGTCTTCTGTAATCGTAACAGGCACCTTATGAGCATCGATGAAAGTTTCTAACTCACTGCGGTCGATGGTATGTGCCCGAGGCAAGAAGAATTGAATGTCTTCATGATTCGCCATCAATTGCTCACCACTTTTTAACATCGTATCAAGCAAAGATAAAACCTCTTGCTTGCGACTACCAGGCATAAGCAATACTTTTTTAGCTTCTTTACGAGCCCCAAAGTATTCTTCAGCCTCCTCTTTAGTCATCGTAGGATGTACGATATCTAATAATGGATGCCCCACGAACTCTACATCGCATTTATATTTGCGATACGCTTCAGCTTCAAAGGGGAATATGGATGCAACCTTTGTTACATACTTACGAATTGTATTACCACGACTGCTATGCCATGCCCAAATTGTAGGAGCAATGTAATATAGAACAGGAATCCCTAATTCATGGGCTACGGCTGCCAGCTTCATATTAAATCCAGGATAGTCTACACATACGAGAATATCTGGTTTTTCCTTCATCATGACGCGTTTTAAATATGTGCGAAGTTTAAAGAATTTTGGTAAGGATTTAACAATCTCTACAATCCCGATAACACCTAAATTTTTAATATCATATACGATGCGAACACCAGCGCGTTCCATCAAGGTGCCACCCATACCAAACATATCGACCGAAGGATCTATTTCTTTTAGTGCATTAGCAACGCTGGCCGCATGAGTATCACCGGATGCTTCTCCGGCGGAAAACATGACTTTCATTATGCATCCTTTCTGGAATTCACAAATTCTTGATCTACAGCACAGATGACAATACCATGGCGATTCGCCATATCAAGTACGTCTTCTTGCTGAACAAAAATAGTCTTTTCTGCTTCAACAGCTAACACTTTACAGCCACTGTCAATCATAGACATTAATGTTTTAATCCCCACAGCAGGTACATCAAAACGCACGTCTTGATTTGGCTTTTCTGTTTTAACTACAACTGCATCGCCACGGCCAAGCTCACCACCACGCAAAATGCACTTATCAGTGCCCTCAATGGCTTCAATCGCCATCGCCGCTTTATGCTTTACAACAACGGTTTGACCAATATCAAGCCCCCCCATTTGTTTTGCTAATTCAAAGCCAAAGCAAATATCCGCCCATTGTTCATCAGTTGGTTGTGCTTTGGAAAGCACCCCCACCTTCGGCATAAATGGTTTAAGATATACGGTTTGATCTAAAACTTTAAACCCTTCTCTTTCAATTTCATCAACGATGGCAAGCATAATCGTGTCATCCTTACGATTTTTCAAACGTTTAAGCACGCCTAATGTTTTCAAATCTGGGAAAGCAAGGCCCTTAAAAAGAATTTCTTTAGTAACTTTGCCTAACATAGTTAACTCTACAACACCTTCATTTTTCAAGGTTTTGAAGATTTTACCTAGTTTAGCAACACTGATATCATAGAAAGCATCGGCCTCAGCCTTCAAAGCCGGGTCTATATCTGGAACCACGCCGATAACAACTACCTCGTGACCTAATACATGAGCGGCACGCATGAATTCTACAGGTAAAACTCCAATGCCTGCAATCAATCCTACCTTTGCCAAGACTATACCTCCTAGATGACCTACGGCCTATATATCAATTAGTAATTACAAATTTACAATAAATAATGCCTCAAAAAAGACATAATCATATACAATATATTGTACTATAAATGGACACTTTTTACCATTAAAACACCATGTTTTATGCCTATTTCTTCAACATTTTAACAGAATTATTTTAATACCAATTTTACAACTTAGAAACGTAAAATTTATTCAAATATTTTTATCAAAATATTTTATATTAATGAACTACCATTATAAAATTCTTATCCAATTAAAACTCTAAATTTTATAGATCATATAAAAATATTAATATTTATAGATTACACAAAAAGACCTCGTACATTGTACGAGGTCTTTTGAATTAGTCGCGACGTGTACGCATAATACCACGATCGGCATTGCGCAAAAAGCGTAATAAATTTTCAATTTCTACAGAAGAATCAAGCTGCATTTCCATTTCTTCAATAGCCTTAGATAAGCTAAAACCAGAACGATAAATAATACGGAATGCTTGTTTCAAATCTCGGCGTACTTCTTCTGAAATGCCTGCACGAGATAAACCAACAGAGTTAAGGCCGATAACACGCGCCGGTTGACCATCAGCAATAACGTACGGCGGAATATCTTGAACCACCTTAGCCATGCCACCAACCATAGCATTTCGACCGATCTTAACAAATTGATGAATACCTGCAAGGCCACCAATAACTACGCGATCTTCAACGATAGCGTGACCAGCTAAGCCTGCACAGTTACTCATAATTACATTATTACCAACAATACAGTTATGAGCCACATGTGTACATGCTTGAAGCAAGCAGTTATTACCTACACGTGTTTCTTCACCTTCTCCAGTAGCGCGGCTAATAGTAACAAATTCACGGATAACCGTTTCATCGCCAATATTACAATAGCTTTTTTCACCTTTGAATTTTAAATCTTGCGGTTCCAACCCAATAGATGCGTTAGGATAAATCTCACAACGCTTACCAATGGTTGTCCAACCACCAATTACAACATGTGCACCGATTTGTGTACCATCGCCGATTTCGACATGTTCGCCGATTACAGCACCAGGACCTACGATTACATCTTTGCCCAATTTAGCATTTGGATGGACTATGGCTGTACTATGGATGTTGGATTCTGCATTTTCCATGCCTACAACTATCACTACAATCACTCCTCAATCATTATACAAGGGCAAACATGTATTCACCGCTAGCGCACAATTTGTCGCCAACATAGGCACGGCCTTCAACCTTACCCATTTTACCTTTGATTTTTACAATATCAACTTCCATACGTACTTGATCACCAGGTTTTACAGGATGACGGAAACGAACTTTATCAATACCTGTAAACATAGGTGTAAGACCTCGGTTTTCTTCAGGGTATAACAAAGCAATACCACCAACTTGTGCAATAGCCTCAGTCAATAACACGCCTGGCATTACTGGATTACCTGGGAAGTGACCTTGGAAGAACAATTCGTTAAATGTAGCATTTTTAATGCCCACAGCGCGTTTCATAGGTTCTAACTCAACGATGCGATCTACCAAAAGCATAGGATAACGATGAGGTAAAATTTCTAAAATGTCTTCGTGATTAAGAATCATGGCTGTGTCTCCCTTATTTCTTCCATTATACTACGAGCCAATTTTGAGTTTAATTCATGACTCGATTTCATAGCAATTACATGACCTTCGATTCGTCCTAATAAGAATAAGTCGCCTACTACGTCTAATGCCTTATGACGAACTAATTCGTCATCAAAGCGAGGTACAGACAAACACTTCTCATCATCATAAACTAACGCATTATCTAAGGTACCACCTTTTGCAAGGCCCATAGCCTGTAATTGTTCTAATTCTTTCATAAATCCGATAGTTCTAGCAGCACTAATATGCTCTTTAAAGTATTCTGGTGAAACCTCAAAATCGCAATTTTGCGTACCAAGTAACGGATGACTGTTAACCGATGTAAATGTAATGCGATAGCCATCGTATGGCAAAATAACTATAAAACGATCACCATCATAAATAGCATGGGAGCGAGTTATTTTATATACATGACGTGGTGCTGTTTGTTCTTGAATGCCAGCCTCTTCTATAAGGCCTACAAAAATAGCACTACTACCATCACCTACAGCAGGTTCAGGAGAATCCATCTCGATATAACAGTTATCAATATTCATAGCACTGAACGCAGCCATAACATGTTCTACAGTGAAAACCTTCGCTTCACCATTTTCCAATGTAGTAGCGCGCATAGTGTTCGTCACATTATCAATGTGTGCTCGCACAGAAGGATGACCTTCAATGTCCGTGCGGATAAACACAATTCCTGTATTTTCAGGTGCAGGTTTAAAAACCATATTCACTGGTTCACCGCTATGAAGGCCAATCCCTTGATATGAAATAGCCTGTTTAATTGTTTGTTGTGGCTTACTCATAAGAAAGTCCTTTCATAATCTGAATTCACGTTTACTATACACCAATATGTATTATACCCTATTTGCATAGGTGATACAAGAAATTTACCATATATTCAATGATTTTGAAAGCATTTTTCACATAATTAACTTTATATAAATTTAATTATAAATACTACTTTATACACTGCAAAATAAAAAGAGACTTTACTATGCTTTATTCATGCGGTATCTAAATCGATACTGTACAAATAAACATGTAAAATCTCTTTATATTTAATAATTAGCGATATACATCTGGCGGAGTATCAATCTGCTCGCCATAGAAACGACGTGTCCACTTCCAACGGTTATGAAGCCAGAACCAATCTTCAGGATATCGTCTAATATAATCTTCAATAAACTCATTAAGTAGAGTAGTAGTAACAGCTATATCGCGTTTTTTATCATCTGTACGCTCCACATAAATCGGTGGATGTGCTTCAATCTCATATTTTTCAGAAAATGGACTATAATGTATAGTCACAAAAATGATTGGTACATCTTGCATACGAGCCAGTACAGCCGGACCAGCAGCTGTCAATGTTTCATAACCAAAGAATGGTACAAGAACGCCATCATCACCAGGATCCTGATCCATAATAAGGCCTAAAAAAGCACCTTTTTTTAGTTCATTGATCATTTCCCGCACACCAGTTTTATAAGTCACATGTTGGTGCATAATCCGACGATATTCATTGATAAACTTATCGGCATCACCATTCTGTTTCATTGCCACGGAAATCAACGGATACCCTTCCGAAGCAAGAACCCCCCCAAGGAGTTCCCAGTTGCCACTATGAACAGCCGCCAAAATTGCGCCACGACCATTTTCTAAAGCATCATCTAAGTACTCTTTGTTAATAAACTCTACCATATCTTTGTATGCACCATCCTTAATTTCAGGATAGCGTAATACATCAATAATCATGCGACCAAAGCGCGTAGTACTAGCTTTCGCAATGCGTCGAGCTTCCTTGGGATCATCGGTAATATTACAGAATAGAATTTGGCCTATCGCTAGGCGCTTGCGTTTAGGCGGTACGACTAGCCACGCAATTTCACCAAGCAATGTACCAATAGCATATTGCAAACCTTTAGGTAATAAGCAAATAAAGGCACTAAAGATTTTCATAAACCTATACATGGATTATTAGCTCTCCTTCAGCTGTGCTTTCAAAGCGTCAATTTCTTTTTGTAATTGTTTTACTGTTTTAACCATATCCGGCAAACGGTTTTCATAAGCGGCCAATTTTAACCATTCTTTATGTGGTCTCATAGGATAGCCCGCCATAATAGAATTAGATGGTACATTACCTGTAATACCAGTCTTTCCAGCAAATTGCACATTATCTCCAATTGTGATATGTCCAGTACAACCAGTTTGACCTGCAAAGATTACATGATTACCGCATTTAGTACTACCTGCAATACCAACTTGAGCAATTAAGAAGCAATCTTCACCAATTTCCACATTGTGACCAAGGTGTACAAGGTTATCGATTTTTGTACCACGACGAACTAATGTAGATCCCATTGTAGCATTGTCAATTGTTGTACAAGAGCCAACCTCAACATCATCTTCAAGAATAACATTACCAACTTGTGGAATATGAGTATGTACGCCATTCTCTGTAGCAAAACCGAAGCCTTCGCCACCAATTACTGCTTTAGCACGCAATACAACGCGTTTACCTAAAATACAGTTTTCATGAACAATAGCGCCTGCATAAATATCAGAACCTTCACCAATACGCACATTATGTCCAATATAAACATATGGGCGAATTGTTACATTATCTTCAATGACTGCATTATCATTAATAACACAATAGGCACCAATAGCAACATTTTTTCCAATCGTTACATTTTCGCCAATAATAGCAGTGCTATGCACTTCTCTAGGAACAACAACAGGTGGATGGAAGAGTTCTAACACTTGTGCAAACGTTGCTTTTGCATTATCAACTACAATTTGAGCCATCGGTGCATCTTTCACTTCAGATTCAACGATCACAGCACCCGCTTGGCATAATGCAATATGTTCAACATATTCACCTACTGCAAAAGTTATGGATTGTTTTACAGCTTGTTCAAAGCTACGTGTCTCAGTAATAACAATAGATGCATCGCCTATAACACGACCACCTACTAATGTTGCGAGTTCCTGTAAAGTTTTTTCCAAGGTAAACTCCTCCCCCTGTAATAATCCTTAATTATTGTGCACTTTCCTCAGTATTAACTGCTGTAGTTTGACCTGCTTGTTGAGCATTTTGTTGTGCATCTTGTTGTTCTTGTGCTTTAGCTGCATTTTGAGCTTCTTTAATTTGGTCATCAGAAGCTTTGCCCATCTTCGCAATCAGATCATCAGTCACATCAGTGCCACCACCAACAACAGCACCTTTTTCGATAACAACATCAAGTTTTTTCTCTTTTACAAGTTCACCAACTTTTTGTTCTTGATATTGACGATATTCTTGTGCTTTTGCATTGGCAAAGGCGTTTAATTCTTGATTAGCTTGATTAAATACATTTTGTTTAGAGGCTTCATCAGCGGCTGCAATTTTAGCATCCAACTCAGCTTTTTTAGCATTGATTTCTTTAGTGATTTCAATACCTTTTTCAGTGCTGTTTGCTACTTTCACGCTATCAACATAACCGATATTATTAGAACCACAACCACCTAAAATAGCCATAGAAGCCACTAAGGATGCACCTAATACTAAAGATTTAATACGTTTATTCATAATATAACTCCTTATTGAACTCGATAGGACGCTTTTACAGCATCAGTAATATCAAGCCCCTTAATATTACCACCATCATCGATGATGACTAAATCTAAATGTTGTTCCTCTGCAATAATTGCTACACGCATACGGACATCTTCTAAAATGGCCTCATGAAGTGCACTCACTTCAGCTTCTTTATCTGAAAGCTTTTTAGCCCAAGAATCATTCCAGTCCTGAGCAACAGGTAAGTTATTATTAGCAATAATAGATTGTGCTTGTTGTTGTACCATAGTATCCCGTTTTGCAGCCAATTCCTTTTGTAAAGATGCTGCATATTGGTTAAGCTCTTCTTGCCCTTTTTGTTGCATAGGAGCAAGTTCTGCTTGTACTTTAGCCTTAATAGAGTCTACATCTAGATTAGATGGTTTTCTCTTAGCTAATAACTCCTTCAATCGTTCCTCTTTCTTAGCCTTCTCTGCCATAGCCGCTTCTTTTTGTGCATCATCAATGTATACACGAGCATCATAAGCATATAAATCTAATTGAAGATTTACAATTTCAAGATCATATTCATTAGCACTAACTTTTAACTGGGCTAAATATTTTTGAGTGAGTTCATTTCGTTTCGCATTTAATTGCTGATTCAATTCATTTTCTTTTGTTGCAATACGAGTTTGCAATTCCACCGTAAGAGCATCTGACAAGGTTGAATCTAATGCAAGAGATTTCAACTGTTCCTCTTGTGTCTCTGACTTGGCATTTAGAGCTTGTTGCTCAAGTTCATATTGACGTTGTAAAAGGTCCAATTCATTTTTTGCTTGTTTATAATCCTCATAAGAAGGATTAAACTCTAATACATCATCAATACGTACAACACCTATTGATACCCCATCAGGACTCTGCTGACGATTCGTCACAAATCCATAGGCCCAAACCATAGCACATAATGCAACAACGAGAAATATGGCAAATCCTATATATCGTTTTTTCCCGTTCATTGTCGTTCTCCCTTACATAGAACTACAGTTTATTTTTTCGCATCATTAGCTAATTTTTTCAATACTTGATCTGTAATATCTACACCACCGTATAATACAGTATCTTTAGTCATTACAACGCTAAGGCCTTTTGCATCACCCACAGCTTTTGCTGCTTCCATCGCTTTATCTTGAACGGATTTAGCAATTTCTTGATCTTTTTTTGCTAAGTTTTGACGTGCTTCTTCAGCTAATTTTTGTTTAGTCGCATCATCTTGTGCTGCATCAATTTTTGCTTGTGTTTCTTGTTGTAATTGACTTTGATAACTCATATATTCTTGAGCTGCAGAGATATAAATTGGATTATCTTGAGACATCATACGAGATGTATCGATAACACCAATTGTACTATTACCGCTATTACCACTTGGCGTAGCCATTTGTGTATACGCTAAAGCGCCAATACCAATAATAAAAATAGCAGCAATGACGATAGAAAAAATTTTCACATTCGCCTTGTTGTTCATCATTCGCATCATAATAGAGTGCCCTCATTTCTTTAAATTACTGCATCAAAGGATGCCATATAGAGATATTGGTGAAAGCCTCTTTAGAAACGAGGCCTCCACCATATATATTTACTATATTAGAATTGTGTGCCGAAGCTGAAGTGGAATTTATTTTTGTGTTTACCCACGCCATAATCAAGTTTAACTGGGCCAATTGGTGTAGTAATACGAACACCAGCACCAACGCCATAGTTAAAGGTTTTCTTGCCATTGTACCACGTAACATTTGGTGCATCCCATGCATCACCGATATCAGTGAACAACACACCACTAACCTTTTTAACGATTGGGAAACGGAATTCCAATGTCGCATTATACATATACTTACCACGGAATTGATCATCTTCGTAACCACGTAAGGAATCAGCGCCACCCAATGTAAATAATTGGCTATAAGGTGCATCACCTTGGATAAAACCACCACGTGCGCGGAATGCCAAAACGTTCTTAGCACCTAGTTTTTTATACATACGTGCTTCAGCTGTGAATTTATAGAAGTCGAAATCACCGCCTAAACCATGACCAGCCCATTGAGCTGTATAGGAAATACGACGACCACGTGTCGGATCATAAATATTATCACGGGAATCGTATACCTTTTGCCATGTAATGGAGTTAATACGGCCAAAGTTATTTTTTACGTAATTATTAGAGGCAAAATTCCAACTACCACCAGTATTTGGATTAGTATTATTCCAATCATTACCGCTACCACTTGTATTAGAGATAGCATCTGTGTCATAACGATAACCAGAGCTATCGTCACTATCCCATTTATAAGTATCTTTACGGGATTCTAATGTCAAGTAATCACGTGTATATTCCCCAGTTTGACGACCGAAGGAGATATTGAAACCACGAGATTTCTTGTTGTATTCTGCTACTTCATTGCCATCTTCGTTGTAATCTGTATATTCATCTTCACGGTTGAAGAAGGAGAAGCCAAGGGATGTACCTTTGCTATCAATCCAAGGTTTCAAGTAAGAGATTTGGTAGTTTTTATATTTTTTCTTACCGCCGATTTCCCAGTGAACTTTGAATTTATCACCTGTGCCGCGGAAGTTATCTTCACCAAATTCAATGATACCCATCAAGCCATCAGATTTGGAGTAACCAGCACCTAATGTAATAGTACCTGTTTTATGCTCCAAAACATCGATTTCAATGATTACATTATTAGGATCCTGATTACCAGGCAACATACGAACATTTACGTCGTCAAAGAAGCCTAGGTTGTATACGCGTTCTACAGAACGACGAACCAAGAACTTATTGAAAGGTTTACCTTTCTTTTGAACGAATTCACGAGTAATAACTTTGTCGCGAGTTTTCTTGTTCCCCGCAGGAATGATATCTTCTACAATACCTTCTACGATATGAACATGAAGCACACCTTGGTCATCTACGCGAATACCATCTACATGTGCCAACATATAGCCATCACGAGCATATGCTGCGTTGATACCTTGAACTTTTTGGCCTACGTATACAGAGTTAAGAACTTGACCTGGTTGAATATCCATGAACTTAGTCAATACTTCAGAAGTATAAACTGTATTGCCTTCGAAAGCTACACCTGTAGTAATTGGATTTACTGTGACAGCAAAGTCCAATTTAACCCCTTCAGGTACTGTAGTGAATACAGGGTTTACTTCAGAGAAGTAGCCAGTATTACCTAGGTTAGTTACGTCTTTAAATACACCATCAACGGACACAGCATCGCCGATTTTTTCTGTTAAGATTGGCAATAGTTGTGCTTGTTGTTCAGCTGTTACGCCAGAAATAGATAAACCAGTTATCAATTTACCTACATATGGATTAATAGACTCTGCATTTGCAGATGTAACATATTGAGCCTCTACAGTTGTAACAGCTTGAGTTTGGCCATTTTCAGCAGCCTTATCAAGGTCAGTACCACCAGTAGTTTTAGACACCATTTTTACTTGTTTATCATCTGTTTTCAAAGCAGCATTATTAACTGTAACAGTTCCATCAGAACCTTTAACTACAGTACCATCGCTAGATACAGTTGTATCACCACGAGCCGCTAAGATAGCTGCATCAGTTTCATCTTGTGTTGTTGCAGATGTAGCCGCATTAGCATTGTAAACTGCTTGTGTAGTAGTAGAATCATTAGTAGTTGCTGCACTAGTTGTTGTTGTGTTATTTAAATCTGGAGTATAGCCAGCTTGTACCTCCGCAGCAAATACACTGCCTGTCCCCATGACAGCAGTCAACACAGATGCTGCAAGCATACTTTTATAGGCTTTTGGTTTAAACATAAATTCCTCCTAGAACTCATCCCCATAAAAAGTTTACATCTTGTTTTATAAAGACTAATAAATCTTTATTATTATAGCATAAAATACTGGGAATGAGTACTATATTAAACAAATTTTATGAAATTAATATGACTAGAATATGCATATCCATGGGATTTGCACACTCTAGCCATACACTTAAAAGCTTCTTGTCCAACGGCCGCCTATATAATTGTTCCCTTGCGATGTATGCCATGCAGTGAATTTAAGGTTTCGTTTAACAGAATACTCCACACCATATTTATTTTGTTTATTATTGATACCTTGAGAATAGGTAAGCATAACTTTTGGCACAATATATTTGCCAATTTCAATGTTGTAATTACCTGCTGTTGCCCTATTAGTTGGTTCATCAGGATCAATGGAACCTGTCGTAATATTAATCCGATCTAAACCTAATGTATTTTGCAATGCATCTTGCACATAGCCAAAGGCAAACATTTGTAAACCTGCTGTAGCAACAGCATTCACATCATCATTTGTCAATGTACTACTATTTGAATCTGCACCACGACCAAAGGTTAACATGGAAATAATTTGCTTTCTAGACAAACTAGGATTAGACGACAAAGTAAGATCCATATGGTCTACAGTCCCTTTTACACCAAGCATAATATTGTAGTTGCTTACATTCGTTTCAGCCTCTAATTGTAAGTTTGGTAAATAGGAACCACCTACAAAGTGTGCATTCCCCTTCGTAATATTAAATACATGACTTAAGTATTTGAACGTACCAGATTTAACATCGAACTGGCCACTAGCAGTTGGGTTTTGTAATGTGCCACCGAAATGAACATCACCACCGATAAACATGTTATATAGAGTTCGATCATATAAGCGTACGCCCTTGCCAGCATGAATATTAACATCTACACCCATGTTGGTGCTACTTTCACTAGACTGCAAGGAAAGAGGAATCTTAAATTGGATGTTTTCTAGGTCCAAATTACCTATCAAGGTAGGTAATCCATCACGTTCCGCAATGTAAAGTTCACCATTTAATGGGCCTCTCACATATTCGCTACGAACATCGAGTCCATCAAGTTGAACGGCAGCCTTATAGTTGGTAAGCTCATGACCAGACCAATTTACCTTAGCAGCTAAACCAGCACTACCTTTCCCCATATTGATACGAGATTGGAAATCCCCTTGTTGTCCAGAGAAGATTAAATCTCCGTCAATACCAGTAATTTCATTATCTACATTGGCCAATTTCATAGTACCATTACGTACAGATACTGTGCCGTATGCCTCAGGTTGGTCTATAGTCCCTGTAAGCCTAATTGCACCCTTTAACGGCCCCGTTGCATCTTTAACACTAGTAGTAACAAGAGGAATAACAGCCATATCTGCTTCGTTAAAGTCAATTGTTACATCCATAGATTTAGCATCACTAGCTTCTAAATAACCAGATGTATAAAGAGCCGCCAATGGAATTTTACCATAAATACTGAGCTTATAGCCTCCTTTAGCGCCTTGAATACGTTGGATTTGAATGACATGATCTTGCATTGTAGCCAACGCAAAGCCTTCATCAATACCAATTCCATTGAACGAACCGGACTCTACTGCACCAGATAATTCCACCTTAGGATTTTTAGTTTCTCCAGTAACATTCACAACACCTGTTACCCAGCCTGTTGCTTGAATATCCTTACCTACAAGTGGTAAGAATGGCACTATGTCGACATCCTTTAAGGCTACTTGTAAATCAGCTTGCCCATCGAGATCCAAAGTACCACCCATAGCAATGAGGCCCTCACCAACAGGTAGTTTTAAAGTGGTAATTTTAAACTTACGATTAGCTAGGCTAGCATCAATTGTTGCATCCCCTACTACCTTATCATCAATGCTAACATCGTTAATTTTACCATTTACAATAACACTTGGATTGTCCTTCGTACCTCCAATTTCAACAGAGCCATTTAATTGACCATCGAGGTGCTCATCAGCTCGATCTAATAAAGCCAATAAGTTCTTTACACTACCATTGGTAACATCTAAAACGCCAAATAATTGTTTGCTATCGTCAAGCTTCATGCCACCTTTAGCAACATAACGACCACCATTCGATTCAGCAAACGAAAAATCTTGTACATTTACAACAGACTTATCGGCATAAACATGGCCATGAATATCCGTCAATAGCTGTCCATTAATGGATAAAGCATCTGATAAAATATAGCCATTAAACTGAGGGTTATCCATGGAACCCGTTATAGTACCACGGCCTGCTAGTAAACCATCCACCTTATAATCGGTATTGATGAGCAATCTACCCATATCGATTTTCTTACCTTCAAAATCAATATTAATAGCTTCTTTTGATACAGTACCGCCACCAGTAATAGTTGCACCGTAACCTTCGATATCAAAGCGATATAATTCTAATGTTTCATTTTTATAGTTGTATTTGGCAAAAGCATTAGTAATAAGCTTGCCATAGGCAGACCCATCCCATAAATGAGCTCGCCCTTCTACAATCGGACTAGCAATAGTCCCTGTTATATGGTTGTCAGTTTCAAACCAACCTGTAATAGGAATATCTGTTACAGGACGAATTAAATTTTCAATACGTACAGCACGAGCTTTAGCATTTAAATCTAATGCATCAGTATTGATATTATACCAACCGGTAATATCGTAACCGCCACTACCATCACCAATATGACCATTGGTTATTGTTAGAATATGATTATCTAGATTGATATCGCTATGAATATCATTAAAGTGAGCCCCCTTATAGAGAACCTCTTGTCCCCATACGGTTCCAATCACATTAGGGTTATCTAAGGCACCTTTTACATTAATAGAAGTGCTAACTGTGCCAGCTACATCTTCACCTATGATTGGACTAAGTGATGTCAACGGCAAGGCATTACCAGAAACTGTGGCATCCACTTGGCCATTTTGAATAGAACCATATCCACTAAAGGAACCCGTTCCCATATTGCCTACCATAGTTATGTTGGTAAGATTATCACTATGGGTCAAATCCGCTTTTACAGAGTCTAGAACTACACCACGTACACCAATCTGATGACCTTGGACCGCTCCCACAAGATCTGTAAGTTGATTATTCTTCCCTAAAGCGTGAATTTCACCATCAACGGTCCCACTAATAGGCATAGCTAAATCTTTTGTAAAAGTATCCAACGATAATGCATTTACATTGGCAATAGCGTCAAAATCACCTGTATCTACAACGTATTGACCTTTGACTTTAGCATTACCAGCACCAATAGACAATTGGGCATCATCGATACGAACTAATCCATTATCGTATACCACATTTCCTTGAACGCGATCCACATGATATCCTTTATAAGAAATACCATCACTACCTATTGTTGCGTCTACGCGAGGCGCTACAGTAGTGCCTCCTATATGCGCACGACCGCCAACAATACCAGTAACCCCTACATCAGTAATAGCTTCTAAATCCACCTTATCGGCTACAACATTAAGATTTAAATACTCTTCGTCTTTTCCCAATGTAATGAGACCATTAAGCTTTGCTTCCTGATCATTAATACGCCAAGAGCTATGACTAATAACAATTTGGTCGTGATTCAACATAATACGACCTTCACCATTGGTAATCGTATAAAGCGTATTGCTCCGTTTATAAGTCCCCGTTAAGCCTTTAAAGCCTACATTGCCACTCATAACATATTGGCCATCTTCACTTTTAATATTGAGATGTAAGTCTTGTAATTTCCCACCCGTTACTGACAAATCTTTACGAAGCGGTATAAAACTCATGATACCTGCCGTATCAATTTCATCTGCTTGCACAAAGAGATCGAAATTAGATACATGATCCATATCAATGTTGCCATTTACAAGAACAGAGGAACCATCTATATCTGCAGTAAAAGCCCCTTTAGACATACCACTCATATTAAGAGCAACGGTACCATCAAGGTTTTCAACATTGCGTTTAATGCCATCTTTAGTACGTAGCGCTACATGGCCATTATTAATGGTAATATCACCATCAAAACCACCCGATTTATTCGGATCAGATGGTTTTACTAATTTTTCTATACTCCAAGATCCATCGTTCAATTGCCATATATGAAGATCAGGTGCCTCTACAGTAACAGTCGATATAGCTGTTGCCCCTGATGTATTACCCCCAATTATACTTGGTAATGCAGATAGTTTAACCCCAACGGCTACATCTTGCGCCGTCCCTACTAAGTGACCATCCCGATCTTTAATCACCACATCTGATAAAACTACATCACCATTCCAATTGATACGAAGAGAATCATAGTCCACAGATCCGTTTATGGCATTATTTACTTGTTCTTTAACCATAGGTGCTACATAGGTCTGAGCTATAGGGTTTATACTAGCACCAACTGCAGATAAGCCTAAAATTGCAGCCCCTATGAGGCACCACTTTTTACGGGTCATAATGATCTCCCATACACATTATGAATAATATAAATATATATACTAATCTTACCACACACAAAGTAATAACTATAGTATTTTAAGGGTAAATTTTATAAAACTAATATATTTTTTACTAATCATTTTCTGCAATAACTACAGATAAAATTATTTTAAACATTACCATAACATAAAAATGAAAATATACAATGAATTTACGCTTTATAAATCTATAACAAAAAAAAGACGACCGAAGTCGTCTTTTTTAGTATTCTATTATTGATTGCCACCAAGTTGTGCTAATTGTTCAGCTGCACCACTGTTTGCAATAATTTCTGCACCTTGTCCAACTGGAGTATTCAATGGAACACCTGTCAATTGTTCAAGAGCTGCAATGCTAATATTGTAATTATAAAGAGCTTGTACATAGTTATTACGAGCATCTGTTAATTTAGTTTCCGCATCGAGTACATCAAGGTTTGTACCAACACCAGCACGATAGCGAAGTGTAGCAATACGGAAGCTTTCTTGACCTTGAGCAACTGCAGTTTGAGTGCTTTGGATTGTTTGCTCTGCAGAACGCAAATTCAAGTATGCTTTTTGTACTGCTAATAATACAGCATCAACAGTAGCTAAATTAGCCTCTTTCGCTTGTTCAAGTTGTGCATTTGCTTTTTTAATAGCATTTTGTGTTGCACCGCCATCCCATAAGCTCCAAGATGCAGTAGCACCTACACTCCAGGATTTTGTACTTGTTCCAAAGTAACCATCTGGATCGGCATAACCACGACCAGCTTTTACAGCTACAGTTGGCAAGTAGCCAGATTTAGCAGATTTTACAGCCTCTTCTGCAGATTTTACATCGAGAGCAGATTTTACAAGGGCAGAACGGTGAAGCAAAGCATATGCTTTAGCTTGTTCCAACGTAATATTGTAAGGTTTATATTGTAAGTCATGTTCTGCTGTATTAATAGCTGTTTGTGCAGGATATGCAATGACTTGATTCAAGCTAGCCTCTGCTAAATTTGCAGAATTTTGCGCTTTTACAAGATTTGTTTCAGAATCAGCAAGATTTGTTTTAGCAGCCAATACATC
This sequence comes from Veillonella sp. T11011-6, assembly GCF_002959755.1. Lineage (GTDB taxonomy): Bacteria > Bacillota > Negativicutes > Veillonellales > Veillonellaceae > Veillonella. Next base: position 372,589 of record NZ_PPCW01000005.1, on the reverse strand, counting down.
AGAACTTGCTACCAAACCAACATTATATTGAGCTTGCACATTTGTTACATGACCTTGGTAATCTTTAACAGCTTGTTGAGCCACATCAACAAGATTACGGTTCATGATCAATGTATAGTAGCCACTAATAGCATCATATTTTGCTTGTTGCAATGCTTCTTCATAGCTAGCGCCAGTGCCTTCACGAGTATAACGTGCAGAATCAATACTTGCATCGAGTTGAGGATTAAATACAGGAGCACTAATGGAGAAGTTATGACTACCAGATTTACCACGGCCAGTGTCACCGCCTGTTTTTTGAGCAGACCAACCATAGCTTACACTAGGGTTCTTGCCTGCTGCTACTTGGCTCACTGCAGATTTAGCAGCTTCATAGCCCCATTTAGTTTGTTTTGCTGTACGGTTATTCGCCAACGCCAACTCTATGGTACGAGTCTCATCGAGGTCCAATTTGCTCTCATATGTTTTACTATCTTGAACAGATTTTTCGGCTAATTGCTTTTGTGTTAATTGAATCGCTTCTTTTTGATATTTGCTTAATTGGTCTCCATTATTAACGGAAGTTGTAACTACATCAGCAGCCATTGCACCTGTAGTAGCTAAGGAGAGCATTACACCTAAGGATAAAACCTTTTTATTCATAATATGTACCTCCATACTCACCTAAAGTGAATGTATTAGTCTTTAAAATACTTGTTTGATACCAAAGTAGGTACCACCATTCGTGGAACCGAACGGTCTGGTCATTTGAATAACCCCATAAGTATCTTTATGTAAACGTATATCACTACGAATACGATATTTGCGATTGTTAAGGTCATATACCGCTGCGGATAATGAAACTGGACCACGTAAATTATAGTCAACGCCAAGTCCTAATTCACTTTCAAAAATACCGCCCCGTACTAGCCATTTAGAGCTAATGAATCGACCTGCATTTAAATCGAATTTAGTGCCATCGCCGATATTGGAAAGGCCAAGCTCAGCCATACCTTTATCATTATAAGCACGAACACGACCATTGATGCGGAATTCATCATCTGTTGTGTTATATAACAAATCTACAGAAGGCTCAACTTTAGTAGATGACTTTTTTTCAACATTATTTCCATCTACTACATTTCCACTTGCATCAGTTTGATATGCTTTACCACCCATCAATTTGTTGATGCGAGCTGAAATCTGTGCCGTATTATGTAATGTTTCCTTAATATTTTCCTGTGCTTTAGGATCAGTTACAGTAGACTCCATAGAACGAGCCATATTATCTACACGATCCGTAGTTTGTTTTAAGTTAGTCAAAATAGCACGCATATCATTGCCTGCATTACCATCTGCATTAAATTGTTGAGCAGCTTGATTTAGCTGTGCCGTTACATCAGCCATATTTTGTGTAATCGCTACAGCATTATCAGCCATCGTCGCAGTAGATTGCAAGGAATGTTTAAGTGCATTTTGCGTTGCTGGATCACCAATAATATTATTGATAGATTGCAACATTTTTTCGGTGCCATCCATTAACTTTTGAGCACTTTGCATCGCTTTATCCATAGCGTCTGCACCTTCGCCCTTAACAGAGTCACCATCTTGTAAAAACACCTTAGATTGACCTGGTGAAATTTGAATAAATTTATCACCTAAAAAACCATCTGATCCCAATGTGAACGTAGAATCACTTGGAATTTGTGTTTTTTCATCAAGCTTCATTTTTACTACAACACCATGCGGAGTAATCTCGATATCAGAGACATTACCGATGGCCACACCTGAATATTTAACTTGATTGCCATTTTTTAGGCCATTAACTTGAGCAAAATCGCCAGTAATCGTCATTTGTGGCTTAGCCCATATATCAATGCGACCTACAAAAAGTATTCCCGCAATAAATAGAGCTATACCTATTATTGTGAAAGCCCCTACCTTGGCCTCCGTCGTCCACTTCATTACACATCTCCCATCGCAGATACATTAATTGGTTCTGCTTCACCATGAATAAACTGTTGTACCTTTTTATTTGTAGAATTCTTAAAGTCTATTGTATCAGAAATTTCCACAAATTTCCCCTTATCAAGTAAAGCTATGCGATTTGCCACGTAAAACGCGGATTGCATATCATGTGTTACTACAATAGAAGTACAACCAAGCCGTTGTTGCATCCCCTTAATTAGCATACTAATCGTACCAGATGTAATAGGATCCAAGCCGGATGAAGGTTCATCATAGAGGATTAAGCTTGGGTCTAGCGCTATGGCGCGAGCTAAGCTAACGCGCTTTTTCATACCGCCTGACAATTCGTTAGGCATATAGGATTCATACCCTTTCAAACCGACCCAATCTAGTCGCTCTGCTACAATGCGTCGTATCTCATCGTCGCCTAAGTCCGTATGTTGACGTAAACCAAAGCCTACATTTTCACCTACCGACATAGAATCAAACAGAGCAGAGTATTGGAATACCATCCCCATCTTTCTTCGTACTGTATTAAATTCATCTTCAGATAATGTTGTAATATCTGTGCCATCTACAATAATCTGTCCCGATGTAGGACGCTGCAAGCCTATTAATAAGCGAAGCAATGTACTTTTACCACTACCACTACCGCCTAATATAACCAACGTCTCCCCATCATTAATGGTAAGATTAATGGAGTCTAAAATCACACGTGACTCATAGGCAACTACAACATCGCGTAGTTCTATCATAAATCCCTCTAGCGTATCTACTAATATAACAAAGTAGACAAAAAGTAATTTAATACAAATACTAAAATAATACTAGTTACTACAGAACTAGTTGTGGAGAAGCCTACGGCTTCTGCGCCCATTTTAGTTTCCATCCCCTTATAGGAGCCTACCAATGCAATAACAGCACCAAACACACTGGACTTAACTAAGCCTAATGTGAAGTCTGAAATAGTAGAAAACATTTGAATAGAATCTAAATAGGTACTTGGCGCTAAACCCTTAATTGCAGTAGCCACAAAGTAACCACCTGCAATGCCAATTACTACACCATAAAACGCCAATATAGGCACCATAATCATACATGCTACTACACGAGGTACCACAAGATAACCAATAGGATCGACAGCCATAACACGAAGCGCATCGATTTGTTCGGTTACCTTCATTGTACCAATTTCAGCCGTGATGGCAGCGCCAACACGGCCAGCTAGTACTACCCCTACTAAGATGGGACCTAATTCACGTCCCATAGCAACAGCCATAAGACCACCTACAGTGCTTTGTGCACCATATGTAATCAATACATCTGTAATCTGTAAGGTCATAACTGCACCAGCAAAGAGTAACGTTAAACTGATAATCGGCAACGAATCTACGCCTAAGTGAGCCATCTGCTGAAACACATGCCACAGATTAATCATTTTCAGTTGTCTAATTGTGTGCCACACCAATAATGTAGCACTCCCCATCTGTGATAGGCCGTTCATTACAGCTCGTCCTATCGATTCTAGCCAATTCAACAGTTTAGCCCTTTCCCCTTACATTTTCAGCTTATTCAGCTGCATTAGTATCATTTACTTTAGATTCATCCTTTTTATCAGGTGTTTTTTGGTCTTGTTTATCAGATTTTTTCACATCTTGTTTATCAGACTTTTTCACATCTTTTTTACTGGATTTATCCTTTTTGGATTGGTCTTCCAATTCTAATTTATGTTCCATCTTGCTTTGATTTTTAACTTCTTTTACGCGTTTAGCTAATGCTTTATCGCGATCGGCTGGTTTCATAACATGAATTGTAAATTGACCATCACCTTGAACGATGTATTCCGTATCAATAGCAGTTTTTTCTATTTGATTATCATCGTCCTTACTAGAACTCAAATCTTCTTGACCTGTTTTTTTCTTTACATCCCCTGGCATAGGTTTTGATTCCACATCTTTAAGTTTAGCTTTTTTAACAGATTGGGAACCATCTTCATCAACAAGACTAATGCCATCTTCTAAAAACTCTACAACGATTTGATTATTTGTATCAGTCTTTTGAATTTCATCATAAAGTTCATTAAAATCTTTATGAACTTTTAAGCGACGTAAAATTTCATCAGTTAAATTATATTTTTGCTTTTCTAATACATAAGGTAATGGGATTTCACCGCCCCCACGCACCTCTAAGGTATACTTGCCAACAGCTTGATCCTCAGGAACCTTAAAGAAGATTTGTTTAACGACCTTCTCACCGCGGAACGGCTCCAACGTTACATCTACAACGATTGTATCACCAGGGGAAACAATGGTTGAAGATGCAGAGGCATCAACAAGCTTAGCTGTTTTCTTATCTTGTGTCACCTCAGTTTCTACAGAGATGTCAGAAATTTCATAATTAATGAATCGGTTATTCATAAGAACGTCGATAACATTATAGAACTCATCAACAGCCTTCTCAGAGATAGAGTCAGAGCTATAGAACATATTAGTTCGCGTCAACGGTTTATGCTCTTTACCTCTTGGTGTGATTGTATAAGAAATGGTAGCCGTACCAGCGCCACTACGATCCAACGTTTTATTCAACATGTTATATAGAGATGTAGCCGCTAAAGTCGGTGTCATCTCACTATCTTCAATAACCTTAACAGAGCTAGTTTTATCACGCCCCATATCAAGGTCTTTCAAATGGAATCGCATAGGGATCCCTGGAGAAATCACACCAGAAACACCTGCAATACCAGCACCTCTATCTTCAGTTACAGAGCCAACTTCCTTGCCCATAGAGCCCAATTTGAAAGCAGCATCATAACTTTTAACTACTGTAAAGATGCTTGCATTATGCATGAAGTAGTTTGAGGAGCCATGTTTTAAGAATGGATGACCAAAGGCAACAATCTTTTCCCCATCTACATAGGTAACAGTACCAATGGCCCCCAGTTTTAGGTCACCATCAACTAGTAATGCTGCTACAGAACCACCGGCTTCTAGAGGTTTAGCAATTTCATCACCACTAGCACTAGCCGTATCATATGTTTCATATTTATATTGTGGCAACTTGGATTTGAAGTAATCCATGGATGCTGCATCAAAGCCATAAGCCATAAGTGGCGTGCCAAGAGGGATCAATTGTTTATCATCCCATGGTTTGGATAAGTTCTTCTCATATGGAATATTCCATAATTTCACCATATCCTCGATAGGGGTAATCATCCCAATCGTACCATCTGCAAAGCCCCAGCCATAAGCAACAGCACCAACGAGCTTACCATTTATATATACAGGACTACCACTCATGCCATGAGCGATGCCGCCTGTTTTTTCCATAACAGGACCAGAGAACTTCGCTAAAATAAGATGACCAGATGGTCCCTTATCCTTCATGACACCAAGTACCTTTACATCAAAGGTAGAAATGGTATCTCCTACAATTACAGTTTTTGCAATGCCTTCCATACCTGTAGTTACATCATTGACAGGCATGAAATCAACAGCCTGTGCAGCTGTAAGTGAAGTACAGAAGAAAAGCGCCAGTATCGCTTTTCTATACCGACGCCAAGAATGAGAAAACTTCATTCCTTCTCTCCTTTATTTACTTTCTACTGTGACAACGATTTGATCACGAGAAACGTCTGAGCCCACTGTAACATTAACCGCCGTTACAGTACCAGTTACAGTAGATTTAGCAGCAGCCATAGGGCCAGCCAATGTCTCTACAGTTACCAATGTTTGACCTTCTGTTACAGCAGAGCCAACAGAAACTGTAGAAGCAACTTTACCTGTTAATACACTTTGGTATGATACAGGGGCCGCCATTACAGAGCTAACACTTAAAATGCCTAAAGCAGCTAATGCCAACACTACTCTTTTCATAACGATCCCTCCTTTTACAAAATTAGTTATGTATTTATAGTATACTAAATTATTACTAATATTTCAAACAAAATTGTATGCAACGAATTCATTTTATAATTACAATATCCTCATAGGTCGTAGGATTTGAAGTCGCTTTATGAACGTATGTATCATTGACTACTAAATCAACACTACCTTGATTCGATAATTCAGCACCATCCACGACGCCTAGTTTGGATAATAGTTGAGCCCCTTCTTGTTGTGTAACCCCTACGGATTGAAGCCCAGCTTTATCAACAGTAAGAACCACCAAATTATGATCTTTAGTAGTTCCTATAAAACTACGAGCTTTATTATTGGTCCCATCAGCACCTACATAGTTACCATTTTTCAAAACCATAGTACCTGCTTGTAAAGCTGCTCCACCAGTGGTATTCACTTGTGCCAACTCCGGTCTATTTTGAATCGTAATCGGTGTGCCCACCTTTAATTTACGTAATGTATCCCGCGATTCTCCGTGACCAGATAACACGTATTGGTTTTCTCCAATTTTAGAATTCCCTTTTTGACCACTAACCACCTTGCCATTAGCAACAGTCACTTCGTATCCAAAGTCATTAGTCTTTGTAGATGCCCCATACGCTGATGTATATAGAGTCAAAGCATTTTCTTTACGACTTGTATTAACAGAGGTAATCAGGAATGTATCCTTCTGTGTTTTAGCCTGTAGTAAAGGTCTTTTTTCTTCAATAAAATATCCACGATTTGGTGTATATCGCAAGGTGCCACGGTTAGAAATACGCTCTAAATCAATAGTTCCATCACTTGCTACCGAATAAGGGCGATCAAAACTACTACCTTTTACCTTTGCGCCAATTATAGCAGTATGCGATTGAACTACAGATGATAAGGGTTTACCTTCCGAAACATGAGCGACCACCATAGGTGAATCATTGTCCACAGATAATGCAAAGGCCTGGATTTTGCCTTCTGATACAGTGTTATTAATCTTGCTATACGTAACAGATTTATTTACATCCTTTGTTGTTTGTTGAGCATAGCTAGAAAACAAATCAACTACAATACGCGATGGCTTCTCCAATGTAAATTCATGATGTTGTACATCCTTGTTAGCCGTCAATGTTACTTGCAAAGATCCATTAACAGGTTGTAAGCCAATGCCTTTTAAAACACCTGTTTTTGTATTATTTTGCGCTATAGGACCCGTCAATCCATTTGTAGTACCACCAAGGTTAAGTGTAAGGGCATGTGTGGACTCATTATAAGACTTAGTCCAAGATACAGGCATTTCAGATACATCCAATACAATTCGACTTGTGCCTTCGTGATTAGATACACGTACACCTGTTAAATTCCCTGCCTCAGCATAAGGTATGGTACTGCCTAGAAAACCTAAAACAGCAAAAGTCAAATATAAATATCGTTTCATATACAATTCCTCTATAGCGACAAACCATATTAATAGGTTTATATTTGCACATCAATTTTACGCAATATACTTTTACTATAGTATACATCATAAAGATGAAAATTACAAAAAGAGGGCACTAAAAAACGAAGTTACTATCTACAGTTATTCCAATCATCAATGGCCTAACTATAAATAGCAACTTCGTCAATTTACATAGTATGTCAATACAATATTTTATTGTAATTCATCCAAGGTATCACGCAATTGTGACATTTCATCAAGGGCTTTGGCGACCCCTTTAATAACAGCATATCGTGGAGACTCTACCAAATACGATGCAATACCTACAGAACGTGTAATAACACGATCCAACCCATCGATGAGAGCACCGCCACCGGTAAGAATGATGCCGTGATCATTAATAGCCGCCACAAGTTCTGGTGGCGTTTTTTCTAGAATAGATTTAATTCCTTCTAGAATATTCATCACTTGCGCCTCTAAGGCACGTTGAATCTCTAAGGAATTAACAGCAACCATCTTAGGTAATCCAGAGCTTGCATCCCGCCCTCTAACCTCTATAGTTCGCTCCTTAGCACGACGATCTACAGTACCGACAGAAATCTTAATCTTTTCAGCTGTTAAAGGTCCAATAACAAGTCGCTTCTTACGACGGATGTAACGGATAATAGATTCATTGAAGGAATCTCCCCCAATGCGAAGGGATTCACTCACCACAACGCCAGTATCACAAAGAACTGCGATATCCGTAGTACCGCCACCAACATCGACAACCATGGCCCCAACTTGATCTGCATCATTGAGCCCTGTCCCCATAGCTGCCGCCAATGGTTCCTCTATCAAGACAGTCTTCTTGGCCCCAGTTCTAAGCAAAGCTTCTAAAATGGCCCGTTTTTCAACAGGTGTAATCCCAGATGGTACACATACGATAATACGCGTTTTCATCAATCTAGAAGCAGGCACGACTGAACGAATAAAATACTTTAACATAAATTCGGTCATATCATAATCTGCAATAACACCTGCTTGAACAGGGCGAATAACAGATATGCCTTTAGGTGTACGTCCTATCATAGTACGTGCAGCTTCGCCTAAGGCAAGAATATCCCCTGTTTTATCATCTTTCGCAATATAAGCTGGCTCATCTAAGACTAAGCCCTTACCTTTAGCGAAAATAAGAATATTCGCAGTTCCTAAGTCGATGCCCAAGTCAAAGTTTAATGAACGATTTAATCGTCCCATTAAATCGCCCACCTGCTCAGGACGAACTAGGCGCTTCAAGGTCATAGCTGGTGTAGTTTTTGCAATAGCTACAGTCTCACGGTTACGACGTTCAACACGGCGCATCTTCGTCACTTTAACCATGGCCTCCCGCATATTAGAAGCTAAGTGATTCGCTTGTTTAGCTACACCTTCTGAAAGTTTCGTAGACTTACGCTTTGTTCTACGCAAAGGCTTACGAGTCGTGCTCGCCTTAGAGTTTTCAACCTTTGCAGCACCTAGGTTTTGTTGCTCGTTGTATAAAGCCGGCCCTTTTGAGCGCCGGCTTCGTTTCTTTTTATTCTGTTTTGGCTCTGTACTTTTATTCGTCAACCCGAACAATATCAGCACCTAACCTTTGCAATTTACCTACGAAATCTTCATAACCACGATCGATATGATGTAGACGACCAACTTCTGTTCTACCTTCTGCAGTCAACGCAGCACAAACAAGAGCTGCACCTGCACGCAAGTCTGTGGCATTAACTACAGCACCATGTAAGCGTGGCATACCTTCTACAATCGCTTGACGATTGTCGATATCGATATGGGCACCCATTTTGCGAAGTTCTGCAACGTGCATGAAGCGGTTTTCAAATACAGTTTCTGTTACTGTACTTGTGCCTTCAGCAATTGTAGTAAGCGCCATAAATTGAGCTTGCATATCTGTTGGGAAGCCTGGGTATGGCAATGTTTTGATATCAACAGCTTTAATGCCTTTGCCAGTGCTGATAACACGAATACCATCAATTTCTTCCTCTACAGTAACGCCAGCTTCTTTCAACTTAGCTACTACTGGTTTCAAATGTTCTGGCAATGCATTTTCTACAAATACGTCGCCACCAGCCATAGCTGCGGCAATCAAATATGTACCAGCTTCGATACGGTCAGGAATAACCGTATGAATCGCACCATGTAATTGAGGCACCCCTTCAATGCGAATTACATTGGTACCAGCACCGCGAATATTAGCGCCCATTGCATTTAAGAATGTCGCTAAATCAACGATTTCAGGTTCTTCCGCAGCATTTTCGATAACAGTTTTACCTTCCGCCATAGAAGCCGCCATAATTACATTTTCTGTAGCCCCTACACTTGGGAAATCCAAGTAAATTTGAGTACCTTTAAGGCCTTCTGGAGCATGTGCATATACATAATCTTCAGTAATTTCAATTTTAGCACCTAACGCTTCAAAAGCTTTTAGGTGAAGGTCGATAGGACGTGCACCAATTGCACAACCACCTGGCATGGAGATTTTAGCCTCCCCTTTGCGCGCTAAAAGTGGACCCATTACAAGGAAAGATGCACGCATTTTGCGTACAAGCTCATAAGGAGCTTCCGTAGCAGTTAATGTAGATGCATCGAAAATAATTTCATCATCTGCTTTATTACGAGTGATTTTAACCCCCAAAGACTCGATAACTTGGCAAATCGTACCTACATCTTCCAAATTTGGAATTTCAAGTAATTTACTAGGCGTTGATGCTAGTAAAGTACCGGCAATAATAGGGAGTACCGCATTTTTAGCACTACTAACACGTACACGGCCTTCCAACCGATTGCCACCTTGAATGATTAGCTTTTCCAACAGAATTCCTCCTACACTTTTATATCGATCATCTTGTATGAACTACAAGACGTTGTATTTATAACGTCATATACTGAATATTATTATACTATTTTTCGATATATCTCATCAAGAGACTGTGAGAAAATACTGAGAAAAAAGCCCCTCATTTTGAGGGGCCTAATTATTATTTTGCTTTTAAGGATTTTAGTTTCTCATCCATATGCACTGTATCTAAGAAACGAACAGTACCAGTTTTAGAGCGCATTACGATAGTATGTGTACGCGCACCACCTGGGAAGTATTGAATAGCATTCAATAAGTTACCGCGAGTAATAGCAGTAGCCGCGAAGATAACATCATCTGTACGAACGAGATCATCCAATGTAAGTACTTGATTTACATCGGTAATACCCATTTCATGACAACGACGAATTTCTTCTTCTGTTTCTGGTTTCAAGCGGGCTTGCATATCGCCACCTACGCATTTCAAAGCAGCTGCAGCCAATACGCCTTCTGGTGCACCACCAGTACCAACAACCATGTGCACACCAGAACCTTCAATACAACATTCCATAGCTGGGTTAACATCACCATCAGAAATTAACATAATACGTGCACCAAGGTCACGAGCTTCTTTCATCAAGCCATGATGACGTTCACGATCTAGCATAACAAGTGTGATTTCATCGACATTGCGATTCATTTTTGCTGCTACATTTTTGATATTTTCAGTCAAAGATTTAGTAATATCAATAGCACCTGCACCACGAGGGCCAACGCAAAGTTTTTCCATATACATATCTGGTGCATGTAACAAGCCACCTTTTTCAGCAATAGCCATAACTGCAATCGCACCATTTTGGCCTTTTGCAATCAAGTTTGTGCCTTCAATTGGGTCAACTGCGATATCTACTTCTGGGCCACCAGCACCTACATGTTCACCAATGTAAAGCATAGGCGCTTCATCAATTTCGCCTTCACCGATAACTACTGTACCAGAAATACGAACAGAGTCAAATGCTTGACGCATTGCATCTACAGCAAGACCATCCGCTGCATCCTTTTGACCGCGACCAAGTAAACGACCACTGCGTAAAGCAGCCGCTTCAACGACACGAGCAAATTCCAAAGATAATGTACGATCCATAATAGGCCTCCTTATAAGTCCTGTGTGTATTGTAATATGACTCTTACATTGAGCCGAATACTTAACTTATTGATTAGCTTGTTTCCAATCTGCCATAAATTTTTCAAGCCCTGCATCCGTCAATGGATGTTTCATAGCTTGCATAAGTACTTTGAATGGCACTGTTGCAATATGAGCACCGGCTTTAGCACATTGAATGATATGCAATGGCGTTCTCACACTGGCTGCAATAATTTCGGTTTCAATGCCATGAATAGCAAATATGTCTGCAATATCTTGAATTAATGTAAGGCCGTCCATGCTGATATCATCAATGCGACCCACAAATGGGCTCACATAGGTAGCACCTGCACGAGCTGCCAATAAAGCTTGGTTAGCAGAGAAGATTAAGGTTACATTTGTTTTAATACCTTCTTTGCTCAACACAGCAACAGCTTTAAGACCTTCTGGAGTCATAGGCACTTTAATAACTACATTGGAGCCTAATTTTACAAGCTCATGAGCTTCTGCAATCATGCCTTCTGCATCAGAAGCAATAACCTCTGCACTTACAGGACCTTCTACAAGATTTGCAATTTCAGAAATAACTTGTTTTAAGTCGCGTTTAGCTTTCACGATAAGGGATGGGTTAGTAGTCACACCATCGATAAAACCAAAAGCATATGCTTCTTTTATCTCATCAAATTCTGCGGTATCAATAAAGAACTTCATCAAATGCCCCCTCTTATTTTGCTGCCTTGATTACTTCTACGCCACCCATGTAAGGAACAAGTACCTTAGGAATTACAACAGAGCCATCAGCTTGTTGGTAATTTTCCAAGATAGCTGCTACTGTACGGCCTACAGCAAGACCAGAGCCATTTAATGTATGAACGAATTCTGGTTTACCTTTAGGTCCACGACGGAATTTAATATTTGCACGACGAGCTTGGAAATCAGTCATATTGGAGCAAGAGGAGATTTCTCTGTACTTGCCTTGAGCTGGCATCCATACCTCTACGTCATATGTTTTAGCAGAACCAAAGCCAATATCACCTGTGCAAAGTGTAATGACACGGAATGGTAATTCCAATAAGCGCAATACTTCTTCTGCATTATCAGTTAACTTTTCTAATTCTGCGTAAGAATCTTCAGGTTTAGCTAATTTAACCATTTCAACTTTATTGAATTGATGTTGACGGATAAGACCACGTGTATCACGACCTGCAGAACCAGCTTCAGCACGGAAGCACGCTGTAAATGCAGTATAGTATTTAGGCAACTCTTCTTCGCTCAAGATTTCACCGCTATGATAATTAGTCAATGTAACCTCTGCTGTAGGGATCAAGAAGTATTCTGTATCCTCTACATGGTACATATCTTCAGCAAATTTAGGTAATTGGCCAGTACCTGTCAAAGTTTCACGAGTTACCATATATGGAGTCATCATTTCAGTGTAGCCTTGTTTATCTACATGAAGATCAACCATGAAGTTAATAAGAGCACGTTCTAAACGAGCACCTAAACCTTTATATACAGTGAAACGAGCACCACTCATTTTACCAGCGCGATTGAAATCAAGGATATCAAGATTTTCACCTAAATCCCAATGAGCTTGTACATCAAAGTCAAATTGACGTGGTTCGCCCCATTTACGTTGTTCCACATTTTCATCTTCATCAGCACCAACAGGAACAGATGCATCGCACATATTTGGCAACATCAAAGCCGCATCACGTAATTTAGCTTCTACATCGCGAATACGATTATCAAGCTCTGCAATATCATCGCCTACTTTTTTCATTTCTGCGATTTTATCATCCGCATTTTCTTTATTGCGTTTTAATTGGCTAATTTCTTCAGTTACGGAATTACGAAGAGCTTTTAACTCCTCTACTTTACCAATCAACTGACGGCGTTCATCATAAGCGGATACAAAGGTTTCTAAATCGCCTTTCGTGTGACGATTATCTAAGTTTTGTTGCACTAAATCAATATTTTCACGGACAAATTTCAAGTCTAACATACTATAAACCTCATCTTCCAACTATGCTACGAACAATATATTCAATACGTTTAAGTATACCATATATTGGTGTATTTATCATTAAATTATAGGCTATCTACTAGATTTCTAATTAATTTTTATGCTATTCATCATCATCTTCTTCTAGTAAATAATCTTTTGCCATCCATTTTCGGGTACCTGTGAAAGAAATAGTTACCCATTTTTCCGTTGGATTCCCTCCGATTTCCTGGTCAATTTCATTGCGAATCGCATCGATTTCAGCAATCGTTTGATATGGGAAGTTCTTTCGAACTAAAATATCAATTTCAATAATTCGAGTGTTCCCATATACTTGTACACTAGAAACATAATCTTTGAAATTGTACTTTTCCATAAAGCGATCCATGATTTCTTGCACTTCATTATGCAATGAAGTTGGTGCCCATCCCAATACTTGTTTCACAGATGGGATGATAATACGGAACGCTGACGGTATCATCTGTACGGCCAATACAATGAGAACAATTGGGTCAATATACGCTGCCCAGTCAGCATATTCAGTTCTTTCTAACATGATTGCCACTACAAAACTGATTAAAATAGCTGCTTCCAGTAACGCATCAACATACCAACTCACATTATCAAATTTAATTAAGTTGGACTGTAAGCTCTTGTTAATCCGTCGTACATACAAGTAATAGATTGTATCAGCTACGGTAAAGAAGATGGCATAATAAATGGCTGGTCCAAAATCTACATGACGGCCGCCCGATATAAGATCTGTAATGCCACTAGATAGAGCGTAAATTACAATTAGTAATATAAAGAATCCTTCTACAGCCAGTACCAAAGGTTCAAACTGCCAATACCCAAATTGAAAGCGCTTACTCGTTTCACGGGCTATTAACTTGGCCGTCATGAGCATCATGATCTTAATAACAACATCGACAAAGGAAAATACGCCATCTAATAAGACTGCGCTAGATCCTGTAACAATCCCCATTATAGTGCCACTTACTGCTACAAGGGCCATTAGCCCTACGGATTGCATAAGTAACTTCTGTTCTATAGAGCGCCTTGCCCCTAATATATCCATCAAGTACCCCACTTTCTTAATTTATACATCTTTTTATTATACACCAAGGGCATTGATGCGCAACACGAGGTCAAAATAAAACAGGTAGCTTGCATGATATACAAACTACCTGTACTGGCTATTATTTAAATTTTGTTCCTCTTTTTAGCGTTATCAGAGCTGAAATATCAACCTTGGGGATTAGGTAATACGATGCCCCCTACATAGCGCTTAACGATATGTCGATCATCACCAACATATAACCAACGCTCTAACCGCTCCTCTAAGGTGCGTTCATTCGGGTCAAATAGTGATGTATCATCAATGATAAGGGCATCTAGTTCACAGCCTTTTTCAAAGCTACCAACCTTACCAAAGAACTTACCTCCACCCTTTGTAGCCATATAGAAGGCTTCACTTAATGTGAGGGGCGCATAATTTGAATCCACTTCCACCCATTTCATCTTAGATAATCCAATTGCTTCTGTAAGAACCTTCGCCATTGATACAATATGACCGCCTGAGATATCAGAACCTAAACCAATCGGTATATTCCGTTTCATTAGCTTACGAATCGGTGCAATACCACTTGATAGATTTACATTGGAATATGGGCAATGCGATACCATAGTTTGTGTTTCAGCCATACGATCCATCTCGATATCACTTAAATGAATGCAATGAGCCATTACCGTTGGCGTCCGCCCAATCAATTTATGTTCATAATACACATCTGTATAATTTGGTGACTCCGGATGTAATGCTGCTACCCAATCAATTTCACCGTGATTTTCAGATAAATGGGATTGAACTGGTACCTTGTACTCTTCTGATAATGTACCAAGGCCATCCATTAACTCGCTCGTGCAAGATGGTACAAAACGAGGGGTAATAATAGGTTTTACCAATGGACCAAATTGAGCCGATGCCTCTAACCAGTCTTTCGTATCCGCTAAAGATTGACTTGTTTCTTCAATCAAGAAATCTGGGCTATTGCGGTCCATATTGACCTTGCCTACATAGGCAGATAATCCAGTTTTTTGTAAAAGTTCCATCAACACTAATGTGCTCTCTTTATGGATAGTGCCAAACAGTATACTTCTAGTAGTCCCATTGCGCCATAAGTCTTGGACAAAGGCGCCATATACTAACCGTGCATAATCTAGATCACTAAACTTTGCCTCCTCAGGAAATGTATAGGTTTCTAACCAAGGTAAAAGTTCTTTATCCATCCCAAGGCCACGATTACAATACTGTGGAGCATGTGCATGTGTATCTACAAAGCCTGGAATAATGAGATTATCACCATAATCAGTAACCTCACAATCTGCATAGGCTGGTGGAATACTTTCACCACAATATACAACTACACCATCTACGGCAATGATATAGCCATGTTGAATCGATATAAATTCTGAAGGACGCGGTGTATATAAGATATTCCCTTTTAAAATAACTGTCGAATTCATATAACCTCCTCGCGTAATTAGAGCCCTAAAATGCTAAGCTCATATAACACGCTAGTTTTTTCTTTAATAGACTATGCTATATGATTCATAGTATATGCTATTTAAATAGCAAAGTGAATGATGAATGCCACAGTCATAATTTACATCTCATATTCTTTTTTCAATACATAACCATACGCTTGTTTATAGCCATTAGCTTGTTCAGTAATGTATACGCCTTGTATTTCTGGCGCAAACCCCGGCAACAGATTAATACCTTCCTCTAAAGCCAAGAAATAGTCGCAAGCGGTCTTCGACCAACGTTCTCCTGGTTGCACACACAATACACCTGGTGGGTACGGAAGAGCTCCTTCAAGAGCAATACGCCCTTCTGCTTCGCGTAGCGGTACTAATTCCCCCTTGTTACGTTGGAACTCAAAGTTTGCCTCCTGTGGATTCATGACATAGTCGGGGAAGTATTCATGGGAAAATAAGCGTTGTTGTAAGAGGCTTACATTTCTAGACTTATAAAAATCATGCATTTCTTGACATAGTTGACGAATACTATAACCTTTATATTTCTCTATATGACTATTGTAAATAGACGGTAACACTTCTTCCATCGGTGCATCCCGGTCTATGAGGTCTTCAAAGCGAACGAGTTCCTCCACGAGTGCATCCATCTTATGCTTAGATTCTGCTGGTGTCATAAGGAATAAGATCGTATTTAAATCACATTTTTCAGGAATGATTCGATTTTCCCGTAAATAATTAGCAAGAATATTAGCAGGAATACCAAACGCTTCATATTCTCCGGTCTCTACATTAATTCCTGGTGTAATCAACTGGAACTTACAAGGATCGATAAAATACTGCCCCTTACCATAGCCCTTAAATGAATGCCATTTCGCTTCTGGTTCAAAGGCAAAATAATTTACATCTTCCGCCATGACCTGTGTATTTCCGTCTTCCCATTTTTTGCCATGCACTATCGGTGGTACTAATGGACGGAGATATTTGCATTGCTTCAACACAGCTTTACGAGCATCAATAGCAACTTCAACACACTCACGCCACAGGTTTTGTCCCAACTCACCTTCATGGATTTTAGCATTTACATCGAGAGAGGCAAATAAGGGGTAAAATGGCGAGGTTGACGCGTGCATCATAAAGGAGTTGTTAAAACGTTTATGATCTACATAACGGTCTTGCCCCTTTATATGACTATCCTTCTTATGAATTTGAGAGGTTTGAGAAAAACCTGCTTGTTGCTTATGTACCGATTGGGTTACTAAAATCCCAGGATTATTTGGACCTAACTCTAATAATAGGGGACTACAATCTTTCATCATAGGAATAAACTGTTCATATCCGACCCAAGCAGAGTCAAAGAAAATATAATCACAAAGATGACCAATTTTATCTAATACTTGGCGTGCATTATAAATTGTACCATCATAGGTGCCTAATTGAATGACTGCCAGCCGAATAGGACGTTTAGCCTTTGCTTTTTCAGGCGATTTTTCTGCAATCAAAGATCGAATATAACTTTCATCAAAACAATGATCTAAAATACCGCCAATGGACCCAAAAGGATTGCGCGCTGTCTCAAGATATATAGGGGTAGCACCAGACATAACAAGACCACCATGGCAGATGGATTTATGATTATTCCGATCATATAAGATAATATCGCCCGGTGTTAACAGAGCATTAAGTACTACCTTATTCGCTGAAGATGTACCATTTAACACAAAATAGGTCTTGTCAGCATTATAGACTTTCGCAGCATGCGCTTGCGCATCATAAGCATAACCTTCATGAATTAAAAGATCTCCTAATTTTACATCTGCATTACAAAGGTCCGCTCTAAATATATTCTCCCCAAAGAAATTGTAAAAGGCGCGACCTGTAGGATGTTTATAGAAAAACTGACCACCTTGATGTCCTGGACAATCGAACTGTGAATTTCGTTCTCCCACATAATCGGATAAAGCACTGAAAAATGGTGGTAAAATAGAGGATTCATAATTTACAACTAATTTTTCAATCTCTAATTTGCAGTCGTCCAAACTTGTAGATGAAAACTCTATAATGGATGCTATGCGCTCCTTATATAAAGATAAATCGCTAGTTTCATCAAATCTTAGGACAATAACAGGTATACCAAAGGTATGAATTTGATTATTATTGATAAGCTCTAAGTCACAATCGCCAATGACAACGGCACCGACATCTATAAAATCTGTATCACAAACAGGAACACATAGACGACCCTCTATAGAGCTAATTTGGGATTGTACGGAATCAGATAAGGCAACCTTTAAATGTTTCACAGCCTCCTCCTTTCGTAACTATGTATCACACTCGATATATACATCAACACATATGGAATAAAACATAGTATAAAAACATATAACGAATAAAAAGACTCCCTACTCAAAGAATAGGGAGCCTTTTAGTTTTAGATTATTCAGCTGCTTCTTCTTCAGCTTCAATATGCTTAGGAGCTTCTGGTTTCATCAATGGGAACAACAATACATCGCGGATGGATGCAGAGTCTGTTAAGAACATAACAAGACGGTCAATACCAACACCTAAACCAGCTGTTGGAGGTAAACCGTATTCAAGAGCTGTAACGAAGTCTTCATCCATACGGTGAGCTTCATCATCGCCAGCTTCACGTTCTTTCAATTGATCCAAGAAACGTTGTTTTTGGTCGATTGGGTCATTTAACTCGGAGAAGCCATTTGCCAATTCACGGCCATAAATGAATGCTTCAAAACGTTCTGTAGCCAAAGGATTTTCACGACTTGCTTTAGCAAGTGGAGAAATTTCTTTTGGATGACCATATACGATAGTTGGTTGAATCAAGTTTTCTTCTACATAATCTTCAAAGCAAAGATTTAAGATTTTACCAATACCATCATTTTCTGTGTATTCTACATTTAAGCGATCTGCAATAGCACGAGCTTCTTCTACAGTAGTAACTGCATCAAAGTCTTCACCAGTGTATTTTTTTACACCTTCAGCCATTGTGATACGATTCCAAGGTGGAGTCAAATTGATTTCTGTACCTTGGTATGTGATTTCTTGTGTACCTAGAACCTCTTGTGCACAGTAGGACACAAGATTTTCTGTTAAGCGAATAGCATCCTCAACATCGCCATAAGCTTGGTAAGATTCGATAGTAGTGAATTCTGGATTATGACGGTTGTCGATACCTTCGTTACGGAAGCAACGGTTCATTTCGAATACGCGGTCCATACCACCAACGATCAAGCGTTTAAGGTATAATTCTGGTGCAATACGCATGTAAATATCGATATCAAGCGCATTGTGGTGAGTGATGAATGGACGAGCTGCAGCACCACCAGGAATAGCATGCATCATTGGTGTTTCTACTTCCATGAAACCATCACGCATCATGTATTCGCGAATTTTAGCAACGATTTGGGAACGTTTTACAAATGTATCACGCACTTCAGGATTTACAATCAAATCAACATAACGTTGACGGTAACGAAGTTCTGTATCCTTTAAACCATGCCATTTTTCTGGCAATGGACGTAAAGATTTAGATAACAAAGTTAATTTGTTAACTTTAATTGTAACTTCACCTGTATGAGTTTTAAATACATGACCTTCTACACCGATGATATCACCGATATCAAGCATTTTTACGTATTTATAAGCATCTTCGCCCAATACATCTTTACGGAAATATACTTGAATATCCCCAGATTTATCACGAATATTGGCAAATGCTGTTTTACCATGGGAACGGATTGTCATCAAACGCCCTGCAATAACTACAGGTTGACCATCATATTTCAAGAAGAAGTCATCTTTAATTTCTTTTGCATTATCTTTTACAACAAAACGTTGACCAAATGGATAGATGCCATCCGCTTCGTATTCAGCCAATTTGTCGCGGCGAATTTGCATTTGCTCATTCAGCTCTTCTTGTACATTTTTAATTTCTTCACTCATGTTATCGCCTCTTCGTCAGTAAATGTAAATTATTGGATTGCTAACACTTTGAATGTAACAGGACCATCTGGTGTGGAAACTTCTACTTCATCACCTTTACGTTTGCCCAAAATAGCTTTACCTACAGGAGATTCGTTAGAGATACGATTGTTGAATGGATCCGCTTCAGAGGAACCAACGATAACATATTCTAATTCATCATTGTACATTGTATCTAGTACCGTTACTTTACTACCTACGGATACAACATCACCTTTTACGGATTCGTCGATGATTTTCGCAGTGTTAATTTTATTTTCAAGCTCTACAATATGACCTTCGATGAAAGCTTGTTCATTTTTTGCATCATCATATTCAGAGTTTTCACTAATATCGCCATATTCAATAGCAGTCTTAATACGTTCAGACACTTCAATACGACGTACAGATTTATAATACGTTAATTCTTCTTCTAATTTCTTTAAACCGTCGGCGGTAAGTAATGTTTCTTTTACGTCTGCCATGGGTACCCCACTCTTTCTACATATAAATTAAATAAGAAAAAAGTGCCATAATAAGATGACACCTTATCTTTTATTTCTAAATTATCTCAACCATTATATAAAAATACTGTACATTTGTCAATCTGACTACATTTCAGACAATATTTTACGGTATGATTCTAGCTCATTGTGAAAGCTTGTTACAGTATGAATTGTATTCACACGATTGCGCCAGTATGCTGATTCAGGGAGGCCCTTCATATACCAGCCTGCATGAGTTCGTATTTCCTTAACGGCCATACTTTCACCCTTATATTGACATAAGAGATCAAAATGCTTTAACAACATGTCGAGACGTTCAATATCGCTCGGCGCCGCCAATACTTCACCAGTCGCTAAATAGTGATGAATACGATTAAAGATCCATGGATTTCCCTGTGCACCACGGCCTACCATTACCGCATCACATCCCGTTTCATCGAGCATGCGCTTCGCATCCTCTGGTTCTACGATATCACCATTGCCAATAACTGGTACAGATACTGCATCTTTTACAGCCTTAATATAGGACCAGTCCGCATGACCACTGTACATTTGTTCCTTTGTACGGCCATGTACAGCAATTGCTGCGACCCCCGTGGATTCGATGCGCTTTGCAAAGTCTACTACATTGATAGATTCACTATCCCAACCAATGCGCATTTTCACCGTTACAGGTACATCGACAGCCTTAACTGCCGCTTCTGCTACGCGTGCCGCCAAATCAGGATTCTTCATAAGTGCAGAGCCATCCCCTGAGGAAACAACTTTTTTAACAGGACAACCCATATTGATATCTACAATATCTGCCCCCGCATCAGCTACAACCTTTGCTCCGATGGCAATCGCCTCTGGATTAGAACCGAAGATTTGCATAGAAACAGGCCGTTCCACATCTTCAAGGCGCAACAATTCATGGGTGCGTTCATTTTTATATTTAATGCCCATAGCGCTTACCATTTCGGTACATACCAAGGCGGCGCCATGCTCTTTAGCAAGTAAACGATAGGCAATGTCGCTAACCCCAGCCATTGGCGCTAATATGGCTTGTCCATCAATTTTGACGGATCCTATTTGCCATTGTTTATTGTTCATATAATTCTATATCCCCTAACAAAAAGGGTACAGCATAAGCTGTACCCAAATGTACACTACTTCGTTACATATACGTAACTATATTATAGTAGCATTATTTATTTCTTTCGTAAATAAGACGTAAGCCTTCTAATGTAAGCATAGGCTCTACATGGTCAATGCAGTCTGTAGCGCTGCTGATAAGCTGTGCTAAACCGCCTGTAGCCACTACAGTTACTTGACCGCCCATTTCAGCTTTCATACGAGATACTAGACCTTCTACTTGGCCTACGTAGCCATAGAACATACCAGATTGCATAGAAGATACGGTGTTGCGACAAATCACTTGACCAGGATCTCTTACATCGATACGTGGTAATTTAGCTGCTCGTTGGAATAAAGCCTCCGCAGAAATTGTAACGCCTGGAGTAATTACACCGCCCATATAATCGCCATTACCTTGAACCGCACAATAGGTTGTAGCCGTACCAAAGTCGATAATGATTAAATCACCTTTATATTGTTCATGTGCAGCCACAGCATTTACGATACGGTCAGCCCCTACTTCACGAGGATTATCATACTTAATAGCAATACCAGTCTTAGTACCAGGTCCAACAATGAGAGGATTTACATTAAAATAACGTAAACATACCCGTTCTAATGTAGGCATCAACGGTGGCACAACTGAGGAAATGATAATATCCTTAATATCTTTCACATTAACCTTGCGATCGTGGAAGAATAAATTCATCATCAACATGCCATATTCATCGGTGGTCCGAACGCGATCCGTGGAAATACGCCAGTGACCTACAAGCTCTGTCTTGTCGTATACACCGAGAACAATATTGGTGTTCCCCACATCAATTACTAATAACATGAATGCCTCCTATTTGCGCGGACGAATTGACACGTCCCCTGCCACAATACGTTTAACTGTCCCATCAGGGATTCTTACTAATAAGTTACCATCTTCATCAATATCTGTAGCTACCCCTTCATAGGTATTTCCTGGTGCTCTCACTTCAATTTCTTCGCCAAGGGTTACCGATAATTGGCGCCATTCATTTAATGTTTCCTCAAAGCCACTATCGAGGACTTCATAATATTGATGTTCTAAGGATTCCAAAATAATTTTAAAAGCTTCTGTCCGTTCAATATCAATGCCTTCCATTGTTAATGACGTAGCAATTAACTTCAATTCTTCTGGAAGTTCTTCTTGTTTAGTCTTTACATTGACACCTATGCCCATAACAATATAGGAAATTTCCTCCATAGAGCCGGACATTTCTGTCAAAATACCAACTAATTTACGACCATTTACAAGGATATCATTTGGCCATTTAATACCCGCATCTGTAAGGCCCATTTTATGAAATGCCTTTGTTAATGCCACGGCAGCCATCAATGTACACTTCGGTGCTTCTACTGGTGCAAAGTCAGGGCGTAAAATGAGACTAAACCATAGACCTTTTCCGAATGGAGAATACCAGCCCCGCGATAAACGACCGCGGCCAGCAGCCTGTTCCTCTGTAACAACAACAGTGCCTTCTTCTGCACCTTGTTGTGCTAAACGACGAGCTTCTAGGTTTGTAGATTCGGTAGTGTCCATATAGACATACCGTTTGCCAAATACATCTGTTTTTAAGATTTGCTTCATTGCTAATGGACTCAACAAATCAGGTTCCTCCAATAATCGATACCCCCTCTTGGTATAAGATTCTATTTTGTAGCCTTTTTGACGTAATGCTTTGATATGCTTCCAAATAGCTGTGCGCGAAACATGACACGCTTCCGACATATCTTGTCCCGATACGAAACCACCTTGGTTTTGTCTCAAGAATTCTAATACTTCATCACGCATAGTTTAGAGCCCCTTTCTTTGTCAACCTAGGTTTACAATTCGATTGTACAAGTGTACCCTATAAAATGCAAGGATTATTTAAAATAATTAATGGTATAATACATGTAGTATTAAGTTATACCTTATGTAAAAGATAACAATAGTATAGTCTATCATTATCTGGGGAGATATATGCAACAATTTACATTAGAAGAAAAAAATGAAGTTCTAGAGAACCCATTTATCCATATTCACAGAAAACTTGATGTTCTATTAAACATAGGCAAGCTACTTATGGAATGTGGTGCTGATACAAATCGGATCATTGAGGAGATGTTAAAAGCTGCCACATTTATGGGGATACCTCATAATTATTTAAATATTCATATTTCATATACCACTATTATGGTGAATCTATTGCATAAAGAGCGTTCCATAACAGTTTTTAGAAAAACACCAGTTCATGTTCCCAATATGGCCATGATCAATGCCGTATCTAAACTCACATGGCGCGCCTTCGAACGACATTACTCACTCACAACCTATGAACAGCTCATTTCAAAATTAGATTCTACTATACCTGTATATCCTGATTGGATAAAGGGTATTGCATGTGCACTAGGTTCTGCAGGGCTCGCCTTTCTATATAGTGGTGATATGATAGCTTTTATAGTAACAATTATTTGTTCTCTAATCGGCTATTTCACACGTACTCTATCCGTGCGTTTAGGCTGTAATGAGTATGTAGGTATTGCATTAGGTGGATTTGCCGCTATGGTTTCTGCCTACGGTTTCTATTCACATATTGAACAGGATTCATTAGTTTATGTTCTTGTATGCTGTACCTTATTTATGATTCCAGGGGTACCGCTTATTAATGCCGTCATTGATACAATAAACAATCATATCTTATCGGGTATTACACGAGCCATTAGAACAATTCTCATCGTAGGTAGTATGACCTTAGGTATGGCCATGGCCTTATACTTTAATCCAATGCCTGCATTTAGCTTTGTAGACATTAAACCTCATGTACTATCCATTGAACAGATTATAGGTTCTTTTATGGCCGCTGCGTCATTCGCTGTTTTATTTAACGCTCCTGTACGCCTCTTGCTCTCAATAGGTATCGGCGGTGTATTATGTGTCTTTATTCGCAATTTACTAGCTGTTGAATTGGGATTCTCTATTGCTGGGGCCACCTTTGTAGGGGCCGCCGTGATGAGCATTATTTATGTAAAAGTTTCTACCTGGCTTAAAACATCTAGTACGATCATTATCGTTCCGTCTGCTATCGCATTAATGCCAGGGATTCTATATTATCGTTTTCTATTCGATATTCTTCACATCAATGCACTCAATGAATCCGGCCTTGTACATATGGTACAAAATGGTGTAACAGGTATTTTAACCATCGTTGGCATCGCTGTCGGTGTGGCCATACCGCATGTATTAGCACAGAAATACTTAAAATCACTTAAGGAACGTCGCATACAAGAATATTTAGCAACCCGTCACATCCATGATGGACAATAAAAAAGAGCTGGTCTCCAAGGAGATCAGCTCTTTTTATTTGGACAGTATCCATTATTTAATTTCGTTAGAAGGTGTTTCACTAGGCGCTTCCACTGTAGAAGTGTGCTCATTAGCATCTACAACCTCTGGCACTACAATACCTGCCGCTTCTAACGTAGCTTTAGGTTCCTCTGTTTCAGGGGCCTTTGTTGTACCATATTTGTAAAGATTTGCCACTGCTTTCGCATCGATTGTTTCTTCCTCTAATAGAGCATTCGCCATATCATGTAAGAATTTTTCGTTATCGCTAAGAAGTTTTGTTACATCTTTATAAGCATCTTCAACGATACGATGAATTTCAGTATCGATTTTTGCAGCAATTTCTTCACTGTAGTTGCGTTCATGGCCAAGGTTTTTACCTAAGAATACTTGTTCTTGTTGTTCACCAAATACGATTGGGCCAAGCTCATCGCTCATGCCCCAACGCGTTACCATGGCGCGCGCTGTATTCGTTACACTTTGAAGGTCACCAGAAGCACCTGTACTGATTTCATCCAAAATCAAGGCCTCTGCCACACGACCACCAAGGGCTACGCGAATATCCGCTAATAATTGAGATTTTGTTTTGTAGTTTTGTTCCTCTGTAGGAAGCATCATAGTGTAACCACCTGCTGCGCCACGAGGAATGATTGTTACCTTATGAACAGGATCTGCATGAGGCAACAAATGTGCCACAATGGCATGACCAGATTCATGGTACGCTGTTAACTTGCGATCCTTATCACTCACAATGTGACTGCGGCGTTCAGGACCCATGCTAACCTTTTCACTAGCCTCTTCAACTTCAGCCATAGTGATTACTTTTTTGTTAAGACGAGCCGCTAATAAAGCCGCTTCATTTAACAAGTTACTTAAGTCGGCACCAGTAAAGCCTGGTGTTTTCTTCGCAATTGTTTTCAAGTCTACATCGTCAGCCAACGGCTTGTTGCGAGCATGAACTTTTAAGATTGCTTCACGACCGCGTAAGTCTGGACGACCTACGATAACTTGACGGTCAAAACGACCTGGACGCAAGAGCGCTGGGTCAAGAATATCTGGGCGGTTTGTAGCAGCGATGGTAATAATACCTTCGTTGGCACCGAAGCCATCCATTTCAACGAGCAATTGGTTCAATGTTTGTTCACGTTCATCGTGACCACCACCAAGACCTGCGCCACGTTGGCGACCAACCGCATCAATTTCGTCGATGAAGATAATACATGGCGCATTCTTTTTCGCTTGTGTGAAAAGATCACGTACACGAGATGCACCAACACCTACGAACATTTCTACGAAATCAGAACCGGAAATCGTAAAGAATGGTACGCCTGCTTCACCAGCAACAGCTTTAGCAAGCAATGTTTTACCTGTACCTGGAGGTCCCGCTAACAATACACCTTTCGGAATTTTAGCACCGATAGCTGTAAATTTACCTGGATCCTTCAAGAATTCTACTACTTCTTCTAATTCTTGTTTTGCTTCTTCCGCACCTGCTACATCTTTGAAGCTAACCTTAACATTACCTTCACCCATCAATTTAGCACGGCTTTTACCAAAGTTCATCACTCGGCCACCGCCACCTTGTGTTTGTTGCATAATGAAGAAGAACAACACTACCAAGATGATAATAGGAATAGCAGAACCTAAAAGGCTCATCCACCAAGCTGGTTGCTCAGGTGGCGCTGCTGTAATTTCTACGCCATTATCTTGTAATGTTTTAATTAATGTTTCATCACTTGGCGCATAAGAATTGAATTCTGTTCCATTTTTTAGTTTACCTTTAATACCATGATCATTGGTAATCGTTACGGACTCAACCTTTTTCTGTTGTACTTGTTGAATAAATCCTGTGTAGCTTAATTCAGATTTATTCGCACTTTGACCAGAGAAAGCGTCAATGGCGATAA
The DNA here is from genome assembly GCF_002959755.1 of Veillonella sp. T11011-6. GTDB lineage: Bacteria > Bacillota > Negativicutes > Veillonellales > Veillonellaceae > Veillonella. The sequence goes on along the minus strand of NZ_PPCW01000005.1, from coordinate 345,956 downwards.
CGAAAGCGGCAATGATAAGTAAATAAAGGACGATATTTTTTGTAAATCGACCCAAAAGATTACCCCTTTCAATAATAATTTTTAGTTGTATAAACGAATTGAGTACATCTCATTGAGAGATGCACTCATATATTATATCATATTTTTAATTTTGATACATTTCTTCCTTCAAAATACCGATATATGGTAAATGACGATATTTTTCAGCGTAGTCTAAACCATAACCGATAACAAAGTAATCAGGAATAATAAAGCCTACATAGTCAACATTTACATCCATCTTACGGCGATCTGGTTTATTCAACAACGCTGCAAGGCGTACGCTTTTAGCACCACGAGCATGTAAATTTTCTAATAAATAATGTAATGTTGTACCAGTGTCTACGATATCTTCAACAACGAGTACATGCTTACCCTCTACAGAGCGATCCAAATCTTTTAAAATTCGTACTACCCCTGTACTTGTTGTGCCGCTACCATAGCTAGAGCAAGAAATAAAGTCAAAACTTACATCTACACTATCATCGATAGCGCGTGCTAAGTCTGTAAAGAAAACGACAGCTCCCTTTAATACCCCTACAAGCACGACAGATTCATTTTTATAGTCTTCGCTAATTGCTTTACCCAACTCTGCTACACGAGCTTGTAATTGTTCCGCTGTATATAAAATCTCTTTTGCATCTTGATGCATCTATATGACCTCCACGATTCATATTAATGTTCGCAATATATTTTTATTGTATCACATTGAGCGGTTACTTTTATACTTTTAATAGTGAAAGTTTTCTCTTCCCCGGTGTTAACAATATCAAGTAATTGCTCTTGATGGGCTGCAGAAAGCGTTATATCAGGGTCTACCGTATTCACTAAACGCTGCCATAAGCGCCGTTGTATTGCCAACGATTCTTGTCGTAAGGCACGGCGAGATAAGCTCACCCCATCAGCACCTATAGTCACAAGTTTTTCGAAAGCTAGCTCCGTTAAATCAGACATAACTAGTAAATCTTCATGTACGGAATTTCCCAATCTAACAATAGCATCTACTACATTTGGATTAATAGCTTCTAACTCAGGTATAATACGATGCCGAATCCTATTTCGTTGGTATCGCACATCTTCATTCGTACGATCAACACAATAGGAAATCCTCTTCACCTCTAAATAAGCCAATAAGGTTTCTTTTGTAACCTCTAACAGCGGTCTAATTACAGGAGTAGCATATTCAGAGCTTACTACAGACATGCCGGCCAAACCATTTAATCCCGAACCTCTGATGATATGTGCTAGAATCGACTCTGCTTGATCATCCTTGTGATGAGCCACCGCAACATAATCATAGTTTTCAGACTTTGCAACCTCTGTAAGCCATTGATACCGTACTTGACGCCCCATAGTTTCTTCAGACATTTTTTGTTCCTTGCTCAAGCGAGGCACATCAAATGTAGCAGAATAAAATGGTAGTCCTAAATCGTCTACTTGATGTTGGAGCCACAAAACCTCTTCCTTGCTTTCAGGACGAATGCAGTGATCTACGATAGCCACACCTAATTCATACGTTGTATGTCGATGTATGGCAATGTCTTTCAACAAATGCAATAGAGCCATTGAATCAGGTCCACCGGAGCATGCCACTAAGATTCGACTATTTTCGGGAAATAGATTATGCGATTTTAAGGTGTGATTAACAGTTCGAACGAGTGCTTTCACATTCACGGGCCATCGCCTCCATACCATCTTGATCGCTCACAAATACATGAGGAACCTCATAGGCATCCATAAAGGACGTCAAAATTTCTGCACCGGCTACAATGATATCGGCACGGCCTGCAGGTAAACCTTTTACCTGTAATCTCTCGTCGCAACTCATGTAACGCAAGTTTAGAATAATGCCCTCTACTGTTTCACGACTTAATTTATGACCTTGCACCTTTGTACCATCATAATTTTCAAGGCCTAAATCTATAGCAGCTAGCGTCGTTAATGTACCACCGATGCCAATAAATTCACCAAATTCGCCTTGAATCATCATTGGGTCCCAAAGGAATCGAGTTTCTTCCCATACCCGTTGAGGTCCTTCGTCAGACATAGATTGTAAACGCACCGCTCCCACTGGATAAGAACGACTCCAATATACGCCGTCTTTATTTCCTAAAGCGAGTTCTGTACTACCCCCACCAATATCGATAGTCGTATAATGACGACCATCATTCAACTGATCTCCCAAGGCACCATTAAATCCATAAATAGCCTCTTCATCACCTGATAAAATTCGCCATTCCATAGGGCAGTATTCCGTGATTCGTTCCATAAATTCAAGCCCATTTTGAGACTCACGAACAGCGCTAGTAGCAAAACCAAAGCAATAGTCCGCACCATATTGGTCTGCCAAGTTTTTAATATCCTTAAAGGCCTGATACGATGACTCCATCGATTCAGATCGCAATGTACCATCTGCATTTCGTTGTCCCAATCGAGTAGTCCATAACTGTTTTGGCTCATAGTGCCATATATTATTCTCATAGGTAGCCAATAATAAGCGCACTGAATTAGATCCAATATCGATAATAGCTAACTTCATAACCGCTCCTTACATAATTAGTATTCCTCTAACACTATTATACTGTGAAAGCCTATACATAAGTAAAGAGATGGCTCAATGCCATCTCTCACTATTAATCTCGACGACCGCCTCGGCCTCCGCGTTTACCTTCTGTATTGCGTTTTAAATCATGCAATCGTTCATTGCTATCGCGCAAGAATGATTTCATCTTTGCTTCAAAAGCCTCTGTGCTTTGTTTAGATTGAACACGACGAGGACGTCGCTCTTCACTTGGTGTCTCTTTAGGTTGTGTTTGACGAATAGAAAGGCCTATTTTATTGCCTTCAATAGATAAAACCTTAACCTTTACTGGATCTTCAACCTTTAATACGGTATTAATATCTTCGACATACCCATGAGCTACTTCAGAAATATGAACTAGACCGGTTTGCTTCTCTCCTAAATCAACAAATACACCGAATTTTGTAATACCAGATACGGTACCATCAATAATGTTACCAACTTCGATTGCCATGCAACCTCCTAATTAATGCGGAAACCTCAAACTACAAACTAATGCGAATCTAAATTACTACAGTCAAACCTATTTTACATAAGGTACTTCACCAGGTTTTACAAGGCCGAGCTCCTCACGAGCCACCCCCTCAATGGTCTTTGGATCTTGCAACTTAGCCTTTTCCTGTTCTAATTCTTCATTTCGCTGTTTTAATTCTTGCAATTGTTGCTCAATATGTTGTTTTTCTTGATATACAGCCACCAAGCGATAGGCTTGCCCTAACAATAGCAGCACCATAATCCCTATACCAATTCGCTTGATCCACATGAGGATAATACGTTGATCCTGCGCTTTGCGATTAGGGCGAACCCGTTTGCGCGGCCTTTTTGGACGTTGTACTTCCATAGTGTCTTGACTCATAATGTCCCCCAAAAATATTCATCATCTGTATACTGTCATTTTTTAATTATATCATAGAACCTTGTTAGGGACTAAATAAAATTATCTATAGTTTCCTTTAAATCTATATATTCTCTCTATATATAGATATTTATTATCAGCACTAGACTTATATAACAGATACGAGCCTTATAAGGACTCTGCTTTATGAGCGTATTCACGAATAACAGCGCAAGACTTTTTAAACAAAGCCAATTCCTCTTCGGTAAGCTTTAATTCAAATACATCTTCAATGCCATCTTTACCAATAACTGCTGGTGTAGATGCAAAGATACCTTCTTCACCATATTGGCCATCTAGATAACAAGAACATGGCAAGACTTTCTTTTCGTCATGGAATACAGCACGAATTAATTCTGTTGTTGCACTAGCAATGCCGAACTCTGTGGAGCCTTTACCAGCCAATACATGGTAACCACCAATTTTTACATCATCTAGCACTTGAGTATGATCAAGTGTAGGAAATCTATGAGGCAATTCTTGTTGTAATTGTACTAACGGCTTTCCTTGTACATAAACATGAGACCATGGCACCATAGCACTACCGCCATGTTCACCTAAACAATAGGCTGTAATTGTACGGTTACTAATATTAAAAATGCGCGCCAATTCTTTTTGTAAACGCGCTGAATCTAAAGCTGTACCACTGGAAATAATACGTTTTGGATTCCAATTTAAATGTTTACATAAATAAGTAGCAACAACATCAGCAGGATTAGAAATAGAGATAATAAAACCATCAAAGCCAGACTTTTTAATTCGAGGAATAACATCCTTTAAAACCTCTACTGTATCACCAAGACTTTCTAAACGATCTTGATATAAATTTGGTAAAGGACCAGCGCTAAATACGAGAATATCACAATCCCCACAATCTTCAATAGGACCTGCAGTAGCTGTTACTTTATGAGGAATATAGCTAACAGCATCATTTATATCCATTGCTTGTGCTTTAGCTTTTTTCTCGTCAATATCCATCATATACAATTCATCTACTTCACCTTGTAGAGCAAGAGAAAATGCTACATGAGAACCTACATGTCCAGTGCCAATAATACCTACTTTACGTAACTTCATAAGGGCCTCCTACGATTCGCACTAAAAGATATACATCTTCTAATACAATTCCACTTAAACCAGCGATTGCCATTATATGAATCGACAATGTTAAGTTATATTAAAACATATTGCTTGTAAAATACATAAACTATTATATACCTATTTTCTCATAGGTATATAAGAAAATAGATTTATAGCGATAAAAAAAGACTATTATAGGAAATCCTATAATAGTCCTTCTATTATATAGTTAGTCTCGTCCAGTAAAGAAGCTTACTACAGCAATCACTATAACTGCACCAACGATGGACGGAATTAATGCCATGCCTGCAAGACTTGGGCCCCAAGTACCAAGCAAAGCTTGACCTACAGAAGCCCCTACTAAACCAGCAATAACACGAAGAATAATCCCCATGCTTTGCGCCTTTTTAGTAATACGACCAGCTACAAAACCAATGAATCCGCCTACAATAATTGACCAAAGCATAATATACCTCCTATAAAGTCATCTCATCAAGATTAAGCGGGAATAAATCCTTATTCTCCATCACTTGTGGTGACTTTTCTAAATATTGTTTTCGCATTGACCATAAAATCTCTAAATCCTTTGGATCTAACTTGGACAATGCATATATCATCGTGAAATCTGAACCATAATGGCCACGCAAGCTATCAGGTACTCCTTTGGGTCCTTCTCCACCTAGACGATTATTAAAGAACCCTTGAATACGACGACTATCTAAATCAATGATAATAAACCCTGACGCATCATATACATACAATGTATGATTTATACGCTTTAAAGCTCGTACCGTATTCGTTATAAAATATTGATCCTTCATGTCAATGAGGGATGACTCATAACCTGAATGGTAAAAGTCCCCATAATAATGAGCTCCTCTATCTGTAGATTCCAACAAATCCTTGAGTACGGATTGTTCTGGCCCACTAAAATCAGAGAAAGTTTTTACCATAGTAATCTCTCGTAAACCACGTTGGTAATTCTCGGTCTTCGGTGGCTCAATATGTTGGCCACGAAAGGTAATAGGCATCAACCGAAGTGTATTATCAGCTAAATTATAAATACCATACCCTTCATAACCTAGAAAGTACACTTGTGAGTCGATAGACTTCATCGCTAATATTCGTTTTGAAATGATGGCATCACTAGAATTTACTAATGTATGCTCTTCTGGGTCTATGCGTACTGTTTTACTGTCGTAATTGCCACCTACTGCAAGCCAATAGGAGAGCCCCACTACAATTAATGCTAGTATGCATAAACCGATACGTTTTATATTCATTTATACTCCCTATGAATCCCCAGGCATAAAACGTAATAATATATTGCCATTACAGTAAGTCCCTATTAATATAATCCCAATTCTAGGTATAACTGTAAATTTTTTTAATATCTTTGTGGACTTCTATGCCAAACTTAATGTAGCTAGTCGCTCGCTAATTGAGATACCCTTATAGGTAAAAGTTGGTAACAACTCATGTAAAGGTTCTAAGACAAAGGTTCTATCCCAAAAATAAGGATGCGGTATAGTTAGAGTTTCAGCACAAATGGAAATCATAGAACCGGCTTCATCAAAAGCCAAAATAATATCTAAATCTAATGTACGTGGTCCCCAGTGAATGAGTCGTTCACGACCAGCCTCTTGTTCTAAGGACTGAAGGACACTTAACATTTCATGAGGATTCAAAGTACTTTTACAAGACCACATGCCATTAATAAATGACGCCTGATCTGTATATCCCCAAGGTTCCGTTTCTATCAAAGAAGAACTAATAACCTCTGAAACGGCCTCATGCCCTTGTAATAGGTGAAAAGCGGAATTAATATAGCCTCTTTTATCACCTATATTTGAACCTACACTGATGTAATAGGTATACATCAAATTTGACCTCTTGTAGTGACAACCTCAACATAATCTAGGATACCAGCAATAGGTACAGATGGTTTGCGCACCGTTACAGATAAGCCAACGATACCTTGATAATGTTGGTATAAAGAGTCGGCAATAAGTGCACCTAAACGCTCTAATAAATTATGTTTTTCTCCAGTCATAACAGATTCTACAAGCTCATATACTTCTACATAATTGATAGAATCCTCTAACTGGTCACTTTGACCGGCCTTTGTAAGATCCGTAGTAATTTCAACATCTACAAAAAAGCGCTGTCCTTGCGCTTGTTCAGATGTCAAATTGCCATGGTATCCATAAAATGCCATGTTTTTTAAAACGATTTTATCCATTATTCACCTCGTAATAGGCCATCTGCTACGGCCAAGGCGCGTTTGTGCATTTTCACATTATGAACACGCACCATATCAACACCTTGGAATACACCCGTAATACAAGCCGCTACCGTGCCTTCATCGCGTTCTTCTGGAGGTAAACCGCCCAACATAGAACCGATAAAACCCTTACGGCTAGGGGCAAGTAAAATAGGGTATTCATAAGCCGTTAATTCGCCTAAACGTTGCATAACTTCAATATTTTGTTCTTCTGTTTTACCAAAAAATCCGATACCTGGATCAAGCCAAATTTGTTGTGGTGTTACACCAACCTTTAAGGCTTTATCTACAGCAAAGAAGAAGTATGCCTTCATATCTTCAATGATGTCACCATAGTTTGTATCATTACTATTGTGCATGATGATTACAGGTACCTTGTATTTTGCGGCTATTGCTGCCATATCAGGATCATAGTGTAAGCCCCAAATATCATTTAAAATATGAGCGCCCTTTGAAAGTGCATAATCAGCAGTTTTAGCATGATAGGTATCGATAGATACAGGTACTGTAGATGCATGTAGTACAGGGTCTATCAATTGGGCTAAGCGTTCAATTTCTTCATCTGCTGTCAATGGTGTGCAACCAGGGCGCGTAGATTCTACGCCTAAATCAATGATATCAGCACCATCTTCAATCATTTGCGTTACATGTGCTGCTGCCGCTTCTGGAGTATTGAATTTACCACCATCAGAGAAAGAGTCAGGCGTACCATTTAGTATCCCCATAATAAGGGTACGATCGCACAAAGATAAACTTTTGCCATCATTCCATGTGTAATTTCTACGTTTAAACATTTGCCTGTCCTCCACCTAACATTGCCAACGCTTCATCTCGTAATGTGCCAGTCTCTGCTAGTACACCACGGCTTTCTAATGTAATAACCTTTGAATCTTGCTGCATGGTCCCTTTGATAAGCATACACAACTGAGTCGATGTAATGCGTACGAATACACCATGAGCAGATAAATCATTCATAATTGCATCTGCTAATTCTGATGCTAACCGCTCTTGTAGTTGCGGCCTCCGGCTAAGAATATTAACAATATCTTGAAACTTGCTAAGCCCTGCCACACACCCATCCTTAGGTTGGTACACAATATCCACGGTTCCAAAGAATGGCAACAAGTGGTGCTCACACATAGAGTAAAAAGGAATTCCTGTAACCGCTACAAGACCCTTATAATCAGTACTAAATGTTTCACCCCAGGCTGACTTTGTATCTAATCCTACGCCACTGAATAATTCACTATATAATTCTGTTACACGACTTGGTGTTTTCTCTAGCTCTGGCGCCTCAGTATCAACAGATAAAGCCGCTAAAAATTGCTTTATCCCGTCCTTTGCACGTTGATTCATCGGTCCTCCTAAACGATTTTCGTCGTCCAATCCTCAATATTCCAAATATCCGTAACCCAATCTTTATAAAATTCAGATTCATGACTTACTAAAACGATAGTTCCTTTGAACTCACGCAAAGCACGACTCAGTTCTTCTTTTGCATAAATGTCCAAGTGATTCGTTGGTTCGTCTAATACGAGTACATTGTACTTATTTTGCATCAGTTTACATAAGCGAACCTTTGCATTCTCACCACCAGATAACACGCGCATTTGCGATGTAATATGCTCGTTAGTAAGGCCACAACGAGCAAGCGCTGCACGTACTTCTGCATTAGTCATTGCCGGATATTCATTCCAAATATAATCTAAGGCAGTTTCAGAATTGGATGGTGTATCTTCTTGAGCAAAATACCCAATTTGTAAGAAATCACCTTTTACCAACTCACCACTCACCGGTTTTAATAACCCTAAAATTGTTTTCAATAATGTCGTTTTACCTAGACCATTAACGCCACGAATAGCGATTTTTTTATTTCTTTCAATTTGAAAGTCTACTGGTCGAGTCAACGGTTCATCATAGCCTAATTCCAAACCAAAGGCCTCTACAATAAAACGACTTGGCGTACGGCCTTCTTTAAAACCAAAACTTGGTTTAATGTACTCTTTTGGCTTTTCCAAAATCTCCATTTTCTCTAACCGTTTAGCTCGAGAATTTGCCATACCACGCGTTGCTACACGAGCCTTATTGCGTTGGATAAAGTCTTCCATGCGCTCAATTTCTTGTTGTTGACGCTCATAAGCCTTAGCTGCTTGCGCTTTTTTCACTTCATAAGCCGCTTGGAACTGATGATAGTCGCCAGTATAACGCGTTAAAACTGCTTGCTCGATATGATAAATCACGTTGACTACGGAATTTAAAAACTCCATATCATGAGAAATCAAGATGAACGCATTTTCGTAGTTTTGTAAATAGTTTTGCAACCATTGGATATGCTCTACATCAAGATAATTTGTCGGTTCGTCCAAGAGCAAAATCGTCGGTTTTTCTAGTAAAAGTTTTGTAAGTAAAACCTTTGTACGCTGGCCACCGCTGAGCTCCGTAACATCTCGGTCAAGTCCAATATCCATAAGGCCCAAACCTGCAGCTGTACGCTCAATAACCGCATCAATTTCATAGAAGCCACGCTGCTCTAGAATTTCTTGCCACTCCCCTACTTGCTCGAGAAGCTTATTCATTTCATCTTCAGACACATCACCCATGCGATTGTACGCATCGTTAATGTTTTGCTCCATTACAAACAAATCATCAAAAGCTCGTTGCAATACGTCGCGAATGGTCATGCCCTTTTCGAGGACCGCATGTTGATCCAAATAACCTACAGTTACTTGATTGGACCATTCAATTTTACCTTCATCAGGAGGTATTTTGCCTGTAATGATATTTAGGAATGTAGACTTGCCTTCACCATTAGCACCAATTAACCCTACATGTTCACCTTTCAACAAGCGGAATGATGCATCATCTAAAATTTGTCGCGCTCCAAAACCATGGGTTACATTTGAAACGGTTAAAACACTCATATCTATCTCCACCGGAATAAAAGCCGTCTTGTTGAAGACGGCTTGTTTCATACTTACTTAAATATTATATCTATTGTACCTTTTTGACCTCTATATGTCAAAAATTGAACATCACTTACCTACTGCATAACGCAAGGCTACCACAGCCATAATCTTAGCGCCCTTAATCGCTTGCTCCAATCCATAATCGGAACCGGCTGCACAAGTGAACTCTGGCGTATGCGCTTCTAAGCCTAATCCAATCTGTAATGTAGGCTGTGCCGTAGGCACCTCATAGGATACATTCCCTACATCAGTGCTACCATCCGCTTCATCATCAGGCAATATACGAGGTGTTTCACCAAACTCAGTCATCACATCGTTAAAAAGATCTAATAACTTTTTATCTTGACGCATATCCTTAAAAAGTGGCTCATAATGATGCATTTCAACTTGAGCGCCATAGGATGCTCCGATCTCTTGCGCAGCCGCTTTGATAGCCGGCAAAATAATACCTTCTAAATCATCCACCGTACGCCCCCGTACAGTCATGCGAAGCGTAGCCTTAGGAGTTACTACGTTTGGTGCCGTACCAGCTTCGGTAAATATAGCACCTACAATAGCACCTTTAGGGAAGGTTTTCTTTAACTCTTTAACTCTTTGATAAAGATCTACAGCACAATCTAAGGCATTGATACCAGAATCAGTAAGTGATGCGATATGACAGGATCGACCATGGAAGGTTACCTCTAAGGGATGCGTCGCTAACGATGTGCCACCCACTTCATTTTCACCGCCTGGATGAATGATGAGTGCTGCATCATAGCCTTTAAATAGACCTGCCTCCGCCATATATACCTTACCACCAATGGTTTCCTCTGCAGGACATCCAAAGAAGGTCGTTCCCCATGTTTCTGGTGCACATTGACTAAAAGCAACCGCCGCGCCTAAACTCATCATGGCAATGAGATTATGTCCGCAACCATGACCGAGTTCTGGTAGTGCATCATATTCACCTAAAAAGGCTATTTTATGCTGTGCAGTACCGTTATAGTCACCCCGTAACGCCGTTTGTAACTCTGGAAAATCAGTTAGCCCCACTTGAGATGTAAAATTATGTGTTTCTAAGAATTGGTTAATTACCTTAACTGCTTTATGCTCGTTTAAGCCCAATTCTGGGTTATCGTGTAAATATAAGGAGATATCGCGCAATTCCTCTGTCATACTATCTATGATGGCACAGGCACGAGCCTCTCGTTCTTGTAATGTCATAACTTCCCTTTTTAATTTCTAATTTATACTGTTGATTATTTATTCTAACTAAGGAGAATGTGTCTATTTCGTATAGGGATGAACAATTATGGTATTTGAAATATACCTAAAGTTAATCATCGCTCCTAGTGGTAATGTTTGATGCGGCGTTCCATGACCTGTTGGGACATAGCATACAAAAGGATCCAACAATTCAGGGTCTCTATTTTCCTCCATGTAGCGTAACGCTTCATAGCCTAAATCGTAATCACGCTCATCATCGTCGCCTTCACAATCTGTAAAAGTACCAATCACTAAACCTTTAATACGACTCAATAAACCACTGAGGCGAAATTGTTGCAACATGCGATCTAGCTTATAAGGTGCCTCTCCTACATCTTCAATGAATAGTAATGTATCCTTCCAAGATGCATCCTCTAAAAAATACGGTGTTCCCGACAACATAGATAACATCGTCATATTGCCGCCCCGTAAAATACCTTCGCCTAGCTCAGTACCAATAGCACCACGAGGCGGTTCAGGTAAGGGTTCTATGACTTGTAATTTACCTTCTAAAGTATTAAATAAAGCATCAATATCTGCTTTGCGTTCAGGCTTAAAATCTACGCCCATCGGCCCGTGATACGTAATAAGTCTACTATATCGATTGATAGCCATATGAAGAGCCGTGCAGTCACTATACCCGACAAAGGCCTTACGATATTTACGAATGGCCTTATAATCTAATAAGTCTAGATAACGCATCGTTCCGTAACCACCGCGCAAAGCTAGCACCGCATCACAAAGTGCGGTGGTCATCATATATTGAAACTCTTGGGATTGCTCCTCTGGTGTACCACCATAGAGTCCTTTACGATGTGCACTTTCACCAAAGAGTACTTTATAGCCCCTTAGGTTACAAATTTCTTCTATTCTATGTAAATCTTCATCGCTTGCACTGGCAGGTGCCATAATACCTATGGTCATGCCCGGTGCTAAGCGCTTTGGTTCAATCCAGTTCATATGTCCTCATAAAATACAACAAAAGACGTACACATAGTGTACGTCTTAAGTGTATCTTATTTGTATGCTTTTTTAAAGTCAACAAGGCCCAATGTAGTCCAGAAATAATTTTGAATACTTCCATTTGTTACATATGGTTGTGTTGTGAAATACAATGGCATTACTAGAGATTCATCAAAAATCATCTGTTCTGCTTTATGCATCAACGCATCCCGTTCAGCCCCATTTGGTGTCGTACGAATACGAGCGATTAACTCATTATAGTCTTCACTATGGTACTGACTATCGTTGTCTTCCGCAGAGAATACTTCTAAGAAGTTTTGTGGATCACTGTAATCCGCAACCCAAGAAGCACGAGCAACTTGATATTTACCAGCTTCGCGGTCGGCTAAGAATACCTTTGTCTCTTGATTTTGTAAGCGCACATCTGCACCAAATGCATTTACCCATGCATCCTGTACAGCTTCAGCAATCGCTTTATGTAATTCGCTTGTATTATACAAAATCGTAATTGGAGGCAATGGATGGTTCTTATCATAGCCAGCTTGTTTCAAAATTTCTTTCGCTTGCTCTACATCTTCGTAAACGAGATAGCTACCAGCTTCACGGAAGTCTTCACGACCGTTACTTTCAAGCATGCCATATGGAACAAATGCATAAGCAGCCTCTTTACCGCCACGAACAATATTGTTAACGATATTAGCACGGTTGATAACCATGGAGAATGCTTTACGTACTTCAGGATCTGTAAAAGGCTCTGCTTTCACATTGAATACGTAGTAATAGTTACCAAGCATAGGTCCAATATGTAATAGGCCCGCTTCTTCTAAACGTTTTTGATCCGCTACAGGAGGCTCAACAGTCATATCTGCTTCGCCACCTTCAACCAATGTAAGGCGTGTGCTTTGGGATTCACTGATAGGCCAATTCATCTTCTCTGTTTTTACAGAGTCCGCATCCCAGTAATCTGAATTCTTAATGAAATCCATTTCCCCATTATGCTTCCAAGATAATAAGCGGTATGGACCATTAGACACAAATGTATCTGCATTAGCAGCCCAGTTTTCATGAGCCTCTACAACCTTTTGACTTACTGGATAGTAACTATGAGATGCTAATAATTTTAAGAAATAGGCGGTTGGATTTTCTAAGGTAACTACCAATGTATCATCATCGATGGCCTTAACACCAACGTCTTCAGCTTTGGCATCACCATTATTAAAGGCTTCGCCATTTTTTAATACATATAACATATATGCATTGTCCGCATGGACTTCAGGGTCTAATACGCGTTTCCAAGCGTATTCAAAATCATGAGCCGTCAAAGGCTCTCCATTGGACCATTTTAAATCTGGTCGCAAATGGAAGGTATACTCGCGACCATCATCAGAAATATCCCAGCTTTTAGCAAGTGCTGCCTCTGGTTCACTTTCATCATTTAAACGAACTAAACCGTCAAATAATTGGAGTTGAACCGTTGCCTCCGGAGAGGTAGTAGACTTTGCTGGATCCAATGTGGATGGTTCCTGCTCAATAACATATCGGATTGTATGCTCATCAATTGGTTGTTCCCCGCGAGGATAACCAAATACAAACAAGAGCACACTCACCCCAAGAGCAAGGACCATGAGTTTTAACAAATTTCGTTTATCCATCATGGCAATGCTTCCTCTACAAATTCTTTCATGATACGCCCTACTCGAGCGCCTAACTCTTTACCTCGGTCATTATCAATATCGCTCATCAAAAGGATAAAGCAAAAATGACCTCTAAACGTTTCCAATATGCCCCCATCATGCTCTACGCGATTAAGGGATCCTGTTTTATGGTGAAAGCGTACATCTTCTCCCCAATAAAATGGCAAAATATCACGGAATTGTTGGCGACCTAAAATGTTCCACATTTCTCGGCCATAAAAATCTCTATCGCGACATTCAAAAATGTGTTTATAGAGACGAGCTAACGCCATAGCAGTCATACGATTATCACGGCCTTCGGCGAGAGCTTCAAAGTCCATCATCATGCGATTAAGTTCTATCTCATCTACACCAAGCTGTTCTGCACGAGCATTGATATTTTCCATTCCAAGAACTGTAATGAGCAAATTTGTTGCAATATTATCGCTGAGAACCATCATAAGACGGCATAACTCAAGATACGTAAAGCTATGCTTTGCTACTAATTCTTGTAGTGCTCCACCACCTTCAACACGAGGTGTTCTAGATAGTGGAACTGTATCATTAAGGTCTAACTGTTCAGTACGAGCTAAATGGAACACATACTCCATGATGAGTACCTTAATCAAACTTGCACTAGAATGTACCGTATCCTCCCCTTTAGAAGCGATAATAATCGGTTCCTCTTCATCGTCAAATTGAAGTACTACATAGGATATATTTCCTTTTGGTGCTAATTCTTTAATAACTGTATCGAGTTGATGCTCCAAGGACTTGCCAACAAGTAACTTTTCCATACTATTCTCCCATTATATGTGCCAGCATGCGATGCGGCGATCTGCCCAATCACGAAGAGGTGGACGTTCTGCAAAGCAACGACCCTCTGCTTCTGGACATCGACCACTAAACAAACAACCTTTCGGTGGGTCTAGTGGATTTGGTGGGTCCCCTTTAAGAGGTGCTCCAATTGGAGCATGTGGTATAACAGGACCATTTAAGGCCGTCAATGCACGAGTGTAAGGATGTTGTGGGAATTCGTATAAATCCAGTGCTGGACCTTCTTCCATAACAGCACCTAAGTACATAACCACCATGCGATGACTGATGTAGCGCACCATATTTAAATCATGAGAAATAAAGAGGTACGAAATACCATGTTGTTCTTGTAATCTCTCAAGCAAGGTCATAATTTGTACTTGAATGGATACATCTAGTGCTGAAATCGGTTCATCACAGATGATACACTGTGGCTGCATAATGAGAGCCCGTGCAATACCGATACGTTGACGTTGGCCACCTGACAATTCATGAGCATAACGCTCACCAAAGGACATGTTTAAACCAACTTGATCAAGCACTTCTTTTACACGAATAACACGATCGCGAGGTGTATATTTTGGATCTAGCTCCAATGGTTCCTCTAGAATCGCATTAACTGTAAGACGTGGATTAAGAGATGCATAAGGGTTTTGGAATACCATTTGCATCACCGGATGAACAGCTTTTCGATCCACATATGGATCAATCTGGCGACCGTTCATATAAATAGAACCTGATGTAGCTTGATGTAAGCCCATCAAAGTGTAGCCAAATGTGGATTTACCACATCCAGACTCACCTACGATACCAAGGGTCTCCCCTGGTGATTGATATAGGCTCACGCCTTGTACAGCATGTACCGTGTGTTTTGGCTTAAATAAGCCTCCTGACAGAGTGAACTCTTTAACGAGATTGTCAGTTTCCCATACGTAACTCATTAAAGTCCCTCCAACTTAGCTAACCAACATGTAAATTGATGATTCTCACCAACATTTGTAACCATAGGAATCCGATTACCACAGATACGCATAGCCCACTTGCACCGTGGATTAAATGCACAGCCTCGCGGCAAATCAAACAAATCTGGCGGTTGACCTTCAACGGCTTTTAACTCACCATGCCATTTACCTTGTGGCAGAGCGAGCAACAACCCTAATGTGTACGGATGGCGAGGTTCATTAAAGATGCCCTCCACTGTAGCAGATTCAACACATTTACCAGCATACATAACCATAACACGATCGCAAATTTGAGCGATAACGCGTAAATTATGAGAAATAAAGATAATGCCAATACCAGCCTCTACAGCTAATGTTTGCATAAGGCGTAAGATTTGAGCCTCTGTTGTAATATCAAGAGCCGTTGTAGGTTCATCACAAATCAAAACCTTTGGACGACCTGCCACAGCCATAGCGATACAAACGCGTTGGCGCATACCACCACTCAATTCATGAGGATATTGAGATAATCGTCTTTCCGGTGTTGAAAGGCCCATCTTCTTTAACAAGTCGATGGCGATAGCACGTTCATCATAATCCTCACCATATGCATTGGTACGATGGATAACCTCATACATTTGCTCCCCAATCGTCATGATTGGATTCAAAGATGTCATAGGATCTTGGAATACCATGGCAACAGTAGTACCACGGAGTTCATTCCAGTCATCTTCAGTAAATTCAAGGCAATCATTGCCATCAATCATAAATGTATCGGCTTTGATTTTTGTTTTACCATATGGTAGTAATCCCATTAAGGAATTAACTAGCACAGATTTACCGCAGCCGGATTCACCAACAATACCTAAAATCTCACCTGGTTGTAAGGAAATATCTTGATTGCGAATAACCCGTAAAGGGCCTTGGAAGGTATCGATGGTAATGGACACATTGCGCACATCAACAATTGCGTTATTCATTATCTATCTCCTTCCTTAGGGTCTAACACATTACGTAAGCCATCACCAAGGAATGCGAAACCAAGCATGGTAACACTAATGGCAACAGCAGGAAAAATCAATTGGAACGGATAAGAGCGCATGCTACTAATCCCTTCAGAAGCGAGTACACCCCAGCTCGCCATAGGTGCATTTACACCTAAGCCGATAAAACTAAGGAATGCTTCTGTAAAAATAGCCTCTGGGATGGCCAATGTCAAAGTAATGATGATTGGTCCCACACAGTTTGGCAAAATATGACGCAATAAAATGCGATATTTGGGAATGCCCATCGCTTCAGCAGCAATGATATATTCTTCGTTTTTAACTTTCAAAATTTGACTACGTACGATACGGGCCATATTCAGCCAGTACGCAATGCCCAATGCTACGAAAATAGATGTTAAGCCAGGGCCAAGTACAACCATCAACAAAATTACATACAGTAAAAGTGGAATACCGTACAATACATCTACCAGCCCCATCATGATGCGGTCAACCTTACCACCAAGGTAACCTGCAATACCGCCATAGGTAACGCCGATAACAAGATTGATAAATGCCGCTACAAAACCGATGGTTAAGGAAATACGAGCACCGTACATAACGCGAGTGTAAATGTCGCGACCTAATGTATCGGTACCAAACCAATGACTAAAGCTTGGGCTTTGGTTCGCATCAATCAAGGATTGGTCTGCATAGGTATATGGCGAAATTAGGGGGCCTAAAATAGCCAATACAATCATCACCATAATGATGGTTGCCCCTACTACGGCCAAGCGATTTACCTTAAATCTCGCCCATTTACTAGGGCGTTTTATAAAGCTTGTAATTTCTTCTTGAGGGGTTCGCTCAATAGGTAAAAAATCTTCCTTATTCATCTGTCCCCTCCTCTGTCGTAACACGTGGATCAATTAATGGATAAATCATATCCACCAAAATATTAAGAAATACTACAAGAGCACTATAGAAAATCGTAATGCCAAGAATAACGGTATAATCACGGTTATAAATAGATGTTACGAAATACTGTCCAAGGCCTGGAATAGCAAAGATTGTTTCTACGATAAAGCTACCTGTCAAAAGGCTGGCAGCCAATGGGCCCAAATAGGTAATAACTGGCAAAATAGCATTCCCTAACGCATGACGTGTCAAAATAGTCCAAGAACTCAAGCCTTTGGCGCGAGCTGTACGGATGTATTCTTGTTGGTACACATCAAGCAACCCACTGCGTGTTAAGCGTGCAATGAATGCCATCGGTTGTGCAGCTAACGTTAATACTGGTAGCACCATATAAGATGGACCACGCCATAAGGCCACTGGGAACCAGCCTAGTTCAAAGCCCACCACATATACAAGAACGGCACCAATAATAAAGGTAGGCACAGAAATACCAATTGTAGATAATATGGTTACCGCATAATCAACGATACCATTAGGGCGCATAGCACTAATAGCACCTGCTGCAATGCCACCTACTACAGCCACCATTAATGATAATAAGCCGAGCTGTGCAGAAATTGGGAATGCATCGCTGATAATATCGTTTACACTACGGCCTTCATACTTGTATGATGGTCCCAAATCACCAGTAATAACACCACCTAAATAATCACCATACTGCTTCCACACAGGATCATCAAGATGATACTTTGCTTCAATACTTGCTTTCACCTGAGGTGGTAATTTCTTCTCAGTTGTAAAAGGTCCCCCCGGAATTGCATGCATTAATGCAAATGTTACGGTAATGATGACCCATAAGATTATGATTGCGCCACCTAGACGTCGAAACACATACCTTGTCATTGTCACTATCCTCCATAAAAAGTCTATCTGTTTTATTATACTACATTATGAAGTTAATTTCATGAATTACATCATTACATTTACAGAAAGCCCTACATAACGTACAATAAAATATATAATATTTTGGAGGTGTCTATGACAGAAGTACCTAGAGTCTTAACAATTCAAGACATGAGCTCCATCGGCCGTTGTGCCCTAACCGTTATGATTCCAATCATCAGCGCTATGCGTTGCCAAGCGGTTCCATTGGCAACAGCTGTATTGAGTAATCACTTAGAATATCCACACTACGAGTTTGTAGATTTATCGGCACATATGAGAGATTTTATGGACTGCTGGGATAAAAATGAAATCGACTTTCACGCTATTGTAAGTGGTTTCTTGGCATCCCCAGAACAAATTCATCTCGTGGAAGAAGCCATCGATCGCTTCGGTAACAATGGCCAAATGATTATCGTCGATCCTGCTATGGCCGATGATGGTCGCCTCTACTCTATTTATACACCAGATATGGTAGTAGCTATGCGCCAACTTGTTTCCAAGGCTCATATTGTAAAGCCTAATTACACGGAGGCTTGTTTCTTATTAGATATTCCATTTTCTACAGATCCTATTAGCGATGATGAATTGCATGATCGTTGCAAAAGATTGCATCAAATGGGGCCTGACATGGTTATCATGACCAGCGTACCATCTGAAACGCATGCGGTTATCGCTGTCTATGATGGGCCAACTGATTATTTAAAAACTTATGATATTCCTCTTATCCCTGTGAAAGCTACAGGAACTGGGGATATCTTTACTGCTGTATTATCCGGTGCAGTAATGAGGGGATATTCACCTTATGATGCGGCAGAGTTAGCAATGAATTTTACTACTAAAGCGATTCAAGCCACAGTAGATACTGTAAAATCTATGAAACAAGGTGTAGCATTTGAGCTAGTCTTGCCAGAATTAACTCAACTATAAGCTATAAATAAAGGGGAACTTATGGATTTACTCTATGTTGTATTACGAACACTGCTCATATGTACTGTAGGTTTGCTCATCGCATTCCAAGGTCGACGTATGGGCCTATCGATTTTTAATCTAACGGGACGATTAAATCGACTTCAATTTATCATATGTTTTATCGTACTAATGATTTTATTCCACATCGTTCATTACATCGATGATCTATTCTTAGACTTTGTCGTATCCTTACCAGCTTATTGGTTTACACGGGTCATCATATGGATTTTATTAGCAACACTCTTCCCATTGTCCTGCATCTTATTTGGCCGTCGTATTCACGATATCGGCTTTAATGCATGGGCCGGGATTCTCTGGTCAGTAATTATTATTTTCATCAATACTTACTCTGCTGTATCTCCATTCAATTACTTACTGGAGCTTTTCGTATGGCTCATCGGTTTCCTCTTCTGGGTATTGCCGGGACAACCGGAACCAAACCAATACGGAAATCCTCCTTTTATGCCTGTCAATCGACCAACTTACGAGTCAATGCAACAACCAGGATCTGAATCAGAACGAGAAATTAGAAAAACCGTTCGAAAACGTCGTAAAAAACGGTAAAACATAAAACAAACATAATAAAAAACGTATCTCTATTAATGATATGTACCCCCTTTACTGGACAACCAGTAAAGGGGGTATTTTAATGAGATATAGTTATGAATTTAAAAGAAAAGCAATTGAATTATTCTATCAAGGTGAATGGCCCAAGACACCTGCCGGTGTGTCAACACGTACATTTCATAATCAAATAAGAGAATGGGTTAAACTAGAACAATTTCATGGTCCGAATATTAATAAATTTCGAGTTACTAAGAAGTATTGGTCTCCAGAGGAGAAATATAAGTTGGTATGCCAAGTTCTTTCAGGGCAAGCTTTAAGAGCGATAGCTATTGTGGCTGGTATTAATCCTGGACAACTGTATCAATGGGTTCATAAATACAAAACTTTGGGATACAATGGTCTTATGAATAAACCTAAAGGACGACCACCAAAGGATTGCAAAATGAAAGTAACTAAGACTATCTCACCTCGGAAACTCAAAGAGAGTGAATATGAGGAACTCATTCGCTTACGAGCTGAAATTGCTTATATTAAAGCTGAAAATGAAGTCATAAAAAAAGAGATTGCCTTGAGAGAAGAAAAGGAAGCTGCGCGTCTCAAGGCGAAAAAGCAGCGATTATTAAAACGCTCCGAAAGCAAGGATATCAACTAAAATATCTTCTAAAAGCTATGAAAATGGCCAAATCTACCTATTATTTTGAACTTACTAAAGTAGATCTTGTAGATAAAAGGAATACAGAGCTAAAAGATGAAATTCAAAAGATTTTTACAGAACATAAAGGTCGGTATGGTGTACGCCGTGTATACCAAGAACTTCTTAATCGAGGTTTTGTAGTCAATCATAAACGAGTACAAAGACTTATGCATAGCATGGGACTCGCAGGAAAGCGACCGAAAGAAAAATATCACTCTTACAAAGGGAAGGTCGGTAAAGTAGCAGAAAATATCGTTAATAGAGATTTTAGTACAACTGCACCATTACAAAAATGGACTACTGATGTGTCTCAATTTAATTTCTCGTGGGGGAAATGCTATTTGTCTCCTATTTTAGATATGAATACGAATGAGATTGTTGCTTATGACTTAGCATTAAGGCCTAACTTAGAGCAGATTTCTCGTATGTTAGAGAAAGCCTTTAAGAAGTTTACTAATCTTTCGGGATTAATCTTCCACTCTGATCAAGGATGGCAATACCAACATAACTATTTTACGCAAGCACTTAAAGAACATGGCATTATTCAGTCTATGTCTAGAAAAGGAAATTGTTATGATAACTCTGTGATGGAAACCTTTTTTGGTAGATTGAAAACAGAAATATATTATGGTTTTGAAACAGAATATTCATCATTTAATGCTTTTGCAGTAGCGATAGAAGAATATATTAACTATTAACTATTACAACAACAGAAGAATCCAGAAAAAAACAAAATGGATGCCCCCTGTAAAATACAGGGAAGCATCCATGTGTTTAGGCTAGTAAACAATATGTGTCCAGGAAAATGGGTACATATCATAAGAGATACGTTTTTTATTTATACCATAACATATGATGTTATTTAATAATCAATGCCTAGTAATTCATGAGCAGCATCAATTCAATTAATGTACAACCAATATAGGCGATAATAAACTTAACCTTCTGCTTGCGCATTCTATCATCATCAGCAATTTTGAGTCGATTTGCAAGGAACCGTTTATCCCGAATTTGCAATAACAAATGCTTAATGCGCTCTTGGCTTTCATTAGCAGTACATTCGTCACAATCAGATGTGAGTGTAGCTTGCTGCATGAAAATACGACGGTGTAATTTGCGCATTTGAATCTTAATATTATTATGTACAAATGCACTTTGCCACTGTTTCCGAGAATCAAAGTACATATACAGATATCTAGGAATATTCATAACCAAGAAGGAAATGATAAAAATCCCTAAAGAAATCAAGAAATATGTAGAGAATGAGAACTCTAACGTTTCTGTAGGCAAGTAGTGATGCAAGATAATAAAGGTAATCCACACGCCGATTGGCAATAAGAGAACTGCCGCAATATCGATGGAACGAAGCCAGCTAGTACGGGTTGGTACATCTGGTACAGTAAATGTGTCTACTGGATCGTGAAACGCATAGTAATCTAACTGTAAAACGGATTGACTAGTACGAGGGTTCCCCAATAGAACAGGACCATTACTACCGATATGTCGTTCAGGCAAAGGTATGAATTTTTTTACTTGTGTATTCGGTAATAGATCGAACTGGATAATCCCCTTTTTCTCAAAACGCATAGTAGATCCCTTCTCACCTAGTGCAATAGGATTAAAGAATATACCAAAGAGACTGAGGCACCAGTTACCTAATAAGTGTAGGATAGAGTTTAAAATAAACCCACCTGTATCTATATTATTTGTGTCGAGACGGATTGCAAAGGATGATGAGTAATCATCAAACCATAAATCCTCTAAGGTGAATTCCACATTGATCACATTCCCCCATTTCGTAATAATGGATAGGAATATTTGATTGTTTGGCTCAAATTCAAAGGTTACCGCGTAAAAGAGCCAATGATTGCGAAGAGCAGCCCGTAACATACGATTGACTGTGTCTTCTTCTATATATAGTAAACGGTGGTCGAACAAGTCTTGTTCTAATGGAGCCTTTTCTATAGTAGGCACCTTATCCACCGCTGTATCACGATCAGATAATGCTTCATCCACCAACGCTCGTATTTTGGTGAAGATCTTAGTCATAACCCCTCCAAGGGTAACAAAAAAATAGCTTTTGACATACAAATTATACCATATATTGCATGATTTATCGATAAAAGACTACTACATATACTATTAAATATAGGCATACATAAAGCCCCTTTTACATAGCAAAAGGGGCTTTATTACTGTAGTTTAATATTCAACCTATTATAAGTTAATAGTTATAATAGATAATTTAATTGATATTTATTTTTATTGAATACTTGCCATAGATAGGTAGCAATATTCATAGAAATGACCACGAAGTGCAATCAATTCTTCATATGTTCCATCTTCTATAATTTGACCTTTATCCATAAATACGATACGGTCCATTTGCTCTAATCCTTCTAACTGATGTGTAATGTATAAGCATGTTTTATCCTTTACATATTCCATCAAATCACAATGTAAAGCCTTTCTCGTTACTTGATCTAAACCTTCTAATGGTTCATCCAATAAAACGATTTGTGGATTTCGCAAAAATAATCGAGCTAATGCAACCCTTTGACGTTCACCACCACTTAAGCCATGACCACCACTACCAACAATCGTATTAAAACCAGCTGGCAATCTATCCACTACAGAGCGCAAGGAAGCACGCTCGATAGCACGCTCTAAATCAGCTGCTGAAGCATCCGGCCTTGCTAGTCGAATATTATCCTCAAAGGACGCATGGAAGATATACGTATCTTGTGTAATAGTTCCTAACGCATTACGCCATGTATCTATAGAAATATCCTTTAATTCTACGTCACCTACATGGATGGAACCACCATAATCATATAAACGCTCAAGCATATTAAATAATGTAGTCTTACCAGAGCCACTAGCACCAACGATAGCAACTGATTGCCCTTGCTTAATGCCTAATCTAAGATGTTCATAAATACAACGATCTTTATTATAACCAAAAGATACATCCGTAAAGGTAATATCTCGATTAGCATTGAATGGTTTTGGTGCCTTTGGGTCTACCACAGGCATTGGCTCATTGGCGAGTGCCATAAGACGACTCGTAGCCACCTTACTTTCAGCACCATGATGAACAGCCGCAATCATAGGTTGTAACGCTTCAAACCAAGCTTGT
Organism: Veillonella sp. T11011-6; assembly: GCF_002959755.1. GTDB lineage: Bacteria > Bacillota > Negativicutes > Veillonellales > Veillonellaceae > Veillonella. The sequence continues at coordinate 322,255 of NZ_PPCW01000005.1, read as the reverse complement.
GTACCAATGGCAGCAACCGCTACCATAACACTAGCCCAAGCGCCTGTCAAAGCATTGGCAGCCAATATAGCTACAATGACAACAGTAATTTGCACACCACCTAGGAACAGCGTATTCCCTAAGTTCATGCCACGCTCAATAATACCCTTATTAGCATCCACAGTATGCATCATATGTTGAATACGATGATAGACTAAATCTTCATTACCATAGCTAATGACATCCTCCAAACTATCCATAGTATCACTTAATAGTGATTTATACTCCCCTTGTTGCGGTCCAATCGCAGTCAATGATTGTTTATTATGAGCATATACAACTATAGGCAATACAAAACCTAATATTAAAGCCGACAAAACTATAGGTGTAACCAAAGTGCTATCAATGGTAGAAACACCATAGGCTACTAAAACAGTTAAAGCAATGGCTGCTACAGGAGGAATTAATGTGCGCAAGTAGAAGAATTGTAATACCTCTATATCACCCATAATACGGCCTAACATATCCCCAGCACCAAAGTGTTTAAGAATAGCTGGTGCTAATGGTTCCAAATGAGCATAGAACCATACACGCAAACCATATAATCCTTGGAATGCCATCCGATGAGATGTATAGCGCTCAAAATAACGACATACGGCACGGCTAACGCCGAAGAATCGAACCCCTACAATGGCAAGGCTCAAATAGGTAAGGCCTGGTTGCAATGCAGCTGAGGCCAATAACCATGCAGACACAGTTAAAAGTCCTACATTCATAAATACTGTTAAGAATGTAAAAATCAAAGCTAATACTAAAGACCACTTTGCAGGACTTAATACAGAAAAGAGTAATCTCCATCCTTCTAAGCCCATATTAGACGTTGACACTTCAGATGTATGTGTATTGTTTCCTACTACATGAGCACCTTTTTTATCAACAGGAATTGAATGATCTAGCTCATCTCTATCTTGAATATCAAATGATTTCCCTGTTTGCAACTGCTCTTCAATAGTTGAAGAAAATTCGCCTAAACCAGAGGTGACAAGGTCTTTAAAATATCCCTCTACCGCAATAAGCTCTTCATAAGAGCCTTGTTGAATAATGCGCCCCTGTTTTAAAACGTATAACGTAGAAGCCCAGTGCATCGTTTGTAGGCGATGGCCAATAATAATAACAATTTTATTCTCCATCAAACGTTGGATAGCACTACTTATGATAGATTCTGTTTTTACATCAAGATGTGCCGTTACCTCATCGAGAATTAACACTTGCCCTTTTCGTAAGAACGCACGTGCTAACGCCACCCGTTGACGTTCGCCACCACTAAGACCTAAGCCACCTTCACCAATAATCGTATCAAGACCATCTTGTTGTCTATTAATCACATCCAGTAGCTGTACTTCTTTACATGCCTCTATGATTTCTTCATCACTTACATTCATTCCAAAGGATAATACATCGCGTAAGGTTCCTTTCATGATATGAGGATGCTGGGATACATAGGTGATTTGTTGGCGCCACCACTCAACATCGATGTCACAAACATCAAGACCATCAATGACAACAGCACCTTTAGGAGCAGTTAAAAAGCCTCCAATAATATGAGCGATTGTAGATTTCCCGGCTCCACTTTCACCAACAAGCATAATCGGAGAATTGCGTTTAGCCTCTAATGAAATATGTTGTACCCCATTTTCACTATCTTCATAGGTAAAGGTTAAATCCTTAATTTCAATAGCTTGTATAGGCCCTTGAAGTTTAGATTGCCCACCTACAGGTAACGATGGCTGGCGATTCATAAACTCTTCGTATTTTAAAATGGAGGTCTTCCCTGCCATTCCCGTATGGAATGCAGCCCCCAGTTGTCTAAATGGCGTATAGAATTCTGGTGCTAATAGCAAAATAAAGAAGGCTGAAAAGAATGGTATCTCCCCATCTAATAGTGTTAAACCAAGGTATACCGCAATCAATGCCGTACTAATAGTACTTACAAGTTCAAGAACCAATGCAGATAAGAACGCCACGCGCAACACACGCAAAGTAGAGTCTTTAAACTCTTCAGATAAACGACCAATGACCTTTATTTGATCCTTCGCATGGCCAAAGAGTTTTAATGTGGTGATACCTTGCAATACATCGAGGAAATGCCCAGACAAGAAACTCATACGTTCCCACTGTTCTTTATTGAGGCGATCTGCTTGCTTGCCGATTAAGATCATAAAGAATGGAATCAATGGTACTGTAACAATTAGAATGATGCCAATAATAGGCAAAGTATCTACAATAGCAATGCCCATGATAAGAGGAATCATAATAGCATATAAAATTTGCGGAATATATCGAGCTACGTAAGCATCTACTTGCTCTAACCCATCTGTAAGCATATGGATTACATCGCCGTGACGCTCCTTATGTTGAACACCTAGCTTGAACATATGTGCTAAAGCTCGTTTTCTAAAGGTTGCTTTTACTGCACTCCCCAATCGGTTGGCTACAGATTCTTGCACATAATGTGCTAGTAATCTCACAATAATAGCAATCCCTAAATAGATAATGGTATACCTTTCATCGTGTAAGGTATTTTCAGAAAAAATAAAATTATTAATTAAGGTTCCAAAGAACCAAGCTTGCCCAACAATAGATAGACTTTCAACTAAACAAGTTAATCCTAGTAATAAAAGCTGACCTTTATGTTCTAGCAACGCTTTAAAGGCGGTACGCTGTATCATAGTATCCCCTATGGTAAATATAGTTAATATAAAAAATCATATGAATTTTAGAATCCAATATATACGAACAAATGAATCTAAATTTATCAATATTATATTCATCTTACCACAAAAAAGAGGCGTGCCGCTACGACACGCCTCACATTGAGACTTAAATTTTATAACTCACTAGAGTTATAAAGCTATTCTATTAATAGTGTAAGTCTTTTTCAGATACACGATGACGGAATGTCCAGTATACCCAGATTTGGTAAGCCAATACAATTGGCACAAATACGAAGGCTACACAAGTCATCAATGTCAATGTGTAAGTAGAGTTACCTGCATTTGCAATAGTTAAGCTCCAGTCAGGATTCAAAGAAGAAACCATGATGCGAGGGAACAAACCTGCAAAGTAAGCAGCCGTTACAGAAATAACAGTTAAGGAGCTAAATACAAAGCCCCATTTTGTATTACGAGTACGTGCAGCACCCCAAGAAATGAGGAAGAACACGATTGCTAATGCGAAGCACACGATTGCTAATACAGAGTTGAACAAATCTGTACATACATATGTAGCAGCAACCAATACTAAAGCACCGATTGCAGTAGGAACACCAACTACCAAAGAAGCTGCGCGAGCGCGTTCGGAAACAGCACCAGCTGTTTTGATAGAAGTGAATAAGCCACCATGGTATGTGAATACCAAGATAAACGCAATACCGCAAAGTACTGTGTATGGGCTTAATAAATCAAAGAATGTGCCTACATAGGTCATGCTTGCATCGATTGGAGTACCTTGAATCAAGTTACCAACTGTAACGCCCCACAATAATGCAGGAATCAAGGAACCAAAGAAGATGCAGTAGTCAAAAGTTTTACGCCATAACAAGTTAGGGCTCTTGGAGCGGAATTCAAAAGATACACCGCGGATAATAAGAGCCGCAAGCATTAAGAATAACGCTAAATAGAAACCACTAAACAATGTAGCATATACATGAGGGAAGGATGCAAATAATGCACCACCTGCAGTAATCATCCATACCTCGTTACCATCCCAAACAGGGCCCAAGGCATTGATCATTTGACGACGTTCAACGTCAGTTTTACCGATGAATGGTAATAAAATACCAGTACCATAGTCAAAACCTTCTAATAAGAAGAAGCCAGCGAATAGTACAGTAATTAAAATAAACCATACCACTTCAAGGTTATTAAAAATTAATTCCATAATCTCGCCTCCTCTTTTTCAACTACATCGTGAGATGGGTTACCATCTGGACCTTTTTTGATGTGTTCTACAGCAAGGTAGAGAGCTGCAATAGCTGCTACGATGTACACAACTGTAAAGCCGATGATAGTAGTCATAATTTCTGGAGCTGTAACGGCTTTAGATGCACCGTCTGCAGTTAATTGCAAGCCATATACAAGCCATGGTTGACGACCTGCTTCTGCTACAAACCAACCTGTGGAATGAGCAATGAATGGCAATGGCAATGTCCAGAACATAATTTTCAAGAATGTGCGATTACCAACCAATTTATCTTTTGCATTAAGGATAAGACCTACGAATGCAACGAGTAACATAATGGAACCAGCTGCAACCATGATACGGAATGTCCAGAAGATTGCTGGAACATCTGGAATATAGTTACCAGGACCATATTGAGCCTCGGATTTAGCTTGAAGATCTTTGATACCTTCTACTTTACCAGAAGTAAAGGAGTTTTGAGTCAAGAAGGACAAACCACCAGGGATTTCAAGTGCGCCCGTATTTTTTTGTGCTTTAGTATCAATGTTAGCTACCAAAGAGAATGGAGCTGGATCTTGTGTTTCCCACAATGCTTCCATCGCAGCCATTTTCATAGGTTGTACTTTTGTAATGTATTGACCTTGATGATGACCTGCCAAAGCGCCTAAAGTACCGAATACAAGAGCAATAACCATGCCCCATTTAGCGGAACGACGGTAGAAGTCTGTCGCATTGTTGCGCAATAAGTGCCATGCACTGATAGCCATGATAATTACGCCTGCTGTTAATAAACCATTCAACACGATATGGAAGAATTGGCCTGGAACATAGCCGTTTTGAACAATTGTTAAGAAATTGTCCATTTCTGCACGGCCATTGCGAATTACATAACCTACAGGATGTTGCATGAAGGAGTTCGCTACGAGAATCCAGAATGCAGATAGGTTTGTACCTAATGCTACCAACGTAGCTACAAGGGCATGAACAGTTTTATTTAAACGATCCCAGCCAAAGATCCATACACCCATGAATGTAGATTCCAAGAAAAATGCCATTAATGCTTCAAGGGCCAATGGAGCGCCGAAAATGTCACCCATAAAACGAGAATATTCTGCCCAGTTCATACCGAAATGGAATTCCTGAACAATACCAGTTACCACACCCATAGCAAAGTTAATTAGGAACAATTTGCCCCAGAATTTTGCCATTTTTTTGTAAACTTCTTTACCTGTAGACACATATGTCCACTCTAAGATAGCTACAGTCACTGTCATGCCTAGTGTGAACGGCACAAACAACCAGTGATAGATAGATGTTAGCGCAAATTGTAATCGAGCTAAATCTACAGCTTCAAACATGTGTTTTCCTCCTTAGAATTAAATACCTACATCACTTGATGAGCTTTTACTAAAAACCTTGTATCATTGCGCTTGTGAATATGGCAACGCTTCAGCCTCAATCAACTGTTCACGTTGAGCAAGCGTTTTAAAGTTAACCTGCTCCAACTGATTAATTAATTGGTCCTGAATCGTCCCCATAGCCTCATTGATAGCACAATGCCCCATACAAGACTTAGAGCAAGAACCTACATCATATAAACACCGTTGTAAATACGCATCCCCTTCTACCGCTCTAATTACATCGAGCAATGAAATCTCTTGAGGATCTCGATTGAGAGCAAACCCACCATCTACACCGCGAAAGGATTTCATAATCCCAGCTGCAATGAGACTACGCATAATCTTAAGCAAAAATCGTTCTGGAATCAATTCCTGCTCAGCCAATACAGAGCCAGTTATCTTCGTTCCCGAAGGTAATAGCGCCATATGCAAGACCATGCGAAATGCATAATCCGTGGCCTGATTTAACTTCATAAGGTCTCCTTTCTCGTGCACTCGGACAAACGTATTACTAAATCTAGTATAATCGAAATAAAACAATACTGCAATGGTATTGTTTTATATATTGAGAATTAGCATATATAGATTTTATACCCATTAATAAGGTATTATCTGAATATTTTTATGTCCCTTAAATAGCATTATGAATTCTATTATCAAAAAAAGACTGCCCACGAATGAGCAGTCTAAATATATTATTTTGTAATTTCTCGAACGAGATGGGCCATTTCAGGAATGATAAGTTTACTCATAGCTAATGTAACGGCACCTACAGAGCCTGGCACAGAGAACATCAAGGTATTATTGTTGACCCCTGCTTCAGCACGAGACGCCATCGCCTTAGTACCAATATCCTCTGTATAGGACAAATATCTAAAGATTTCACCAAATCCAGGAATATGTTTCTCATAGAGGCTATTCGCAGCTTCAATTGTCACATCTCGCTTAGCAATGCCAGTGCCACCTGTAGAAATGATAACATCAATATTTTCATCATTACACCATGGGATCATAGCATTTCTAATTTCATCGTAATCATCAATAACAATTTTACGATCTGCCACAATATGGTCTGCTTGTTCTAAAAACTCTTGTACTTTATTACCGCCTTTATCGGTTTCAAAGGTACGAGTATCAGAAACTGTTAAAACAGCAACGCGTAAAGGTCTTGCTACAACTTCGTAAGACATAGTTCCTCCTAGAATAACGGAATAATAGATGCTAATCTCGGCCATCCATTATCGCGTAAAAAATCACGTAATGCCCATGTGTAGTGAATAAATGGTGCACAATGTAGGCGCATCCAGAACGATAGATATGGTGTATCACCTTGGAATATAGCCAATCGATTTAAGGCATATAGATTATCTCCTGGCTGTACTGTACCTGGTTGTACTGTGAAAGCCATTTTATAACCAGACTGTTTAGTTACATATTGAACGAGCATATCGTTAAACCCACCAGGATATGCTAAATATTCAATGGGCTCACCTAAAATCCCCTCTAATGAAGTCTTCCCTCCAAGCAGAGCATCTGGCAACTCAGTAGGGTCAATTTTTGTTAAGATCTTATGATGATTAGTATGACCTTGAATATCAAAGCCACCTGCTTCCATTTTATGCATTTGTTCTGTAGAAACAAAACCAGGCGTATTAGCAGCATCACTAATCATAAACAAGGTAGCCTTCATATTGTATTCCTTTAAAATAGGCAATGCATTATTATAGTTATCAACATAGCCATCATCAAAGGTAATAACAATTGGCTTATTCGGTAATTCAGTACCATTTTCTAAATAATCATATAATTGATCTAATGTAATCGTGTTGTATCCCTGATTATGTAAATACTCCATCTGCTCTCTAAACTGATCAACATGAAGAGTCAAAGCTGAATGCTTTTCATCGTTTACTTGA
>NZ_PPCW01000005.1:0-307500 GCF_002959755.1 Veillonella sp. T11011-6 | reverse complement strand
TTTTCATATCCTAAAGATTTCCAAATTTCAAGAATCTCACTTTGATGAGGATATCTACGTAAGGATTCTGGTAACCACGCATAGGAGGAATTATCCTTACTTAATTTACCTATAATAGGTAATATATAGGAGAAGTAGAAATTGTATAATTGTTTAAAACCAAACATACTTGGTTTCGCTAACTCCAATACAACTACTTTCCCACCTGGTTTTACAACACGTTGCATTTCAGATAATACCTGTTTAATATCTGGTACATTACGCATTGCAAAGCCGCTCATAGCCGCATCAAATGTATTATCTGCATATGGTAATGCCATTGCATCACCTTGAACAAGATTAACTTGATCTAGTAAACCAGCATCTTCAATGCGTACGCGACCTTGATCAAGCATTTCACTATTAAAGTCCAAAGCCTCTACCTTTAATGTTGGCTCTTGACGTAATGCTTCTTTTGTAAACACGCAAGTGCCACAAGCTACATCAAGTATTCGTTGATTTGGACCTATATTCATTGCTTTTACAGAAAATTTGCGCCAGTAATAATCTTGGCCAAAACTCAAGACTGTATTCATCAAATCATAATTCTTAGCAATATTAGAGAACACACCTTGCACAAACTCTTCTTTATCTGCATATGTTTTAAATTCTTTCGTATTCATTATGGTCCTTTCACTAATCAAGAACTATATTCAAACTCTTTACTCGCATAGTATATCATACTATGACGCCTATCAAAAGAATCCTATTATATATACTATATATAGTAACTATGTAAAGAGCACATATTTAGTTAAAGTAATATATTCACTACTATTAAAACTAGCATATCACAAAATAAATATCGTTATCAGTCACAGTAAATCCAATTTAACTATATATTAATGACTATGATATTCTCTATTGCCACCAATCTATGTTCGTTGTATAATGACATATGTCCATGTTGAAAAGATATCTTTTCCATGGTCTTTTATTAGTTTTTATTAAGTATTGGAGTGTACTATGAATCGATTTGTAAAATCAATCAATAGAGTCAGTCTAATCCAACAAATAATCATAGGTTTGATTATTGGTATTTTGACAGCTCTATACGTGCCAGAATTGGCAAATGAACTAGCTTTATTAGGCGTTCTCTTTGTTGGTGCTTTAAAAGGGATTGCACCAATCCTTGTATTTTTCCTTGTTATTGCAGCTATCAGTAAACATCGTTCTGGTCAAAAGACTGGGATGGGATCTGTAATCACATTATATTTATTAGGTACATTCCTTTCTGCAGCACTTGCTGTAGTCGTAAGCTTTATGTTCCCTACTACATTACACCTTGCAGCTAGTGCAGCTGATGCTGCTCCACCACAAGGGATCGTAGAGGTTATGAAAACACTTTTAAAAAATATTGTTGATAACCCTGTGAAAGCCTTAATGACCGCTAACTATATCGGCATTTTAGGTTGGGCACTTATCATTGGCGGTGCTTTACGCCATGCCCCAATGAACACTAAAGAAGTAATGGAGTCTATCGCTCAAGCTATTACAACTGTAGTAGGTTGGATTATCCGCTTTGCTCCTCTAGGTATTATGGGTCTCGTAGCTGACTCTATCGCTACTAACGGTATTGAAGCTTTAATCGGCTACTTCCAATTACTCGTATTACTACTTGGTTCTATGATTTTCGTAGCATTAGTAGTAAATCCACTTCTATCTTTTGTATACCTTCGTCGCAATCCATATCCATTGGTATTTAAATGTTTGCGTGAATCTGCTATCTATGCGTTCTTTACTCGTAGCTCTGCAGCAAACATTCCTGTTAACCTTGATTTAGCAAAACGTTTAAAACTTAATCCTGATATGTATTCCGTATCCATTCCATTGGGTGCTACTATCAACATGGGTGGTGCAGCGATCACAATTACAATTATGACATTAGCTGCTGCACATACACTTGGTATCGTTGTAGATGTCCCTACAGCAATCCTTTTATCTGTCATTGCTACAATCGGTGCTTGTGGCGCTTCTGGCGTTGCTGGTGGGTCCCTACTTCTAATTCCTCTAGCTTGTTCTCTATTCGGTATCTCCAATGATATTGCAATGCAAGTTGTAGGTGTAGGTTTCATCATCGGTGTTTTACAAGACTCCACTGAAACAGCACTTAACTCCAGTACAGATATTCTCTTCACAGCTACTGCAGATTATGCAAAACGTGGCTATCACGAAAACTGGGATTAACACCTATAGGCGGTCCTTCGGGACCGTCTTTTTTTGTGTTCAATAGATAAAAAATCAGCCTTACTATACTACTTTCAGTACTACTCAGTGTATAATATAAAGAACATGCTCTAACAAACAATATAGATATAGATATTTATATTAATCATAATTGTTTATATTGAACACAATCATCTATATTGATTTTCTTCAATATAATGTTATAATAGAGTTAATGATAATAACTATTAATAGATATAAATAGAAAGGAATCAACATGAAACAATACGATATTATTGTAGTTGGTACAGGTGGTGCAACCATCGTAGCTGATGCTGCTATCAAAGTGGGTAAAAAAGTAGCTATCATTGAAAAAGGCAAATTTGGTGGCACATGCCTAACTCGCGGTTGTATTCCTACAAAGGTTATGGTTACAGCAGCTAATGCAATCCAAGAGGTAGAAGAATTCAAAAAAATCGGTATTAATGTTAGCGATGCTACTATGGACTGGGACACCGTTTCTAAACGTACATGGTTTAAGATTGACGAATCCGCAGGCATCTACGATTATTACAACGCTTTCGATAATGTTGACGTATACCGTGGTGCAGCTAGCTTTGTATCCGATAAGGTTATGAATATCCACCTTAACGATGGTTCTGGTACTGTAGAAATTACGGCTCCTACTATTGTTCTTGGCACGGGCGGTTATAGTAATATTCCGAATGTACCAGGTTTACAAGAGGCAGGTTATCTTTCTAGTGAAAGCCTTTTTGGCGATAAATTCCCTAAACAACCATATAAATCTCTTGCAGTACTCGGTGCTGGTCCTATCGGTGTAGAGTTTGGCCATGTATTTGATGCTGCTGGTACTGAAGTTACCATCATTCAGCATAATGTACGTCTTGTACCTAAGGAAGACGAAGAGATGTCTGAACATCTTCTCCAAAACTATCGTGCTCGCGGCATCAATGTTATATTGAACCAAGACACTGTTGAAATCCGTCAAGAAGATGGCCTCAAGGTAGTAGTCACAAAAGATCGTACTACTGGTGAAATTACAGAGACAAAGGTTGAAGAAATTCTAGTTGCTGCCGGTATTCGCCCTGCTGTCGAAGAATTACACCTCGAAAATACAGGTATTGAAACATGGCCTAAAGGCTGGATCAAAACAAACGAATTCCTTGAAACATCTGTGGATGGCATCTATGCATTAGGTGATGTAAACGGCGAGCCTGCATTCCGCCATCGTGCAAACTACGAAGCAGATATTATCGCCCATAATCTATACTTTGCAAAAAACGAAGAAGATTTCCGTTGGGCACGCTATGATACATTGCCAAAGGTTACCTTCTCCTACCCTGAAATCGGTAGCGTAGGTCTTACTGAAGCAGAAGCTATTAAAGCTGGTTACAATGTAGGGGTAGGTAAAAACTACTACTCCTCCACAGCTAAGGGCTATGCAATGGGTATTAATCCTGGTGATGTAAATGATGGCTTTGTAAAAATCGTAGTCGATAAAGATACAAATCATATCCTTGGTATGCATGTAACAGGCCCTCAAGCCTCTATCTTATTCCAACCTTACGTAAACCTTATGAATAGCGGTGTAACTCCATTGACTGCTATTAATGAAGAAATCGCTTCTGAACGTACAAAACGGTTACGTGAAAAAGGCATCACTCGTGATATGGATCCTAAATCCGTTATCACTGTAGGTGAAACCATGAGTCCACATCCTTCTCTTGTAGAGGTAATTATGTGGACACAAGTATACTACGAACACCGTTGGTAATACTAACTACATAATAACTACGTAATAACAATGTAATAACGACAAAAAGGACTGTGTATAAACACAGTCCTTTTATTATGTCGAATATTCTAAATGGATTAACGACCCATATCAATTGTATTATCCCAAATAATATTTGTTCTGCGACCATCGAAGCCTTGATCTGGTTCAGGAGGTAATTTACTAGATTTAGTTTGACCTTCATAAGCACCTGTTTCAGCATCTACAGTAACTACAGTCTTTTTGCCGTCTTGATGCATTGTCATATAGTATAGAATCTTACCTTCATGAGCTTCGATTTTCCAACCTTTTACAACTGCATCAGCACCAAGTTGTTGTTTTGCAACGCGCTCAGCTTGAGCCGCTTCAATTACTTTATCTTTATTGAAGATTTCACCGATAACTTTTTTAGGTTTGCCACCTTCATCCATATCGGAAGTATTACCAGTGATTACGTCGATTTTCATTTTGTATTGATGATATTTACTATAGCCTACTACTTTGTAACCATAGTTCAAATCATTGGAGTTAAGCTCTACAGAATGAAGTGCTGCATTAGGAAAACGGTTTTGGAAAATAGTACCAATTTTACTCATAGTCATAACCATGGATTCGCCTGGTGCACGTTGTACAGAAATATCAGTACTTGTTTCAGGTTTTGTTTTACGTGCATCAGCTACACTTGGTGTAGCAACGGACAATACGCCAACCGCCAATACACCTGTTAATGCCATAGAAATTAACTTTTTATTCATTACATATCCTCCTACTATATACAATGCTTTCACCAATAGTAAAAGTCATCTGTATACTAGAATTACTATAAGTTCGTGCTATATACAACAGCACACAAAACATACATAAATAGATATATTATTTAGACAATATACTATAAACCTTCATTTGATGCAAGTCGATCGTCTACATCAGTCATGAGCAATTTGTAGCATGTAGCCACTAAAGGTACGCCAATCAACATGCCAGTAACGCCCATTAAACTACCGCCAACAATAACTGCTGCAAACACCCACAAACCAGGTAAGCCAACGGAATTACCTACAATCTTAGGATAAATAAAGTTACTTTCAATTTGATGAAGCACTTCTAAGATAATCACATAGATCAACGCATCCATAGGGCTTACAGTGAGTAAGATAACTGCACCTATCACGCCGCCCACATAAATACCTAGCAATGGAATTAATGCAGTAAGGCCGATAACACAGGCAATTGTAGTGGCATATTCAATATTGAATGCCCATAGTGAAATACCAACCATGATACCTAAAATCAAGGCATCTATGAACTGGCCTACAAAGAAGTTACTGAACGTTTGAACAGCAACACGTGTGACATAACTAACACGGTTAACCCACTCATCAGATGCATAGGCTCTTAAAATACGTTTACCTTGCATCATAAGGCGCTCTTTATCGAGCAACATATAAATGGCAAAAATCAAACCAAGGCCTATATTTAAAGTCCAAGATAAGGCTGTTCCCATCGCATTCACGAGGTATGTACCACCTTTTGTGCCCCACTCGCGCGTATATTTAACAACACTTTCACCACTCAAGGTATCCATCAGTGTTTGATTGGATGCCATCGGAATTGTTTCTGTAAGGTTTTGCATCCAAGATTGGAAATCTGTATACAACTGCGGTGAAGAGGCCACGATGATTGACATGGAGTGAATCAATTGTGGAATCGCCATACGAGCAATAAAATAAACGATAGCACTGATTGTAACAAAGGATAAAATGAGGCTTAAAGGTCGTCTAATTTTATCTTTCCAACCTGTTTTACTCTTAGGCCACAGCCAGCGTTCATAACGCACCACTAGAATATCTAACACAAATGCAATACAAGCACCTACTATAAGTGGAACAAAAGCTGTAATAACGGCATCAATAGCATTAGCAATATCGCTGATACGCAGTGCCATCATAATCATAACACCCGCCAATATTATGGCCCCTATGAGCGGTTTATAATATTTAAATCTTTTCATATATAACCTACTTTACTATACTCACAACGCATACATTACCAAAACTTAATGAACATTGTATGACCTACGATTGTATGCAAGCTTAGTATAACACAAAAGTCCACCTTATCACATGCTCGGTCCCCCGATGAACACGAGAGCATGATAGAAGGTGGACTATATTGTATGTCTAATCTAAATTAGATTGAAGATTAGCGATGAATGTAAACGTCTACACGACGGTTTTCAGCTTTACCTGCTGCAGTGGAGTTAGTTGCAACTGGTTTAGTGTCGCCATTAGCAATACCGATGAAACGATCAGCAGATACGCCGTTGTTTACTAAGTATTGAGCTACGTATTGTACGCGGCGTTCAGACAAGCCAACGTTGTATTGAGGAGTTGCATCAGTATCAGCATTACCCAACAATTTAATTTGGTCTTGAGAGTATTGGTTAGCAGCATTTACAGCAGCTGTTAAGTTTGGATATTGGTCTGCACGAGCTACATCTTGGTCGGAATCGAAGTAGATGGATTGTACATAGTAGTCCAATTTAGGAGTTTTGTATACAGGAGCTTCTACTACAGGAGCTGGAGTGTAAACAGGAGCTGGAGCTGGAGTATATACAGGAGCTACGGATTTTTGACCACCGAAACGGTAGGACAAGCCAACTACTGGACCTTGGAAAGATACATTATGATCTTCATTTGCTTTAGTATTGATGTAGCGGTAACCAGCATTGATATCCCAGTCTTCATTAACTTTATAGCCTAAACCAGCTTCTAAAACTGTAGTGTTCTTAGTACCTACACCAGCTTTACCGTAAACTTCTACTTTAGAACCAAGGTTAGTTTTACCAATTACACCTGCTTGCGCAATGTTGTTAGTGCCACCAGCATCATGATTATGGATACGAGCATAACCACCATATACTGCAACATTTTTGTTCAAAGAACGAACTAAGTTCAATTCATGCATGTCAGTATCAAGATGTTTAGTATTCAAACCATGGTAACCATATTGAATACCAGTTTTATCGGACCAACCATAAGTCACTCCACCATCGAAGTTCCATTTGTGAGCGTCTTTTGCGCCATCCATTTTTGCTTCAACACTAGCTGCACCAAGATCAACTTGGAATTCACCTTTGTTGAATTGAGTTTGTGGAGTTGCGCCAGCTACGGATACGCCTACAGCAGCAACTGCCAATAAAGCTAATAATTTTTTGTTCATTATAATTCCCTCCAATAACAGCCTTTAACAATACACAGGCCTTTGGTAATAATATACTTTCATTTTACACAACTTTTCGATAATTTTCAATATCTTTTATGAAATTACCATGAGGATTTCGAAATTTATCTATACATAGATGTTATATATTTTAAATTCAAAAATATAACTATCTTTATAATATAGGAATATTTAGGTTCTAATTATAGGATAGATGAGCTAAGCCTTCATTCTTTTAAGATATATCTTATACTTATCTTAGCAAATCTTTAAATTCAACTGAATAAAAGAAAACACCTACGTTTCCGTAGGCGTTATAGATTCAATTAGTTTTCTTTCACAGAGAACCATGCACGATGGAATACAGCTGCAATCGCACCACCTACTAAAGGAGCCACGATGAAGAGCCATACTTGAGCCAATGCTTCACCACCTGTGAATACAGCTGGAGCTAATGCACGAGCTGGGTTTACAGATGTACCAGTCAATGGAATACCGATCAAGTGAACCATAGTCAATGTAGCACCAATTACAAGACCTGCAAGAGCAGATGTTTTTTCACTAGCTGTTACGCCAAGGATTACAAGTACGAATACAAATGTAAGGAATGTTTCCACTACAAATGCACCGCCCATGGAAAGACCAACTGCACTTAATGTACCGTAGCCATCAGCACCAAAACCAGAAAGTGTTTCAGAGCCATTTACGACTACACTCAATAAACCTGTACCAGCGAAAGCACCAATAACTTGAGCTACTACATAACCAGCAAAATCCTTAGCAGACATACGACCAGAAAGCCATACACCAATGGATACTGCAGGGTTAACGTGGCAACCAGATACGTGACCGATTGCGTATGCGCCAGCAACAATTGTCAAACCGAATGCTAATGCAATGGCTACAACGCCCAAGTAACCCAAACCAAGACCACCAGTAAAGCCACCTGTTACAACGGCAGTACCAGTACCAAAGAATACCAAAATCATTGTGCCAATAAATTCAGCAATATACTTGTTCATGTTCTTCCTCCTTACAATACCTTCATGAACTAAAAGGCATGTCTTCCCTCTCTATGGGATTTCATGTTACTCTCATCATTATAAACATTTTCTAAATTATGTCAACGACTTTTTTCGATATAATTTCACAAAATGTATTTTCCTGAATTTTAATATCTGTATCTGTTAATAAGACAGTATTTACCTAGTATTTTTATATATCATGATTTTCATCACACAATAAATTCTATAGAATATGATATACTGATACTACATACTTTGTAGAAATTACTATTATATATAGAGTTATATCGAGCTATATAGGAGGAACCATGAGCAAAACAGCTTATATTGTACGTCATATTAATTTTGAAAATGCCGGTATTTTAGAGTCAGTCCTTACTAATCGAGGGTTTGAACTAACATACATCGAGGCTCCCCTTGCCAATTTTGAACACTATGATGCAACAGCGGCTGATTTAGTCATCGTCTGCGGTGCCCCTATTGGCGCTTACGATGAAGAACTCTATCCGTTCTTAACTGATGAAATCAAATTCATTACAGATCGTATTAATAGTAAAAAGCCATTGCTAGGCATCTGTTTAGGCGCTCAACTCATATCCCGTATCATGGGTGGTCACGTAGGACCTATGAAGCATGGTAAGAAAGAAATTGGCTTTGGCCCGTTAGAATATACGCCTGAAGGCGCCTCCTCCCCACTAGCATTGCTCGGCAATGTACCAGTTCTTCACTGGCATGGTGATGAATTTGAAATTCCTAAAGGTGCGGTACGACTGGCCAAAACAGAGTTATGCCCAAATCAAGCATTCTCCGTAGGCACACATATTCTAGGTCTTCAATTCCATATGGAGGCTGATCCTGCTGTAATTGAAAGTTGGCTTGTAGGCCATTGTGCAGAGCTTTCTAATGCAGGTATCGATATCCCTAAACTTAGAGAAGATGCAAAACGCTTACGCCAAGAGCTACCTGCCGCAGGAAAAGCCGCATGTATCGCTTGGCTTGAACAGAATCATTTATAAAACAAAAACCGCCTTAGTTGAACTAAGGCGGTTTTTGTTTGTTTCTTATATATATCCCTTACATATATACATGAAATCATAGATTTCTGGTCCGATAACACATTCCCCAATGTGTCATTTTTTCCACATTTCGTATTGTACATCAAACAAATTGAATATGCAAGAACTTTTTCATAAACCTTTCATAAATTATTTTAATTTTTTCAATATAGAAAGTGATAAGTAGCGGAACGTTGTAGTTATCATCTACTTTAAAGCTCTATATCGAATATTATAAACATTAGGTTTTATATGAAAAAATACTATTTAAATGATAGTCAAAGTTAATATTCCTATCATTTCCATGTAAGATTAAACTATCTTATGCTGCCATGCACCACGAATAAATCGAATATAAGAGCAACATAAGCGTAAGGACTGGTCAAAGCACAAGGATAACCATGCGCCTAAAAGCCCTAATCCAAATGTAATACACAATAGGTATGTAATGATAGGCCGAATAATAGCTACACTAACAAGGGAATATTTCATAATGTAATATGTATCCCCTGCCCCTTTTAGCACTCCAGAGTAAACTTGCTGTAACGCTTGAGGGAATGCTGCAATGGCCATAATCCCCATTAAAGCACCCGCTAAGGTAACGACTTCACTTTCACGAGTATACAACTGTACTAATAGATCGCCAGGGCCAATAAATATGAGAGCACTTACAAGGCCTACTACTAGACCGATGCGGGCACCAATTTTACCATAGGTTTTCGCAATATCTGGTCGTTTATGACCAAGACACTGTCCCGTATGAGACGCACCGGCAAAGCCGAGGCCCATCGCAAAGTAATAGAATATATCCATCAAATTCATACATACATAATGTGCTGCTAAAGGTACGGCACCTAAAGAGGCAACAATCATTGTGTACGTATACATACCAAAACGTTCAAAGAACTGCTCCCCTAGTGAACTACCACCAACGTGGAACATGGTATGTAATACCGTTCGTTCGAACTTCCATTTTGAAGGATGCCGCAAGGTTAAACCCGTAGTCGTATGTTGTGAAATCGTACGCAGTAATAATAGCGCAATGACAGCACTACTGATCATGGTAGAAACGCCAGCGCCCATAACACCGAGCTCAGGGAAAAAGCCAATACCATAAATCAAGAAGAAGTTCATTATAGTATTCAGTATGTTCCCTACTACATTGGATTTAAAAATAACCTTTGTATTGCCATACCCAATAAGGGCAGCCCCTACAATTTGACTAAAAGATTGGAATATAAGACTAATAACAATAAACCGTCCATACCAAACAGCCGTCTCAATATAGCCATCTTCAGCGCCGGTAAAGCGTAAGATATGTTCTAAATTAAAGAAACATATCGCTAATAAAGGTACATAAATCAAGAAATTCAACAGAATGGACTGTTTAAGTACGGCATTCATGCCATCTACTTCGCCTTCACCGTGACGGCGAGCTATAATAGCCGTTACCGCAATCGATAAAGCACGACAGAATATGAGCATCACCATCTCTGGCTGTCCCATAATCCCTACCGAAGCAAGAGCAGATGCACCAAGAGCACCAACCATTGCTAAGTCGATGGCGGTCATAAATTGTAACATTAAGCCTTGTAATGTAGCTGGCCAAGCTATTTTCAAGTAATTACCATATAGCTGCTTTGTAGTCCCTACAGGGCCTAATCGTTCTGCAGCAGGCAACATAGAATCTATGGAAAGCCATCGTTGTATGCGGTCTAACATAGTATCTCCTATTCATGCAAGATCGTACAAGGTAGAGCTAACATCTAACTCCTAATATCTTCTGTATTATATCACAATAATATATGAAAAGTCATTCATATATTATGATTATATTTAATAATCTATATCAAAATTACAAAAAAGAACCTCTTATAGTATCCGAATATACCCTACTAGGTATATCAGTATATAAGAGGTTCTTTTATTTCTGATCAGACTTTATATTAGCCTAGATTTTGATACGAACTATCAATTACTAGCCTTTAGATGCTAACAATTGGCTAACTGCTGCACGCAAGTCCTCTAAACCTTGTTTAGTTTCAGCTAGTTCTTGACGTTGACGCTCATTTTCAGCTTCCAACGTATTGAGACGAGCCGCTTGATCTGCGATAACAGTCTTTTGTTCGCTATTTTCTTTCTTGAGACTAGATACTTCATCTTGCATTACATACACAGAGCTAATAGGGCCTGCTTTGTAACGATCAGGAATATTTTTCTTTTCTGGGCTAGAGCCAAATTTGTGAGTTACACCTGCATTGACCATGTTGCGGTTTGCACCAAGAGATACACCAACGTTGAACATTGTATCTTCATTTGTATAATGTGCAAGACCTAACGCCGCTGCTGTTTCACCGCGATAGTTACCAACACCAGCCATCACTTGAGTTGGTTCCAATGGGTCATATTGAATTGGTTTCAACGCTGCCATTGCTGCTGCATGCGCACCTACGCGTTGTACCTCACCTGCTACTTGACCAATAGCATCGCCGATTCTAGCATTAGATGCTTTCAACTGGCTAACATTAACTGCATCAGTATCATCTGTACCAGGTGCAATACCTTTAAGTTGGTTATTACCATTATTAAGGCCATCCTTAGTCAAGGAAATAGTGCCTGCATTTGGATTATTAGGATTTGCACTGCCTGGTGTAATTGTTATGCCATTACCATCTGTAACAGTTGTGTTACCTGCTGCATCTTTAAATGTAGCAGACTTCATATCCTTCAGTTCAGGATTTACTGCATAACTAATTGTTTTACCTGCTTGGCTAACCATCATATTATTGCCCGCTTTGAAAGTAACTGTTTCATCAGTTTTTACTTTTTTAGCTGTTGCAGTTGGTGTGCTGTTAATACCAGAGCCTTCTGTACCAATAGTTGCATTCCATCCAGCATTTTCAACGGCGGATTTAACTTGATCTTCCGTAGCAGCACGGCCAGATGCAATATTATTTGGATCCCAAGTTTTGTTAGTTAATCCTGTAACAACACCATCTTTGCCATTTACTGCAACAGGATTATTACCACCTGTAGTAATAATGCCATCTTTACCATCGATACCTACAGTACCAATTGTAGCCTTGCCATCCTTACCATCAAGAGCAATCTTATCGCCAGCTTTTACAGAACCATTTTTGCCATCGATAGCAACTGCATTAACACCATCACCAGCCTTGATTGTACCAGTTGTACCATCTACAGTAACTGCCTTAGTTGGATCTGTACCCAATGTAACCTTATCATTCAACTTGTTATCATAAATGATATGTCCATCAGCGGCAGTAGTCTTAGTCAATACAATATTGCCTGTAGTACTACCAGCACTTTCACCACCATTAGCAGTCAATTCTGTTTTAGACGCCTTAGACTTAGCCTCTAATTGACGTACATTGACAGCATCTGTGTCATCTGTACCATCTGCAATCTTAGAAATTTTATTACCTCCATTATCGAGGCCATCTTTAGTTAAGGATACAGGATCCTTACCAGCTGCAGTAATTGTTACACCATCTTTAGTAAGAGTTGTATTATTACCATTGCCATCATCGATAACTGTGCTATCTGCTGTGGAAGTATTTGTTTTTGTACCATCAGTAATCTTAGTACCATCAGCTGTTGTTGCGGTAGACTTAGTACCATCTGTTACTGTATTGCCAGCTGCAGTAGATGTATTCGTTTGCGTACCAGCAGTTTGTGTAATGGAATCACCATTGATAACAGTTGTGTTATTACCAGTACCATTGAAGCTTGCAGAGTTCATATTCACAAGGTCTTTATTCAAGGAATATGTGAAGTCACGCTCATTTTGGTTAATTGTAATGTTTTCACCTGCAATCATCGTAACCTTTGCGTCTTTACCTACTTTGGCATCTGTCTTAGTACCAGTTTGTTTACCAGATGTAGCAGCATCTTTGTCTGCTGTAATTTGCCATGTTTGGTTAGCTGCAGCATCAGCTACCACTTTCAATTGATCCTCTGTAGCAGCACGGCCAGAAACAGCATTACCATCCCAAGTCGTATTAGCGAGACCTGTTACATGGTTATTTGTACCATCTACTGTAACGCCACCGATATTAGCGGCTTTACCTGTAATAGTACCAGTAGTACCATCTAATATTACCGCCTTATTACCACCTGTTGTAATTGTATTATTTACACCATCAATAGCTGCACTACCAATAGTAGCCTTACCAGCTGTACCATCAATAACAATGGCATTAGCACCAGTACCAAATGTCAATGTATCATTAAGTTTTACATTGTAAATTGTATGACCATCTGCAGCAGTTGTAGACGTTAATTTTACATTGCCAGTTGTTGCGTTAGCCGCTTCATCATCATTAGCAGTAATTTCTGTTTTAGATGCTTTTTTAGCTGCATTAATAGCATCTGCTACATTCTTAGCTGTTGCCACACCATCAGTAGCAGGGCCTGTAACAGTGCCATCTGTACCAGCTGTAATAGCCGCTGTTTTTACATCATATTTAACAACGCCTGCATCATCGATAGTAGCAGATGTTAACGTACCATCTTTAAAGTTCATACCATCAGCCAAGGATACTTGCTTAGCTGTACCATCATTTGCTTTATAAGACAATTTAGTCTTAGTCGCAACTTTAGCGCCATCAATAGTTACCTTGTAGTCCTTAGTTGTGCCATCTGCACTTGGTGTACCTGTAACAGTCAACGGATTATCCGCATCAGTTGTATCAGTACTTACTGTAACTGCACTGACAGCAGATTTCTTAACCTCTGCTTCGGATACTTTTACAGTTAAGTTCTTACCATCTGCATCAGTTGTTACATATTTACCGTCGCCTTTGATACCCAATGTATCATCTTTAAGATTTACAACACCGGCAGATGTATTCGTATCGCCAGCAAATTTCAAGTTAATGGCATCAGTGCTTGCTTTAGCTGCCTTGTTGATAGCATCCGCTACATTTTTAGCTGTTGCTAAGCCATCATCACCTGTGACAGAGGCTGCACCTGTAGTGGCATTGCTATCGATAGTCGCACGTTTTGTAGATACCTCTACAGTATCGCCATTCATCTTCGTAGAGATGAAATCACCTGTAGCACCTTTTACATTAAACGCTACATCCCCATCTTTTAAGGATTGGCTAGATACAGTACCACTATCTGCACCAAGGGAAACCTTACGACTCACAGCCGCTGCAGAATCATTGATTTTGGTCTTAGTATCATCATTAATATCAAATTTTACCTTACCATCATTATCTACAGTAGCCTTTGTCATTGTGCCATCTACAAAGTCTAAGCCTTTAGATAATTTAACAGACTTAGCATCTGCATCAGCGGCACTATTAGCACGGTATGTCAACGTTTGACGAGCTACAGTATCATTCAATTGTTTTACATTTACTGCATCAGTATCATCTGTACCTTCCGCAACCTCTTTAATTTTGTTGCCACCAGCATTGATTTCATCAAGGGTAAATTGGATTGTTTTACCTGCTGCATTTTGGAAGGCCATACCTGTTGCGCCGCCTTCCGCATTATTGCCATCTTCATCACTAAACAAGAGAGATTTAGATGTAAGAGCACTGCTATTAGGCCCCGATTGTAAAGATAACGAACCAACATTTAAATAAGTATTTGCCGTATTAGGTTGATTTTCAGCTACACCGTTATTAATTCTTAAACCATCATGATTAATTTTGGTATAAGCACCTTCACCTGGAGAAGTAAATGTACCACTAGAATTTACAGCATCAAACTTGATTGTTTCACCTAGACCATTTTCAAAGGAAATGGTGTTCATTTTTTTAAGGTCTTTATTTAATGTGGTAGCAATATTTTTACCAGTTTGTGTAACTGTAATATTGTTATCACCAGTAAAGTCTACAGTGTCGCCACCGGCTACAGTAGTCGGTGTATCACCATTAGCAGATAGTTTCCATGCTGCACCATCTTTAGCTTGGCTAGCCGCTTTGTTAATAGCATCGGCCACGTTCTTAGCAGTTGCTAAACCATCATCACCGGTAACAGAGGCAGTACCTGCAGCATCACTGTTGATAGTGGAACGTTTTGTAGAAACTTCTACAGTATTGCCATTCATCTTAGTAGATACTAAGTCACCAGTAGCACCTTTAACATTGAATGCTACATCACCATCTTTTAAAGATTGGCTAGATGGTGTACCACTATCTGCACCAAGGGAAATATTACGAGCTACTGCATTAGAAGAATTATCAACTTTAGTTTTAGTATCTGCATCTAAACCAACTGTAATAGTTTGACCATTTACAGTTGCAGTTACACCATTTGTACCAGCTACATTAAGTTTTTGGTTTTTAAGATCAATAGTACCGTTATTTGTACCATCTGTAATATTTAGGTTTTGAGACAAGTTAGCAACAGCTTGCTTTACATCACCAATATTTGCTGCATTGGAATCAGTTGTACCACCACTAGCAACATTAGTAATTGTTTTGTTACCACCGTTGATACCATCAGTTTTATCAATGGAGATACCTCCTACAGTTACTTTATCTGTTGTGATACCAGTACCTGTAATAGCAGTCGTACCATTTGTTAAGCCAGATGTATTCATTACTGTGTTACCAGCAGTAATAGAATCTACTGTAAGATCTTTCTTTGTGGCTACAGTAATTTTCTTTTTATCTGTACCATCTTGAGTGATTACGATATTATCGCCATTGATAAGATCTACTGTGTCCCCACCTTGTACAGTTGTTTTATCAGTTGTGCTGGAATTTATTGTAAGATTCCATGCTGCACCGGCTTTAGCCGCATCAGCTGCTTTATTGATAGCATCAGCTACATTTTTAGATGTTGCTAAGCCATCATCGCCTGTAACAGATGCTGCTCCTGTATTAGCATCGCTAGTAATTGCCGCACGTTTAGTGGAAATTTCAACAGTGTTACCATTCATCTTCGTAGATACTAAGTCACCTGTCGCACCTTTCACATTGAATGCCACATCACCATCTTTTAAGGATTGGCTAGATGCTGTGCCGCTATCTGCACCAAGAGAGATGTTACGAGCTACTGCTGTGGACGCATTATCTACTTTAGTTTTTGTAGCTGTATCAAGACCAACTGTAACAGTTTGGCCATTTACAGTTGTAGACACACCATTCGTACCGGAAACAGTAAGTTTTTGATTCTTAAGATTTACAGTACCATCTGTAGCACCATCAGAAACAGTAAGATTTTGAGATAAACCATCAACAGCTTTATTGATAGAGTCCGCTACATTTTTAGCAGTCGCTAAACCATCTGTAGGACTATTTACTTTAGCTTTACCATCAGCGTCATTAGTAATAGTTTCTGTGGCAGTAGAAATAGTTACAGTACCATTTGTACCTACCGTAGCTTTTGTAAAAGTACCATCTGTAAAGTTTAAACCATTTGCCAAGGATACTTTATTTTCATTGGCACCATTAGCTTTGTATGTCAATTGTGTTTGATTAGCTAGCTTTGTAGTATCGATACCAATAGCATAATCCTTAGAATTAGTACCTGCTGTAGGTGTTACTGTAATAGGATTATCCGCTGGTGTAGCTTTACTTACCGTTACAGCAGTTACAGCTAAATCCTTAACCTTAGCTTGATCAACAGCTACTTGAACACCTGTAGTAGAGGCCTTTGTAGTAACTAAATTACTATCGCCATATACTTTAAAGGTTGCATCGCCATCTTTTAAATATTTTAAACCTGTAGTACCAGAATCACCAGTTAGACCAATACCTTTAGTTGTCGCATTGATAGTATTATTATCAAACCCAACTACAAGACTACCATTATTTGTACCAACTAAATCAGTTCTAATACCATTAGCACCGATTACTTTAAGTGGACTTTCACTTAGTTTAACAGTACCAGTTTTAGAATTTGTATCTAGTTTTAATGTAACAGCATCTACAGCATTCTTTACATCTGTAATGTTCGCTGCATTAGTACCTATATTACCACCACTGGAAACATTTGTAATTTGCTGTCCCCCTGCATTAATAGCATCGGTACCAAACTTAACAGTTCTTGTACCATTTTTCGCAGTTAAACCATCACCAGTAATGGTTACATTTTTAGGACCCGTAGGTGAACCCATTTGCAGTGTTGTATTACTTAATACATTATTGCCAGCTGTGAAAGATTGGCCTGTAAAAGATCTACCAGAAACAGCCCCGTTTGAACCATCTAGAGTAATTTGATTGCCACCAGAAGAAACCGTAACAGATCTATTAGCTTTCACAGTATCTACAGTAATCGCCTTATTCAAAGAAGTAGTAATTTTTTTGCCACTACGAGTTACTGTAATATTGTTGTCCCCACCAAAGATTACAGTATCTGATTTATTAATTACTTCAGGAGCACTAGGATCCCTGTCAGCCGCTAATTTCCAATGATATGCATTGGCAGAAATAGCTTTATTGATAGCATCTGCTACATTTCTAGAATCAGCCATGCCTGCAGCATTTGCAGAAGCTTGACCATTTGTGACATTAATATTTTGTGTTTTACCGGAAATTGTAAGATTTTGACCGTTAGCAGCCGTTGTAATATATGTATTATCGCCCTTAAGTCCTAATGTACTATTTGCAATATTCACATTGCCAGTATTTACATTACCAGAGAACGCAAGGTTAACACTCTTTAATTGGGCTACGTTAACTGCATCTGTATCTCTTATACCCGCTGCGAGGCCTGTAAGTTGACGTGTTACAGTACTACCATTACCAATAGAAACAGCACCTGTTGTACTAGTAAGTACATTGCCATTCAAACCAGAATAAACATCTGTACGGTTTGTATTAGGATTATAACCCTTATTAGCAGTACCGCCTGCTACATCAGCAACGGAATCACGACCTAAAGCAACACCACCATCAACACTAGCTCTAGAATCAGGCCCAATAGCAACAGATTTAACTGCACTTGCATTAGATCCAGTACCAATAGCAATAGAATGTTGAGATGTGGAGTTAACGCGACTACCTATGGCAATTGATTCTAGACCATTAGCTGTCGTTGCGGAGCCGATTGCAAGAGCTTTATTACCTGTAGCAGTCGTCGGAGTAGGTCCATAAGAACCAATGGCAATAGTTCCATCATCATTAGCTGTAGCACTAGCACCTAACGCCACAGAGTTAGCACCTTTAGCAGTTACATTCATACCAGTAGCAACACTGTTAAATGCAATCGACTGAGCAGCTTGACCAACTGCGACACCGCCTAAATCAGCCTTAGTTCCATTAGTACCCACAGCAACACCATTGGCACCTTTTGAGGTAGTAGAAACACCGATAGCAATACCATTGTCCCCTGTCACTGAACTTTTTTTACCAATAGCAATACTGCTATTTCCAGTTGAAGAACTTTCGCCCCCAATAGCAATACCATAATCTTTAGTCGCATTGGCGGACATACCGATACCAACACCAGCAGTGCCACCAGCCTTTGCCCTTGAGCCCAACGCCGTAGAAGATGCACCAGATGCAACAGTACCATGACCAAATGCAGTAGAATCATTATCAGATGCAGTCGCATCTGCGCCCAGTGCACTTGCATAGTTACCTGTAGCCTTAGAGCCAGTACCGACTGCTACAGCTGCATCTACGGAAGCAAGGGAGTTAGCCCCTAACGCTGTAGCATTACCAACAGCACTAGCATCAGCACCTAAAGCACTCGCATATCTACCTGTAGCTTTAGCACTAACACCAACGGCTATAGACTTATCACCAGTGGCACTAGTCTTAGAACCTAACGCTGTAGCACTATCAGCTTCTGCTTTAGCTGATAGCCCCAATGCAACTGTAGAATAACCGTTTGCCTTAGCACCAGCCCCCACTGCTGTAGCAGGTAATGCAGGATTTGCTTCTGCTGCATTTGCTTCACTTTTATAGCCGATTGCAATAGATTGGTTGCTACCAGAATTTGCTGCATTACCAATAGCTAGGCCATTAGTTTTACCACTAGTAACAGTACCATGAGCAATAGCATCAGATGGTTTATCCGTTATTGGTGGTGGTGCTGCTGCTGCAACATCAGTTACGCCTGCAGTTTGCATCGCCAAGGCAGCCAAAATACTAGCTACTACGATTTTCTTTTTCCCTGTTTTATTTTTTGCCATTTCAGATACTACAACATAGCACTGTTTAGACTTAGACCAAATGACTTTAAATATCTTATTCATACATTTTCCTTCTTTAAATTACTAACCCTCAACTATATGAATCATATGTTCCACACTTCTCTCAGTCTGGAAATAATGAAAGCTACACAGACTTTCATTTATAAAACCTATCTTTAATTTTACCATAATTCATCTAATTTTCTCAATTTAAAAGTATATTTTTTGGATATTTACTATTATCTCAATTATGCATAGAGTATGCTTAAACACGCAGTATCATCATAATTCATTTATAATTCACCTTAATAAATTGCATATTATATGAATTTTTATGCTCCTAATTGAGAACGAAAAGAATATTAGATTTCATTACAAAATTAATCACCGTCTAAAAATATTCATAAATTATTCCTTATATACAGTTTTATCGATAATTTTATTAATCATTAAATTAGAATTTTCAGGCTATTTTATTTTACAGATATAGCTTTAATAAACTATTTTTATTTTTGTACTAAAAAGAGCCCCCTCTTTCGAGGAAGGCTCTTTCTAATTTTACATATCCATTCACGGGATATACATAGTTCTAACTATATGTACAATATGATTATGCTTTATTTGCCAACAATTGGTTAACTGCTGCTTTCAACGCATCAATTTCAGATTGTTGTTGTTCAAGCTTGGATTTGTACTCTTCATTTTGGGAACGCAAGTGACTTACTTCATCTTGCATTACGTAGATAGAGCTGATAGGACCAGCTTTATAACGTTCTGGAATCGCATCTTTTCTATCACGGCTACCACCGAATTTGTGAGTTACACCAGCATTAATCATGTTATGGCTAGAACCAAGTGTAACACCAATATTGAACATAGTATCTTCAGTTTTGTAATGGGCAAGACCGATTGCACCAGCTGTTTCACCACGGTAGTTACCAATACCAGCCATGATTTGTGTTGGTTCCAATGGATCGTATTGGATTGGTTTCAACGCTGCCATAGCCGCCGCATGAGCACCAACACGTTGTGTTTCAACGCCTACATTGTTAATAGCTTGTTGTAAACCAGCTTTAGTTTCTTTCAATTGGCTTACGTTTACTGCATCTGTATCAGCTGTACCAGGTGCAACACCATGAATTTGGTTGCCACCATTGTTTAAGCCGTTTACAGTAAGAGATACAGGGCTAGCTGCTGCATTTGCAGGAGTGATAGTCATACCTGCACCGTTAACTGTTGTAGAGTTACCAGCTGCATCTTTTACAATTGTACCAGCAGGAGTGATCTTAGTAGATGGACCATTTTCATCACCTACAGTTACGCTGTTAAGACCTTTCACGTCTTTAGCCAAGCTGTATGTGAAAGTAGTTTTATCTTGTTTTACTTCAAGGTTATCACCAGCTTGGAATTTAACAGTATCGCCACCTTGTACTTTTTCTACAGTACCGCCAGCTGCAGTTACATTCCATGCAGAAAGATCTTTAACTTGTTGTTTACCAGCATCTGTTAAGTTGCTCAAATCTTGGTTTGCTGCATTATCGATTTTTGCTTTAGTTGCATCATCAATCTTAACAGTAACATCTTCACCATTAGCAACAGTTGTTAAACCGTTTTCGCCTTTAATATTAAATTTCACATCGCCTGTGCTCAAGGATTTTTCATCAGTAGAACCTGTGTTACCACCTAAGGAAATCTTACGACCGATTGCTTCTGTGTTTTTATCGATTTGAGCTTTGTTTGCTGCAATATTTGCTTTATTTGTTGCAATATCACCAGCATTTTTATTGATAGCGTCTTTGTTAGCAGCAATATTTCCTTTATTTGCTGCTACTTGATCATCAACTGCTTTCAATTGATCTTCAGTTGCTGCACGACCAGATACAGGTTGTGTTTGACCTGGTACCCAAGTTTTATTAGTCAAGCCTGTTACTTCTGGAGTTTCTACACCATCAGTTGCTTTTACTTTTGGAGCTGTAATTGTATCATTTGCAGTTACAGTATCGAAAGTAACATCTTTCTTAGTAGCAATTGTGAAGTCTTTACCATTTTGAGTAATGGAGATGTTATCACCATTGATAAACTTAACTGTATCGCCACCTTGAACTTTTTCTGCAGTACCATCGTTAGCTACTACATTCCAAGCTGCTAAATCTTTAACTTGTTGTTTACCAGCATCAGTTAAGTTGCTCAAATCAGTATTTGCTGCATTATTGATTTTATTTGCAGTAGCATCATCTAACTTAACAGTTACATCGTCGCCATTAGCTTCAGTAACGATACCATTTTGACCTTTAATATTGAATTTCACATCGCCTGTGCTCAAGGATTTTTCATCAGTAGAACCTGTGTCACCACCTAAGGAAATCTTACGACCAATTGCTTCTGTGTTTTTATCGATTTGAGCTTTGTTTGCTGCAATATTATCTTTGTTTGTTTTAATATCGCCAGCATTTTTAGTGATGTTAGCTTTGTTTGCTGCTACTTGATCATCAACTGCTTTCAATTGATCTTCAGTTGCTGCACGACCAGATACAGGTTGTGTTTGACCTGGAACCCAAGTTGTATTAGTTAAACCAGTTACTTGAGGAGTTTCTACACCATTTGTAGCCTTAACTTTTGGAGCTGTAATTGTGTCATTTGCAGTTACAGTATCGAAAGTAACATCTTTCTTAGTAGCAACTGTGAAGTCTTTACCATTTTGTGTAATTTCAATGTTATCGCCATTGATGAACTTAACTGTATCGCCACCTTGAACTTTTTCTGCAGTGCCATTATTAGCTACTACATTCCAAGCTGCTAAATCTTTAACTTGTTGCTCACCAGCTGGAGTCAAGTTGCTCAAATCTTGGTTTGCAGCGTTATTGATTTTGTCTTTAGTAGCATCATCAAGTTTAACAGTTACATCGTCGCCATTTGCGACAGTAGTAAGACCGTTTTCACCTTTAACATTAAATTTCACATCGCCTGTGCTCAAGGATTTTTCATCTGTAGTACCAGTGTTACCACCCAAGGAGATTTTACGAGCGATTGCTGTTGTATTTTTGTCGATATTATCTTTATTTGTTGCTACTTGGTCATCAACTTTTTTCAATTGGTCTTCAGTTGCTGCACGACCAGATACTGGTTGTGTTTGACCTGGAACCCAATCTGTATTAGTCAAGCCAGTAACTTGAGGTGTTTCAACACCAGTTGTAGCTTTTACTTTTGGAGCTGTAATAGCTTGGTTAGCAGTTACATTATCGAATGTTACATCTTTTTTAGTAGAGATTGTGAAATCTTTACCTGCTTGAGTGATTTCAACGTTATCACCATTGATGAATTTAACTGTGTCACCGCCTTTAACATCTTCAGCAGTACCACTGTTAGCAACTACTTTCCAAGCAGCTAAATCTTTAACCTTTTGCTCACCTGCAGGATTCAAATTGCTCAAATCTTTGTCAGCAGCATTGTCAATTTTATCTTTAGTAGCATCATCAAGCTGAACAGTTACATCTTCACCAGCTGCTACTGTAGTAAGGCCATTAGCACCTTTAACATTGAATTTCACATCGCCTGTGCTCAAGGATTTTTCCATTGTGGAACCAGTGTTACCACCTAAGGAGATGTTACGAGCAATAGCAGCTTTGTTAGCTTCTGCTTTATCATCTGTTTTCTTCAATTGAGATACATTGACAGCATCTTTATCAGCTACGCCATCAGCTACGTTAGTAACTTTCATGTCGCCTGCATTGATACCTTTGTCGCCATCAATTTTTACAGTTGGATTGCCTGCAGCATTGTTGAAAGATGCACTGTTCAAGCCAGTAAGATTTTTCTTCAAAGATACAGAAATATTTTTATTGTTTCTAGCAACCGTAATATTGTCGTCGCCAGAGAAATCTACAGTGTTACCTTTTTCAATTGCTTCTGGTGTTGCTTCACCATTAGCAGAAAGGTTCCATCCGTATTTATTTTGATCGATAGCCTTATTAATTGCATCAGCCACGTTAGCAGAATCTGCCATACCTGGAGTTGCTGTAGCTGTACCATTCGCAACAGTAATATCTTGCTTTTTACCAGCAATTGTAATTTTCTTACCATTAGCTGTAGTTGTAATATATGTATCGTCACCATTTACAGCTAATTTACTGTTAGCAAGGTTTACGTCACCAGAACCAGTGTCGCCTGTGAAAGCAAGGTTTACACTCTTCAATTGTGCTACGTTGACTGCATCTGTATCAGCCGTACCAGCAGCAACATAGTTGATTTGACGAGTTTGATTTGTTGTACCTACTGCAACACCACCTAATGTAGATGTTAAAGTTGCACCAGTTAAGTTAGCATATGTATCAGTACGACCAGTATTAGCATTATAACCCGCTACACCTGCCGCAGTACTTGCCACAGATTTAGAGCCAATCGCAACACCATCAGCAGTTGTAGCACTAGCACCATCACCAATAGCAATCGATTTAACTGCACTTGCGTTAGATCTAGTACCGATAGCAATACCATCATTCTCTGATACTGAGCTTTTTCTACCAATAGCAATACTGTTATCTGCAGTGGAAGAGCTTTCTCCGCCAATAGCAATACTATAATCTTTAGTTGCATTGGCTAACATACCGATACCAACACCTGCAGTTCCAGCGGCCTTTGCCCTAGATCCCAATGCAGTAGAGGATGCACCAGATGCAGCAGTACCATGACCAATTGCAGTAGATTCAATATTGGAAGCTATCGCATCAGCCCCCAAAGCACTGGCATTGCCCTCTGTTGCCTTAGCACCATGCCCAACTGCCACAGTATCATCCTCGGCTGCAATGGAGTTAGCACCTAACGCTGTAGCATTTGCCGATGCAGCTTGTGCTGATAACCCCAATGCAACTGTAGATCGACCTGTTGTATTAGCACCATCACCAATAGCTACAGAGCTTGTTGCAGCCGTATCTGTAGATGCGTTTGGACCGATCGCAATAGAGTTATTAGCTTTTGCACCAGTGTTGTCTTTATTAGGAGTATCATCAGAATTAATAGACACATATTTATGTGCAATTTGATCTGCGATAGCAGCTAATTGAGAACCATTGATCGCGTCCGTAGAAGTAGCACTTACTTCACCAGGAGCCACGTTTTTCAACTGACGTTCATATCCTGCAGCACCGAAGGAAACAATATCACCTTCTAAAGTTGATTCACCACCAGACCACTTTGCTTTAACACCTGTTGGCAATGTATAGCTAGTTTGTTTAGTACCTGGGTTATCTGTAGTAGAACCACCACCTAAAGCAACAGAGTTATCACGATTCGCTTTCGCACCTGTACCAATAGCGATGGCATTTGTTACAGAATTATTATCGGCAGCACTTGTATTAACACCGTTTAAAGCGCCGGCGATACGGTTTTTAGAATCAGCGCCCGTACCAATAGCAATACCAGCATTACCAGATTGCCCCTTAGTACCCACTGTGATACCGATATGGTCTGCTGTAGCATTATTATAATCCCTCCACTTAATTTCATACCCTGTTAAAGCTTTAACAGCATCAGAAACAGTAGCGACAGTAGCTTTACCTGTATTAATATCAGTATAAACTGCTTTAGTAGACGTCATTCTATCAGCATCGTCACCACCAATAACGATGGAGGAGTGACCAAGGGCTTTAGTATTACCACCAATAGCAATAGCTTGATCACCTACAACGGTAGCCCCTTGCCCCGGTAATGCACCACCGCCAATGGCAATACCTTGTGAAAAATTAGTACCAGCTTCGTTTACCGTCGCACTAGTACCAATAGCAATCGCAGTACCACCATTTGCAATTGAATTTTTACCTACAGCAACACTTGGTGTATTACTATATAGACCTTTTGAATAAGCATTTTGACCAATAGCAACCCCACCAGCAGCAGTCTCTGCTTTTGCAGCAGTACCAATTACAACAGCATCACTAGTAGTAGCTTTTACATTTGTACCTAAAGCAACTGCATTTACACCTGTAACACTAGCACTGTTACCTAAACCGACTGCATTGGCACCTGTAACAGTAGCACTATCACCAAAAGCTACAGATGCACCACCAGTAGATGTAGGCACCTCGTTTACAGCCAATGCTACATTAGCATTAGTCATAGCTAATGCTGCAAAGATACCAGCCACAACAATTTTCTTTTTACCGCTATTGTTTTTAGCGAATTCAGATACTACTACGTAGCAATTTTTGGATTTGTTCCAAACCACTTTAAAAATCTTGTTCATTCATTTCTCCTTTAAACTACTATAAAGCTCTCAAACTTCTATATAACAAATAATCTCAATTTCAAGTTTTTCGATATAGTTAGTATACCAAATTTTTCGATATGCTTGCAACCCCTTTTCACTAATATTTCATTTTTGGAATAGCTATTGCAAATACAGCAATAACGGGAGTTCTTTAAACCCCTTATAAAACAAAACCTAATAATTGGGGTGATTTTATACCATAATTTAGAAGAGAAGATGAATTTAAACTCACATTTTAACTTTTTCCATATAAATATAATTGATAAATTATAAAAATAATTGTCAAAACGCCTTATATAGCTACACTCTAATAACCCCACCCGTTTTACAGCACTATATTTCATTAAATTTTTATAAATTAGCATTTCACTCAAATTGAGATAAATTGGCAGCCAAAAACAAAAATAACGTCTAAAGAATAATCTCTTTAGACGTTATTTTTTATATGACATTATTTAATTTAAATACATAAGCACTTTGTTCATGTGCTAATTCGATACGCTTCTGTAATCGATCCATATACGCTCGGTATATATCTTGCGCTTCGTCAATAGATACGATATTAAAGTTAATCCCATCCCCTACCGGCAATTGGCTAAGCCGAGGTAGGTCCGCGGTAATGATAGTGCCTATTTTTGTATAGCCCCCTGTTGTTTGGCGATCTGCCATGAGGACAATGGGATGACCATTCGATGGCACTTGGATAGAACCAAATACGGCACCATCAGAAATAATATCTGCACTGTCTACGTGTTCAATTTCAGGACCATCTAAGCGGAAACCCATACGGTCACATTCTACAGTCAGTGTATAGATATTATCACTAAAGGTCTTGATTCCCTTCTCGGTGAAATGTTTTGCCTGATCACCTAATACAACGCGTAACGGTTCATGACATTCACGGCCCCCACGGTTATATAAGGCAGTATTGAATAGAGTATGCCCTTCACCACGATAATCGCATACATACACTTCATCTCTGGTGAACGCTTTGATGCCAAGTTCATCGCCCTTTTGTAATGGTCGCCCCTCAAGGCCCCCAATTTTCGCCTTTGTATGGGTCGATACACTGCCATTGATGCTTGGCACGTCGATACCTCCAGAGAAAGAAATGTACATGCGCACGCCACATTGGCTAAAACCGCCGGAAATGACATCGCCGTCGTGACATACAAATGGAATATATCTCGGTACTCGTACACTATTGATGGTTGGTTCCATATCGGCTCCTGTGAAAGCAACGATACATGAGCCTTTCACGGTGAGTGTAGGCGGCAGCAATGTGCACTCTAAGGCACCTGCCATTTCTACATTACCTACCAGCGCTTGCCCCAAGAGATAGCTTTCACTATCCATAGGACCGGCTACAGGCATACCATATTGTTGGAACCCAACGCGACCTTTATCTTGAATGGTAGTGTACATACCAGGTGCATTTACGTAGATAGATGATTTATTAAACTCATTAATAGCCACGCAACTCACCTACCTCTACTTCATACATGGATGGCGCATAGTCCGCCCCCAATGCTTTAATACGATTATATTCCACTTCAGCTATCGGCACATAGCGCACATAGTCGCCAGCACTCAATAGCGCCGCTTGTTTCTTGGACATGTCATACATGGTTACCGGTGTACGGCCAATGATTTGCCAGCCCCCTGGAGAGTCGGATGGATACGTGCCAGTTTGTTCCCCTGCAATGCCTACAGAACCTGCAGGTATCAATGTTCTTGGTGAGGACAAACGAGGTGTTGCAATACGTGGATCCATGCCGCCCAAATAGGTAAAACCAGGAATGAAGCCAAGCATATATACCAAGTAATCAGTACCACTATGAATGGCTACAACCTCATCTTCAGTTAGATTATTATGAGAAGCTACAAAACCAAGGTCTGGACCAAACTCACCACCGTACACGGTAGGAATTTCAACGACGGTAACAAGTTCATTAGCATTATCTGTTACAGTCTGCTCCAATGTAGGCTCAATGATCTTACACAATTCTGCATAGGAGTATAGCATAGCATCATATTGCAAAAGCAATGCACAATAGGTAGGTACTAATTCAATAATACCCTCTAGATTCAGCTCTTGAATTCGCTCTATCGTTTGACGAATATGTCGATTAATCTTTGGATCGATGACTTGACCAAAATCAATAGAGATAGCGCAATCCCCTATAGGTGAAATTATAGGTTTCATAGGTATCTCCTTCCTAAAACCAGAAAGAACCATTACCTTCAAACGAAAATAATGGTACTTTCATAATTATCAAATTAACCAAGTAATTTAGCAATGCCTTGTAAGGATGTAACGCCGATGTAAGCTGTTACAAGTACTACAATCCATCCTGTATAGTATAACAGTTTATTATGTTTGTAGTCTCCTACGATTTCAGATTTATGAGTAGCAAAGAGCATTACTGCCAATGTAATCGGCAAGATTAAACCGTTTACGGAGCCAGCCAAAATCAACAAGGATGCTGGTTTACCAATGAAGATCAAAATACATGTAGAAACGAAGATGAATGTCATAATAGTCAATTTTTCATTTCTTTCTACTACTTTGAATAATGTTTTTAAGAAGGACACGGATGTGTACGCTGCACCTACTACAGATGTTAAGGCTGCGCAGAAGAATACGATACCGAATAATTTATGGCCGATTTCACCAGCACCAAGAAGGAATGCAGAACCAGCCGGATCTTTAGGATCTAGTGCATAGCCCATAGACACAACGCCCAGAACGGCTAAGAATAGCAATATACGAACTACCGCGTCTACGGACATACCCATGAAGGCTGCACGACGTACATCTTTCAAATGTTCTTGACCAGTAATACCTGCATCAATAAGGCGGTGACCGCCAGAGAATGTAATGTAACCACCTACGGTACCACCGATAAGGGTAATAGTTGCAAGCCATGGATAATGCGTCGGTGCCACCGCATGAGTAGCCGCTTCAGCCACTGGCGGATTTGTAGAAAACGCCACATAACCAATTAATACAAGCATTACCGTACCAAGAATTTTGGCTGTGTTGTCTAGTACACCACCCATTTTTGGAGAGGCAAATAATAGAATACCAAGGATACCACTGATAGCCGCTGCAGTCGTTGTATCAATACCAAATACAATATTTAGGCCCATAGATGCGCCCCCAATGTTGCCGATATTGAACGCAAGGCCTCCAAGGGAAATCAAGAATGCTACGAAATAGCCAAGTCCTGGCAATACTTTATTTGCAATATCTTGACCGCGCATTTTAGATATGCCAATGATGGTCCACACATTAAGCTGTGCAATAATTGAAAAAATAACAGATACAATGATGGCAAACGCAAAGTCTGCTTTTAAATCATTCGTAAATGCCGCCGTTTGTAACATAAAGCCCGGCCCAATAGAGGACGTGGCCATCAAGAAAGCTGCCCCCAAGAGGACAGATAAACTTGCTTTACCTGAAATTGGTTTCATAAAAACCTCCACACAATAATTTATTAACGATCTATTATGTACTTACTATTTACTACATATTTACTATTTACTACATATTCACTATTTATTACGTATTTGCTATGTATTGCTTATTTTATAATGGCCGTTTTACTATTTACGGTTTTGAAAATTAGCCACTGTAACACCCGCTTTTGTAAGGCCTTCACGGATGTAATTTGTGAAAGCTATCGCTTCTGGGTTATCGCCATGGACGCATACAGAATCAGCTACAATATCAATAGTATTTCCTGTATTTGTTACAACCTTGCCTTCTGTAACCATCATAAGAACTCGTTCAAGAGCCTCTTGAGGGTCTTTTATGAAAGCGCCAGGTTCTGTACGAGGTACCAATGTACCTTCATCAGTATAACCACGATCAGCAAATACCTCCTGAATTACAGGAATGCCTCGACGCTCTGCTTCTTTTGCAATATAGCTACCGCTCAACACCATAGCTGCAATATTAGGGTTTACCGCTTGTAAGCCATCTAATACAGCATCTGCCAATGCAGGAGTTACACATGCGGTGTTATAAAAAGCACCGTGTAATTTCATATGTTGTAATGTAATACCATAACTATCGCAGAAGGCTTGTAGTGCACCAACTTGATATATCATATATGCTTTAGCCTCTGCAGGATTGACTGCCATTGCTCGACGGCCAAAGCCCATTAAATCAGGATACCCAGGATGAGCCCCTACGGCTACGCCCTTTTCCTTGCACATGCGAACTGTAGCATCCATAATGAGAGGATCCCCAGCATGCCATCCACAGGCAACATTAGCACTCGTGACGTGATTTAACACTTCACTATCCATGCCTAATGTGTAGTTGCCAAAACTTTCACCTAAATCGCTATTTAGATCTACATAATGTGACATCAATAATCTCCTCTCTTTCTTCATCTCTTTTTTAAATTCTATAGAATATTGAATTTATAAATACGATTATACTAAATAAATCGATATATTAGCAATGATTTTTGTCATGTATACAAAATTCCTTTATTAATACACAACTATTAACACATAAAAAAGCACCCGACATATTGTCGAGTGCTTTCACCATCAATAGGACTATTATTATTTATTTGTATATGGAGAGAGTTGTAAGGGATTCATTAGTTAGTGTCAATAGCCTACTGATTATTTATTGTCCTTGGATGCAGCATCATCAGCTTGTTTGCTGTCGTCTGCAGATTTTTTATCACTGGATGTATCATCAGATTTTTTATCAGTATCTTTATCAGCGTCTTTCTCACTGATAACAATGTGACCATCTACAACATCAGCCAACAAGTGTTTTGCATCGATGTGATCCAAGTAGAAGTCAGTTACATTATCGCGGATTTCAGATTCGATAACACGACGTAATGGACGAGCGCCCATAGTTTTATCGTAACCTTGTTCCATCAATAATTCTTTAGCTGCTTCAGTTACATCAAGAGTAATTTCTTTTTTAGCTAAAGTTTTATTAACTTGATCAAGCATTAAATCTACGATTTGTTTCAAATCTTCTTTTTTCAATTGATTGAATTCGATAACTGCATTGAAACGGTTTAAGAATTCTGGACGGAAGAATGGCGCGATACGTTCCATTACATCAACTTTGTTTTCATCGTCGTTATCTTGACCATAGCCAAAGCCTGCGTTAGATGTAGCAATGATAACAGTGTTTTTGAAGTTTACAGTGTTACCTTGACCATCTGTTAAGCGACCATCATCTAACACTTGAAGAAGTAATGTAATAACTTGAGGATCTGCTTTTTCGATTTCGTCGAACAATACGATGGAGTAAGGATTACGACGAACACGTTCAGTCAATGTGTTGGAGTTATCTTCGTAACCAACATAACCAGCTGTAGCACCAATCAATTTGGAAACTGCTGTGCGATCACTGTATTCGGACATATCCAAGCGGATGATAGCATCTTTGTTACCGAACATATCAAGTGCTAATTGTTTAGCCAATTCTGTTTTACCAACACCAGTAGGACCTACGAATAAGAAGCTACCGATTGGACGGTTACCTTCGTCAAAGCCTGCACGGTTACGACGGATTGCTTTAGATACAGCTTCTACTGCTTTATCTTGACCGATTACATGAGCTTGTAAACGAGATTTCATATCTTTCAAGCGTTCAATATCAGATGCACCCATTTGAGAAACAGGGATACCAGTCATTCTTTCAACGGCTTCCGCTACATCATTAACCTTAGCCACTACCTTTTGGTTTTCAGTGTGGTTGTCGATTTCTTGTTGTAATTTTTGAATACGCATTTTTTCATTAATAGCGGATTCATAATCTTCTTTTTGAGCAAACTCTTCTTGTTTTGCTTTAGCTTCTGCAATATCTGCTTCTAATGTTTTAATATCGGTTACAGGATGTTGGGAAGCTAAGTGAGCTGCTGTTACATCGATCAAGTCGATAGCTTTATCTGGTAAGCTACGTTGAGGAATGTATTGTACGGAATAATCTACAGCTGCTTTCAACACTGCATCTGGCAATTCAATGTTATGATGCGCTTCGTACAATGGACGAATGCCTTGTAAGATTTTGAAAGTATCTTCTGCAGATGGTGCATTTACCTTAACTTCATTGAAACGACGAGCAAGAGCTGCGTTTTTCATGATTGTGTTACGGTATTCATCTTGTGTTGTAGCACCAATAACAGTCATTTCACCACGGGACAAAGCAGGTTTCAAGATATCTGCTAAACCTTTAGAACCTTGACCATCACCTGTGGAACCAGCACCCAAGATTTGGTGGATTTCATCGAAGAACAAGATGATATTACCAGCAGCCTTAACTTCTTTGATAAGGTTTTGGATATTTTCTTCGAAGGAACCACGGTATTGAGTACCAGCTTCCAAACCGGAAATATCGATGGAAATGATTTCTTTATTTTTAATCGCTGCTGGAACATCGCCATTTACAATGGCTTGTGCCAAGCCTTCTACAACAGCTGTTTTACCAACACCAGCATCGCCGACTAGAACTGGGTTGTTTTTTGTACGGCGTGCTAAAATTTCAGCAGTTTCTTGAATTTCTTTGTTACGACCGATAACAGGATCAAGCTTACCATTACGAGCTTCGTCTGTTAAGTTCGTACCTAAACGAGCAAGGATACCATCCTTTTTCATTTTGCCTTGTTGAGCTGCAGCTTGTGCTGCTTGGATTTCTTCATTAGTAGGCAAATGACCTGTTTGACGATAATAAGCAAACTCTTCAGGCGTTACTTCACGACCATTAATTTTATAACGACGGTTTTCTGTGGAATAACCTCCCATATTACTCATCAATTGATTGAACAAATCATTCATGCTACCAAATTCGCTACCAAAGTTATTGAAGTTGTTGTTCATATAAATTACCTCACTTTTTCACTACAAGTATATCTATTTGACCTTTTAAGTCTCTTTAATTTCTTGCTTTATCTCTAGGTTTCTTTAACCTTATGTCATTATAATAATCTCATTAAGTCAAAAAGTCAATAGGTCAAAGTAAAGATTTTTGACTTTTTCTGACTTTTATTTTGACAAATATACTTTTATTAGTGAAAGTGCAGATAAATACTAGGTTTATAAGATGTTTTCTGTTTTTATTTTTGCTTATTTTATTAGAGATTCTATTGTTTCTATTGATTTATTACCTATATAATAAATATAAAAGTCAAATATATAGTAAATACAAAAGTCAAAATATAGTATAGGAGTTTAATTTATGATGCCAAAAGATCCGAAAATTACCAATCACCAAACAAACTATGAATCCCCCGTCCTAACCAGCAATACTAATAAAGAACTAAAAAAGAAGATAAAAGACATCTCGCAACAAGTATTAAAGCGTAATTATGAACTATATAAAGCATTGGAGAATAAATGAGTACACCTGATATTCAATTTACGGTACAAGATATTTATGAACTTCATATTCAACTAGAGAAAACCTTTATTCTCGCCTCCGGCATACGAGACGAAAACCTTTTAGCGTCAGCTGTAAATACCCCATTTCAAACCTTTATGGGAAATGAATTATATCCATCTATCTACGATAAAGCGGCACAATTATGTTACGGTATCGCCAATAATCATCCTTTTACAGATGGAAATAAACGAACTGCACTACACAGTATGTATGTGTATCTAATTATTAATGGATTCGACATTACTGCTACACGACAAGACGTAGAAAATATGATTATCGATATCGCCGCAGGCAATATGACAAATACAGAACTAGCACAATGGTTGCGGGAGAATACCGTAGAGATAGATACGAATTTGTAATTCGACAGGGATACATAGGGTTCTATAAAGGGTTATAGGACAAAAAGTGTGTGTGACTAATCCCAATAAGTTGGAAAATCTGTAGACATATGTAGCTCATTCCAAACAGGAGCATCACCCCATTGAGGTATTGAGCGATCTATTTGGCAATAATCAGATAACCGTTTGTAGATAGCAGCAATCGATTCATCTGTAGGCATACAATTTAATATATCTGAAATAGAAAGCGGTCTTGGTGAGTGCATATAGCACCACCAATAGACCGCTTTTAGTCTTCTTTCAAGTGAAAGGCCCCTATGAGATCGTAACATACTTCTTAGTTGAGCATTTACTCCACCTTCAATACGATTATTTGTTGTAGGTACTGTAATATCAATACATTCCAAAAATGTAAATAAAGTTTGTTGCCTAATCAGACGCCATAATGATGATTCGGCTTTAAGCAAACGCTCATGTGTAGAGCGTTTGTTTCCGAATTCATCAATCGTCATTTCTCGTAAAAAATCAGAATATGTCATTCGCCACGCTGAAAGTTCATTAATCCATACAAGAGCTTGATCCATTGTTTTCACATTAAATAAATCTTTAGCCAGAGTATAAAGATCCTTTCCTGCTAACGTTTTAGGTCTACTTGTCGTATATCGTCTAACCTGACAAAAAATGTGAAACAAGCATCTTTGGTGACTGCTATGAGGCCAAACTTTACGTAATGCTTTAGGCAAACCATTAGCACCATCAGACACAACAACTTTAGGTTCGGCAATCCGTTCCATTAAACACTGCCAAGCTCTAGCATGCTCATAACGACAGACATACCATCCTAGAACATGAGTATCATTGCAACAAATCAAAACACATAAATTCCTAGCTAAGTAAA
The DNA here is from genome assembly GCF_002959755.1 of Veillonella sp. T11011-6. Classification (GTDB taxonomy): domain Bacteria; phylum Bacillota; class Negativicutes; order Veillonellales; family Veillonellaceae; genus Veillonella. Next base: position 273,148 of record NZ_PPCW01000005.1, on the reverse strand, counting down.
TTCCATCAAGATATACCACATCATGTACTTCTTCCACTTTTGGTGGCAATGGCCATATGGACCAAAATTTAGCGGTTTTACGCCTGAATGTACGACCTTTACCAGGCATATCAGCTTGAATATTGGTGCTGAATAACCAATTCAAGAATAGGCTTAACTCTTTACTTAAATTATTAATTTTAACGGTAAATGCCACCTTACAATGTTTGCAAAACCAACGCTGAGAACCAGATTTTAAAACACCGTGTTTAATGCATGTTTCATTACAATCAGGACATTTTATTTGTCGCATAAACTCTTCCTCCATATTTGTTTATATATAGGAAGATATAACCTCATTTTAGTCAGTAATTACAAGGGTTAATTGATGTTTTCACCCACACTTTTTGTCCACCCTCAAACTTCTCCAAAAAAAGATTAAACCCTTATAACACTAGTAAATATCTAGTGTTATAAGGGTTTTTACACACACTTTTTGTCCTATAAGCCTCTATAAAATAGCAATGCAAAAGCGGATAGCTCATTACGAACTATCCGCTTAATTTCTTTGGTGATCCAGGAGGGATTCGAACCCCCGACCCACGGCTTAGAAGGCCGTTGCTCTATCCAACTGAGCTACTGAACCATGTGGATTACCTATATATGTAATTATCTATTATAGTATAAATTATGTACTATGTATCGTCAACTGTGCTCTATTTTATTTTAGTTTACCCTAAAAAAGGCAAAAAAAAATGGAGCGGGTGAAGGGAATCGAACCCTCGCGACCAGCTTGGAAGGCTGGGGCTCTACCATTGAGCTACACCCGCAAATAAAAAATGGTCGGAGCAGCAGGATTCGAACCTGCGACCCCCTGGTCCCAAGCCAGGTGCGCTACCAAACTGCGCTATGCCCCGTCATTAATTACTTTGCTATTATAGCAAACCCGGTAGTTGATGTCAACCACTACTCTTGCTGAGTTTTTACTCTATTGAGTATCGCTCTGCAACGAAAATAATTATATCATCGATACAAATTAGTGACAAGTACTTTTTTACAACTTCATTAATTTTTTAAATTTTATTAGCTCATATTCAAAAACATGCACCCCTTTCGAGGTGCATGTTTGTATTGTTTATATTATCTTACTTAGGTTTTAAGAGGCTATTAAGCATTAAGCTCATAGCAATTAGATTAACCTTCGTAGCTGCCGTCTTCTACTACTTGTGGATTTCTTGCAATACCTTGTTTTACAGCAACTTCAGCAACTGCTTTTGCGACTGCTGGAGCTACACGAGGATCGAATACGGATGGCATTACGTTTTCTTCGTTCAATTCACTGTCCGGAATCAAGTTAGCCAATGCGTCAGCAGCAGCCAATTTCATTTCATCAGTAATTTTAGATGCACGAACATCGATAGCACCGCGGAATACGCCTGGGAATACTGCTACGTTGTTGATTTGGTTAGGAGCGTCAGAACGGCCTGTACCAGCAACGCGGATACCAGCAGCTTTCATATCAGCATATGTTGCTTCTGGGTTAGGGTTAGCCATTGCGAATACAATTGCATCATCAGCCAAGTTTTCCAAGATTTCTTTTGTGAAAGCACCTGCAGCAGATACGCCAAGAAGAATGTCAGCACCTTTAGCATTTTCAGCCAAGTTGCCATGTTTTTCTTCAAGTTTAAGCAAGTCGATCAATTCAGCTTGCAAGGAATCAAGACGTTTGTAGTCTTTGTGCAATACGCCGGAGGATACTAACAATGTAATGTCTCGAGCACCTGCAAGGTATAACAAACGAGCGATGTTTGCACCAGCAGCACCAGCACCATTTACAACGATTTTAGCAGTTGCTAAATCTTTCTTTACAAGGCGAAGAGCGCCTTTTACACCAGCTAAACAAGCGATAGCTGTACCGTGTTGGTCATCATGGAATACAGGGATTTCCAATTCTTCTTTCAAACGGTTTTCAATTTCGTAGCATTTAGGAGAGGAAATATCTTCCAAGTTGATACCAGCAAAGTTTTTTTGCAACAATTTTACAGTGTTGATCAATGTATCAGCATCTTTAGTATCTACAACCAATGGAATGCAGTCTACATCGCCGAATTTTTTGAACAATAAGGATTTACCTTCCATTACTGGCAATGCTGCTGCAGCACCGATATCGCCAAGACCAAGTACACGAGTACCGTCGGATACAACGGCAACCATGTTGGAACGGCAAGTTAATTCGAAGGATTCTGCTTCATTATCTTTAATACGCAAGCATGGTTCTGCTACACCTGGTGTGTAAGCTACAGATAAATCATGAGCGTCTTTTAATTCATATTTTGTTCCTACAGTAAGGAAACCTTTTAATTCACGTTTTTTTTGTACAGCTAATTCACGTACGTCCATAATAATTCTCCTTTGTGGATAAACTCGGACTCTTTTGAGTCGGTAATAAATACCTTTAAGTAATTTTATTATACAAAATGATATATGATAATTCAAGTTTTTTCGATATAGTCTTTCGAAGGTTTTAGAATTAAATTCTATTAATTTATATTAGTAAAAAAAATGATAAACAAAGAAAAAGTAGATAAGCCAGACAAGGCTTATCTACTTTATAGTTTTATTCGTATTATGCGATATATTTCAACATATACATAACATATGTATTTTATTTACGCTTTTACAGATGGCAAATTACGGCCATAGAAAATTTCCATCATTTCTTGTTTTAATTGATGTTTAATTTGCTTGATTTCTCGTTCGCTCAATTCCGCTTCAGTAATACCAAATAGGTAATTATCTAAATCAAACTCTTTTAACATCATTTTTGTATGGAAGATATTTTCTTGATATACGTTCACATCAATCATGTTGTACATGTTGCGAGTTTTAGCATTGATGTAGTTTTGGATGGAATTAATGCGATGATCAATATAAATTTTCTTACCAGATACATCGCGTGTAAAGCCACGTACATGGTAGTCCAATGTAAGGATATCGGAGTCAAAGCTTTGAATCAAATAGTTAAGTGCTTTAAGTGGAGAGATTTGACCACATGTAGATACTTCAATATCTGCACGGAATGTACTAATCCCTTTGTGCGGATGGCTTTCAGGGTAAGTATGTACAGTAAGGTGAGATTTATCAAGATGCATGACTACATCTTCCTTTTCAATTTCCTCTTCAGAAATCAAAATCGTAACAGACGCACCTTGAGGGTCGTAGTCTTGTTTCGCTACGTTAAGGATGTTAGCACCAATAATATGGCTAACTTCCGTTAAGATAGCCGTTAGACGATCTGCATTGTATACTTCATCAATGTACTGAATGTATTGTTTTTTCTCTTCTTCCGTACGAGTATAACAAATATCATAAATATTAAAACTCAATGTCTTTGTGAGATTATTAAAACCATATAATTTCATTTTAGGCTTTGCTTTAACTGGTGTATCCATGATATGTCATAACCCTTTCCATGCATAGACTTACTATTTTTTTTGAAAGCTTTTCGAACCATTGAGGTTCAAAGCTTTCACCATATAACTAAACAATATCTTGTTTATACACAAACTCTACATCAAACTGTCCATTATCGTAGGTAACGATAGCAAATGTACCGCCTGAGCGGTCACGAGCCAACGATATACTGCCGGGATTCACAAATACCGCATCACGAACTCGGACCTCACCATGATGATGACTATGACCGGACACGATGAGTCGCGCCCCCATATCAGTGCCTAACTCAATCAGTTTTTGTATTCGATTATAATATGATACCTCATGACCATGAGTCATGTAAATATAGGTATCCTCTAGAGGAATCAACTGTTCTCGCGGTTCAAGAGGCTGTACACGGTCATTATTACCGCGCACTGCATATACAGGAATATCAGTATGTTCCTGCATATAGCGTGCATCATCGCCATAATCACCAGCATGAAGCCACATATCAATTTCTTGGTCTGCTGTAGCCTCCAAGACAAGATCTATATCATCTAGATACCCATGGGTATCACTTAAAATACCAATTCGTTTCATTTTATAAGTTCTCTAATACTATTATATTACATATTTATATGAACTATACCATATAGTTCGAAAATATTAAAGCTTGTTAATTAATTTGCGTAAAGCACGGCCACGATGGCTAATGGTTTCCTTTTCTTCAATGCTAAGTTCTGCCATTGTCTTTTCAAATTCAGGCACATAGAAGTATGGATCATAACCAAAACCATTGTCCCCTTTTGGCTCATCTTGAACAAGTCCATCACAATAGCCTTCAGCCGTCACTTCACGGCCATCAGGATATACGAGAGCTAAGGCGCATACATAATGACCTGTGCGGTCGCTTTTACCTTGCAATTCGCGAATTAATTTTTCATTATTAGCTTGATCATCACCATGATGACCTGCATAACGCGCAGAATATACGCCTGGAGCACCATTGAGAGCATCTACGGTGATGCCAGAGTCGTCCGCAAGGCATGGACGATTGGTAGCCTTCGCGTAGTAGCGAGCCTTTAAAAGGGCGTTCTCCATAAAGGTTGTACCTGTTTCCTCTGGTTCCTCAACGGTAATGACCTCTTTTACAGGTACACAGTCGATAGATAAATGGGAAAAAGCCTCGGAAAACTCACGAATTTTTCCTTTATTACCTGTAGCTAATACGATTTGTTCCATCTTATACCTCCGGAGCTGTAGGATATACCTTACCTACTTTATCTGCTGTTGTGCCAAGTACTTCACGTTGTTTTGCCATGAGCTCATCTGTAGCAGCCTCTGCTAAGTCAAGTAATGCATTAAGCTCATCACGATTGAACGTACCATGTTCGCCTGTACCTTGTACTTCCACCATATTGCCAGAGCCTGTGCGTACCACATTCATATCTACGATGGCAGCACTATCCTCTTCGTAGCAAAGATCTGTAATAGGACCGTCTGGGCCAATGCCGACGGAAATAGCTGCACAGAAATCAGTAATCGGGAATTTGCCAGCTCCACCAAAAGTGAAGTCCACCGCATCAACGAGGGCTACAAAAGCACCTGTAATAGATGCTGTACGCGTACCGCCATCGGCTTGAATTACATCGCAATCGATCGTAATAGAACGTTCACCTAACGCTTCAAGGTCTACAACAGCACGTAATGCACGACCGATAAGGCGTTGAATTTCTACAGTGCGGCCCGTTTGTTTACCCTTTGCAGCCTCACGGCTTACGCGAGTTTGCGTAGAACGTGGCAACAAGGAGTATTCTGCTGTTACCCAACCTCGGCCGGAACCTTTGAGCCAGCGTGGTACAGAATCCTCAACAGTGGCAGTACAGATAACCTTAGTCTTGCCGCACTCAATGAGTACAGAACCTTCTGCATACTCTGTAAAATTCCGTGTTATTTTAATAGGTCGCAATTGACCTGCTGTTCTATTATCGCTGCGCATAGGAACCTCACCATTCTAAATCTAAACATTAGAACGCCCCTTACACAAAGGGGCGTTATCTTTTCTTATTATATCACAATTTAACTATTTTTTATCACTACGAATCAGATTATAGTTACCAATTCTAACACAGTATGGTCCATTACCAAGAGTCACAAGTTTGAGAATCTACCACTATACCTCGTATTGTCCATCACCAAGTGGATCTACCACAACATAACGACTAGCACCGCCTTCTGCTTTAGCTCGTTTAGCCTCTGCAATCGCATCTTGCCGAGTCAATTCGTCCGCTTGCCAAGGAATGAACATAGCATATACACTTTGTGGCCCATAAGGTCCATATTGTCCCCGTGAAAGCACGCTATGCCATCCAACTTTATTTTCGTACATGCGCACCTTTTCAAGGCGTTCCTCTTGTACACCTGTTTCATCATAGTACACATTGTAGCGGTTCGACCATATATCGCTCACACCGGTGCGTTCCTCTTCGGCCATCTTATGACGATTAGCCCATTGCACCTTCCACTTAGCGATAAGGTCATCAATATAAGCGGTTACATTTTGGCTTTGCTTATATTTAACAGGATCAAAGGCAGGTTCGACGACCTTACTGTAATCAAGGCCTGCCATAGATAAAATGATACCAGTATTTACATATGGCAATGCTTCTTGTACAGAGTAACCACCTTCTAAGACAGCTATATCTGCTTGCAATAAATCTACAAGCTCAGCATAGCCTTTTGCAGTTACCTGCATATTAGCCAATGGATCGCTAAAGTGATTATCTTGCCCTGCAGAATTAATAACTATGTCTGGATTGAATTCTTCTAGGATTGGCAATACTAACTCACGCATAACCTTCATCAAGCCTTCGTCACCAGTGCCTGGTGGCAATGGAATATCTATATTTCCACCGATAGCCTGTGGACCACCGAATTCATCCATAAAGCCTGTGCCAGGATATAAGGTCCGTCCATCTTGGTGGAAACTAATGTATAGTGTATCTGGATCATGGTAGAACACATCTTGAGAGCCATCACCATGATGTACGTCTGTATCCACCACAGCAACCCGTTTAATACCATAGGTTTGACGCATATGTTGAATCATGACAGCTTCAATGTTAATGGTACAGAAACCACGTATACCATGAACCATGGCCATCGCATGATGCCCTGGCGGTCTTACTAAGGCAAAAGCGCGATTTACTTCACCACGCATAACCGCATCAGCAGCGGCAATAGCACCACCTGCAGATACACGATGTGCTTCCGTTACCCAGGACTCTAAGTCAGGAGCGCCCACATGAACGCGCTCTATGGTATCCCAATCGGCCACGATAGGATTATATTCCACAATATTGGGTATATCTAATAAGCCTTCCTCAACGATTTGATCACGCGTATACAGCAATCGCTCTTGTCGTTCTGGATGGGTTTCAGAAATCTTCCAGTCGAAAGCAGGGAAAAATACAAGACCTAAACTATGATTTGATGTATTTTTGTCAGTATTTAACTTATTACATACATTTTTATGGGTACTAATAAGACCATGACGCTCACGATAGGATAAGCCTTTATTCCACATACTGTTTCACCCCCGCTACTAATTGTACTTTTACAGTGATTAATCGTTCCATCGATTGCCAGCCCTCAACAACAGGGAAATCTTCCATACTAATAACCTCTATATCTTGGTCCTTACCAAGACCTAAACGCAATGCTTCTTCACTGAGGGCCTCTTTAGCTCGTTCCACCACTTGTTCTACTCGCTTCAACGTACAGGTTTGTTGTTTAATCCCTAGTTCAGGAATGACGAGTAAGCGTCGTTTTGTATCGACATGAACAGTGAGTTCAATGGTCGATAGTGCTAATGCTGCTCCAATAGCATTCGCCACCGCCGCATTTTCTGGTATGGTAATCGGTAAATCCATATATTTACCTATGCTAGGTCCAAGGCTTGGCGCCGTTCCACCTACTACCACGATTTGAGCAGGCACAAATACATCGGGATTCACAATATCCGCTACTACATAGATAGGTCGTTTATTTTCTGCCCTTACCACCTCATCTATGCCATGCTGAATCGTTTGTAATGCCTTATTTACGATTAATCGAGCAACGTCAGACGCAGTTACAGAACCTGCTAATTGTTGTTGAGTCTGAACTGCATCTCCTTTTTCACTAGCAGTTAGTCTACTAGCCAACACCTCCATAGCTCGTTCAGCTAATTCAACCTCACCATAGCTCGCATACCCTAGTACGATGAGAGCATCCCCTAATGTAGGTTCTACACCTCCTAAAGCTACCGATGGGCCCACCCGTTCAGGTCCGACAGTAATTTCACCATCTACAATGCGAACCACAGATTCACCGCCAACACCAACAGAGGTAACGGCAAAAGAGCGTACCGCACTTGGGTATTCACGAATAGATACACCACTTTTAGTCATCAACGGTCTGCCTTGTTTCCACAAAGAAATATCTGTAGTGGTACCGCCAATATCTAAAGCAACTGTATGTTCATTTCCAATAGCTCCAAGAGCAGATAAGCCCAGTACGGTTGCTGCAGGTCCTGTAAAAGCGGTCTCTACTGGTCTACTCACCATATGTTCCATAGGCAAAGAACCTCCATCAGCCTTTAATATATGAAGTGGAGCTTTAATGTTTCGCACGCTTAACGCATCTTCTACATTCTTCTTAAATACTGTAAATACCGGTGTTACAGCGCTATTAAAATATGCGCTAATAGTGCGACGTGGAAAATTCAAAGAGCCGCTTAATAAGCTGCCATTAGAGATAGTATTATATCTATCTTTCAATGCTTCTGTTATAGATAATTCTTCTTGAGGATTCCGTACCCCAAATTTAGCAGATACAGCAGCCAAATCTGTGCCACTGCGAGATTGTACCATTTCGGCTATATGCCGAACTGCATTTGTAGGTGTACGTTCCACCACAATACCTCTATGATCAGTATAACCTTGAAGATAGATAGGATTTACAGGGAATATATCGTCCACATTTCGGCCAGGTCCCGTTACTACAAACAGGTCTACCACTTGTTCTTTCTCTTCCACGATGGTATTTGTTACCACAGTAGTAGACAGCGTAACTTGATCAATATTTAAAGTATCACAATGTTGGAGAATTGCATCAAGGGCCTCGCCTATGCCTTGCATTAAATTATCTTTGGTAGTCCGCCTTTTAGCAGATGCTACAACACGATGGCCATCGATGATGACCGCATCTGTAAAAGTACCACCTACGTCTAAACCTAATAACATACGACCTCCTAATTAGTATAAAAAAAGCTGTACCCATCTCTATATGATGAGTACAGCCTTCTGTTATTTACCAGATACAGATGCGTAATTTTTAATGATAACAATCGGAGTCATTTGGCTATCATTACCAAATGGATTGTCAATCAACAATTGTGCAATTTTATTACCGTCAATGCCACGGCTTGTACCTAACACAGCGGAACGTTTCAAATCATTAACGTCAGCTACAACAGCGCCATAACAGCCTGTGCGAGATACGATTTTCTCAGCTACTTTATCTGGATCCTTTGGACCAAATACGATGTGCTTGTCAAATGGAGGCATTGTACCAGTTACATCATCTGTTAAAGATGCTGCACGAGCAATTGCGTAGAATACACCTGGTTTGCGGAAAATCTTAGCAATAGCACCTAAAATGAAGGCACCTAATACTTTCCATTTACCATCCAAATTCATAGCGGATTGCATGCCATAAATGGACGCCATAGAACCATCTGGATGGATAAAACGATTAATTAAACGCGCTTGCCAACAAACATTTAGCTCTTCAGGACGTGTAAAACGACCTTGTGTAATAGCTACTACAGATTCAGCTACACATACGATATCTTCAGGTCCAATATTATGACCGCCAAATTCAACGATAGCATCCACGATGTCATCATTATCTGTAAGAATACGTGTTGGCACACATACTAACTCTAATTCTGCCATTGTTATGCCTCCTTATTGAACCAATGCTGCTTGAACTTCTTCAGCAGTCAAACGAATACGTTGTTTATCGATATGATAATCTGTACGACCTACGATTTGGTAGTAAATATCGATGTCCATATAAGGGAAGCCCTTAATATCTTCACGAATATTGCCATTTTTACCTGTTAAGGTAACGAATACACGAATAGTACCGCCTTTACGAGGTTTGATAATAACAGCCTCAAAATAGCCATCATGACGAGGACGATTAATGTCCATAGCCCATGCATTGACTTTCACAGCATCAAAATGTTCCTCTGGCAACAATGGACGTGGGAATAAGTCCATAATTGTACCAAGTTGACGTCCTTTGTTCACAAATGGAATATCACAGAACAAGGTAATAGATTCAAAATTACGATCAGATACTTGGAAGTTTGTCGCACGTTTTGGCAATAAAATAACCTTTTCATTACCTTGTTTCAATACGAACAAACGGAATAATAAATACAAAGCTGCAATAGCTACAATAATAGCTATTACTACACTTAGGATGTTATAAAACCACATAGGGCATCTCCTTTATAATGTAATATGTTCAATGCTGCGACGACTTGTATCAAGGAAAGAGGCACTCAGCGTATCACCAAGCTCAATATCCTTTGTAAAATACAATGACACAGTCCCCGCCGTTTTTTGAGGGTTAAACAAGTCTTTACCCTCTAATCTACGGCGAACAAGTTCACTCGTTTCAAAAGCAGGGTCAATGAATTGAATGCGCCCTGACGTTAGTTCCTCTAGCAAAGGTTGTACAAATGGGAAATGAGTACAGCCCAAAACTACAACCTCAATTTCTCGGGACAATAAAGGCTCTAGATATTCAGTACATACATCGCGTACAAAATTGTCATCTAAATGACCTTGCTCAATGAGTCCTGCCAATTCAGGACAAGGTTGTTCCCAAACAAGCACTTCATGATCAACTTCAAGGGCTACATGTTTATGAATATGACTATTCACAGTTGCTGCCGTCGCCATGATACCAATTGTCTTGCTTTTGCTTTCACTAATCGCTGTTTTTACGCCTTGTGATACGCCAATAACGGGTACAGACACCCGTTCACGTACCGCATCAAGGGCTACAACAGTAAACGTATTACAAGCAATAACCATCAATTTTACAGGCTGTTTTTCAAGAGCCTCTGCAATATGACAAGCTAAATAAGTAATTTCATCATCACTACGATTCCCCACAGGGTTATTCGCATTATCCCCAATATAGATGAAGTCTTCGTTAGGGAATTGTTCTTGTAAGACCTTTAAAACAGATAGCCCGCCTACACCGGAGTCAAACACGCCGATAGGCAATTGTTGTACATTACTCATTAGGCATCTCCTCAACAGCTGCTAACATAGGCTGATAAAAAGTATCGTCTAATCGCACAATTTTACCTGTTGATTTTGACATAAATGCATTCTTGGTCTCCCCCGTAGCTAGGAGCGCACCATCACTGGCACGGCGCATGCGATAACGGAATATCATTTGAGCACGTGTCATCTTAACCAAATATGTTTCAATGTGAAGTTCATCATCAAAATTTGCTGGTTCTTTATAATTGCAGGATACATTCATGATAGGAAATACAATATCCTCATTCATCATATCCCACAAGGTTACACCGATTTGACGAAGGAATTCAATGCGTGCCATTTCAAACCATCTAAAATGATTACTATGGTGCGCAATACCCATCATATCGGTTTCGTAAAAGCGTACATTTACTGAAGCAATATGCATATATTTATCCTTCTTTTTTCATAGAATACAACCTTCATTGTATATCTATTACTTTAGCGTGTCAAATAAATAAAGGCAGTTCAATCGCAACGGATCAAACTGCCTTAATGGTTAAAAGCTAGTTACTGCCACCAAATGGGAAGTATTTTTTTGCCTCTTCTTGATGACTAGTTTTGATGTAACGATTGGCAACCTTGAAGGCAAGACCAAGCACTGCTACATCATCTACCCAACCTAATACAGGAATTGTATCCGGCACAATATCAATAGGTAACACGAGATACCCTAAGGCACCAGCAATGACTGCTTTTACATATTTTGGAGTGTCCTTGTCACGCATGCAGAGGAACAAGGTCACTGCTCGTTGTACAAAGGCAAGCTTTTTACCATATCGCCCTAAAAAAGCGACGAATTTAGATTCGTTAAAATACTTACCATATGTAATAATTTTCAATGGATTCATCGTAATAATCCTTTAGCGCCTATTTGCGCAAACCACCAATTTTATCTTTTGCTGTGTTAACAGTGTTTACAGCAACATCTTTTGCTGTTTCTACAGCATCATTAGCTTTAGTTTTTGCAGTTTCTACTGCAGCTTGTGCAGAAGCTTTAGCCACTTCTACGCCGCCTTTAGCTAATTCTTTAGCTACATCAATGTTTTCTTTAGCAGCATCGATTTTATCTTTTGCTGCATCAGATACTTTCGCCACAACTTCTGCTGCATTGTCATGGAGTTGATATTTAGTTTCTGTATTCCATTTATCGATAGCAGGTGTTACTTTTTCTTCGTAAACTTGTTTCAAAGTTTCTTTAGCAAGACCTGTTTCATTAGCAATACCAGCCCAAACGTCGCGTTGGCCTTGTGTGAAAGGAATGCTAGCGCCTGCATCACGGATGATGTCACCAGCAATAGCTTTACCGCTTTCAAGGAATTCAGCAACCATTGGTTTATAACGTTCGATATCAGAAGGCATACCATCTTGGATCCAAATGTGAGCAATTTTACCGATAGCATATGTTAAACCAACTGCTACAGGAACGCGAACTGCTTTTAGAGGAACAAGAAGAGAAATAGCCGCTGTACCTACAGCTGTGCTAAGACCACCAACTAGCCCCACTACGGCACCAGATTGTAATTCTACTTCGTAAAGATGTGCAATGCGAGTTACCATATACGTTGCATTGGCGCACAAAGCAACACTGCTGAATTTAGGGGATAATGCCAATGCCGCTGCACGACCTGCACCCCAGAAAATAAATTGTTCAACTTGATAGTCACGGTCTTGAGAACCATCCATAAGTGGCTCAAGTGTTACGCCATTATATTCTGCCATAAGTATTCTCCTTTGTTGTGAACCAACTATAGGTCATATTATTAGTATTATTATACCATTCTATTGCTAGAAGTGAAATGAATTTTTCTAATTATCTATAGATTTAAAAAATAAAATAACTTCCAATATTTTCTATCTTACCAACTAGTGAGACCACCATCGATAGTCCATGCTGCCCCCGTTACAAAGGAAGCTTTATTGCTCAATAAAAATACAATAACCTCTCCAATTTCATGAGGTTGACCAATGCGTCCCAAGGGATAATGTTGGCCCATTTCAGCCTTAGCAGCCTCTGCATCTTGCTGAGCATTTGCAATTTGTTTATCTACTAAAGAGGTATCCACATCACCAGGACAAACACAGTTAACGCGCACATTATGTGGTGCCATTTCAAGGGATAGTGATTTCGTAAAACTCACTACCGCACCTTTTGAAGCGCCGTATACAGAACAAGCTACATTACCTTGCAAGCCCGCATCACTGGCTACTGTTACAATACTGCCCTTTGTAGAGCGCAAATACGGTAATGCGGCTTGGCACAAGAAGACCGTCCCCTTTACATTGGTGCCAAACATTTCATCAAAGGCAGCCTCTGTTACATCAGATAGCAATTCTTCTTCATAGTAGCCTGCTGCTGTTACGAGAGCAGATACGCCACCAAATAATTTGACTGTTTCTTTTACAATACGCTGACAATCTTCAATCTTGGATACATCACCTTGAACGTACTGCACCCTTGAAGAATAGCGGCGCAATTTCATCTTAGCCTTTTGTCCTGACTTTTCATCACGACCATTGATGACAACGCACCAACCTTCTTTAAGAAGCAATTTTGCCGTAGCAAATCCGATTCCCGATGTGCCACCACTAATCAATGCCACTTGTACATCACTTTTATGAGGCATACCTTGCCCTCCTACAATGTCGAAATATAGTCATACACTAATTTCAACAACATCACTGTCGTTACCGACAAGAACACAACACGTACTAATGAGGAGCCCTTAGCAATGGCTAAATGAGATCCTAAATAAGCACCTATAATTTGACCGGCCCCTGTAGCAAGGCCGTATTTAATATTAACGTGCCCTAAATATAAGAACACAAGTAAGGATGCTAAATTACTAGTAAAATTCAATATTTTTGCATTCGCAGATGCATGCAAAAAGTCAAATCCAGTAAAAATAAAGCCCATAATCAAAAACGTACCTGTACCAGGTCCAATAAAACCATCATAAACACCAATACCAAGAGCAAAAGCCATGCAAATATACAATGCTTTTCCTGCTACTGCTGAGGTACGGTTTATTTCGCCCCAATCCTTTTTAAACACCACAAAAAGTGTGACACAAACGAGTAGGACTATAATAATAGGCTTTACATATAAAGGTGGCAACGATACAACTGCTAAGGTACCAAGCATGGATCCTATAAATGTAAAGGGTAGTAATTTACGAACTAGAGAAAAATCAACCATATGATTTCGCAAGAACGTAATAGATGCACTGCCAGCACCAAAAATACTGGATAATTTATTACTGCCCAAAGCCATACTCGGCGGAAGGTTGGTTAATAGCATAGCAGGAACAGAGATTAGGCCCCCACCACCCACAATGGAGTCTACAAAGCCGGCAAAAGCACCTGCTACAGCGAGCAAAACGAGAATTAGGATATCAAATGGTAAACCTGTTACCTCAATAAGCCACTCCATATAAACCTCCTACAGATAGCACATCAACGGTCGCCAAAAGGCCACCGTTGTCATGCTAGTTTATTTTATTTTGCACCTAGACGATCTAAAGCTAATGTGTATCCATCAGCACCATAGACTAAGCATCGTTTGACACGACTAATAGTAGCCGTGCTCGCACCTGTTTCTTCTACAATTTTTTCGTAGCTATCACCGGCGCGTAGCATTTTTGCTACTTGTAAGCGTTGAGACAAAGCCTTCAATTCATTAATCGTACAGATATCCTCAAAGAATGCATAGCATTCCTCTGTATTTTCAAGAGTTAAAATAGCGGTGAACAACTCATCATTTTGAGAACTTCTCAATTTTTCATTGATACTCATAGGAGCCTCCTATTTCTTATTCATCGCTTTAGACCAAGCATCGCCAATCATTTGGACTAATTGTACCAAAATAATCAAGATGATAATGGTAGCAATCATAACATCAGCTTGGAAACGTTGGTAACCATAGCGGATAGCAATATCACCAAGGCCACCGCCGCCGATTGCACCTGCCATTGCAGAGTAACTGATGAGGTTAACGATAAGAACCGTTACATTGTCGATAATCGTAGGCAATGCTTCAGGTAATAAAACTTTCCAAATAATTTGGAGTGGGCTTGCACCCATAGATTGAGCCGCCTCAATAACACCAAAGTTAATATCTTTAATAGATGTTTCTACAAGGCGCGCTAAGAATGGTATTGCTGCAATTGTTAAAGGTACACAAGCTGCAGTTGTACCAATAGATGTGCCAGCCACCATACGAGTGAATGGAATGATAGCAACCATCAAGATGATGAATGGGATAGAACGTGTTGCATTGACAACAGCACCTAACACTTTGTTAAGTGCTACATTTTCTAAAATATGACCCTTAGATGTTACTACCAAAACAACACCGAGAGGAATACCAAGTAACATAGCCATGACAGTAGAGATAATAGTCATTTGCAATGTATCAAGGGTACCAGTTATGAGAAGATTAATTATTTGCTCTGACATAACCGATCACCTCGCTTTCAATTGGTAATGTTTTGATGTAGTCTAAGCCCTCTTGCGCATTTTCAGGGTCACCATTCAAGATAACGATAAGACGACCAACGCATGTATTTTGGATATAGTCGATGCCACCAAAGAGGATACTTACATCGAGGTTAAAGCGTCGTACGAGACCTGCCACTACAGGTTCATCCGTAGATTGGCCTGTGAATTTAAGGCGTACTAATGGAGCTGTACCTGCAATCCATTGATCATGCAATTCCAAATGTTCTAACGCTTCTGGAGGTAAGTTATCACTTACTACAGAGCTGATGAATTCTTTTGTAGTATTTTCACGAGGATGTGTAAATACTTCAACAGTGCTACCTTCCTCGAGGATTATACCGCCTTCGATAACCGCTACACGATCACAAATTTCACGGATTACGTGCATTTCATGAGTGATGAGAACGATAGTAAGGCCCATTTTTTCATTGATATCTTTCAACAATTTCAAAATGGATTCTGTTGTTTGCGGATCCAGAGCAGATGTAGCTTCATCACAAAGAAGAACCTTTGGATTAGACGCTAAGGCACGAGCAATACCCACACGTTGTTTTTGACCACCAGACAATTGGGATGGATAGTTGTTCATACGTTCAGTAAGGCCTACGATATCAAGGATTGGCGTAATGCGTTCCTTGATTTCAGATTTGCTCAAGCCTTGTAATTCCAACGGGAATGCCACATTGTCATACACTGTACGAGAGGACAAAAGGTTAAAATGTTGGAAAATCATACCAATATCTTTGCGTGCTTTACGCAAAGCGGATTTGCTAAGTGTTGTTAAATCTGTACCATTAACGATAACAGAGCCAGATGTAGGCGCTTCGAGCATGTTGATGCATCGAATCAATGTGGATTTACCGGCACCAGATTGACCGATAATGCCAAAGATTTCGCCTTCTTTAACTTCAAGGTTAATATCTTTTAAGGCTTCCACACGAGTAGCGCCTTCATAGACTTTACTAATGTGTTGTAATTGAATCAAAATAATGTCCTTTCTTAAGGTAAAAGTTTACCATGTAATGAAAGTAGATGACCTATTAAGGCAAACCTTCTTCCATCAATTTTTCTAGTGCTTCGCGTAGACGAAGTGTAATAGCACCTGGTTTACCACCGGATACTGGATTTCTGTCTAGCTTAGTAATTGGGATGACACCACCAATTGTATCGGTAAAGAATAATTCGTCCGCATCATCTACAAAGGCGCGGTCGAATTTTTTTTCGATGAGAGTAATACCTAGAGATGGTGCTACGCGGGTCAAAATCATTTGGCGCGTAATACCTTTTAAGATATGATTATCTGCTGGATGCGTATACAAGATACCATCTTTGACAGCAAATACATTAGATGTTGCACCTTCTGTACAAACGCCATCACGGAACAACATGGCAGTATAAGCAAATTTTTTCTCCGCTTTAGTTTGTGCCAAGATATTCGGAATCAAGTTAGTAGTCTTAACATCTACATGGTCCCAACGCTCATCAGGTAATGCAATCGCTTTTACACCTTCACCCAATTTATTAACCTCATCCATATCCAAATTGCGGATAGACATGAGCATTTGTGGTTCTAGTTTAGAACGATCGTATGCATGATGGCGTGGCGCTACGCCACGAGAGATTTGCAAATAAATATAGCCCTCTTTGATTTCACTTTGCTCGATTAAAATTTCGTGCAATTCTGTTAAATCATCTGGGGTCATTTTTACCGGAATATCCATTTCACGCATAGAACGATACAAGCGATCTTGATGATAAGACAATGCGAAGCAACGGCCTTTTACGACACGTACCACTTCGTATACAGAGTCACCAAATAAATAACCACGGTCATCAATACTGATAACTTTGGCACCTGGTTCAACGAACTCGCCATTAAAATATGTTAATTCTTGCATAGGAGCACCTCTTTTTCTATATCGTTACTCTATCAAGTAGTAATCATCATGGACTTATTATATCACAATTACTTTCAAATTTTCACACTTTACTTTGTGAAAGATATAAATTAGATATACAAAAATCCGCTAGGATACCATAGTTAAAAACTATATCCTAGCGGATGTATTTTTAATTATATAATTTACTCTAAAACAATACGGTCAAGTAATACGTGCTTAGTTCAAACTGAAAGTCTTGTACAAATCAGTGTCCCAATATAAATTTACGTAATGGTTTAGGCACATAATTTAGAGCGACTGTAGTCAAATAGGACAGTCCTAGCGCCATCACATACATAGCAAGCACATTGACCACGGTATACAAAAGATTATATTTAGCCATCACGCCAGAGATGATTAACAACCAGAATGGATGTGATAAATAAATACCGTAGGACTTATCCCCTATTTCTGACCAAATAGATTCCATGGTCGCATTCATTGGTACGGTTTGGAATAAGAATAGGCTAAATAGTGTTCCTAGTCCAGTATAGAGGACACCCATTGGGCTCATTTGATGAACTGTATAAATTGCTTCAAGCACTGTATAATGCCATACGTCCATGACATAGTAGTAGGATCCAAGCATCAACAAAATAGAGCCTACCGCACTAATTCCTAATAAGTAACGATAGCGCCACATGTATTCGCATACCGTTTCATAGCGCTCAGCACATACAGCCCCCAACAGGAATATCCACACATAATGGATGACCCAATAGTTAAGTCTCATATCAAATAGATATTTCAACACAGGATTATTACTAAGATGTTCTGTTACCCAACGGCCGAGCATGTAAGATGATACATAATCGATGCCCACTTGGATGATAAATAATAGAACCATCCAAAATACAGGGCGTTTTAAGATGACTTTCACCATAGCACGCCATAGCGGCATCATCACGTAGAACCACAGCAAGATAACCATAAAGTATAAATGATACATAGACGTACCAAATAACAGATTTACAGCCAATGGTCCAGGATGTAAATTACCTAGATTATGCGCCGTCAGTCCCGTATAGAGCAAATAAAATATGGACCACGTAATATATGGAAATAGCACCACCTGAATACGGCGGTGCATAAATTCCTTATATGAGAATGGTCCCTCTACAGATGTATGGTAGAACAATCCAAATGCAGAGAGGAAGAAAAATGCAGGCACCCCAAAGCGCGATAGAATTTCTAAGACGCTAATGAGTTCCAAATTTACAAAAGGGTTTTGCAATGCGTAGGAACCTACATGAATGCCGATAACACCGAGCATACAGAGGCCACGCATATAAGTAATTTCCGGTAAAAATGCTTTTTTCATAGCCATTCCCTATTCATTATTGACCAGGTACAACTGCAGGTGTTGGCACAAGGCGTGGACCTTGAGATGTTGTAGCCGGTTGTTTAACTACTGGAATTACAGATGCTGTAGTTTGAGCAGCTGCTGTCTTTGCTGGTTGAGCAGGTTGTGCTGGCGCAGCTTGACCATTTGCTTTAGCTGCTTCTGCAGCCTTAGCCTTAGCTTCTGCCTCAGCTTTAGCTTTTGCCTCTGCTTCACGTTTCAAGCGCAATTCTTTTTCAAGAGGTACTACAGGTTTATCATAGATTGTAATATCTGTTTCGAATAGACGGCCCCAAGGGAATGTAGCTTTTACGGTACGAGGGTCGACTTTAAGGTATTTTTCAGCAAAGTCTTGGATACGTTCGCCTAAGTAACTTTCAAGACGTTCATTCAACTCGCCAGAGTAACGTACATTATCTGTACGAATAGAGTCTTGCATACGGTAAATATCTTTGCGGATATTTGCTTGGTACGCCCAGTTATCTAAGTATTGTTGAGTCAACATTTTACGGTGACCTTCTGGGCTCATAGTTTTGAGCAATACCCCTTGCGCAATGGCGTAGCCTACCGTGTTACTTGCTGTATTCCAACCATTGTACGCACCGATTTTGTATAACATATCGCGTTTGTACATAGCAGATACTAATGTATTGTCCGCACCATTATTATAAGCAACATCAGCAATGCTTACGTTTACACCAGAATCAACAGCTTGTTGAATTCGATCTACGAAAGCATTTGTAGAATTAGAAATCATCGGGAAGTTCTCGAAGCTTTCAGATTCACCAGTGCTTGTAGTAAGTGGTGTATTTACTGCTAACAGCACAGTTGGTTTACCTTGTGTCACCATAGTGCCACCTACGGCCTCAACGTGTTGAGCAATTGTTTTATCAATCGTTTGGTCTTCGTATCCTGGCAATGTTTTACCGCCACCACCGAGTGGGTAAATTACAGAGAATGTAGGTTTTTCTGTACTTTCATCTGTACGAGAACGAGCCATCAACAAGAGCCCAAGTTGGTCGGCACCAGGGAAGCTACCATATTTCTCAACAGGAATATCCTTGGAGTATTTACTTAAGTAACGACTTTCTAATGCAGATTGGGACAATTGAGATGTATCATCATGGCCCAATGCAAAGTAGTCGAATACGCCACTACGAGTTTCATCGATCAACTCTTTGTTGATTTTCATGTTCTTTTGGCGACGGTCAAACCAGTCTTGTAAATATTCTACAGGAACAGAGGCTTGTAGGCTCATCAATTTTTGAGTTTCCTCTTGTGTTAAAGAGCCAGAGTCTAATTTATCTTGCAATGCTGCGATTTGGAAAATAGTAGGACCGTATTCCGCATAATAAGCTGGTTCAGTGCCGCCCCCACTAGCACGTGGAGAACGCATTACAGTGCCAAAACCATAAATACGCACGTTTTTATTACGAGCTTTTAAGGATTCAATACGTTTTAAACGGCTTTCCAATGTTGAAAGTGGAATATTATGTTTACGAGAGTCTACAAGGCCACCATAGATAAGAGTGTCTGTGCTCAATACCATCACATCAGCACGGCCTGCATTTTGTTCAACCCAAGCCATAATTTGATCTGCTTGACCTTGGTAATTCTTACCAGAAATCAAATTTTGAGGTGGTGTCAATATAGTCATACCTGCTTCGCGAGCTGTATCTACAGTATATTGTAAGCTTACAGGGCGATCATCTTGAGGTACATACAACACGGTTTCCGCATCAATTTTAATAGATGTGCCAGTAGCGATAGCTGCAGCCATAAGTGCTACTTTCAACCATTTATTCGTCATAAATCAAATCTCCTTCTGTGTAGCGAGTACTCCCGACTCGCAAAATGAACTGTTTTATCATACTCTCTTTTTCTGACACTTTTATGAAATGTTCATATGCTCAATAGTATAATTATATCATTTGACCATTATTTCGCAACTGGCTTGGTTTTCCCTACCTTTGGCAGACTCCAATTGTACTTGATGGCTAGCAGTCGGATAACAAGTACCACTGTGAAAGCACCATATACAGCCATACTATCCCAACTAGATGTGACCATCACATAGTACACAACACCACCAATAATACTCGGCAATGCATATACATCCTCTTTCAAAACAGATGGAATGCGTTGCGCCAACATATCTCGGATAATACCGCCACCAACAGCAGTGATTGTACCGAGCAACACAATAAAGATAGGCAACTCTGGATAGAGTTTAAAACCTGCAGAAGCACCTGTTACGGTAAATGATGCTAACCCTAACGCATCGGCCAACAAGTAACTAGCACGACTACGAGGCCCCATCGCATGCTTGCGATATCGGCTGTTATAAATCAAGAACACGATAACAGTTACCACTAAAACAACGGTAACATACACTACATTTCGCAATGAATTCGGCGGAAAATAGCCGAGCAACACGTCCCGTACAATACCACCACCAATGGCAGTAGCCAGTGCAAGGACAGTCATACCAAATATATCCATCTTCCGGGCTACCCCAACGAGTGCACCAGATACAGCAAAAGCAATGGTGCCAATCATATCAAACATATACCAAATAATGTCCATAATTTCCCCCAAACAATCTATTCGCATAACTGCATACACTATGATAGACTTTATGTAAGATATTATACATGAAGAGGTATGCCAATGACAAAAGACATTACACCTATCGCTATTGAAAACATGGATGAACGCACACGGGACGAATATTTTATGGCCATAGCCATGGAAGAAGCACGCAAGGCTTATAGACTTGGGGAAATCCCTATCGGTGCCATTCTCGTAAAAGATAATACTATCGTTTCACGTCACCACAATCGTCGTGAACTCGATCATGATGCAACGGCTCATGCAGAGGTTCTCGTCATCCGCGAAGCATGCGATGTTCTCAAGCGCTGGCGGTTGACTGGTTGTACCCTGTATGTTACGATAGAGCCGTGTCCGATGTGCGCTGGAGCCATTATTAACAGTCGTATTGACCGTGTTGTATATGGTGCAAGTGATTACAAAGGAGGCGCCGTAGAATCACTATTCAATGTGCTCTCTCATCCTGGTTTGAATCATGAACCAGAACTAGCATCTGGTGTGCTTGGTGATGAATGCAGCCAAATTATGAAAGACTTCTTTAAAGAGCGCCGTAAAGCACGGAGGAGTACCCAAGAGGCTGAAGGGTCCGCACTCGAAATGCGGTAGGTCGGGCAACCGGCGCGGGGGTTCAAATCCCTCCTCCTCTGCCAACTAAACTATATAAAGCGCTAACTATGGTTAGCGCTTTTTTTGTATCTATATTGACCCAATTTATATAACACTATTGTTACCTATATAATTAGTCTATATTTATCAATACTTTGGTAACTTTATGAGTTATAATATACACAAGATATAATTACTGCTATTAAATAGACTCAAGGGGACACGACTATGAAAAAATATTACCCGTATCTCATCACATTGAGCCATATGATTAATGACTCTTGTCAAAGTGTGTTGCCTGCCCTCTTACCACTGTTCATTTATACCTATGGACTGAGTTTGGAGCAAGCAGGTTTTCTTATTTTAGCTAATACAGCATTATCGTCATTATTACAGCCATTACTAGGCTATATTTCAGACAAGATCAATCAGCCACGGCTCATTGCCTTTGGTGTTTTATTATCCGCCTGTAGTACAGGTATGATGGGCTTTGTTACCTCTTATGAAAGCCTCCTTGTTTGCGCCACCTTAGCTGGTGTAGGTTCCTCTATCTTCCATCCAGAAGGCGCGAAGATTATGAACCGCCTCGGTGGTGGCAAAAAGGGTAAGGCCATGGGTACCTTTGCCATTGGCGGTAGTTCTGGCTTTGCCTTTGGTCCACTCTTTGCAGGCGCCATCGCCTATACAGTAGGTCCACATGGATTAGCTGCTTTTACAGTGGCAGGCATCATTATATTTACTGCCTTATTCGCCCTCATGCCTCGCATAGTAGCGCATGCTCGTACCATCGATCAAGCAGTAGCCACAGAAAATCCGGCTGTAGCCGCAAAACCACTAAAAAACTATTGGAAATACTTTGGTATCTTGTTCATTATCATCCTAAGCCAGTCGGTAAACTTCCGCGTTATCAATGCGTTCATTCCTATCTTCTGGACTCGTGAACTCGGTACTAGCCCAGAACAAGGCAGCTTTGCCTTAACTGTATTCTTTAGCATTGGTATTTTCATGACATACATCGGTGGCCTATTAGGTGATAAATTTGGTCCTATTAAGATTATTAGACTATCCCTATTAGTTTGGTTACCAGCTATGTTCCTATTAACCGAAGTTCCTAATTTCTCACCACTTATCATGATGCCCGTAGCATACTTGCTACTACTCATGATTGGTGCGGCCAAAGCTATCAGTTACAGCCCAGTTATCGTACTAGGCCAAACCTATCTTGCTAAAAGTATCGGCTTTGCATCGGGTATCACCCTCGGCGTAAGCCAAACCATCGGTGGTGTAATCGCACCTGTTGTGGGTAACCTAGCAGATACCTACTCCCTACCGGTCGCTATGATGACACTTGTGCCATTCCTAATAGGGGGCCTTGGGGCATCATTGCTATTAAAAGATCCTAAAAAATTACAATAAAAAATCCCCCGTACGGGGGATTTTATTTTTAGCTAAATTAGTGTTTTAGCATTTCATTCAAGATTACTACGTCCGTTTCTTTCATACCTTGAGCCACAGTACCGATACTGCGAATGGTATCATCAACGGAGTATGCTACAAGGCCATCGCCTTTTTGGTAGTTCTTGTTAAGGCGGGCTTGTTTATAGCCCATAAAGGCGCCATCAAGGGAGATAGCAATTTTACCTGCGCAGGATGGTTTCGCGCCATCACATACGATACCGGATAGGCTAGCAAGACCATTGACCAAGGTATTTTCAATGATATCTTTGCTATCGCCTTTTAGGAAGGCAATACCTGCCACACTGACTACACCAGCAGATACAACGCCGCAGTAGGCGGATAGTTTACCAATGCCAGATTTAACGTAAAGCGTTAACAAGTTAGCGAAAACAAGAGCACGGTACAATTCATCATCACTTTTACCAAGTTCCTCAGCAGTTGTAATGATAGGTACAGATACAGTTAGCCCTTGGTTACCAGAGCCAGAACAAATAACTACAGGCAATGGACACCCACTCATACGCGCATCGGATCCAGCCGCTGCACGAGCTTTACATTTTGTTTCAAGAGACGGATTTTCTTCATCCAACAATAAGAGCTGACCAATATTGGAGCCATAATCATTGGACAAACCTTCTCGAGAAATAGCTGTATTGTATTCTACTTGCTGTTTGATTTGAGGAATGATGCCAGAAATATCTGCCGTTTTAGCAAATTCGTAAATGCTATCAAAGGTCATAGCATATTCCGTTTTTGCGGCTTTCTTGATCTCATTGATTGTTTCAGACACAATCCCACCATCTACAGCTACATAGGTTACATTCGTATGGTCGTTTTCAATGCGAACGACCGCTGTATGTTCATCTGTTTCTGCAGTGATTTCGATATAAAGATTATCTACACCTTCCGCAAGTGATACGGTACAGAAGTTGGCATCTAATAATGTGCCGAGCCATTTACGATCTTCATCTGTAGCAGATTCTAATACCTCTAGCTCACGCTCAGGGTGACCTACGATGGCACCAAGAGTAGTAGCAGCTTGAAGGCCTTTTCGACCACCAGAGTTAGGAATGACTACGGATTTTACATTTTTTATGATATTCGCGCTGCATCGTGCGTGAATATGGTTAGGAAACTCATCTAAAACAGAGACTGCCTTCGCAGCCGCATAAGCCAATGCAATTGGCTCAGTGCACCCGAAGGCAGGACGCATCTCCGATTGTAACAAGGAAATATAATCCATCTTATACTTCCGCAATAATTTCCACTTCTACCAAAGCACCCAATGGAAGATCTTTTACTGCTATGCAAGAGCGAGCTGGTTTAGAAGTGAAATATTTAGCATAAACTTCGTTGAATGCTTTGAAATCGGCGATATCAGCCAAGAAACAAGTTGTTTTAATAACTTCGGAGAAGTCAGAACCTGCTTCAGCCAATACAGCATCAATGTTTTTGCACACTTGCTCAGTTTGCTCTACGATACCGCCTTCAACAATGGAACCAGTTGCAGGATTGAGTGGAATTTGACCAGAAGCGAATAATAAACCGCCTACTACTTTAGCTTGAGAGTAAGGACCTACTGCTGCTGGTGCTTTGTCTGTGAAAATTGTTTTCATAATAATTCTCCTTTTAAATATAATAAAAAATAATATAGTTTATTCTAATGCCACCATACTCACATTAGTAATTACCTTGTATATGACATACTCTGTGAAAGTATATCTATAACAAATTATTTAATAGATTTGAAGGCATTGTCAAATATCGTTTTGAAATAATCTCGTTGTACATCAGTAGTTACACCTACGTATAGTACCGGTTTACCTGGCTTCAACACAAATGCAGCATTTGCATAGAGCGGAGTTTGACCATCTCCATCCGCATATAATAAGCGAGAACTTGCTGCATAGGTTTGATATTTTGTGCCTGCCACAGGATGCACTTGTTCTGCATTTTCTACAGTAATCGTTCTAGGTTTTATAAGTAGTTCACCTGACCGAGTCTTAAGATTAGCATAACGTTTTGGATCATTTAAAGGGACTACAGTTGTGGTTGTGGGAATTTTTTTATTAACGGCACCTAGCACGAGTTGCTCAGTAACAGGATCAATTTGACCTTTATCTAAAGCCGCCATAGCCGCTACAAACATAGGATCATTTGTCTTATCTTTAGCTACTCGCTGTGCTATTTGTTTAACATCTACCGCTACTACATATGCATCCTTTTGACCTGTTTTATCGGCCCCTTGTAATTGGTATACATCAAAAGTAGTACCAAAGTTTTGGAAAAATTCCTTTACCATCATATTCGCCATCGAAGATTTTGTAGGTTCCTCATTTAATTGTTTTTCTACAAAATCACGTGTATTGGTTTTGGATGCAGAAACAACAGTTACATTATTAGGCACTACCATGGAGCCTGCAATTGTTTGTACATCCTTAGCAAAACCTACGCCAGATACAGTACCCACTAGGCAAGCTGCACAAGCCAAGACTTTCAAAGATTTCATATTATTTACCTCCCTTGAGAGATTGTGTTTGATACATATGATTCAACTCATTAGCCCAATAATCATGACTAGAGTCATCAGATAATAAAAGCTGTAAAGCTACACCTTTGTCTGTAGGAACGGCATAACCAATTAAGGAATAAGTATTTCTAAAACCGTCATATTTAAGGCTACCCCGTAAATCGCCTGTCACAGCCGTACCATAACGCGTTTGGACAGGCTTATAGGCCACATGAGTTGCATCAAGGCTCACTTGTTTCGCCATAAAATCTACATAAGAACGGAACTCTTCTTTACTTTTAGGAGATAAGTTCTTATCTGTGGCAAGCATTTTATCAAAGGCACCCATAATTTGAGCAGGCAACTTATCATTTATCGTTTTTAGATCTTTAGCTAATTTAGCACCTTCAATAGTATTGCTCTTCAGGCCTTGTAATTGTTGTTGAGCCTTCTCTTTAGAATAGGAATCTACATATTTAGAGATAGAGCTTTTTATTGCAGTTTTTTTTGCGTCTGGAACCTTTTCTAAAATGGTTTTATTCATACCAATTACTTGATCTATAGCATTTTTAGAATAGTCTACAACCACTAACTGACCTACATGGTGACCTTGTTTATCCGTCCCTTGCAATTGATAGACGGAAAATCCATCTAACACATCACCCTTCATAGGTTCAATTTGTGCCGGTGCTTGCAATTTCAAACTAGCATTAACAGCATCAACGGCTGCTTTGTTTGCCACTGAAATTATTTGGCTTTGCTCATTATTCCGCAGCTTTGCATCCGTAGGAACACGCATGACTTCTACAGCCTTCACCGTAGGTGACGTACTGCCATATAAACCATAGCCTAAATCTACTGTATCCGCACATGCCACTACGCCCATGCCAATAGTCAAGCATGTAGCACAAGCCAATGTCATCATTTTTTTGTTGAGAGCTCTCATAAGACACCTCACGATTTAACAATACATTCGTATACAGATTATATTCATAATCCATACTGCATCCATAAAGATTTCAAAAAGATAATCTATACTGCATATACTAATTATTATACTATATGGAGATGTATAACTGTATAGTCTAATTTACAACCTTTCAGTTCTGCTATACAATACTTAAATAGATATGTAAATATAGGGTATGAGAAATAGAAAGGAGTGCACACTTGGTGTGCTTTTATTATGATACAAGAAATAATTCCACTCACTAGGCCTCGTACATTAGCAGCTGCTTTAGGGCCTACCATTTTAGGTGCAGCCTTTAGCTATTATGCATTTGGTGCCACTCACGGTACAGGTCTTGCCATTTTCCATACA
Organism: Veillonella sp. T11011-6; assembly: GCF_002959755.1. Lineage (GTDB taxonomy): Bacteria > Bacillota > Negativicutes > Veillonellales > Veillonellaceae > Veillonella. The sequence goes on along the minus strand of NZ_PPCW01000005.1, from coordinate 246,054 downwards.
GTTTTAATATTTTTAGCTGTTGTAACAGCTCAAATTGTAGCTAATTTATGGAATGAATATAAAGATTTTAAATCTGGTCTCGATGCGGGGCAAAAGGTTGGTAATGCTGGTTCTATTACGCGTGGTGCCATTACACCAGAGCTTATCGTTACCATGATTAAGGTGCTCATGGTAGTACCTATTATCATCGGTCTTTACCTATCGGCAACCATTACTTGGTACTATATTCCAGCAGGTTTCCTTTGCATTCTAATTAGCTTCCTCTATTCTGGCGGTCCAAAACCAATTTCCCGTACACCGTTTGGGGAAATTTCTTCTGGCATCGCTATGGGGTTTGCTATCGTACTCATTACAGGATACGCATGGACACGTGACTTATCCTCAGCATTATTGATACCTGCTATTCCATCTACATTACTAGTTGGCTCCATTATGCTCACTAATAACATTCGTGATATTAGAAATGATGAAAGCCACGGTCGTCGTACATTACCAATCGTTTTGGGCCGAGAACGCGCCCTCAGTTTGATGAGCATCACCTACCTATTCAACTTTATTTGGATCCTTGCATGGATCATTGTAGGTCACATGACATGGTTTTCCCTATTAGCCTTCTTCGCAGCACCACTAGCTTTCAAAACTGTACACACCTTAAGTACAAAAACAGATGAATTCCTGCTCGACAAAGCGATGGACACCACTGCGGGAGCAGCTATGATTTACCAAATCATGTGGTCCATAGGTTTAATTATTGGCAAATAAGTATTTACCAATACGTACATACACTACATACAATTACATAAAACAAAGAGAGATTTCCAAACTTTAACAACGTTTTATAGATGTTAGTTTGAAAATCTCTTTTTGCTATAACTTTAAACTATGGAGAACTCACAATAATTCCTTCTTGATAGATAGGAAATAATTTAGTACTATTAATGTAATATTTTAAATGAACTAATTGTAAAAGGAGTGTGTCTAATGAGAAAATTTTTAGCATTAGCGGCTACTGTAATCCTTGGCGGTGCTTTATTGATCGCGGGTTGCGGTAACGACAACAGCAAGCAAGCTGCTAGCAATGGCAAGCAAGTATTAAAAATCGGTGCTACAGCAGTACCTCACGCAGAAATCTTGGAACAAGTTAAACCTATCTTGGCAAAAGATGGTATTGATTTACAAATCACTGAATTCACTGATTACAACACACCAAACCTTGCTTTGGGTGATAAAGAAATCGATGCAAACTTCTTCCAACATGTACCTTACATGGATGAATTCGCAAAAGCTCATAACCTTCCATTAGTATCTGCTGGTGGTGTTCATCTTGAACCAATGGGCTTATATTCCCGTCAAATCAAAGATTTGAAAGATCTTCCTAAAGGTGCTAAAATTGCTATCCCTAATGACCCTACAAACGGTGGTCGTGCATTATTGTTATTACAAAAAGCAGGTCTTATTACATTAAAAGACTCCAGCAATATCTTATCTACAGTACAAGATATCGCTTCCAACCCTAATGGTTACCAATTCGTTGAATTGGAAGCAGCTCAAGTACCTCGTTCCATCGACGATGTTGCATTAGCAGCTATCAACACAAACTTTGCATTAAATGCAGGTCTTAACCCTGGTAAAGATGCATTGTTCATCGAATCTAAAGATTCCCCTTACGTAAATATTGTAACTGTACTAAAAGGTAATGAAAGTGATCCTCGCATCAAAAAATTAATGGAAGCACTTCATAGCGCTGAAATCAAAAAATTCATTGAAGAAAAATACAAAGGTGCAGTTGTTCCTGCATTCTAAGGTATAAAGTAAAAGAGACCACATATGTGGTCTCTTTTTTTACTATAAACTATCAGAGCCAAATCTAAATGGTAATAACTCATCAAGACTAACAACTCTATAATTGCCTTTTAAATTAGCCAAAATAATCTGTGGTATTTCAAATTCAGAAATCACCTGGCGACAAGCGCCACAAGGTGCACAAGGTCCTTCCGTATCAGCAACTACGGCAAGGGCCTTAAATTTTGTATGTCCTTCTGATACAGCTTTAAATATAGCAGTTCGTTCTGCACAGTTCGTTAAGCCATAGGAAGCATTTTCTATATTACAGCCTTCATAAATACTCCCATCCTCGCATACAAGGGCTGCACCTACACCAAAATGGGAATAGGGACTATAGCTTTTCTTACGAGCTACTATGGCACGCTCGATAAGATTTTGAATTTCTTGTTCTGTCATATGTGTTTCCTTTTCTATCATATGGATTTCCTCATTCCACCATATCAAGAATCGTATCCACCACAGCTGGTGCAGTTTGTCCAAAGGTAATTGCCTCTAAATACGTTTTACTAGCATTGGCGAGCAAGCTTTCATCTGAAGCATACAGAGTAGCTATACTTTCACCAGCTCGAACAGTATCACCTGTTTTCTTATGCATTACGATACCTGCACTGTAATCAATAGGACCATCCTTAACTGTACGACCTGCGCCAAGCATAACAGATGCAATACCACATTGTTCTGTATTCATATGTGTAATATAACCGTCTAGAGGCGCTGTAACCTCATAAGTAAATTTTCCGATAACTAATAAGCTTTCATCATCAAGAACTCGGCTATCTCCACCTTGGGCATCAATCATCATATGCAATCGTTCAAGAGCAGCTCCCGAATTAAGGGCCTCTTGTACGCGACTAAGAGCTGTTTCATAATCACAAATTTGGCTCAACACAAGCATATGGGCTGCCATGATAAGACATTCATGAGTTAAATCCTCTGGGCCATGACCTTTCAAGGTGTCAATAACCTCACGAATTTCCAAAGCATTACCAATGGCGTGACCTAGTGGTCGGTCCATATCGGTTAAAACAGCCTTAACAGAACGGCCATTTTCCTTACCAATATCTACCATAGCTTTTGCCAATGCGCGAGCATCATCCAGAGTTTTCATAAAGGCGCCACTACCAACCTTTACATCCAGCAAAATGGCTTGTGCACCAGAGGCTAATTTTTTACTCATTACTGAGGATGCAATAAGTGGAATACTATCTACAGTACCTGTTACATCACGCAACGCATAGAGTTTTTTATCCGCCGGAGCTAAACCATCAGACTGTCCGATAACGGCAAGTCCTATTGTATTAACTTGATTAATAAATGTCTCTTGGTCCAATGACACCTTTAGATTTGGTATGGATTCCATCTTATCGATAGTGCCACCTGTATGACCAAGGCCACGGCCAGACATTTTCGCCACCTTGCCTCCGCAAGCCGCCACAAGGGGTGCAATGATAAGCGTAGTCTTGTCGCCTACACCACCGGTACTATGCTTATCTACAGTAATGCCATTAATACTAGATAAATCTACCATATGACCTGATTGAGCCATAGCTAAGGTCAAGGTCCCAAGCTCTCGAGCGCTCATGCCATTAAACACAATGGTCATCAATAAGGCACTCACTTGATAATCTGGAATGTCCCCATTCACATAGCCATCGATAACAAAACGGATTTCTTCATCTGTTAACGGTAAATTTGCTCGTTTTTTCAGGATAATATCATATATACGCATAGTTACACCGCCATTCTAAGAAACCACCTAAGCACGGCCTAGGTGGTTTTCTATTATACTTCTTCGTCTAAGTGATCTTTTAGTAGTTCTACAGCTGCACTGGCACCAATACGGCTACAACCTTCTGCAATATAAGCTTTCATATCAGAGATAGAACGAATACCACCGGCAGCCTTAATTTTTACATTAGGGCCGATGTGTTTTTTAAAGAGTTGAATATCTTCAATACTAGCTCCACTACTACCAAAACCTGTAGATGTCTTGATGTAGTCCGCGCCACCATCTGTAATGCATTTGCAAAGCGCTACCTTTTCAGAATCAGTAAGGTAGCAAGTTTCAATAATAACCTTTAAGATTTTATCTCCACAGGCTGCTTTAAGTGCTTTAATTTCATCAGTAACCGCATCAAAGTTCCCTTGTTTTACATTGCCAAGGTTTATGACCATATCAATTTCAGAAGCACCTTCTGCAAGGGCTTGCTTTGTTTCAGCTACCTTCACCTCTGTCGTTTCATAACCTAAAGGGAATCCAATAACAGTGCATACATTAAGCTCTGGATACGATTCATGAGCAGAAGCCACAAAATCTGGCGGAATACAAACAGAGGCTGTATTATAAGCTACCCCGGCTTCACAAATCTCTTTAATGTCTTCCCATGTAGCTGTTGGACGCAATAATGTGTGATCCACATAAGATAATAATTCTTTACCTAACATAGTGTCTCTCCTTACTAAAAGAATGACATTTGCTCTGGCTCAGGTTCTTTATGCAAAGCCTCTTGAGCAGCGCGATTTTTGTCATCAATAAATGGTTCTAGTGGTACACCTGTAGCCTTCAATAAATCTGGCAAGCTATTAACGCCCTTAACTTTAGCTGCCTCTAATACAACCTTAGCACATGTTTCCGCATCATCTAATGCGTAGTGATGTTTAAACTCGACTCCGATGTATGCAGCCATTGTATTTAGCTTATGGTTTACTAAATCTGGCCATACTGCACGTGAAAGTTTCACCGTACATGCATAATCAAGATCGGGCCAAGGGATTTTATAATAATCTAGTGTAGCACGCAATACATTCATATCGAATTTTGCATTGTGAGCTACCATGATATTGCCTTTTAAGTGATTTTCGTAGATAGCATTCCACAATTGATCAAATGTTTTCTCGTGGATAACATCCTTTGGTTGAATGCCATGAATTTCAATACATTCATCATCGAAGCTCATGAATGGTGGCTTAATAAGGCTGTATGCCTTTTTGGTAATCTGTCCGTCCTTTACGGTAATAACCGCTAAGGAGCACGCACTATTTTTAAATTTATTAGCTGTTTCAAAGTCTAATGCAACAAAATCTAACATAGGACTCCTTTCAAATCTATATATTTTAAACTCTATATATAAGAATTATATTCATTTTCTCCATTTATTATAGCATGAAACAGTCTATAATCTACTATTCAAGGGTGACTAATAGTCACCTCTTTCACATCAAATTTAATTGACAGATGGGCCCTCTGTATGTGAAAATTATTTAGATATATATGTAGTATGGAGGTTGCAAGATGGCAGATGACAGATTAATCGTTGCCCTTGATGTATCCACAATGGATGACATGAAAGAAATCGTAACATCCCTTGGTGATGCGGTTAGCTTTTACAAGGTCGGTATGGAGCTATTCTACGCCGAAGGAGAGCAAACAGTTCGCTTTTTACAAGAGCAAAACAAACAAGTATTTCTTGATTTGAAATTGCATGATATTCCAAACACAGTAGCGCATGGCGTATCTTCCCTAACACGTTTGGGTGCTAACTTGATCACTATGCATGGTCAAGGTGGTCCTGTTATGATGAAAGCAGCTGTAAAAGCCGCGCATGAAACAGCTGAACAATTAGGGGTTGAAAGAGCCAAATTATTAGCAATCACTGTGTTAACTAGCTTTGATGATGAAGCTTGGACTGCAACTGGTGGGCAACTACCTATTTCTGACCAAGTTATTCGCCTTGCTAAACTTGCCAAAGATTGCGGCATGGATGGTGTTGTATGCTCCGCATTGGAGGCTAAAATGATTCGCCAAGCCTGTGGTGAGGACTTCCTCATCGTAACACCTGGTATTCGCCCATCCTTTGCAACAACTGACGACCAAAAGCGCGTTGCTACACCTGCTAGCGCATTGCAAGATGGTGCATCTCGCCTCGTTATTGGCCGCCCTATTACACAGGCTGAAAATCCTCGTGAAGCAGTTCGTTTAATTATTGAAGAAATGGAGAATGTATCCAAATGATGACAGAACAAGAAGTAAAACAATTACTCATCGACACTCAAGCTATTTTAGAAGGTCACTTCCTTTTGACATCTGGTCTCCACAGCCCAATGTACGTTGAAAAATTCAATGTATTGCAACATCCAAAATACACAGAAGCACTTTGTAAAGAATTAGCTGAACGCTTCCGCGATCAAAATGTAGAACTCGTTATTGGACCTATGACTGGCGGTATCTTACTAGCCCATGAAGTAGGTAAAGCTCTTGGCACACGCGCTATCTTCACAGAACGTGAAAAAGGTGTTATGACATTGCGCCGCGGCTTCAAAATCGAGCCAGGCACACGCGTACTTATCGTTGAAGATATCGTAACTACTGGTGGCTCTGTACAAGAAGTAGTAAATGTTGTAAACCAATCTGGTGGTGAAATCGTAGGTGTAGGTTTGCTCGTTAACCGCTCTGGTGGTAAAGCAGAATTCGGCGTGCCTCACGAAAAAGTACAAGCATTGCTTAACCTCGAAGTTCCTACATACAAACCTGAAGAATGCCCTCTTTGCAAAGACGGCGTAGCTATGACAGAACGTGGTTCTAAACACATCAAATAAAATTATAAACAGATACAAAAAGAGCTCCTTCACTGAGGAGCTCTTTTTGTTTGTGTGTAGTTATTGTGTGTAAGAGAGAGATTCTGATACGAATGTATCACGTAGAGTGTATGGCTCTACAGTGGCCATGAATGCACTTTCATGACCACGTCTCTATTTAGTGTTCAGAGAGAGAATCCTATAAGAGTATTATTGGTGTTGTGTAGTTTGTGATGCGCCTTGCTCCATTGGTGGTTGTGGAGCATTGCCATTAGGCTGTTGAGGTGGTTGGCCTTGTGGTGGCATTTGATGATTATGACCTTGTGGTCTCATTTGATGATTTTGGCCATCTGGTCTCATTTGGTGATTTTGACCTTCTGGTCTCATTTGGTGATTTTGACCTTCTGGTCTCATTTGGTCACCATCAACATGTGGAGGCATATTATCATCTTGATGATTCATTGGCATATGCCCCATTCGATGTTGACCATGCATTTGATTATTTTGACATTCTGATGGCATATCACCTTTTTTATCTTGGAAATTGTTTGCATCATCATGATTTCGTTCTACTAACAAGTTCATCTTGATTGGCTCATTATTATTTTGTACGTCATTAGTAGCAGCAAATGTTACACCGCCAATCCCAAATGCTGCGGTTAATACTGTAGCAATTAAAAGTTTTTTCATATTTTTACCTCTATCTAATATTTAAATACGATGAAATCAACGATATCCTCAGATATATCTAACTCTATATCTGTTAATACCTTTAAAATATATGGCTAAATCTATATTAATAGTTTTATATATTTTATTGAGCTTGTGTCTCACCATTAGGTGCTTGTTCTGAAGCATTACCATTAGGTTGCGAACCTTGAGGTGGTTGGCCTTGAGGTGGTTGGCCTTGTGGAGACATTTGACCATTTGAGTGCATATGTCCACCATTGTTTGGCCCCATACCGCCTTGAGGCATCATTTGATTTTGACCATTTTGATTCATATGCTCACCATTGTTTGGTCCCATACCATCTTGAGGCATCATTTGATTATTTCCATCCATCATATGTTTATCCATATGCATATTAGGACCATCATGTCTATGTGGTTTTCTAAACTGTTGTTCATTCATTTTCATCCATTCGCCAAAATTTGGTAGATCATTTACAGCAAATGATGTACCTGCCCCAACAGCACAGATTACTGTTAGAATGGCAGCAATTATAATTCGTCTCATAGGTCCTCCTTAATCTACATTGCTGAAATAACGTTCGCGTACACCGCGAAGTTCAACACCAACAAAGATACATGTAAGGCCCCCAAAGAGACCTACACCACCAAGTGCAACTAAAGTTACTAATGATAATACAGGAAATGCTGTAATATTTTCAAATGGTTGCCATGAGCTACCTAGTAAATAAAGGATAGCCGGTGTAATAATAAATATTAAAACACCTACAATATATGATAACGCACTACCAATAGATAGTAATGTTTTGGATGCTTTTTTAGCCATACCAGGTAACTGCGGTAATAAACGCTCTTTGTAATCTTCAAATCTTGCATAGATAGCTTCCATATTAACAGATTTACTTTTACTACCATCTTGAGTCAAAGTCTCTGTAATGATACCTGCATCTACATAAGATGCATAGATTTCTTCTGGAGTCCCTAATGCTTTAATAATTTCACTATCTGAAAGACCTCTTTCATACCCTACTGCAAAGTGTTCTTCATAAACCTCTATAATACTTTCAACATCAGCAACATGTGCCTTTTTGAAGATATTACGTAGTGCTTCTAAAAAGCTATTCTTATTCATTATAGTCGACTCCTTTCAACAGGATATTTACAACGCCAGAAAACTCATTCCATTCTCGACGCATCTGATTGTATGCTGCACGCCCATCATCTGTAATATGATAGTATTTTCGAGATGGTCCAGAAGAGGACTCCTTCAAATACGTTTCAACATACTTTTCTTTTTTTAATCTATTAAATAATGGATATATAGTTCCTTCTGAAATTTCAATATATTCTGAAATAGTACTAACAATTTCATATCCATAGCGATCGCTTTGTGTTAATAATGCTAGTACAAGCATGTCCATAACACCTTTTTTTAATTGGACTTGCATAGTTCCTCCCTTTTGACGCCATCAGGCTTGTTCTCGTGAACACCCAATTCTAGTCAATCAAAATCATTTACGGTCACTATCATGTACTGACATATACATAATAACACAAGGTACCTTGAATTGCAAGGTACCTTGCCAAAAAAATATTTACTTTTTTATATGTGTAATTTATTGACCACTTTGGTCAGCACTTGATTGAATATTAGGTGCTTGAATTGCTCCATTAGCAGGTTGTTGAGCTGGTTGAGCTGGTTGAGCTACTTGTTCTGATGCTGGTACAGAACCTGTTGCAGGCATTTGACCTTGTGGTTGAGTTGGTGTATTAGGCATATTATTCATTTCGTGATCATAGTCTCTATGGTCTTTATGATCTTTTTGATCTTTATGGTCCTTATGATCTTTTTGATCTTTATGGTCCTTATGGTCCTTTTGATCCTTATGATCTTTATTATCCTTAGAATCTTTTACCTTCTTATGATCTTTATCGTTATTAAACTGTTTATCCTTTTGTTGATCTAGGCCATCATGTTTTGATGTATGCTTAAATTGCTGCGCATTATCTTGTTTCCATGCAGTATAGCTTGGTAAATCATTCATAACAAAAGAAGTTGCGCCACCTACTGTGCAAATAGCTGCTAAAATTGCTGTAATTATAATCCGTTTCATAGTATCTCCTTAATTCATTCTATTCAATATTTCAATATAGCAAATTAATGCTTACATACATTATTAAGTTCACTGCCAGCATAGATGCATGTCAAGCCACCAAATAAACCTAATCCCGCAATTCCTGCCATAGTAACAATCGATACAGCAGGAAGTGGTGTAACATTTGCTAATGGTTGCCATGAACCACTTAATAAAAATAAAATTGCAGGTGTCACGATAAATAATAATACCCCAACAATATAAGTAAGAGCACTAGCTACTGTTAATAATGTATGAGATGCTTTTTTAGCTACCCCTGGTAACTGTGGTAACAAAAGGGCTTTATACTCTTCAAGTCGTTTATATATTGCTTGCATATTAACTGTTCTTTTAGTACCTTCTTGTCCGATTTCATCAGTGATGATACCTGCCTCTACATAGGATGTATAAATTTCTTTTGGAGTACCTAATGATTTAATGATTTGTTCATCATCAAGACCTTTCTCATACCCTACAGCAAAATGTTCTTCGTATACATCAATGATACTTTCTACATCTAAAACATTTGCTTTTTTAAAAATAATACGTAATGTGTTCAAAAATTCTTGTTTATTCATTTTAGTCTACCCCTTTCAAGAGCATATCAACAACGCCAGAAAATCCATCCCATTCTTGTCGCATCTGATTATAAGCGGCTGTACCATTTGAGGTTATTTTGTAATATTTTCGCGATGGTCCTGTTTGTGATTCCAGCAAATATGTTTCTACATACTTTTCTTTTTTTAATCTGTTAAACAGTGGATAAATAGTACCTTCCGAAAGTTCTATATATTCGGAGATTTTACTGACTATTTCATATCCATAGCGATCATTTTGTGTTAGTAATGCTAATACAAGCATATCCATAACACCTTTCTTTAATTGAACTTGCATAGTTCCTCCATCTAAGATGTGCATATCTACCAATATGAAAGCTCTCTTACTGTCACTATCTTGTACTGACAAATACATAATAACATAAGGTACCTTGGTTTGCAAGGTACCTTGTAAAAAAATATTTACTTTTTCTATTTTTTTTAGATAGAAAATCACCTAAAAGGCAGATAAACACTATGTTTATTTAACAAAAAAAATTTTTGAAATTTATATGGTAATGATCTAAAATGAAGAAAATCAAAAAAAAATCCTCATCAAAGATGAGGATTTTCTATTTATTTTGAAGATGCTTGTCCTAATTTAATCTGTGCGCTCTTCATTTTACCATTATGGGTATAAGATACTAAAATTGTATCTCCAGGGCTCTTAGCATCGATTTGTTCTTTTAATTGAAGTAATGTAGTAATATCCTTACCATCAATTTGAGCGATTGTATCACCTTCTACTAACCCTGCTTTAGACGCAGGACCATTAGGATCTAATTGTACGATAAGAAGGCCATCCCCTTCATAACTTACATTATTGCGTGCTGCCGTTTGACGATCTACAGCCCATACACCGATATATGGGCGAACAACCTTACCATTTTTAATAATAGAGTCTACAACTGTCATAGCTGAATTGATTGGAATGGCAAAACCCATACCTTCAACGCCTTCTTTAGAAATCTTAGAGCTATTGATACCGATTAACTCACCATCTGCATTAATGAGAGCACCACCAGAATTACCAGGATTAATAGCTGCATCAGTTTGAATCAATGGGAATCGTTGACCTTGATCATCAATAGTACGCGCCAAAGCACTAATTACACCAGATGTAACAGAACCTTTAAATTCTAGACCTAAAGGATTGCCAATTGCGATAGCAGGTTCCCCTACTTGTAAAGAGTCAGAGTCACCAATTTTAATTGGTTTAATATCCTTTGGAGGATCGATTTTAACAACAGCCAAATCTGTTTGGGCATCTGTACCGATAACTGTACCTGTTACGGTGGAACCATTAGACAAAGATACTGTCACCTCTCCATTTTTAGCACCCGATACAACATGGTTATTAGTTATAATATGTCCATCATTATCAATAAGTACACCAGATCCTACTCCTTCTCCAGCATAGATAGTACGATTAAAAATATCCTTTTGGAAAACTTGCGTAGTAATACCTACTACAGCTGGGCCAGATTCTTTAGCAGCTTGAACCACGTACGTATTACGTGTATCTGTAATTGGCTTTGTCTGTTTCGTTTGTTCTCTCACAGTAGCTTGATGTGTAACAGGATTACCAAAGAAATAGTATCCTCCACCTATGCCAATTCCAAGTGCGAGCACACAGGCAATAATTGATTTCTTATGTTTTGAAAAATTCATTAATCTCTCCTTATATTATTTCTTATTAATCTCTTCGAGCAATATTCATCATTATCTCGAATACTAATCGGAATAAAATAAACATGTTAACAACAATGTAATATCATGTTATATCTACTTTCATCACAATCAATTTTATAAAATCAATTGTGATAAAACTATTATAGTACTCATTCTTTTACAATGCAAGATAACAATATATTAAAACAATAAAAATATAATGACTAAATAATAAATACAAAACTATAGAAAAACATAAAGGGCATTCACTAGCCGTCGCTAGGAATGCCCTTTATGCATATAGTTTGAGAGTGTAAGGACTGTTGAGAGAGAGTATATGTGATCTAGATAAGTTTGAGAGAGAACTTATTAAGAGAGAGAAGTTTAGTTATTTCTTATCTAGAATCAAATGTCAGCCTTACCTAGATAAGTATACACGGAATATCTAAACTATCAAAGGAAGTATATAAACATTTTTTAAACCTTTGATTATATCTATATAATAACTCTCTACAAACACATATTTTATCAACAGCCAACAGATACGTGAATTAAAAATGAAACCATTTTTCAGTCATTAAACAAATTTATAACCAACGCCCCATACCGTAATAATATGCTTACTATCGGATGGATTATCTTCAATTTCTTCACGCAAACGATTGATGTGTACCGCTACAGTAGCATAGTCACCATAGGAGTCAAGCCCCCATACGCGAGAATATAATTCTTCTTTACTAAATACGATATCACGGTTGCGCATCAAGAATTCTAATAACTGGAATTCTTTCTTTTTAAGGTGAACTTCTTTTTCGTTTACCCATACCTTCATCATCTTAGGATCAAGGCGAATTTCACCGGATTGAATCGCATTAGTTTCCATTGCATCACGCTCTGTTAAGCGTTTATATTGTGCTAACATAGCTTTGATTTTTGCAATCAATACAGATGGAGAGAATGGTTTTTCAATATAGTCATCAGCACCTACGCCGAGGCCACGGATTTTATCGATATCATCGAGACGAGCCGTTACCATAACGATTGGCACACGAACCTTGTCACGAATTTGGCGGCAAACTTCAAAGCCATCCATTTCTGGCAACATAACATCAAGAATGATAAGGTCTACAGGAGTATTTAAGGCAGCCTCAATACCCTCAGTACCATTAGTCATAATAGTTACATCATAACCTGCCACCATCAAATAATCACGCTCAATATTGGCGATATCCAAATCGTCTTCAATAATTAAGATATGTTCACTCATGATTCTTCTCCTTGTTTAGGAAATTCTAATATAATACGTAGACCATGTGGTCTTACATTTTCAATCACAACTCGGCCTTCAAAGATTTCCATAATTCGACGAATAATCGACAATCCAAGACCACTACCTTCTTGTGGATTCGTACGAGATGAATCTACACGGTAGAATGGACGCATTAGACGTTCTAGAGATTCTGGTGGTACCCCTGGGCCATCATCACTGATAACACAGTATACAAAATCATCATCACTAGTTACATCAATAACACAATGACCAACATCGGCCATTTTATACTTAGCACTATTGTTCAACACATTTTGTAAAACCCGCTGTAACAATTGTGGGTTTGCATTAATGAAAGCATTTTCCGCTGCTATACGGAATTTAATTTCTAGACCTCTTGTTTGATAAGGAGCCAAATGATCTTCTACAAAATCACGTACATATTGACCAAGTTCAATTCGTTCAGATGGACGCGACTCTTTTTTATAATTCAAAGTTGTAATGAGGAATAACTCCTCTAACATCGAATCTAAATCATTAGCTCGTTTTAAAATAATTCCCATGTAGCGTTTTTGTTGTTCTTCTGTTGGTGCAATACCATCACGAACACCTTCTGCATACGCTTTAATAGCTGTTAACGGCGTTCGAATATCATGGGATATCCCTGCTAGTAACTCTTTTTGTTGCTCCTGCTCCATTTCAATCTGACGATTAGCCATTTCTAAGGATTTTGTCATATTCTTAACATGAATCATGATAAAGCGTGTAACAAATCGGTTAATAGCAAAGAATGTAACAATAAAGAGTAATATAGCCACTACAATAATATAGAAGGAAACTGATTCCATTAAGCTATCACTACCATGAGTAGCGCGCTTTATAGCAATATGATATACGTAAGCATGACGCCCATCGTATTTCCGCATTTCATATACGAACGTATTATTGGACTGATATACAATACCTTGTAATTCAGGGTTTACATCAATAAGACCAACAATAGCAGAAGCGCTATAGATTTGAGGATTACCATAGCTGTACACCATATTACCTTGATCTAGTACCTCTACATATACTTCCTTCGGATCGAGTAGACTATAGCTAGGCTTTACTAAGGTATCTATTAAGTTGTTTTCTAAACCATAAAAGGTAATTGTTTCAGTGATTCGACTGACACTTTTAAACTGTTGTTCCTGCTCAATACGCAAATAGTAACCGGCATTAGCCAATATGCGCAGACCTGTAAAGTATAGCAAAAATAAGATAATTGCTATCAAAATAGGCACTACAAAGAGCACAACATTGGATATCCAAATCCGTATTTGTAAATTCACAGGGTTACCTCAATATCATAAATAGTAGATACTTCTTATAGTTTACGCTATTTTTAATACTTAAAGCAAGTAAAAAGAGTAAAAAAATGATTTAACCTTCATATTTTCTTCATTGTCAGTTTATAATTACTAGATATTACATAAGGTCTATATGCCTTTTATTACCTACTATTTTTCAGTTTTTAATATAACTTACACGCATCCGGGTAATCTATAGATATATACTACAAGTAATTTTTAGTACATCAAAGCTAGTGACAAATATCTATCAATACAATAGCCTCTATATTTTTTATAAAAACTCTAAATATAAATACTAAGTCTATAAAAATAATTTTTTACATCATAATATGATCATCATAATAAATGCACTATTCACATACATAATCTAATTGCCTTATTTTGGCATAAAAAAAGAGGATTCCTAAGGAATCCTCTTTTACTTTTTAGATTAACGACGGTTAGCTTCAAAGAAGTTAATAGCAACTTCTGGGAACATAGCGTATGTTAATACGTCTTCTTCAGTGATGCCAGTGTAACCTTTGGAGTTCAAGTCTTCAGTGTAACCTGCCAATTCAGGTTCGATAAGATCTGCTGGACGGCAAGTAATAGGTTCTTCATCACCGATGATAGTATGACGAATTTCGTCAGAAATTTTACCAGGCAACGCACCATATTTACCGCGTACAAGGTCTTTAACTTCGTTAGGAACCATTTTGTAACGGTCGCCCATCATAACGTTCATCATAGCCATTGTACCAACGATTTGGGATGTTGGAGTTACCAATGGAGGATAACCCAAGTCTTCACGAACGCGTGGCATTTCATCCATAACGTCGAAGAAGCGATCGCCCATACCCATTTCGTTCAATTGGTTTTGAGTATTGGACAACATACCGCCAGGAATTTGGTAACGACGAACAGCTGGGATTACATCGCTAGCTGGTTTCAAGTTGAATTCTTCAGCGATTTGTTGTTTTACTTTACGGAAGTGGTCAACTAATGGAATGTATTTATCAAGGTCAAGACCAAGATCCCATTCAGTACCTTTGAACATTTCAATCATAGTTTCAGTAGCTGGTTGGCTAGTTGCATGAGCGAATGGAGAGATAGCAGTATCGATGATATCTACGCCAGCTTTAGCAGCTTCCCAGTATGTAGTGCTTGCAAGACCGCAAGTGAAATGGCTGTGCAAGTCGATTGGCAAATCGCCAAAACGTTTTTTGAATGTGGAAACTAAATCATATGCATCAGCAGGTCCTAACAAACCGGACATATCTTTAATGCAAAGGGAATCAGTACCCATTTCAACCAAAGTTTCAGCAACTTTCAAGAAGCTTTCAGTTGTATGAACTGGAGAAATAGTATATACCATAGCGGATTGAACGTGTGCGCCTGCTTTTTTGGAGTACTTAATAGCAGCTTCCATGTTACGAGGGTCGTTCAATGCGTCAAAAATACGGATACGGTCGATACCATTTTTTACAGCAGCTTTACAGAATGCTTCTACTACATCATCAGAGTAATGTTTGTAGCCCAACAAGTTTTGACCACGAAGTAACATTTGTAGTGGTGTATTTTTTACATTAGCTTTTAATTTGCGAAGGCGTTCCCATGGATCTTCATTCAAGAAACGAAGACAGCTATCATAAGTAGCGCCGCCCCAACATTCAAGAGCTTCATAACCAATTTCATCTAAAAGGCCAAGCACTGGTTCCATTTGTTCATAACGCATGCGTGTTGCCAAAATAGATTGATGACCGTCACGAAGAACGGTTTCGCAGATTCTTAATTTTTTAGCCATGTTAATCCTCCAAATCGAAATAGTTTTGTGCATGTAATTTTATACATCCACCACACAACTATCTCATACCTATTTTTTTACGATTTTTATAGCACTTGCTCACACAAGCAAATACTCTACAAATCGTTAAGACATACTTATATTAGACTACTTATAGAATTCTTTGTCAACAACCACATTATGCAATTTTCTCATAATTTCATGTATTCTTTTATGATTTTTTCGTGATGAAACTCACAATAAAGTGCTAAAAAGCTAGAGTTTAACGTGTATTTTTAATCAAACGCTCTTCTTATTAATTGCTCTTTTTAATGAGAAATAGAAATTTATATCGTAATAATTTTTAGTTATTATTTATCAGCCTTCAAAGTATATCGGTATTTATAAATCTAGTAATTCGATAATCATCGGTACACTTATAACCTCATCAATTTTATTGATAAGATCCCCGAATTCTTATGTTTTATAAATATACAAAAGAACCTACCTTTTATAGGTAGGTTCTTTGACTAAATGTTCTTTATCATATTATTTTTCAGGTTTTACCTTTTTAGGCGCCGTTTCAAGAACGATATTCTTACCATCTCGTTTTACTTGAATAGAGAAAGCACCTTCACCTTCTTTAAAGTATTCCATCTTAATGTCGAGCAACATTTTACCAATTAATGTTTCTACCTTATCTGTAAGGAATTCACGATAAAATGCATCTTCCTTTTGTTTTGGACTTTGATGTACTACCGGTTTCTTTGCAGAACGTTCCATATCCAGCATAGTATCTTCAAAATTTTCAGTATCTTTAAAGTTTTTCATCATATCCGCATCGGATAAACCTTTTTGAATTTTAAACTTTGCCATGTTTATCTCCTATCAATTCGAAAATCGCCTTTTTCACGCGTACTGAGTCAATACCAGACATACAATATTGATCAGGCTTAGGACAACGTCGTTTACGACAACCTAAGCAATCTAACTCATCATTAACAAGAACCTTAAAGTTTCCCGTTAATGGACCCCACAGTTTAGGATCCGTAGGGCCAAATAATGCTACTACTGGTTTATTTAAAGCCAATGCAATATGTAATGATCCTGTATCAGCAGTCACTACTACATCGCAACTTTCAATTAAAGCCCCTACCTCTTGAAGTGTGGTTTTCCCCAGCATATTTAGCATAATTTTATCAAGGCCATCAGCTGTTAAGGAATCCATCAATGGTTTGTATTGAGTAGCCTCCTTTGGACCACCTAGACAAACAAAATTAGCTCTATACTGAAGGGATTTAATAAGAGAATACCATTTCTCTTGAGGCCACTCTTTCGTCGCCCAGGACGTGCCTAACACAAGACCTACGCGTAGTGGCTTTTCTACTTTGCTACGCTCCAAAGATGTGTCATAACTAATTGATTTCCACTGTTCTTCTGCCCAAACATGCAAATCAGATGGCACAAAAAAGTCCATGTGGTATAGCTTTTTACCAGTTACCCCATTTGCTATACAAGGTTTTACATTATCCTCAGAAACAGCACTGGATACATTTAGGTCACTATGCTCTGTAACGGCAGTATTCAGTAATTCTGCTACCTCTATATATCGCTTGATAACATGATCCGTACTTGGCTTTGCTTTGTAGTTGGTAAACAGCCAGTTTAATTCTTTTGTACCACCAAGGCCAAGGCGAATAGGTGCACCTGATGCTAATAAAACGAGCCCTGTTATGAGTCGCCCTTGTACATCGACAGCCACATCAAATTTATATGGTTTCAACTTATCTCTAAGCTCCCACCACATGCGCCACATCGTTGGAATATGTAGTTTTTTAGAATGTGCTTCGTATTCATCCCGTTCCCATGGAATGATTTCATCTACATAGGGATTGTTCTTTAAAAGTTCTACCATACTAGGTGTTACAATCCAATGGAGCTTTGCCTCTGAATAGTGTTCTTTAATCCAGCGTGCTGCAGGTGTAGCATGTAGTATATCGCCTATGTAGCTGAGTCGTACAAATAATATATTCATATATATCCTTTTAGTACAAACTAGTATAGGAATAAAGCCTTTATAATGAATCATTATAAAGGCTTTTTCTTAAGATTTCTTTTTGCTATCACTAGAAGATTTAGAAGATGTATCATCTTCTGTTACCTTCGTAGTTTCGTCACTACCATCCTTAATGATAGTTTTTACATCAGACAATGTTAATTCATTGAATGTTGTTGGATGATTGTATTTATAAACTGGTTTGAAGCCTACACCGAGTTTACCAGTGTAAACAGTTAAGGCATTGTTATCCTCATCAACACGAGCAATATAGATAGTTTTATCCATATCAACACCGATTAAGCGGAATCGTCCTGGTGGGTTGATAACACGCCAACCACCTTCAATACCATTAAACATGAAGATATCCCCAGTCTTGGCATTATCGTAGAAGAATCTATCTTCATCATAGAATACGCCAATATGACCAATATCTGTAGCTTGCATATAAACGCGACGCGTATCATAGTTAGCATCAGTACGATAAATGCGATATGCGTGTTCTTGAACCTTTACCTTCATATAAACAACGTTTGTCGCTTCAGAATACGCAGCATCTACGATTTTACTGTTACGAGGCAAATCTTCAAGTTTTGTATCTACTTCATGTTCAGGATCGTCCGCATTTAGACGGGCCATAACAACCTCTCTAGAGTCATATAGACCCATGATAGCATAGTTACGGTCAGGCATCCAGCTGAAGTAACTAATAGAACGGCCCTTCAAATCAATCGTTGTAGGCTTGCTTTCATTAGCCTTATAAATTTTTAAAGAGCTTTCAGTAACAACCGCCATGAACTGACGGTCATAAGATACATATTTAGTTCCTTCCTTTACATCAGGAAAGTTCTTAGTATCATCCTTTGAAGCACCAGCCACATTAAAATCTGTAGTCGGTGCAAACATATATTGATCAAGGTATAGGTACACCCCACCTTGCAGAAGAATACCTACCGCAAAGGCGCTCAGTACACGCGTAAAAGGTTTCATATGTCCTCCTATTTCACGATAAACGCCGTTGGGATCATGCGTTCCCCTAATAAATCGGCTGGTTTGTTCACTACTTTACCGTTGAGGTACAATGTAGAACTAGAACCACCATCTAAATTTGCTGCAATGTAGCAACCTTTTTCATATAAAATATCTTGTACGTCACGCAATGTAGCGCCAAGAGAATAACCTGGTTGACGACCATCGATTACGAGGAATAGTACTGTACCATCTTTCTTTTGACCGATTGCAGTACGTGGGCCTACGCCCCAGCCACCATCACCTTCTGTAATCATCTTCTTACCATCGACGATAAGAGGCGGTCCAAAGGTAATACCTTCCATGGCTTTCATATCTCCAAGTTGTGTTTTGTCATAGTTACCTGCAATAAGGTTACCAGATTTAGAGAAGCCTACAAAATCAACGGCTTCATCAGGTCCTACATCTTTACCGATAATATATTCACCATCATGCAAGATGAAGCCATAAGGCAAACGGCCTGTGCCAGTACCATTTGGATCGTGGAAACCACCGCCATTGATAGCTGCTACCGCATTATTCATCTTCGCAATATTACTTGTAGTATCGCCTTTCTCTTGAATATTCGCAGCTGTGCCAACTTGAATGCGACGTGGATCTGGAATTTCAAGAATATAACCTACATAACGAGCAGACTGAATTTTTTCAAGGTTTAAACTCTTATCTTCACGAGCATTAAACTTGAACAAATCTTGGCTTTTAACAACGCCCACTGTGCCCAAAATAGATTGCAATTCATCTTCACTGAATAGCCATGTAATGTAATGAGGATGGCGAGATTGCAATATAGCACCAATAACGGCGCGCTTTACATTATTAAATGGTCCAAAGAGCACCACGAATGGTGAGGTTACAACGGTAAATAGGAACACCATGATGATGAACTTTACCCAATTCTTTTTGAACAATGTATTTCTCCTTATAAATCAGTGAAATGTTCGGTGCTAATGCGTTCTTCAAAATGTTTGATATCAACAGCATTACCAACCCAAACACGCAAAATGTTATATGGATTATCACCTGTATGAGCCCAGCCAGATTTCATAGCCATACTCATTTTGATGCCCGCTTTTTTAGTGGCAGCATCGGTGAATTCATTTTTATCTCCATAAGGATAGCAGAACCAAGGATTATCCTTGATACCCACTTCTTTTGCAAGGGCTTCTTGAGCCTTTGTAATATTTTCTATTTGTTTAGCTTCAGACAATTGGCCCATTTCGATATGTTGGAATCCATGATTGGAAATGGTAATACCATTTTTATGCATTTCACGAATTTGATCCCAAGTTAACCGTGTACCTACATCGCCAGGATTGATAAACACAGTAGCTGCAAAACCATATTCCTTCATAATTGGATATACGATAGAATACGTATCCGCATAACCGTCATCAAAGGTTAATACAACAGGTTTTTCAGGCACTGCTGCACCATTTACGACATAATCATATAGTTGATCCATCGTTAATGGATTATAACCATTATCTTTGAGGAACTTCATTTGTTCTCTGAATAGATCCTCACGAATAACTGCATCGTTATCCTTATCATCGCCAATTTTATGATACATAAGAACAGGGATGCCCGTTGGATGTACCATTTTGACTTCTTTTACAGGCGCCGTCGGACTAGGTGGTTCGGTTTTTTGTGAAAGCAATCCACATCCTGCTAAAGCCACAGCCAATGCGACAACTAATAGTGTTACCAATGGAATCCGTTTCATAGGTCCCTCCTCTATTAGAACACAATTATATACAGAATATTATAACATTTCTATGAAGATTAGTAAAAAAACTAACGCTTTACTAGTACCTCATCAATTGATTTTCTAGGTCTAGGATACATAGGCTCATCTGGAACACCTATGGCAATGATAGCCTGTACATCTAGTGTTATCTAAATCCATTCTATCCATTTCTACTGAAAAAGAGTATTTCAACTGTAACCATTGTCATATTGTAATACTCTCAATAATGCTTTAATATTCTAATTATATACTATATAACGTAAACTATACTATTTTAATACACAGAGGATTTACCATGAAAAAACGACTTACCCTCATACAAATGGATGTCCACGTAAACGACGTAGAATATAACTACAATCGAGTTCAAGAATTATTGAATCAGGCCCTATCTGAAAGTCCAGATATTATCGTATTACCTGAAACCTGGAACACTGGTTTTTATCCATCTACAGATTTAATCAATATCGCCGATACAAATGGGGACCGCACAAAAGCCTTATTAAGTGCATTCACTAAAGAACATAATGTAAATATTGTGGGCGGTTCTGTAGCAGTTGCAAAAGACAATCTCGTATTTAATACATCCTATGTTTACAACCGAAGCGGTGAACTTGTAGGAGAATATTCTAAAATGCACGGCTTTAGCCCTGCCAAAGAAGACAAATACTTTGCAAGCGGTACCCATACTACACATTTCGAGCTGGACGGAATACCTTGCAGTACGGTCATCTGTTATGACATCCGTTTCCCTGAGCTAGTAAGAATGGCTGCATTACCAGGCACAGAATTATTGTTTGTGCCTGCTCAATGGCCTACTATGCGTCTACGTCACTGGCACGTACTCAATGAAGTGCGAGCTATTGAAAACCAACTCTTTGTCTGTGCCGTAAACGGCTGTGGCACAGTGGGCCGCGTTCAAAGTACAGGGCACTCCGCGGTATATGATCCATGGGGTACAAACCTACTCGAAATGGACACTAACGAAGGTATTGCTTCCGTAGACATCGACCTCGCTGTAGTCGAAGATATCCGTAACAAAATTAATATCTTTAGAGATCGCAAACCTGAACTCTATAACCTATAACAAAAAGGCACATTGTTTTGAATTACCTCCTTAAATCAGGAAGGTCATTCATTTAACAATGTGCCTTTTATTTTTATTGAGCTGTATGTAAGAAATAGATGACTCATCCTTTAAAACTCAATAAGCTTCCACATATCCTCTGGAACTTGTTCTAGAGGTTTGTTCTTTGCCATAGCATCTTTTAGAATATCAATCGTATCTTGTACCTCTTGTTTATCCTTTGTATTTGGATCGTGTAGAACGACACGGTTCAAGGAGTCTTGCCCAAATTGTTTTAAGTATTCTTTTTCTACTTGATTCAGTTCACGACGTAAGTATTTCATAGTATATCCTCTATTTGTAAATATCTTTTCGATGTCCAACTTCTAACGCTAAAATAATACATCTATCATCATTAATATCAGCAATGACTCTATAATTACCAATGCGATAACGCCACAGCCCCGTCTTATTACCTGTCAGTGATTTTCCTGAATATCTAGGATTTTCTACATTATCTACGTTCTTGATAAGCCAATTAAAGAGATAACGTTGCGTTGATTTATCGAGTTTAGAAAATTGCTTGTCAAACCGTTTAGAAAACTCAAGTTTATAAGCCATATTTTGCACGCATTTCCGCCACAGAATAGGTAACAGGATCTTGCTTATATTCTGCTAATGCTTTTTGACCTACCTTAAGATCAAATTCATCTTCAATCTTTTCTAGTAAAGCCTTCTTAAAGAGAGTAGAAAGTGTTTCATCCATAAACTCAGCATATGTTTTAAATAACTCTTCTTCTTGTTCATTTAAACGGACTGAAATATTTGCCATATAAAGCACCTCCCTATGTAATACATTGTATTACATAGGGAGGTTTTAGTCTATTCCTTAAACTTGCAAATAGTACTATTTTAATAAAATTTTATATTTGCAGAAATTAGGCATACAAAAAAGGCACACCACCCTTCTCTCGTCTCTCAGCGGCATGCCTTTTTATGTATATAGTTACTCTCGAACTATATCGTATGTCAGTCTGGCTAACTCTCTCTAAGTCCCTTTAACGACACGCCAGTATGTCACCTTTAATATACAATTATAAAATAACTTTGTCAATATTTTAGAAAAATTTTATCTTTTTTCATTTTACTAATAAATACTTGCAAAAGATTTATATAAATTGTATTATTAATAAATTTCATGACATAAACGCTTATTTTCATACCATAAATCATTTACATAAATCATCTAGAAGTGGTAGTATTATCAGTGCACTGGAATTCGGTTATTAAGAAAGAAAGGTAATAATAATGTTTTCATTTCTACAACCAAAAGAGGCAAAATCATCTGTACCACAAAATATGATTATGAATCTATACTATAAATACAGATTCCAATCTTTAATTGGTATTTTCATTGGTTACGCTGCATACTATATTGTTCGTAACAACTTTGCCTTATCAACTCATTTTTTATCAGATATCTTACACATGAGCAAAACGGAAATCGGTTTGCTATCTAGTGGTATGCTTATCGCCTACGGTCTAAGTAAAGGCTTCATGAGTAGTCTTGCTGACAAAGCAAGCCCTGCAAAATTTATGGCTTTCGGTCTTATTTGCTGTGCAATTATCAATATCTTCATGAGCTTTGCCGACAGCCTCGCCTTCTTCTTAGTATTAGTAGTTCTTAACGGTTTCTTCCAAGGCTTTGGTGTAGGTCCATCCTTCATCACACTTGCTAAATGGTATCCAAAGCAAGAACGTGGTCGCTTTGGTGCAATTTGGAATATCTCCCATAACCTTGGTGGTGGTATCGTAGCACCAATCGTAGCTGCAGCCTTATACTTCACCACTACAGATCACTGGCAATTAGGTAGCTATGGTATTCCTGCAATTATCGCGATTATCGTAGCCGTTATTATTTGCTTCTTGATCAAAGAAAGTCCTGAACGAGAAGGGTTACCACCAACTAGCGAAATCATTGCCGATACATCTCATAAAACACATAGAAGTTCTGAGGCACCACATCTAAGTACACGACAAATTTTTGTAAAATACGTATTAAAAAACAAAAATGCTTGGTATGTGTCTCTAGTTGATACATTCGTTTATATGATTCGTTTTGGTATGCTTACATGGTTGCCTATCTACTTATTACAAGTAAAAGGCTTCTCTAAAGCTGAAATGTCCATCGCTTTCTTATTCTTTGAATGGGCGGCAATTCCTTCTACAATTTTTGCAGGTTACATTTCCGATAAATTCTTCAAAGGTTATCGCATGCCTCCAGCAATCATTGCAGTAAGTATTATCTTCTTCTGTATCTTTGGTTATTGGCAAAGTGAATCCCTCTTATGGGTTACGTTCTTTGCTGCTGTTGTAGGTTGCCTAATTTACATCCCTCAATTCTTAGCCTCTGTACAAACTATGGATATCGTACCTCCATTCGCTGTAGGCTCTGCTGTTGGTCTTCGTGGCTTTATGAGTTACATCGTAGGTGCCAACCTTGGTACAACACTATTTGGTGTTTTAGCGGATAAATTCGGTTGGAATGCAGGTTTCTATCTCCTAATGGTAGCATGTATTCTTTGCGTTACATTCTGTGTACTTGCCCACTTTGGTGCAAAAGAATTAGATGCTAAAGAAGCAGAACTTGAACAACTTCAAACAGCTGAAGCTAACAGCTAACAACTAAATTCTAGAGCAAACAAAAAGGTAGTAACAAGAAATTGTTACTACCTTTTATTATTTAATAAGTTCGCCAAAAACCAAATTATGGGTCCTATAAACCTCATCTTCTTAATAGTGTCCATTTTATCTAGAATAGGCTTAGGTATCTCTGCATCGCTTTCAAGAGACACATATTCCTTATCAACATAAATGCCTTTTGAATACTCAGTCGTATGGACCCCTTTTTCAACAATAAATGTATGAGTGCCATTAGCATCTTCATACTCTTCATAACGAGCTACATCCGCAATATCTATATCTATATCCCCTCTTGTACCTATAACCATCTGATAACCACGATGTACTACGTTCATGTCAGATGGCATCACTTTACCACACAACATTGTAAACTGATATGCGCCACGTTTTTTATCCCATCGGATCCAAAATTCTGCGTTACTCTTATGTTTGACTAGCTTATACTTATACCCAATCGCTCCATGAGTATCAATGTAGCGTATCTTGCCTAGGATCGTATATAAATCATTCCGGATTCTCAGCGTCTCGCCATAGTTAAATTTCATAAAATTTTCTCATATTAAAACTTGCACATTAATATATATTGTTTATTACTATAATTACACACTTAATATAACATTATATCAATGTAACTTAATGTAACTTCTACTGATTACCAATAATATAATAATTATAATTTGACTTTTATAATTTTCAGTTCAACTATAAATTTATATCCTTAACCTTTTTATATTATTTTAGTATATAAATATTCGATTAACGAGTTTAACCTTACACACCTCACATATAACACTTTAATGATTAATTTATTATTAGTATAATAAATTAAGGAGGTATAATATGAAACGTGATTTTGATTTAATAAGGAATATATTATTACAAATAGAAGCATCTACCTCTACAAATTTGACTATTGGTAATTTTATTGAATTAGCTCCAGAAAACATTCTAGCATATCATATTCATTTGATTTATGAGGCTGGTTTTATTGAAGCTTATGATATTACCTGTATCGGTAATAACTATCCAATGTATCAAATTCAATGGTTAACAAACGCTGGACACGATTATCTAGACGCTGTTCGTAATGATAACATATGGAAAGATACAAAAGATAATTTACTCAAAATAGGAGGCTCTGCATCTTTAGAGGTTATAAAAACGATTGCTTCAAATATCGCATTAAAAATTATAGGCCTTTAACATATTTTCTTACTATTTTATTTAGCATTTATTTAGCACTTTTAAACTTACTACTCGACAATCTCCACAAAGATTCAACTATCAAGCTTAATTTACTATTAATTTTATTTAGCGCTTATTTAGCACTTTTAGGAAAATATATTATGGAGTTAACTACATTAGAATCAATTTTATCATTAAAAGAATCTTCACAGGTTGAATATAAAAAAGCTAAAAATGAGTTTCCAAAAGATGCTTGGAAATCATATTCTGCCTTTGCTAATACTGCCGGTGGCTATTTAATATTAGGTATTTCCGAAGACGAACACAAAAATCCTATTTTAACGGGAGTAAAAGATGCAGAAAAAATAATAAGTGATTTCTGCTCAACACTAGCCGATCGGTCTAAAATTAGTCTAAACATTATAGATAATAATGATATAAATACAAGAATTATTGAAGACAAAACTATAATTATTATACATATCAAAGAAGCCTCAATTACAGATAAACCTATTTATCTCAACAATAATATTGCTCACACTTATATCAGATTACATTCGCAAGATCATCTAGTAGACAAACAACAGTTGAGTGCAATATTAAGGAACCAATCTAGCCAATTAGAT
Source organism: Veillonella sp. T11011-6 (assembly GCF_002959755.1). Lineage (GTDB taxonomy): Bacteria > Bacillota > Negativicutes > Veillonellales > Veillonellaceae > Veillonella. The sequence continues at coordinate 219,743 of NZ_PPCW01000005.1, read as the reverse complement.
TATGAATTACTTCCTAATTACGATTTATCTGACTTAGATATAGATAGCATTAATAGTTATAAAGTCATGCTTTCTAAAAGGTATCCTAGCTTAAACTATTCAGAAATGGACAATCAAAATTTTTTAGAAAGCATTGGTGTATTTCGTAAAAATAGAAATACCAATACAATGAACTTAACCATTGCTGGGTTATTATTTTTCGGTAAATACAATGCTATCCTTGACCGCTTTCCTCATTATCATGTAGATTTTTTTGATAAACGTGGAAATTCTCAAAGATGGAGTTATAGAATAGAGGCAGGGAACCTAGATTTCCCTGATTTAAATTTATTTAATTATTATCGTTTAGTAAGTGAAAAGCTTTTATTATCCATAGACAGAGACTTTGAACTTGATGAATACACGATTAGAAAAAACCCAACAGACCTTACAATTGCTTTACGCGAAGCATTTGTTAATATGATAATCCATGCTGACTATTTTTTAAATACATCAGCTTTAATTACTGAAATTCATGAACCATATTATATTTTTATCAATCCTGGAATTATGAAAATCCCAGTAGAAGAGTTTTTTACTGGAGGTGCTAGATCTTTAGTTAGAAATCCACTACTTGTAAATTTGTTTACTAGAATGGGAGCATCAGAGCATGCGGGTAGCGGAAGTAAGAAAATAATTGACGTCGTAGTAAAAAACAGATTTAAGGCTCCTGAATTAGAAAGTAACTTAGAAAAAACCTACTTAAAGCTATGGATAGCAGAACCTATGCTAGATACCTCTAACCTAAAGGAGGATGAAAAAAGGGTATATATATTTATCTGTAATCCACCAGATGCCAACAAATCAACTATCAAATTTACAAAAAAAGAAATTGCTAATGCACATCCCGATATAAGTTCCGCTCGTTTAACAAGAATACTTAACAAATTAGCTGAGCAAAATTTAATTTTAAAAATGGGAGCAAATAAAAATAGAACTTATGTTAAACCAATTTCCTCAATAGAAATGATTCATCACTTAGGTGAGACTTATGATATTATAAAACACATATTTTATAAAGATAAATCCGATTCATAAAATTAAAAGCGTCCGTAAACAGGTGATTTGCTTACGTGCTAAAGCCTGGAGCGAAAGCTAGTCCAAAATAACAATAGCAAAAAGGACCTACAGTAATCTGTAGGTCCTTATATATTTTGGTGCGGTTGGAGGGACTTGAACCCTCACGAGCGTACGCTCACCACCCCCTCAAGATGGCGTGTCTGCCATTCCACCACAACCGCATGGAATACAAATGGTGCCTCAGGACAGAATCGAACTGTCGACACACGGATTTTCAGTCCGTTGCTCTACCAACTGAGCTACCGAGGCACGTTTTTTTGTAAAAAAAAATGGCGACCCCGATCAGATTTGAACTGACGATCTTCGCCGTGACAGGGCGACATGTTAACCGCTACACCACGGGGCCGCGTATCAACTCTCGTTGACTACTCGTATATATTAACATGAGGTAACCTACTAATGCAAGTACTTTTTTCTAATTTTTTGATGAATTTTTCCAAAATATATGAAATTAGGAACTATCTATTAAAAATCTCAAATATTAGCCATTTATATTTAGTATGCTTGAATATACTACAAATTATACCTATAATTGCAGCAATCAAAATGCCTGTAAAGCAGATATTTTTTCTGATTTATGACTATCTTAAAAACCAGCTTAAGGATAATAATAAAATTGGCACCTAAATTTCTTTAACGAAAACTAGGTACCAATTTCAACATAATTATATAAAATTATTTATTATGGTATTTTTACAAGTATGATACAAATTATAAATGATCCCAAGGGCCATCACGCAAGTCTTGTTCCCAATAATACTCAACCTTCATATCACCACGTTTAACCTTATCGAATACCTTAGAACGTGCAGTGCTCATCACATTTTCACTATGCTTACCACCGAAGTACGCATATCGAGACTTACCTAAAGTATACATAACAGATACATACGGTTCTACAGAACTAATATTACTTTTACCAATTCCTAGATCTACAGAAATATGAGGCGTCACATTCATTTTAGCGCCTACCTTTAATCCATGTATAGATTGCCACTTATGTTGGTCAATATAGTACATCTCTTCTGAATGTTCTCCTGGCGCTTTTGTTTTCCAATGATATCCTTCCACATAACTAGATAGCCAACGGGCATTCTTATAATCTCGTGTATACCGTATATCAAAGCCATCCAATACATGTTCATAAGAATATCGGGGTGTTCTATGAATACCATCAGGTGGTGAACTTAAGCTATCATGAAAATCTATTGCCCGTGGTACTTGACGCAAAGGTGTGTTAATGTCATAAGGCCCCACCTTTTTTTCTGATAGTCCATGGTATACATTGACACTAATCGTATTTAGACCAGCTACATATTCTAATCCTGTACTAACACGAGAAAATTTATCCTTAAATGCATAGTCATAGAATACATTGGCACCGACGTAGGCATGCTCATGTGTACTAAGACGGCGATAGCCAATACCAGCAGTACCTACAACACCAAGTGTATCATGTTCTACTACTTCACCTTTATCAATATAGGTACCTTGACCGTCAATTCTTCCAAAATCTGAATCCGAACCATTCCAATATGTAGTAGTGGAAACTTTTTCGCCACCATTACCATCTAATCGTCCTTGTACAAACACCATGGATTTGCCATCTTTACCATATTGTTTTATGGGTTGTAACGTCTCTATAAAATACTGTGTATTCACTTTCTGCTTAGAGTTATGATTACGATAATGGAATCGTGTATCATAGCTTAGATTATTATCAGTCATTTGTTTATTAGGCATTGCATAATCATGATAGGAATCTTCCTGGCTTCCTTTAAAACCAATACCAATATCAGTGCGATCCATCCAGCTTGATTGAACTTTTTCTCCATTATCTTTATCTGCTGCTAATGCGCATGTAGCAAAACTACATGTCAATGCTGTACATACTAAAGATTTGATAATACCCTTTTTACTAACCATAGTCTCCCCTTCTTTATATGAAATTTTCATGAAAGATACTTTTATTATATATTCTTTAGTTAGGTAAAGCAATAATATGTCTTATCCACTTTATAGCATATATATTCTCTACAGTTTATTAGTACATATATTTGAAAGTTCTACTGTTTTAAGTATTACTAATTAATAATTATAGTGAATCATCTTTGACTATGATAAAATAAATATATATTATATAAATAATAAGAATGTAATATAAAATACTTTGGAGCAATACAATGAAATCAAAATCTCTTATAACTATCTTAATTATTGCTATTGTAGGTGCGTTAGCAGCAGCATGGTATTTCATGTGCTACACTCCCCACACACCAGCCTATACGCTAAAAATCATTCATCAAGCAGTACAAGATAAAGATGCCGATGAAGCTTTACGCCACATAGATACAAAATCTATTGTAAAAAATATCTTAGAACGGGAAGGCAACAAATATATAGATACATCCAATCCATTTGGTAAAGCTACTATTGCAGCAGCTAAAACATTTGGTCCATCTTTAATTGAAGATGTGATGCGAAAATATATCGAAGATCCAGATAGCTTTAAATCTCAGCCATCTTCAACAGATTCTACTAATACGGCTCAAAACGATGACAATATGTCCATGGTCGACCGTCTTGTAGATGGGCGTCTCTTCAAGGAGCATGATGTAGAGGTAAAAAACATCAAATCTGAAGACGATGGAGATACAGCTACCGTAACAGTAACAATCCAAAATAACAAAAAGAATATGACAAAGGATATACGCGTTTTGATGCGTCATTTAGGCGATGGCACATGGGTTATTTATGATATTCCAGATATAGAAGACTTATATACAGTAACTCGTAAATAGCTAGTAAAAAGTAATAAACCATAAGCAATTATTAACTTATACGGAATCTAAAAAGGACAGTAGATACTAACATAGTATTTACTGTCCTTTTATCATTATCTATTACGTATTACGCACTAGTTATTAGTTATTAGTTATTTATTATTATCTATTACCGATCAAAGTCCACAATGGCTAATGTTACGGTCACTTGTGAGATAAGTCGTTCTGCATCGTCCTTCATGTCAAAGCGCCATACATGTGAAGTTTTTCCTTTCACCAATAGTGTACCATAGGCTGTTAAAGAGCCTTCACCTCTTACAGGGCGCAAGTGGTTAGCTGTAATAGATTGACCTACGCCAAATTTATCAGCACCAATGAGTTCGTTACTCATCATACCCGCTGCAATTTCTGCAAAGGCTAGGGTCGCCCCTCCATTTAAATAACCTTGCGGTTGCTTGTGAAAGTCGCCTAAGTTCATTTTTGCCACACATGTGGTTTCACTTGTCATATGAGGCTTTTCAATTTGTAAAGATTCAATCAAATTCATAGTGTTCGTTTCTCCACGCAATACGCTTCTAATCTATCATCAAAAACAGTTACACCCAGCCCATCACCATCAGGCACATGCATAACACCATCTTTAAATGTTAAATCAGGATAGATCAAGTCACGTTCAAAGTATCTGTTAGAATCCGATAGGTCTCCTGCCATATAGGAATCACCTAGTGCAGCGAGTTGAGCATGGAGCATTTTAGAAACTCCAGACTCCACCATGCTACCAATCCAATACGGAATATGACTTTCTCTACAAAGATTAATAGCTGCCTTTGTTGGCACAAGACCGCCCATGCGCCCTACTTTTATATTAAGTACATCAATTAGACCATATTCAATAGCATAGGATAAATCATCATAGCCTAATATAGATTCATCTAAACAGATAGGCGTTTCAATGTTCCAGTCATCGTTGTTAAGACACTCCCACTTCCATTCCTTATAGGATTGCAGCGTCGTCATAGCAAAAGGCTCTTCTACACAAGCTAGCTTCAAATCGTTAAATTGACGAACCTTGTCGATATCATCATACGAATAGCTTTGGTTCGCGTCAGCAGCTAAAACTAAGTTTGGATACTGCTTACGGATGATAGATACTCGTTCATAGCCATCTGTAGGGTTCACCTTTAACTTAATACGCTTACAACCATTTGCCACATGAGCTTCTACGGTATCTAACAATTGTTCCATTGGTACATCACCGATGACAACGCCACTTTCAATTGTATCTTGTAAGGGCTGTCCCATAATATAGGAAACGGAATTTACACCCAGTCTCTCACAGTGAAGATTAATAAGGGCATTTTCTACAGCAGCAATGGTCATTGGCATATGATCTCGATTCAGCCAGAACTGCAACTGCCGTACATAGGTCATAAGAGGTTTAGGCCGCATCAAACGAAGATTAAAAATATAATCATCCACCAACTTCTTCCAACATGTATCTACGGTTTCTGCCGTATAGAATGGATCTGTGAAAGCCACGCACTCCCCATAACCTACATAACCTTGTTGATCCTCGATGCAGATAACAATGGTCTCCCGTTCTTTTACCTCGCCCTTAGCAGTCTTAAAATTAAACTTCATCGGTAGTTTAAGGCGATATGTAGTTATACTTTTAAAATTTAATATATCATTCATAAGCGCCTCAATCTTCTAAACGCAGTTCATTACGCACAATTTTACCTGTGCCATTACGAGGCAATGCAGGTAAAATTCTTACATATTTAGGGATTTTGTACTTTGCTAAGGAAGAAGTCATAAAGGATAAAATCTCATCAGCCGTCATACTTTCACCATCATGAAAGGCTACAAATAGCGCTGGTACCTGTCCCCATTTAGGATCAGATACAGGTACTACAGCACACTCCTTCACCGCTGGTAATGTATAGACTAGGTCCTCTAGCTCCTTAGGATAAATATTTTCACCACCAGAGATAATAAGATCTTTGCGGCGATTCAGAATATATACAAAGCCATCTTCATCGACATAGCCAATATCATCTGTATTAAGGTCACCGTTGATAGGTTCCTTGTCGATATATCCAGTCATAACCATAGGGCCCGTCAAATGGATTTCACCGACGCCGTCCGCATCAGGGTTATCGATGCGAACCTGCATTCCAGGTAATGGTTTACCTACAGAATCCCGTTTATGAGGGTAGTCTAATACGGAGAAGGTCACACTTTGACTAAAGGTTTCAGTCATGCCATAGGTCTTATAAATTGGTAACAATTTCTTTTCGCAAGCATCGATTAAGGCCATTGGGATAAACTCGCCACCCAGCAAAATAACACGTAATGTATGATGTGTAATCTTCGGTTCTAATTGGGTCAAAATTGTGGGCACGAGAGACATCATATTGATTTTCTCGGTTTCAATGAGTTCTAAAACCTTTGCCTCATCGTATTTAGGCAACATAGTGATAGCCGTTCCATTATAAAGTGATCGCATCAAAATAGATAATCCACTGACATGAAACAAGGGCAATACCATAAGCCAATTATCTTGTTCAGTTTTACCTAACACCTCTTGAGATGCTTGTACATGAGCTCTAATTTGCCCCCATCGAAGTGGTACTGATTTAAACTGACCTGTTGTAGCGCTAGTGTTCATAATGGCCGCAATATCTGCATCATCAAAGTTCCAATCAAAAATGTCCTCTAAATTCAGATTAGACAGAATGGATTCTAGCGGTTCAAACTCAATGGCACGTAGTGAACTAGGCAGTTGATTATATCGTTCTTTACTATGTAATACGGTAGTGATACCTAATTGTTTCAATTGGTTCTCTATCTCGTTGGGCTTAAGATGTACATTTAGAAGTAATACCTCTTTATGTGCTAGCATAGCTGCCAGTACATAGATTGCCATAGTAACAGAGTTGTCCGATAAAATAGCCACACGGGAGCTTTCAAGAGGTATCAATTCACTAGCCACATGAAGCACACCACCATATATATCGTTATAGGTATATTCATTTATACATATGCGATTAGGATAGTGATGTGCACCATACCGTAACCATTCCATCGTCTCACCTCGTATCCAAAGATAATGCCATATGATTAATAATTAACAACTAAAGATATTATAAGAAAGGCGCCTCATATTGAGGCGCACTTGTCATTTTTACAATACATTCCATCCCTAGTACTAGACTAGTACATCTATTCCGATTAAGGGAATTTAGGGAATTGTTTGAAGTTCGGTTTACGTTTTTCTTTAAATGCATCACGACCTTCTTTTGCTTCATCGATTGTGTAGTACATCAATGTTGCATCACCTGCAAATTGTTGTAAACCTGCAAGACCGTCTGTATCGGCGTTGAAGGCACCTTTCAACATGCGCAATGCCATTGGGGACAATTCAAGAATTTCGTTACACCATTGAACTGTTTCCTCTTCCAATTTGTCGAATGGTACAACACAGTTAACCATACCCATTTCATAAGCTTGAGCAGCTGTGTATTGACGGCAAAGGAACCATACTTCACGAGCGCGTTTATGGCCGATCATGCGAGCCAAGTAACCTGCACCGTAACCAGCGTCAAAGGAGCCTACACGAGGACCTGTTTGACCAAATTTAGCATTTTCAGACGCGATAGTAAGGTCACACACGATGTGCAATACATGGCCGCCACCGATAGCAAAGCCATTAACCATAGCGATGACAGGTTTTGGGATAACACGAATCAAACGTTGCAAGTCAAGAACGTTCAAGCGAGGTACATTATCTTCGCCTACATAGCCACCATGACCGCGTACGCTTTGGTCACCACCGGAGCAGAATGCTTCTTTATCTTCACCTTGACCGTGGTTTGCACCAGTCAATACGATTACGCCTACTTCGTTATCTTCACGAGCTACTGTGAAAGCATCGATTAACTCCATAACAGTTTTAGGACGGAACGCGTTACGTACCTGTGGGCGATTAATAGTAATCTTTGCAATGCCATTATATGTTTCGTAAATTACATCTTCATAATTACGATCCAATACTTTCCAATCAAATTTGCTCATGGACTTAACCTTTCTTGTGTAAAAAATCTAATACCGCTTGTTCAAAGGCCTGCGGTTTTTCTATATGTACATTATGTCCCGCCCCTTCGACGATGACATGTTTAAAGTTTGGCAACTTGCCAAATACATCTCTTCCTATTGTAGTATATTTTGTATCTAATGCGCCACTCACATACAGGCCTTTACATGATAATTTATCTAACTGATCACCTATATATGTCATGACACCTTGGCCGGACCCACGAAGGGTACATGCTAATGCGTATGGACTATTATGGGACCGACGTAAATAAATTAATTCAGACACTGCTGGTAAAAGCTGCTTTTGACTTTCAAAAATAGGCGCCTCCGCCCAACGTGAAGCAAACCAAGAACCATCGTTATGTTCGATATGGTGCGCTAATTCCTCATCGGCCTTACGTCGTTCTGCTCGCTCAGATTCTGAAGCAATCCCCACAGAGCCACTTTCAAGGATAAGCCCTTGAATTTCACTGTCATATTGTAACGCATAGGAAAGCGCTATACGGGCCCCCATGGAATAGCCCATGAGATAATACCTGTCACCCACCATGTGATAGATAACGGTATGCAAATCCTCTATCATTTTAGGGGTTGTATAGGCCTCATCCTCTTCAGGGATATCAGAATCTCCATGACCAATCAAATCGATACGGATTAAACGATAGCCTGGTAAGTTAATGGAATCCCAAGTATAACTAGATTCTGAAAAGCCATGAAAACACACGATAGGCTCCCCATCGCCTACCACAGTTAAACCATAGCGATAGTCGCCCAAATCAAAATACATGCGCTGCGCGGGATTGCATAAAGCATTATCTACAATACTGCAAAAATACTGACTCATAGTAATGCCTCCATATCAACTGAAACCTTCGTATATTTCTTATGCAATTCTCTGCTATATTCCCTATTTGTAGGAATTTCAATGATATGAACGCCTGTTTCTTGACTAACATTAGCCAATACAGAACTCAACTCATCGGGGCTGGAGATTTTAGTATAGCCACAACCATAGAGTTTTGCAGCCCCACTGTAATCTAAACCTTGTGATGTAGAGAACAAGTAGTCAAAATGCTTTGTCCCCTTTTGAGGTAAATATTCAAAAATACCGCCGCCATCATTATTATGCAAAATAATAGTTAAGTTTAAATTATGGGTTTTCGCTACCGCCAAGCCATTCAAATCATGGAACAAGGATAAATCTCCTGTTACTAGATATGTAGGTTTACCATTGACGGCAAGTCCTAGAGCCGTTGAAATAGTACCATCAATACCATTGACACCTCGATTGCCGTAAAGAACCGCCTTAGATTCTCCACTGAACCAGAAGTAATCAAAATCGCGAATCGTCATACTATTGGCAACAAAAATTTGTCCATCTTCAGGAATGTGTTCTTGTATCTCGCGTATAGTTCGGCCTTCAAAGCAATGAGGCTCATCAATAGCTGTACTTAGTTGTTTTTTACCCTCTTGTTCTAATCGTTGCCATATGTTTAAGTACTCATCAGAGTTATTATTTTTGCCATACAAATGTGTAAATACATCAATGCTAGCTTGGATATGCATGGTAGTTTTATCTGTTGGATTCATAGAGTCCATGGTAGGATTTACCTCGATATACTCCACATCAGTCCAGCTAGCAATCATCTGTTGTACACGTTTCGATACAACAATTTGACCAAACTGAATTACACAATTTGGTTTTAACTCATTCCAAAGAGCTTGCCCTGCTAATAATGCATCATACGTAGAGATAACAACATTATTAGTATCAATCCCCTCTTTATTGCTTTGATTATCCGCCGAGTTATAACGTCGTCTTACATTAGACAATGGATCAGCCAAAATAGGGGCTTGTAAAGCCTCACCGAAGGAACGAATCGTTTCAGCCTCATCTATATCGATTTGTGGACCTGCTAGGATAAGGATACGCTCATATCTTTTAAGTAAATCATTAATCTCGTTTGTACCATCATTTCCATGAGCAATATCAATTGCATTATTAATATGAGTCAAATTATTTCTATTATCACAGCCAAACACACTACTATAGTTTGGTTTAACCACTTTAAAGGAACTGCGACCAGCTTCAAAATGATTACGACTCAATTCTGGCACCAATGGTTCAAAGAGAGGCACATTGATATGGACAGGTCCCTTTTTAGTGTCCATCGCTTTCATATAGGCCTTACGAGCCACTTGGCGAGGATATGTATAGTAATGAGATTCTTGAGGCACAGCTAATTCTTCAAAATAATTGACCGCAGTACCAAAGATTTTGTGCTGATCTACAGTCTGAGGAGCCCCTACATGCAATAGTGTATGAGGTCTATCAGCAGACAGTACAACGAGTGGAATCCCAGTATATTGAGCTTCTAAAATAGCTGGCAAATAATGGGCCACAGCCGAACCTGAGGTACAAACGAGTACAGTCGGTTCTTTATGAGCCTTTGCAATGCCAAGAGCCATAAAACTAGCAGAGCGCTCATCTATATTCATATAGGTTTCAAATCCTTCATGCTCCTTGAACAGCATGGCCATCGTCGTAGAACGAGAGCCAGGGCTAAACACGGCATGACGGACGCCGAGTTGGTAGAACTCGTCTACCAAGGCAGCAATATATTCATTCATTATATTCCCTTTCAAACACCCCTAAAGGTACGGAAACAATTATAAAGCATCCAAGATGGTGCGCATTTTATTATTAGTTTCAGCATATTCTTCATCCGCATTAGAATCGGCTACAACGCCACATCCTGCATAGGCATATAATACATTATCCATGATAAGAGCAGATCGAATAGCAACCACAACGATGCCGTCCCCCATATCTTTCATAAAGCCAAAAGGTGCTGCATACATACCACGCTCATGGGATTCATACTTTTGTAATAAGGCTAGTGCCTTTTCTCGAGGTTCACCACCAAGGGCTGGTGTAGGGTGTAACAATTTAGCCCATTCCACAAGAGATTTTGTACTATCCTTTGCGGTAATTATGGTTCGCAAATGATAGAGGTGAGATAACTCCATAATGCCTGTTTCCCCAACCATAACATGTGGAGTAATTTGTTTCATCGTATTCACGATACGATTGCGAACGATATTATGTTCTACAAGATTTTTCTTATTAGTTAGTAATTGTTCCTTAGTCCACGCATTAGGACCATCCTTTGGAGCAGTGCCCGCTAAGGCATAGCTTAATATTTCACTGCCACGATGGCGGACTAAAATTTCTGGCGATGCCCCTACAAAGGTACGCCCATCCTTTTCGTAGCCAAAGATAAAGCAATTTGGATTATTATCCACCAAATTAGCCAAGATACTTGCCACATTATATGGTGTATCACTAGTGAATTCTACCTCACGAGAGGAAACGACCTTAGTCATTTCACCGCTGCTAATACCTTTGGCAATAGCATTCATTAAACGGTTCCAATCCGCCTTATCATCACTAGTCTCCTTGTAATTATGGCGAATAAGGGGCACTTCAAAATCCTCGATAGGAACACTTTCACCAGCATGGAGATAGAAGGATTCTCCGTTTTCTACGATGTAGTAATGGGTGAAAGCAATCATTTCATGCCCCATACCAGACCATTTAGGGTCTTTTAGAGTATCAAAAAAAGTATCCCCATAAAATACATACGCGTAATTATGGCGGTCCTCATCATCTTTAACCGTCGCTAGACGTTTAGCGCCTACAACGATGCGGTCACTTTGGCGATCCACCCAAAACACGCGTTCTTCATTGGGGAAATTCATCCAAAATGATACCGGACTATTCAGTTTTAACGGTTCTTTGTTATATTTCATAGTTGTATGTCGCTATACGAAAAATAGACTATAGTAAAAACACCTAATATGTAGAAGATGTACTTCTACATATTAGGCGCCATCAATAGGTTTCAAAATTTTTGAGATGAGCCTAACGCCATCACACGTCGATGGGCCCTCTTTATATCTACATTATTATAACATAGGTAACCATTAAAAGGTAGAAAATAAAAACCTCTACATCACATGTAATATGCATGAGTGTAGAGGTTTTGCTCTGTTCAAAACGTTTTTTTGCTGTATTTAAAACGCTGTTACTGTATTTAAAACGCTGTTACTGTATTCAAAATACTTTTTCTTTATTTGAAAGCTTTCGCCCCAATATCTGTACGGTATTGCATACCCTCAAAATCAATGTGTTCTATACGGCCATAAGCTCTATCGAGCGCCGTTCTAAGGTCTTTACCAAGACCTACTACGCCAAGAACTCGGCCGCCATTTGTGACATATTCGTCTCCCATAAGTTTTGTACCAGAGTGGAATACGATGGTTGTATCATGTTGTTTAATATCACCATGAATCACATCACCCTTGGAGGATGTTTCAGGATATCCTTTAGAAGCAAGAATGACACAAGCTGCCGAGGAATCTTTCCATTTCACCATATCAGCTGTTAATGTGCCTGTGGCACAAGCCATCATAATTTGACCTAAATCACTATCAAGTAATGGCAATACAACTTGTGTTTCTGGATCGCCAAAGCGTGCATTAAATTCTACAACCTTAGGACCTTGAGGCGTAATCATAAGGCCTGCATAGAGACAACCTACATAAGGCATGCCCTCTTTTTGCATGGCCTCTACCATAGGTTCTAAGATTGTTTTCATCGCTTCATCTCGTAATGCATCAGTAAGAACTGGTGCAGGTGCATAGGTCCCCATACCGCCGGTATTAGGGCCTTTATCGCCATCAAAGATGCGTTTATGATCCTGGGAAGCAATCATGGGAACTACTGTTTTACCATCTACAAAGGCAAGTAAACTCGCCTCTTCACCTTCCATGAACTCTTCGATAACTACGGTACTACCGGCCTCTCCAAAACGGTTTCCACTGAGCATATCTTCTACAGCTGCATTTGCTTCGTCAATAGTCATAGCCACTACAACGCCCTTGCCAGCCGCTAAACCATCAGCTTTCACTACGATAGGAGCACCTGTTTGAGCGATAAATTCTTTTGCTTCATCCACCTTGTGGAATACACCATAGGCAGCAGTCGGTATGTTATATTTTTTCATAAGGTCTTTGGCAAATACCTTTGAGCCCTCTAGTTGAGCAGCTGCTTTAGATGGGCCAAATACAGGAATTCCAGCTGTATTGAGTGCATCTGCTAGTCCTGCTACAAGAGGAGCCTCTGGACCAACAACGACTAAATCAACGTGATTATCTTTCAAAAAACGAATTAAATGATCGCTTTGCTGCCAATCAATGCCGACTAGCTCTGCACAATCTGACATGGCCGCACTGCCAGGAATGGCATATACCTTTGTTACGCTAGGGCTGATGGACAATCGCCATGCTAATGCATGTTCGCGGCCGCCGTTACCGATTACACATACGTTCATAAGTCCTCCATCGACGCCTAAACGCCATCAATACATCATTTATGTAAGCACCTATATCCTCTATAATCATCATTACACATTAATGATTACGAGCTAGTGCTCGACTGTAACCCTCAATTATGCTAGACAAATTAATGTTTAAAGTGACGAATACTTGTAAATACCATGGCAATTCCTGCTTCGTCAGCTGCTTTAATGGATTCTTCATCGCGAATGGATCCACCTGGTTGGATAATGGCTGCAATACCATGCTTTGCCGCCGTTTCTACAGTATCCCCAAATGGGAAGAACGCATCAGATGCTAATACGGCGCCTTTTGCGGCTTCACCAGCTTGTTCAAGGGCAATTTTTGCAGACCCAACGCGGTTCATTTGACCAGCCCCAACACCGAGGGTACGTTTTTCATTGGAGATCAAAATGGCATTGGATTTTACGTGTTTCACGAGCTTCCAAGCAAATTCGAGGGCTTTCCATTGTTCCTCTGTTGGCTGCACCTTTGTAACCACTTTATAGTTAGCCCGGTCTTCTTGAATTTCATCTTCTGTTTGAACTAATAGACCACCAGAAACCTTTTTCACTGTTACTTGGCCAGATTCAGGCTTAGATAACTGGATGAGGCGAATATTTTTCTTTCCTTCAAGGATTTCTAATGCTTCTTTTGTGAAAGCAGGTGCCATAATGACTTCTAAGAAAATTTTGCTCATTTCTTCTGCAGTAGCTGCATCGACTTCACGGTTTAAAGCTACAATACCACCAAAGGCAGATACGGAGTCTGCTTCGTAAGCATTTACATACGCATCATGCAAGGTAGCCGCTGTAGCCGCACCGCAAGGGTTTGTATGCTTAATAATACAAGCTGCAGGATCTGTAAACTCCCACACCATGTTCCAAGCCGCTTCCATATCTACGATATTGTTATAGGAGAGCTCTTTACCATGGAGTTGTTTTAACGCGCCCATACCATGAGCTGTACCAATTTCTTTGTAGAATGCCGCTTTTTGATGCGGATTTTCGCCATAGCGAAGGTCTGTTACCTTTTCATAAGCACTTAAATATTCAGGCGGTGTAGGACCTTCATTTAAGATACCGCTCATATAGTTAGCAATGGCTACGTCATAAGCGGCAGTATGAGCAAAGGCTTCTTTCGCCAAACCAAAGCGATATTCTTTAGTCAACTCGCCATGTTCTTTAAGCATTGCTAAGATTTCATCATAATGATTTGGGTTTACAACGATGCCCACATACGCATGGTTTTTGGCAGCAGAGCGCACCATGGTAGGACCACCAATATCGATATTTTCAATAGCTTCCTCTAAGGATACATTGGGTTTTGCAATGGTTTCACGGAATGGATAGAGATTAACAACAACAAGATCAATTGGTTCAATACCATGGTCAGCCATAGCTTGTTGATGCTCTGCATTATCACGGATAGCCAAAATACCACCATGAACCTTGGGATGCAATGTCTTTACACGGCCGTCCATCATTTCAGGAAAACCAGTCAAAGTCTCAACTGCTTTGGCTGCAATGCCTGCATCGGTTATGGCTTTAAGGGTCCCACCTGTGGAATAAATGGTTATACCTAACTCAACTAACCCCTTCGCAAAATCTACAATACCTGTTTTATCTGAAACACTAAGAAGTGCATTTTTAATCATGTAACGTCTTCCTTTGCTTTCATAAATCAATCTTCAATATAAACAACTCTCCCTTTTATAGTGAGCTTGTCTTCACAAAATAGCCGTAACGCCTCTTTATATGTTTTATGTTCTATAGGTAATAATCTATCACTTAAGGTTTCCTCTGTATCATCGGGTAATACAGGAACCGTATTCTGCATGATAATTGGGCCTGTATCCATTCCTGCATCTACAAAGTGTACCGTACACCCCGTTATCTTTACACCTGCATCGATGGCTTGTTGATGACCATGAAGGCCTGGAAATGATGGTAACAGAGCAGGATGAATATTTAATATACGATGTTCATATCGCTCTATCAAAGGAGCACCTACAATGCGCATATAGCCTGCCAAGACGATACCATCAATCTTATAAGGCTCTAAAGCATCTAGTTGAGCCTGTTCGAAGCTAGCTTTAGAATCATAGTCGCTACGTTCCATAACAATAATTGGAATATTCCAAGATTTGGAACGTTCCACAATTCCGGCTGTACCATGATCTGTAATGATTACAACAAATTCACCATTAATATAGCCTTCTTGCATAGCCTTATACAAGGCTTCCCCATTGGAGCCACGACCACTAGCAAAGAGGGCTAACCGCTTTTTAGAATTACACATCAAACTCAGCCCCTTTAAGGACAACTGGCCCATCACCACTTACGATGCGGCCAATTTCATATACCATTTCACCACGACTAGAAAGGTTTTCTTTAACCGTTTCTACATCCTTTCGATTAACGATAACAATCATACCAATGCCCATGTTGAAAGTACGGTACATTTCAGGCCAAGCAACATTACCCCATTCTTGTAGTTTTGTAAATACAGGTAGTCGTGGCCATGTAGTGACGTCTACCTCTGCAGTAACACCTTTTGGCAATACGCGAGGAATATTTTCATAGAAGCCACCGCCGGTAATATGAACCATGCCTTTTACAAGCTGTTGTTCAATCAATGGCAATACAGCTTTAGGATATAAACGAGTAGGCGTCAATAATTCTTCGCCTAAGGTTTTATCAAACTCTGGAATTTCTGTATCGATAGATAATTGTTTATGGTCGAATACAATTTTACGAACCAAGGAGAAGCCATTGGAATGTACACCAGACGATGGCAAACCTAAAATCACATCGCCAGCTTTGATGCTTTCACCAGTTATCAATTTAGGGCGATCAACGATACCAACGGCAAAACCAGCTACATCGTAGTCATCGTTATCGTAGAACCCAGCCATTTCAGCAGTTTCACCGCCTAGTAAAGCACATCCGGACTCTTCACAAGCTTCAGCCACACCGCGCACAATATCTGCTACTTTAACAGGATCAAGTTTACCAACTGCAATGTAATCGAGGAAGAATAAAGGCGTTGCACCTTGCACAAGAATATCATTAACACTCATGGCTACGCAGTCTTGTCCGATAGTATCATGTTTATCCATCATGATAGCGAGGCGTAATTTTGTGCCTACCCCATCTGTACCAGATACGAGCATAGGGTCAGACATAGAGTGACCAGCTAAGGAATAGAGGCCCCCAAAACCACCTAAATCACCAACAACACCTGGTGTATAGGTGCGTTTCACGGATTCTTTCATCAATTCGACAGCGCGATTGCCTGCATCGATATCAACACCTGCATCGCGATAGGTTAAACTAGTTTTATTCGAGCACATATTTGACCCCTTCCTCTTGTTCCGCAGGAACCTCTACACTGTAATCACCATTAAAGCAAGCAAAACATAAGTCATTAGGCGCTATATCAGATACAGCATGACATAAGCCTTCACGAGATAAATAATGTAATTTGTCAGCATGAATATAATCTTTTATTTCATCTACTGTATGAGTAGCAGCAATGAGCTCTTTACGCACCGATGTATCAATGCCATAGTGACAAGAATATTCAATGGATGGAGAGCTAACGCACATGTACACCTCTTTGGCACCAGCTTCTTTTAGCATCTTAACGATGATGCCACTCGTAGTACCACGTACGATAGAATCATCGATAAGGACAATCCGTTTGCCCCCTACAATGTGGGGCAATGCATTAAGCTTCATACGAACAGCTAATTCCCGCTCCTCTTGATTTGGTTTGATAAAGGTACGACCACTATAGCGATTTTTAACAAGACCTTCTGCAAATGGTATGCCCGATGCACGAGCATAGCCTAGTGCAGCTGTAGTGCCAGAGTCAGGAATAGACATAACAATATCTGCATCATATTTAGTTTCGTTATATAATTCACGCCCCATATTAAGACGAGATTGATATACCGATTGACCATCGATATGGCTATCGCCACGAGCAAAATAAATATATTCAAAGACGCAAAGCTTTTTGTCGATTTTTTCTGGTTCTGCATAAATGGTGCTACGCACACCAGAGTCATCGATAATTACCATTTCGCCTGGATCGATGTGACGAATAAACTCGGCTTTTATAGCATCTAAGGCACAGCTTTCACTAGAAAGGACATAGCCATTAGCCGTTTTACCTAAACAAAGAGGTCTAAAGCCTTGGGGATCACGGACACCTACCAAAGAGTCGTTCGTAGTAATAACCAGAGAAAAAGCCCCTTCAATTTGACGAGCCGCATCGGCAATGCGTTCCTCTTGTGTCTCAGCTTTAGAGCGAGCAATGAGGTTTACAATGACCTCGGAATCCATAGTCGTTTGAAAAATAGACCCATCTGCTTCAAGGCGTTTGCGAATAGCTAAAGCATTCGTTAAATTACCGTTATGGGCCACTGCAATCTGACCGCCTTGATAATGGATAACTAAAGGTTGAATATTGCGTGGATTATTGGACCCTGTTGTGGAGTACCGCACATGGCCAGTACCCATATGGCTAGGCAAAGATGGTAATTCCTTGATAGCCTCAGTCAACAAGCCCATGCCTTTTTTTAGTTCTACATCATGACCATCTGTAACGGCAATGCCCGCACTTTCTTGGCCACGGTGTTGGAGCGCAAAGAGTCCCCAATATACATAGCGTGCTACATCAACGGTTCTATCATAGACACCGAATACACCACACTCTTCATGCCATTTATCAAAAACAGGATCGTAGTTCATTGTGCCCCCTTAGGCGCGTTCGCCAGTAAGACGGAATAACATTTCTTTGTACGCTTCTTCGATGTTACCAAGATCTCGACGGAAACGGTCTTTGTCGAGTTTTTCACCTGTTGTAGCATCCCAAAAACGGCATGTATCAGGAGAGATTTCATCGCCTAATAATACTTCACCATTATGTGTACCGAATTCTAATTTAAAATCTACAAGAGTTACATTTTTAGTAGCTAAGAATTTTTTCAAAATATCGTTTACTTTTAACGTGATAGTAGAGATTACATCAAGTTGTTCTTGTGTCGCCCAGCCGAGTGCTGTGATTTGGGATTCATTAGCGAATGGATCGCCTAATTCATCATTTTTGTAGCAGAATTCAAGGATTGGATGTTTAAGAGGAGTACCTTCTTCAATACCAAAGCGTTTAGCCATAGAACCAGCTGCAATGTTGCGAACGATAACTTCTAAAGGAATGATATCCAATGTAAGTACTGTTTGATTACGATCATCTTCACGACGAACGAAATGAGTTGGAACGCCTTCTTTTTTCAATAATTCAAAGAAGAAAGAAGAAATCTTATTGTTCAATACGCCTTTGCCAAGGATGGTATCATGTTTTTCACCGTTAAATGCAGTAGCATCATCTTTGTAATGAACGATGTACTCGTCTTTGTTATCTGTTTGATATACTTGTTTTGCTTTACCTTCGTACAATAATGTTAATGTTTCCAAGTCGATGTTAGCCATGATGTGTCTCCTTTTACTCTTATCTATTCAAAGATGTATAAATGATGATGTAAACGCTTCAAACGATTATAGTTTAATGGCACCTTGTAATTCAGAATTGTCCGCTAATACTTTTTCAGCCATATCTTTGCGATACTGTACATATCGGTCTTTCAAGTCTTTGTTGAAAGCTGCTCCAATTTGGACTGCAAAAAGTGCTGCATTTTTAGCACCATCTACAGCCATAGTTGCTACAGGCATACCAGATGGCATCTGAACAATAGCAAGCAAGGAATCGATACCTTTTAAAGCTGTTGCATTAAGAGGAATTCCGATAACAGGCAATGTAGTGAAGCTAGCTACTACACCTGGTAAGTGGGCCGCTGCACCAGCACCAGCTATAAAAGCGATGGCCCCTTCATCTTCAAGTCGTGTAACAAAATCCTTTACAGCTTCAGGTGTACGATGAGCTGAAGCGATTACCATTTCATAAGGAATGTTAAATTCATCAAGTACGGCAGATGCCTTTTTCATTGTGTCTAGGTCAGACTTGCTGCCCATAATAATACCGACCTTCATAGATCCTCCTAATAAAAAAGCCCAGCCTAAATAGACTGGGTCAAATGCGCACAAATAGCCTCCGTAGACTTGCTTTGAGTTTGTTGATTTGCATAGTTCACGGTGCTACCTCCTTCTTGTACACAAATTGTAACACCTAACATTTACAAAATCAACACAATTTTCGAATATTATATAATTAATTATTTTTATTATTCGTTATACTCCGAACTATTTGAAAATATTGATTTTAATTATATCGACTTTATTCAACTTGGTTGATTACAAATCCCCTCTCAATTTGTACAAAAATATCCTTGCAATAAACGCACTATTTCATACCATATATATATTTTCTACAAAAACAAAAGAGGGTATTCTATCTATAAAGATAGGATACCCTCTTTTATTTAATTTCCGAACATTATGCCCATTAATCTATATTTGTTATTGATTAGTGAGTACCACTTTCAAAAGCAGCTTTCAACTCACCTACAGCTTCAGGAACATAATCTACAATAGAAGACATCAATGCGTACATTAATGCAGGTTCAAACGCATCATCACCACACATATATACGCAGTCCAAATACAGACTAGAGTCTTGTTCATCAATATATAGTTTATAGTTTTTGTATGTCGCATTGTCACGGTTAACCAAAGCATTCAAGGCATTCATATTTTGTGCAGTTACCTTTTCAGGTCCCAATACTAAACGAATAACACTGTAAATACTGTTATCGAGAATGACAAATAACGGCATATCCCACAACGGGGATTTAATGTAAGAACGGTATACAACAGTACCGTCTTCATCATCAAAATCCTTACGTTCAAAGGATGTGATTTCTTCGTCTTTTAAAAACTTATCAAATAATAACGCTTTAGGATTCATAACAACCTCTATTAAGCTAAACCAGCTACTTTAAGAATACCTTTATGCACAGCATCTAAGTGTGGTTGAACGACTTCAAGCAATAAATTAACTACTACTGTAGGATCAAACTGTTCTGTCAAACCAGGAACAGATACATCCATATAGATGTTATTGTCTTCATTGCTTACATAGTATTTAGATACTTTATAATCTTGATTCAATGTGTTAAGTTCTTTTAACACAGCAGGAATCACTTTTTCATCAATAGATGTTGTTGTAATAGCTATACGCGCATAGGAGAATGCAGAATCATCCACAACGATGAATACAGGCAAGCTATGCTCATGAACATCCAAACGGCCGTGATAAACGACTGTATGAAGATCATCTGTCATTTCTTCCTTTGTAAACCAAGAATTACCACCTTTATTTAGGTCAGCAACGAGTAAGTCGAATTTTTCTGCTTTTTGATTCATAATTCCCTCTACAAATAATCAGACTATTAGTCTTCAATAAATACACAACCATTGTCTTTAAATTCTTTAATACGAACTAAAGACTCTACACGATAACCTGCATTTTCAAGGCGTTCGCGACCAGGTTGGAAGGATTTTTCGATAGCAATAGCCATACCTACCACTTCATCACCTGCGTCTTCTACCAATTTAGCAAGGCCCATAGCCGCCTCACCAGATGCCAAGAAGTCATCGATGATTAACACTTTTTCACCAGCTGGCAAGAATTTTTTAGAAATAGTAATATCGTAGTTTTCTTCTTTTGTGTAGGAGTACACCACACTATGATATACATCGTCTACCATAAGAATAGATTTTTTCTTACGCGCAAATACTAATGGCACATCAAGTTCAAGCGCAGCCATCAATGCCAATGCAATGCCAGATGCCTCAATAGTAACAATACGTTGTACCCCTGCATCACGGTAACGATCAGCAATTTCTTTACCGATTGCTTTAAACAATTGTGGATCGATTTGATGATTTAAAAAACCATCGACTTTTAGCACGCGATTATTGAGGACAATCCCCTCTTCACGAATGCGTTGTTTTAATAATTCCATGTGCTCTTACCTCCGCAGTATAACTATCTTTAAATTTTAACGTAAATAACCCCTTAGGGTCAACCTATATCAAGTAAAAGCCTTAACAATATAGCTAGTACTATAACTATCAAAGAGACTTAAAAACTTTCAACTCTGAATCATAAAATTCAACAGGTTTATAACAATATAATATAGCACAGATAAGAGTAGTCTAAAATATAAAAAGACACACTTTCTGAAATTTCTCAAAAAGTGTGTCTCATGATTATAAGACCTTATCACGAGTGCTTTCACGATTAAGAAGCATGGATGTGAAGCGCGCAGCCCCTTCAGATTGAGGTACCAAACGAGAACGGACAAGTACAATATCACGGGTCGGTACAGGAATATCTGTATCGATACGCACGATGGAGCCTTCTTGTATCTTTTGTTGCACTACATGGTTAGGCAACATGGAAATGCCCATATTAATTTCTACAAGATCGAGCAATACATCGACGCTACCAAGTTCAAAACGAGGTTTACGACATGCACCATGTGTAACTTCATCGAAGAAAGTACGACTTGCAGATCCCTTATGTAATAACAAGATAGGCTCGTTAAGCAGACGACCTTGATCAAAGAACCCTGCCCCTTTATAGTCAGGTCCTCCAACGAAGACATCTTGAATCGTAGCAAGCGTAGTTACTTCTAATTGTGGATTATCTCGCAAGCCTTCATAATCATTAACCACCGCTAACTGAGCCTCTTTATTGAGTACCAATTCTACGCAATCAGGGGATGGACGATTAATGATATGCAATCCGATTTCACTTTCTTGTAATTGCCATTTATGAAAATATGGTAATAAGAAATGGCGACATAATGTATCTGTAGCAGCAAGATTTAAACTTTCATAAGCTTGGCTAACACGTTCTTGTAATTGAGTCACCCCATTATCAAGGATGGAGAACGCTTTAGCCACTGTATCAAACAATTCTTTACCTTCTGGTGTGAATCCTACAGATTTTGTAGTGCGCACGAAAAGAGGCATATTAAGTTCCCCTTCTAATTGTTTAATGCTTTGACTGATGGCGGATTGAGAAACACCTAGTTCTTTTGCGGCACGAGAAAAGGATAAATATAAGCCTACCCCTAAAAAGGTTCTATATAAATCTGCAGATACTGCCATTTTATTCACCTCTGTTATATACTAATAGTAACGTCTTACTTTTAAATATACATATCATTTATTATATTATAACGATGAACTCTCAATATATAATGAATATGTAGAAAACTTCATGAATATTAGGTCTTATGACCTTCATGAATTTTTCATATTTATTAGTATTTCTAATCTTTTCATAAGTAAGATTATCTTTACTTATAAGTCTAGACCGACTATACTTAATTTGTCAATATCCCATAGGGAATTATATACATTACAGGAGGCTAAGATGGCTATACAACGATTATTCGTAACAAAACGAGAATCTTTCAACCAAGAAGCACAACGCATGTTACACACCTTACAACAGGAGTTATCTATGCCTGTAACAGGTGTTACCATTTATGAGCGGTATGATATTGAAAATTTAGATGTCAAAGATTTAGAATCTGCAAAAAATTTAATTTTCTCCGAACCTCCTGTGGATACAGTATTAGAAGAAATTCCAGCTTTGCAAGGTTTCGTATTCGCTGTTGAATATGTACCAGGTCAATACGATCAACGCGCCGACAGCGCAGAGCAGTGTATTTCCATGCTCACCCTCACCTCTGGTCACATCGTTCGATGTGCTTGCGTATTCGCTATCGAAGGCACTTTCACAAAAGAACAAGAAGATGCCATCAAAGCGTACTATATTAACCCTGTTGATTCCCGTGAAGCAAGCCTTGAATTTCCTAATACCTTGGCCCTCGATTTAGATGATCCAAAACCAGTGGCAACAATTGATGGCTTTACTACCATGAGCGATGATGAGTTAGAAGGACTCATCAAAAATTATGGTCTTGCAATGACCTTGGCAGACCTTCAAATAATTAGACAACAATATGCAGAGGTAGAACACCGGGATCCTACGATTACAGAAATTCGCCTCTTCGATACATATTGGTCCGACCACTGCCGTCATACCACATTTATGACAGAGTTAACGGATATCTCTATCGAAGCGAGTCGCTTCACAGGACCTATTGAAGAAGCCCTCGAAGAATACATGGAAGGTCGTGCTGAGCTCTATACAACTAAGAAAAAAGCTCGTTCCCTCATGGACATGGCTACACTAGCCGTAAAAGAATTGCGCCATGCTGGTGGTTTAACAAATCTCGATGAATCCGATGAAATCAATGCATGTACTATCATCGTTCCTGTCGATGTAGACGGAAAGACTGAAGAATGGTTGTTATTATTCAAAAATGAAACCCATAACCACCCTACTGAAATCGAACCATTCGGCGGTGCCGCTACCTGCTTAGGCGGTTGTATCCGCGACCCATTGAGCGGCCGCGCCTATGTATACCAAGCAATGCGCATCACTGGCTCTGGTGATCCACATACGAGTCTTGAAGATACATTAGAAGGTAAATTACCACAGAAGAAAATCACTCAAGAAGCAGCTCGTGGCTATTCATCTTACGGCAATCAAATCGGTCTTGCTACAGGTGAAGTAAAAGAATATTACCATCCTGGCTACGTAGCAAAACGCATGGAAATTGGCGCTGTTATCGGTGCAGCTCCACGTAATCAAGTACGCCGCGAAGTACCAGTTCCAGGCGATGTTGTAGTATTACTTGGTGGTAAAACTGGTCGCGATGGCTGTGGTGGTGCTACTGGCTCCTCTAAAGAACATACCGTAGAATCTCTATCCACATGCGGTGCCGAGGTACAAAAAGGCAACGCCCTTACAGAACGCAAAATTCAACGCCTCTTCCGTCGCGGTGAAGTAACTACCCTTATCAAACGTTGTAATGACTTCGGTGCTGGCGGTGTATCCGTTGCTATCGGTGAATTAACAGATGGCGTAACTATTAACCTTGATTTAGTGCCTAAAAAATACGCTGGCCTTGATGGCACAGAGCTAGCAATCTCTGAATCTCAAGAACGTATGGCTTGCGTTATCTCCGCTACCGATGTAAATGCATTTAAAGCATATTGCGACGAAGAAAACTTAGAATGTACAGTTGTAGCTGATGTAACTGATACAAATCGTCTAATCATGAACTGGAATGGCGAAACAATTGTAGATATTAGCCGCGACTTCTTAAATACAAATGGTGCAAGCCAACAGCAAGAAGCTATAGTAACAGCTCCAGCGGATCGATCTTACTTCTTACGTGGTTCTTCTAGTGCAGATAACTTTAAAGAAAAATGGCTCGCAGCCGTATCTGATTTAAATACAGCGTCCCAACAGGGCTTAGCAGAACGCTTTGACAGCACTGTGGGTGCTAATACTGTGCTCATGCCATTTGGTGGCAAATTCCAGAAAACACCGACTCAAGGTATGGTAGCAAAGTTACCGGTTCTAAACGGTGAAACTACTACTGCTAGCATCATGACTCACGGCTTTGTACCAGAATTATCTGCTTGGAGCCCATACCATGGCGCCCAATATGCTGTACTATTATCTGTTGCTAAGTTAGTAGCTCTTGGCGGTCGCCGTGAAGATGCATACTTAACATTACAAGAGTACTTTGAACGCCTCAACTCTAAGGAATCCTGGGGTAAACCTGTAGCAGCCCTTCTCGGCGCTTATAAAGCACAAAAAGAACTTGAAATTGGCGCTATTGGTGGCAAAGACTCTATGAGCGGTACATTTATGGACCTTACAGTTCCTCCTACGCTCGTATCCTTTGCGGTTGGCAC
The DNA here is from genome assembly GCF_002959755.1 of Veillonella sp. T11011-6. Lineage (GTDB taxonomy): Bacteria > Bacillota > Negativicutes > Veillonellales > Veillonellaceae > Veillonella. The sequence goes on along the minus strand of NZ_PPCW01000005.1, from coordinate 194,527 downwards.
AGCTCATGTAGATAACATTGTGAGCCAAGATCTTAAAGGCGTAGACCATCGCCTCGTATTCTTCGATGTACCTCGCATGTACGATGACACTCCAGATTGGGATCGTTTCAAAGAAAATTGCGATACCTTGCAAGAACAAATTGAAAAAGGTCGTGTTTACTCTGCTTATGTAGTTGAACAAGGTGGTATTCCTGAAGCTGTCACAAAAATGGCTCTTGGCAACAACATCGGTGTTAAATTCGATAAATATGCTGAACGAGGTATTTTCCAACCTGCTCTTGGTGCATTTATCGTAGAGGTAGATATTAAAGCTGTTAACTATCTCTTAGAGCTACCAGGTTTAAAAGTAATCGGTGTAACACAAGCAAATCCAGTTATTGAATGGGCGGATCAATCCGTATCACTCAAGGAGATCCAAGCAACTTATGAAGCTCCACTCAACGATATATTCCCTATGCATGCTCCAAATGGCTCTGGAGAAGCAGTAGCGTACATCCATGATCAACACGCTAAACCTCGCAGTACATCCTTAGGTGCCAAACCTAAAGTTCTCATTCCCGTATTCCCTGGTACAAACTGCGAATTCGACTCTGCTCGTGCCTTTGAGCGTGCAGGTGCAGAAACAGATATTGTAGTAATTCGAAACCAAACACCAGAACAATTAAAAGAATCTATCGACGTAATCAAAGCTAAATTAGCAGAATCTCAAATTCTTATGTTCCCTGGTGGTTTCAGTGCTGGCGACGAACCAGATGGTTCTGGTAAATTTATGGCTACCCTCTTCCGTAATCCATACCTTGCTGAAGGCCTAGAAAATCTCTTGTACAAACAAGATGGCCTTGTACTTGGTATTTGTAACGGATTCCAAGCACTTATCAAATTAGGCTTGTTGCCAGGTGGTCATATTGAAACCTTAACTGCTGACCATTCTACTTTGACGTACAACACCATTGGTCGTCACTTGTCTCGTATGGTTAACACTAAAGTTATTTCTACAAAATCTCCTTGGATGAGCGATGCTAAAGCAGGCGAAATCTACACTGTACCTATCTCTCACGGTGAAGGTCGCTTCATCGCATCCCCTCAACAAGTATTGGAATTCAATAAAACTGGTCAAATTGCTACACAATATGTAGACTTTGATGGTATTGCATCTATGGATAGCCGCTTCAACCCTAACCAATCTGCAGCTGCTATTGAAGGTATTTATAGTCCTGATGGTCGCGTATTTGGTAAAATGGCACACTCCGAACGCTGTGGCACAGGAATTAGCAAAAATATTCCTGGTCAATTAGAGATGCCAATCTTTACATCTGGTGTAAAATACTTTAAATAATTTATGACTATTCTTTCAGGTGAAAGCCTACTCCTTGGGGTAGGCTTTTCAATATTGATTTTTTTCGAAAATATTAGTATTATAAGTTGATGATATATTTACGAACATGAGAATTCGTGTAAACCTATACATAACAAATGTGAGTTAAGAAAGGATTTTATTATGCATTGTGCTCAGAAAATGACCCATAATATCTACTGGATTGGTAGTAATGACTGGACTACAGAACGTTTTGAAAACTTATTCCCTATTCCAAATGGTGTTAGCTATAACAGCTATTTCATCGATGATGAAAAAACTTGTGTTGTAGACTCTGTTGATGCAGAAATTCGCGAAGAATACTTTGACAACTTGACTCATCTTTTGAATGGTCGCGACCTTGATTACATCATTGTAAACCATATGGAACCAGATCATTGCCAAACATTGTTAGACACATTGGAACGCTATCCAAACTGTAAAATGGTTGGTAATGCTACAACATTCCGCATGTTTGAACAATTCTACAATACTCCAAAACCTGACCAATATTACACAGTTAAAGAGGGCGATGAAATTTGCCTAGGTAAACATACTCTTGTTTCCTACACTATGCCTATGGTTCACTGGCCAGAAGTAACTTGTACTTATGAAAAATCTACAGGCACATTATTCTCTGCAGATGCTTTCGGTACATTTGGTACAGTTAATGGTAACATCTTTGCGGACCAAACTGATTACGTTGCTACCTACGAAGATGAAGCTCGTCGTTACTACACAAATATAGTTGGTAAATACGGTCCTCAAGTACAAAATGCGATTCGTAAAGTTTCTGGTCTTGACATCAAACGCATTGCTCCACTACATGGTCCTATCTGGCGTACACCTGAAACTATCGATTATATCTTGCGCAAATACTTGCACTGGTCCAGCTACACAGCTTGTAAAAAAGGTGTTGTTATTGCCTTCGGTTCTATGTACGGTAACACTCGTGCTATTGCACAACAATTGGCAAAACAATTGTCTAAACGCGGCGTAACAGATATTAAAATCTATGATGTTTCCAAAACTAACGCTTCCTACATTATCGCTGATGCTTGGAAATACACTAACTTGGTAACAATTGCACCTACATACAATTTGAACCTATACCTTACTATGGAAAACTTCATTCATGAATTAAAAGCACTTAACTTCCAAAACCATAAGGTATCCATCATTGGTAACCACTCTTGGGCATCTGCTGCAATGAAAACAATGGTTGCTCACTTTGAAAACGACTTCAAAGACATTGAAATCATATCCGAACCACTTGATATCAAATCCTCTTTAAAACCAGAAGATCTTCCAAAAATCGAAAAAATGGCAGACGATATCAAAGCATCCATCGATGCAGCTGAAATTAAAGAAGTATTATAATTGAATAGAAAAAGCTAGAGGCTCGTAGACAAGAAAATCTATGAGCCTCTAGCTTTTTTTCTATTTAATTATTTTATAATTGTCCCATTGGTGAAATCGATACCCTACGCCCCATACGGTATCTATATATTGTTCACCATTATATTTCTTATCCACCTTTATACGCAATCGATTCACGTGAACCATAACCGTAGATGTTTCACCAAAAGAATCTGCCTCCCACAGCCTTTCATAAATCTCTTCTTTAGTAAATACACGGCTTGGATGTGTAGCTAAAAGGACTAGAATCTCGTATTCTCTTGGTGTTAAAGGTACAACCTCATCATGAAGTAGTACCATACGGGATGCCAAATTAATTTCAAGGTGCCCTGCTGTAATCTTAGGTTCTTCAACTTTCACAGGAGATGCAGTAGAGGCTAGTATTCTTTCAAAACGTTGAATGTGAGATTTTACACGTGCTACAAGTTCTACAGGGCTAAAAGGTTTGGTTAAATAATCATCTGCTCCTATTCCTAACCCTCTAATTTTATCAATATCTTCACGTTTAGCACTAACCATTAGAATCGGTACTTCCTTCTTCATACGGATATCTTTACATATGGAGAATCCATCCTTTTTAGGAAGCATTATATCTAGGATAATACAGCTATAATCATTTTGTATGGCTTTTTCTACCCCCGTCACGCCATCAGTGGCAATCTCGACTTCAAACCCTTCAATCTCTAAATAATCCCTTTCCAACTCGGAAATTCCTTTATCATCTTCTATGATCAAGATTTTTTTCATGCTTCCTCCAACTCTGTCATAATTGGAAATTCCATAATAATCGATAGACCGGAACCATTCAAACCCTTTTCGGCCCAAATTTCTCCATCCATATCCATTACAATTTGTTTTACAATGGCAAGACCTATCCCATTCCCGTTAGCCACTTCACTACGGGCCTCATCAGTGCGGAAAAATATGTCAAATAGTTGATTTAATGATGCTTCTGGTACACCTATTCCATTATCGGTAATGGTAAGGCGAACCCTATGATTCTGATAGACAGTGCTAACATTAATCTTAAGTGGATCTGTACTCCTATATTTCCAACTATTGGAAAATATATTATCCAGTATTCGTACAAATTGTTTTACATCAGTTCTAAGAAGTTGGTCAGATTCACCATAAGACTCTACCAGTATAATCCCTTTATCTTCAAAATCTCCTTTATGTCTTTCTATATATTCAGAAATAACTTGATTCAAACTAACTGGTCTATAATCATACACAATCTGCCCAAGCTCAAGCTTTGAAAAATCAGACAGCATAGATACTAATTTCTCAATATTACCAGCCATAATATATATCATTTGTACATAATGAGTTTGCTTTTCTGGAGTTCGTGCAACACCATCTAAAATACCACTTGCATAGCCCTTAACAGATGTAAGCGGTGTTGCAATATCATGGCAAATGCCTGCAATCATTTGCCTCCGTTTCTCTTCATACTCTTCACGCAATTGCTTTTCTCTGGCTAAGGATCTTTGCATATTATTAAAAGCCTCACAAGTTTCTCCTAACTCATCATGATAGGTCACTTTAATAAGACTAGGTGTAACCCCTTTCTTAATATCTATAGCAGCCCTTTGAAGATATTGTAAAGGTAATAAAATTTGCTTAGACAAGCGATTGGCAATATAAATACCACCAAATACAGCCGATGCCACTACTAAAGCAAGAGCTAGTCCAAATAGAAACTCTACCAGTACCTTCTCATCTGTTTCATGTCCCATCGATTTTGCCATAAAGGGGATGTGTCCCGCTCCAATGACCAACATACCGTCACCATAACGATTAACATATGTCAATCGATCACCATCCCATTCATAGTATCTACTATCATTATCTGTAATCAATCCTATTTTCTTGAAAGTAGACACTATATGCTCACCATCACTGTCAGGTGTCATATATAGTACCGTATCATCTTTCATAATAACAACATCAACGCCTTGCGCTTCTATAACAGATGTATTATTACGTAAGCTAAACACAGTCGTGTCTTTAGATAATAACTTTTTATTTATTTGTTCTAGTTCGAATTGAAGGATTTGAGATTGTATCGTACTAGGTGCTAACATCATCCAAGAGCGCTGCTCTATAGGGTTAGAAAACCGCAACAAACTCCAAATACCACCAACCAGTAGGAATAGTGTAATAAGTGGTATCACTAGCATTAATAAATTACTGAGCAATAATTTATATTGTACCTTTAGGTTTTGAAACCATGTATTCATAAAAACCTCCTTTAATAGCTCCATTATAAGCATAAAATAACATTATCCTATATCATCTGTACACCTTTCTAATATTGTTATAAGGTCGTAAGATTTTCGTAAGATTTCTCCGATATGATGTATGCATTAAGAAAACCATACTCAACATTAGGAGGAATTATGAACTACGAATTGTTTCAAGTCATTAATAATCTAGCAGGTATAAGCCCAATTTTAGATCAATTCATGATTTATATAGTAAAATTTAGTGCACCAATCATGGCTATACTAGTAGCGACCCTATTAGGGCTTGGCCTTTATACAAAAGATAAAGAGCTTACTATGAATAGCATACATACAATCTTACTATTAGGAATTACGCTTGCTATACATCAAGTAATCGGTTTTTTCTATGTAGAGCCACGACCATTCGTATCTCATACAGTTAATCTCTTGCTAGTACACAGTGCAGATCCAAGTTTTCCAAGTACACATGCTATGGGAATGAGCGCTATAGCTCTATCTCTATTTGCTGTATATAAAAGATTAGGCTCCATTTTAATTGCCCTAACACTTCTTACAGGATTTGCCAAAATATTTGTAGGGCATCATTATCCTATAGATATTATCGGTGGTTTTATTATTACCTATGTGTTATTTCTTTTATATAATAAGTTACTCAAACAAAGAATTACACCATATATCAGTAATTTAAAACATATGCAAAGACACCTTAGCACTATATTTAAACGATCCAGCGTTCTCATTATAGAGTCTCAACGCCCCTTAACTAAGCGTTTCACAAAATAATTTATTTTTCAGACTAATAAGGACTAATAAATATGCCACAAATTTGTAGTAGATGGATCCATGCTAAATACTTTCATATAACAATAATCCTAATAATCTCAGGAATACTATATCTTCTAGGAAATGCGGGCCTTGCCATTACGGATCCTGTAGAGTCCAATTATGCTTTAACAGCAAAGGAAATGTTATTAAATCAAAACTATTTTTCTCCTCAGATTTTTAACCACTATTGGTATGATAAACCTATCTTTTATTATGTAGAGCTTATCATAAGTTACAAACTATTCGGCATTTCTAATTTCGGAGCACGCTTTTTCTCCGCTCTATTAGGAGTGGTGAATATTGGATTGCTCTATAGCTTTGTACATCAGATACGAGGAAAAAAGACGGCTGTTATCGCCGCTATTCTATATGCTACCTGTGCGGAATTCTGGATTATCTCCAAAGCTGTCATTACCGATATGACGCTAGTATTATTCATCAATATTACCTTGATGAGTTTTTATATTGGGTACCGAAAGCATATGTTACATCAAAAATATGCTACGTACTATTATATAGCTTATATAGGGGCCGCTCTAGCAGTATTAACAAAAGGTCCTATTGGATTTTTATTGCCAGGACTCATCATCCTCATATATTTAGCTGTATCACATAATCTCAAAGAATTATTATATCTAAAAATACCACTAGGCTTATTACTACTTACTTTCATAGGTGGGAGTTGGTATATCTATATGTATACAATGCATGGTAGTGATTTCATCAATGTATTTTTGGGAGTCCATAACTGGTTACGTGCTACTGTGTCAGAACATCCCCAATTCAATGTATGGTATTACTACATTATTGTAACACTCATCGCCCTATTCCCATGGTCTTTTATTATATCCTATAAGCTTTATACACAAAGAAAGCGCTTACATAAACACAATCATATAACCCCCTTCACCATCTTTTTAGGTATATGGGCCTTAACTGTACTTATATTTTTTACTTGTATGGCTACTAAGTATACAACATATACCTTCCCAGCTCTTGCACCTATGACAATACTTATAGCGATACTATGTAAACCACATTATCGTTTCATTCGGAAAGCAGCAATATTAACTGTAATGTTATATGGTATATTAACCTATACAGTAGCGATGCCACTAATGAATCATGCATCGTCTGTTATTACCAGTCAATACATCCTCAATACTATTTCCGATAATGCAATGATTATCAGTGCGCGTCATGATTATCGTGTATCAACTACGTACTATAGCAATCACACAATTTATAAATTGGAAGCAACCCGAGACAATTCTATAAATCCTATGAGTTTATCATGGGATGCAAAAAAAATCATGCCCTTAGCTTATGCTAACGAATTACCTTCCAATACCGCCATCTATTTATTAACAGATTCTGATCAGTTTCCTAATAGTCTAAATAAATCAGAATGGACATGTATTGAAAGCAATGCAGAGGTAGATATCTATAAACACAATAAATAGCTATCGAAAATACTATACTCCATCAAAAATTTTCTTGACATCTAAACTCCTATCTAATATACTATACAAGTACCTGTTACACAACAGAATACATGGAGAGGTGTCCGAGCGGCTGAAGGAGCATGATTGGAAATCATGTGTGCGGTTATCCCGTACCCAGGGTTCAAATCCCTGTCTCTCCGCCATAGTAAAAGCAGTGCTTATGCACTGCTTTTTTATTTCTCTAAAGAGAGGCAATACTTATCTCCTCTTTTATACTTTCAAAATAATATATTATCTTATATCTTATATCTTATATTTTATATCTTATGTCTCATATCTTAACTCTATATAACAAAAGGCTATTCGAAGATACTTCGAATAGCCTTTTATAGTCTCACTTATTTATGAATTTTCTTTGCAATATCACCGATGATTTCAGGTGTTGTTCTACAGCAGCCACCTATAATATTAGCACCATCCGCGCGCCATGCATCTACGTAATCAACAAAAGATCCAGGGTCACCATACCAAGTTTTAGTTTCACTATCATAGCTTTCACCAAGATTTGGATATACAGCAATTGGTTTATCGGTAACTGTACGAATATCCTTAACTAGGGACTCTACATATTCTGGCTTGGTGCAATTGATACCAAGGCCAGTTATAGGACGAACCTTATCGATCATTTCCGCACATTTAATGATGGTTTCCCCACTAGAGACATGATGTTCATCCTTACAAGAGAAGGCAATCCAGCCAGGAATCCCCCTTGATGTATATGGATCAGACATGGCTCGAGCAATAGCAATGGCCTCATCATAAGATGGTATCGTCTCAAAGGATAGTATATCAGGATTTTCTTCACAGAATAAGGCTAAGCGAGGAATGTGGAACACCTCGAGATACTCAGTTTGTACATCAGGATAACCACGGTACTCAGAGCCATCCGCCAAAAAAGCTCCGTATGGGCCTACAGAGGCTGCTACCAATGGTTTCGGTAATGCACCTTCGGAAAAGTACTTAACGCCATCTGCTGTTTCTTCTCCCAGCTTAATACCTCTAAGTGTAAGCGCCCCACTCGCTTTGGCTTCCACGAACTCATTACGAGCTTGTACTGCTAGACGAACAGATAGCTTAACGAGTTCTATGGCCTCTTCCGTACCAAGCCCTAATCCTTTAAAACCTGCTACAGTTGCTTGATAGCCAGAGCTTTGAATAATGTCTGCTCCAGCCGCTAGGTAGGAAATATGTATTTTCTTGATGATATCCGGTTGATCCATAAGAACCTTGGCAGACCACAACTTATGTTGAAGATCACAGCCATAACGTTCTAATTCTGACCCTAACCCACCATCTAAAACGAGGGCGCCCTTCTGTTTAATTATATCTAAAAATGCTCTTCGTTTAGCCATCATATCACCCATTCTATACTTTACCTCTTACAACTTGAGGCTTACCAAGCGTATTATATCAAATAATATGCTTGGGTACTATCTACAAACTATTTTAACACCTCTGCTGGTGGCTCCTTACCAAACCATTTTTTATAAATCTCAGCATATTTGCCATTTGCTTTAATCTTAGCTAGGCCATCGTTAATTTTATTGAGAAGCTCTGTATTACCTTTTTTCACAGCAATACCAAGTGGTGCCGCATCATAGTCTTCTCCAGTGACTTTTGCAATACCTTTCCCCTTCCCATTAACATAATATTCGTTTACCGGCGTATCGTTAATAACTACATCGACGCCTTTATTTTGTAGTTCTAAAAAGGCATCAACGATGATATTGAACTGGCGCACATCAGCATTAGGAATCTTGCTAGCAATTTCAGCCCCCGTAGAACCAATAGATACACCGATACGCTTGCCTTCTAGATCCTTAAAGCTATTAATATTTGTGTTATCTATATTAACAACGAGCCCATTACCTGCAATATAGTATGGTTTACTGAAATCTACAGATTTTGCTCGTTCTTCAGAAATGGTCATATCTGAAATAGCAATGTCGATAGTATTACTTTGCAATGCAGGCAACAGTGCATCAAAGTTCAAGTTTTGAATATCCGCTTCGATGCCCTCTTCTTTTGCAATGGCATTGATAATATCGATATCAAAACCTGCTAACTGACCACTATCTTTATCTTTAAAACCAAAAGGTGCATAGGTCGCATCAGTACCAACGCGCCATACCTTTTGACTACTATTTGTATTTCCACAGCCCGCAATAAATAGACTGCTAGCAATTGTAAAAGCTCCCAAAAGAGCTGCAATTTTCTTAAATTTCATAATTGCCCCTACTTAACCCTGTTTACTTAGAAACAGGAGTTCTCTTCAATCAACTATTATATCTATACTTACATTATATGAACATAATAAAAATAATACCTCTAGAGGTATTATAGTATTATGATAACATTCGATATAGTTAAGGTCAATTAATCCGACTATATTAATAGGTATTATATTAATATAGTTTTAAGTTATACCGAAGAAATTATTGATAGACACAGGAATAAGCCTAAAACTAACAATAAAAAGACCGCCTTCACCAAGCACAGATAATACTCGGTAAAGGCGGTCATCCCTAGAGTAGAGAATTCCTAACAATTTTTAATCAAACAAAATACTCACATTCTTAAGGGTATATCTTATTCTTTATTTAGCTTTTTTAGCTTTTACGTACATAGCTACTTTGTACAAGAATATGCAAAGTAATAAGTACATTACGATACTGAGGTATGTTGCTTCTGGTGTTTCAACCCAGTCTTGAGCGAATACATCAACACCTGCAATACGAAGTACGGCACTGAATAAAGAACCAATAGCACCACCAGCTACGAGACCAGATGCAATTGTGCTACCTTTGGAGAAGCGAAGATCTGCCAATTCTTTATCTTTTGTACTATTTTGTACGAAGTATGCAATCAAACCACCGATAAGTAATGGTGTGTTGATTTCCATAGGCAAGTACGTACCAAGTGCAAATGCCAATGGTGGAACTTTTACCATCCACAAGATAATAGCGAATAATGCACCAGCCATGTATAGAGGCCATTGAGCACTACCACCAGTCATCATTGGCTCAATGATAGCAGCCATAGCATTAGCTTGTGGAGCATTTAATGCATGGTCTCCTACGAAGCCATATGCATCGTTCAAGAGGATCATAACGCCTACAGAAAGGACTGCACAAAGAATGGTACCAACGATTTGCCATTGTTCCATTTTCTTAGGTGTCGCACCTGTCATGTGCGCTACTTTGAGTTCAGACATGAAGTTACCAGCCATACCGATGGTTGTACCGATGAAGGATGCCATCATGAGGACTGCAATCATGCCTACCTTACCAGTCATACCTGCAGCTGTTAAACATACAGCGGAAATGATAATCATGAAGATTGTCATACCAGATACTGGTTCTGTACCTGTATAAGCAATGGAGCTGATACCAACTACAGATAATAGGAAGGACATAATTAGAACGATTAAGAATGCTACGATTGTTTGGGAGAAGCTTTCAGCATACATAAAGTGGAAGTATGCTGCGAATAGAACTGTACATAACAAGATGCCAGCGCCAATCCAAGATGTAGGTACGTCGCGTTGTGTACGAAGCAAGTTAACATCTACAGTTTTGGAACTGAAAATATCAAGCACTGCATTTTTAACAACACTAGCTACGACTTTGGACATATTGAGTAAGCCGATGATACCTGCCATGGCAAGCATACCAATACCAATATGACGAACATAGTCTAAGAATACTTTACGAATTGGAGCCTCTGCAAGTGGAACTGCATGACCATTGATTTGCATGATATGTTCCGGAGCTAAATAGTATACGATTGGAATACATACGAACCAAGAGAAGAAGGAACCAGCTGCGATAATAGCCGCATACCGTAAGCCTGTGAAGTAACCAAGGCCAAGCAACGCAGCATCTGTATCTACAGCAGCATTTAACTTAGTTGAATCTGCTAGAGCAGAACCCCATTTAAATGCAGTAGTACGGATAACCTCTTCCCACCAGCCAAGGCTGTTAAGAATAAAGTCATATACAAGAGCGATAAGACCAGAACCAAGCATGAGTTTCGCTTTGCTACCTTCATTACTCATTAGTACTTCAGCAGCAGCACGACCGCTTGGGAACGGATACACATAGTGCATTTCCTCAACAAAGTAGCGACGGAACATAACGCATAATAGAACACCAAGTACGCCACCAAGGATGATAGGAATCGCCATCTGTACAAAGGATACATCTGTAACATTCCAAATGTATAGAGCTGGCAAGAAGAACATCGCACCAGCTAATGTGTTCGTACTAGAACTAGCGATAGCCTGAATGTGAACCGTTTCAGCAAAAGCATTTTGCCGTTTCAAAATAACTGCTGTACCCATTGCAAGTACAGATACTGGAGCAAAGGCATCTACTGTTTGACCAATTTTCAAACATAAATAACCTACAGCCAGTGTGAAAATTGCCGCATAGAATAGGCCCCAGAATACTACATATGAGTTAATCTCTACGTAATCCTTCTTAGGATCCAATACGGGTTCTACGGGCGGAATAGAACGAGTTTCGTCCGACATGGTAAAACCTCCTCACAGAAAATGTACAAACGTATAACTATTCACCTTTATACTAACACGGCACTATATATGGTTCAATGCTTTTCTATGCATTATGCGAATAAAATATCACACATTCCATAAATATTTATTTTGCATTTTCACCGCCCCTGTTCTACAATGAAAGTATATTAAGAATCTTTATTATGTACAGTATATATACCAGTATGTATAACACGTATGTTTACTTACGAGGAGGCTCATTATGGAATCAATGGTCGAACGTTTTGTACGCTATACAAGCATAAATACACGGTCTAACGAGGAAAGTACAACAATTCCTAGTACTCAAACTCAAGTAGACTTTGCTACTAATGTGCTCGTTCCTGATTTAAAAGCAATCGGTTTAGATGAAGTTATTTACAACCGTGAAAATGGTTTTGTCATCGGCACATTAAATGCTAATACAGATGAAAAAGCACCTGCTATCGGCTTCATTGCTCACATGGATACAGCAGACTACAACGCAGAAAATATTAAGCCTCGCATCGTTGAAAATTACGATGGCAGCGATATTTGCCTTAACGAAGAACATCAAATCTTCACACGTCGTGCAGATTTTCCTAATCTAAAGAATTACATCGGTAAATCCTTAGTTGTCACAGATGGTCTTACGCTCCTCGGCGGCGACGACAAGGCGGGTATCTGTGAAATTATGGAAGCCCTCGCGTACCTCGTAGCTCATCCAGAAATCAAGCACGGTAAAATCATGTGCGCTTTCGGTCCAGACGAAGAAATCGGTACTGGCGCCGATCACTTTGATGTAAAACAATTCCCTGTTGATTTTGCCTATACAATTGATGGTGAAAGCCTCGGTCAACTTGAATACGAAACATTCAATGCTGCAGGCGGTACAGTGACCCTCAAAGGTGTATCTGTTCATACAGGCACTGCCAAAGGCATTATGATCAACTGTGCTAAATTAGCAATGCAATTCGATTCTCTATTACCAGGTGCTGCTGTTCCTGAACACACATGTGGTCGTCAAGGCTTCTTTATGCTTATGAGCATGGAAACACAAGTAGATACTGGTAAAATGAACTATATCATCCGCGACCATGATAAAGAATTGTTCGAAGCGAAAAAAGCATTCTTCTTACAAGCTAGTCAAACATTAAATGAAATCTATGGCCGTGAAGTATGTGAAGTATCTGTAAAAGATCAATACTACAACATGTACGATATCATTAAAGATAATATGGAATGCGTTAACGTAGCTAAAGCTGCTATGGAAAAAGCGGGCATCACTCCTATTTGTGACCCTATCCGCGGTGGTACAGACGGTTCTAAAATTTCCTTCATGGGCATTCCTACTCCTAATATCTTTACAGGCGTAGAAAATCTACATGGCCGTCATGAATTCGCATGTATTGATGACATGAAAAAAGCCGTAGAAGTTATTGTAAATATCGTCAATATTGAGAAATAATAGCTTACAATCTAACCACTCATGCACCTATACTACTAGATGCCATTTGAAGGATATTTAAATACAAAACTAGCATTCTAAAACACAATGAAATTCTAAGATATCTTAACACCAAAAAAGGACTATACGAAATCTTTCGTATAGTCCTCTTAATTTAGTTATAATATCCATCTACTGAAATAAAACTAATCAAATCAGAGTACATTCTACGCAAGTTTACCATTGCGTTTACGATTTCTAATTTGTTCTTCTTCAGCACGAGCTTTCAAAGAAAGATCTTTTTCAGTACCTACATAACGACCATATAAGAAATAGTAAGCAACAAAGGCAAGAAGCGCTACTACAACAGTCACGTGGAACATGCTTGTATAGCCTACTACCTCTTTAATGGCACCTAAGATGTATGGACCAAAGCCTAAGCCCATATCTAAGGCAATAAAGTATGTGGATGTGGCAACACCAATACGGTGAACCGGCACAATTTTAACAGTTACGGCTTGACCGTTTGACATAAATGTACCGTAACCAAGACCAACAAACACAGCAGATAAGAGTATAAGCCATGTAGAGTGAGCGATGGACAATAAGAAAATACCAAGTGCTAAAGATATGAAGCAAGGGTAAAGAACGAAGTTTTCCCCTTTCATATCAAATACAATACCAAGTAATGGTCTTGTTATCGTAATAACTACAGCATACACAACAAAGAAGAATGTACCTGCTAAGATAAGATTTAAATCTTTTGTATAGGCTGCCATAAAACCGATAACACCAGAGTATGCAAAACCTACTAGTATAGAAACAAGACTAATAGAATTCATACGTGGTTCGATATAGTCAGAGATTTTAATGCCTTTATGTTCTTCAGAATCAATATCGAGCTTAGGTTCATCAAATTTCATGATAACGGAACCAATACCACAAAGGATGATAAGAGCAACACAGAAGGCAATGATAAAGTCATAGCCAAGGCTATGAAGCATCAAAATCCCTAAGAACGGACCTACTGCAGCAGCAAGAGATGTAGATAAACCATAGTAGTTAATCCCTTCACCACGACGTGATATAGGAATAATAGCCGCTACGATTGTACTTGTAGCTGTAGATGTAATACCGTATGCAAAACCATTTAAGAAACGAACACTATCGAGCATCAATAAATTAGGTGTATAGAAGTACATGGCTGTTGAAACCAAATAAATTAACAAACCAAGGTACAACATCTTACGACAGCCTAAGATGCTGATAAAACGTCCTGCTAACAACCGAGCAACAACGGTACCAATAATATAAATACCAACGGCCAAGCCAGCTTGACTTGCTGTAGCATGAAGATTATCCTTTGCTACTACCGCAATAATAACGATTAATAAGTAATAAATCAAAAATACTAAGAAATTAATCAAAGTATCGAGGACAAAGGATCTTGTCCATAAGGCCTCTTTAGCCTTATCCATAATATCAACTCCATTTTCTTAAACTATTGTCAACCATTTGCGACAACGATTAATTATAAACCTCTCATTCTAGAAATCAAGAACTAAAATGTTATAGAACTCATTACTTTTATTTATAACAAGATATGTGTAATCAATCATAATATAGATATATCCATTTTTATAACTCACATTAATTTTTGATAATAAAAACACCTTTGATCGTTTATATTATATCCCCGAAGATACGATATAACATCAAAGGTGTTATTTATAAATAATTAGTTAATGACTTTTCTATATAGCTGATACATCTATATGCTTTATACATCTACCTATATTATTTTGTTTTTAATCCACACGCCTTAAAGAAGTTTTTATAAGCTTCAGTTTTTTTAGCAAGGCTCAACGGATACGCACGAGATGTAGATGGTAATCGCGTTAACGTCAATTCGCGACCATTAAACACAAAGGGAATTGTCTCCCCTGTTTTAGGCAATTTAACCTTTTCTGGTAAAAGACTCAACAGAATTTCTGTGGCCTTACCACCTGTGGTACCAATATGTTTACAGTCTGGAATTTGTTCCAGTACTTCTGCCAATGGTACAGGTTCAACAACCTTAAGAAATGCATCCGATGCATTCCCCTTTTCGCGTATAGCTTTTAATACAGTAGGACAGGAAGCAATCCCTGCTTCAGATAAGAATGCTTTAATCTTATCCGGATCAAAGGCTTTTTCCTCCCCTTTTCTAAAGTGTTCCTTATCGTCAAAGAATACTAAGCCATATACGCGCCACATGTCATTTTGAAAGTTAGGATAATGAAATTCCATAGATCGCTTTTCGGAAGTTGGTGGGAATGTCCCCATCATCATCACCGTCGTATTCTTTGGTAAGAACGGTGGAAATGGTCTAGTTTCAATTGTTTCTGCCACAGAGCATCAACCCCTTTCACAATCTAGTATGAACTCAACTTTCAGCATAATATATGAACTATATCACATATCCAAATCCATTAACTAACAGACTAAGCATTACATCAGTAGTCACGTACTAATCATATACAGTCTTTATTGACCGATTGGTTGAGATACTAATGTATTAATATGATCAAATCCTACTGGTGTAGGAGATACGAGATACAAGCATACAACAGCAGCTACAGCAAAGCCAATCGCTAAGTAGGAGAAGCTGCCATGACGTGGAAACTCGTACAAACCAAATAGACGAATACCGATAGCCGCACCAATAGCAGTAATCAAGGATGGTATGGAGAAGATATTATACAGCCCAAACACCACCATGAGACCTGCATAACCACCTACTACAGTAATCATTGGTAACATACGATCCATTGGATTTGGAATAGAACGAGTTAGCGCTGCTGGATAATAGGATGCTTCTACACCAAACATCCCCAAGAATAAGTTGAAGTCAGCCCAAATTGTTTCCCATGCACTTCTAAAAGCATCTCGATGGTTACCTACATACCAAGCAAAGCCTGTAATAATTAAGATGGCTAAACCAGCACAGATGAAATAATAATCACTAGGAATTTTAGGACCCGCATAAGCACCTACAGCCGTTACAACAGCACTTAAAACAGATGTAACAATAACGCGATGCAAACGAGGTCGCTTATTTTCAGGAATGCGTTTGTATACAGTAGCTAACAATTCTAGTACAAAGCAGGCCATAAAGATGGCAATCCCTGCAGCGGGTACAAAGAATGCTGCAACCAAGCTTAAAATAAATGGAATGCATAAGCGCCATTTAGGAAACAATACAAGATCTTTATAATCTAAACGAACATCTTGTGTTTCCATTGTAAAGTTGTTGTACACTACAAAGAGTAGCATAAACGCAATAACATCAATAGCATTAGCGCCCCAAATCAATAGGGTTGGTACGATAATCATCGACAAGGCCACCCCAGATACACGGGATAAACCAGCGGCTGCTATGCCAAGTAAGAAAAACGGTATTAAAGCAGATATAATTTCAAGCATAATATTCCTCCCATCATTGTATAAATTTAAGTATATAGTATCTACCTCACTACATCAAGGAGAGATATATTTTTTCATGGCTAGCCGCTTTCTTACGGCAGAAGTAGAGCAGCCCATCATCTGTGCGATTTTAGCAACACCATAGCCTTGAGCACGTAAGTTTTTTATTCTATTTTCGTCTAATTCTAATGTATTTGAACGAATTTCTATACCTTGCTCCCGTAAATACATGGCCACCGTGGACCCTCGTATACCATAAGCTAAACCTATATCATCTGTACTCATATGATGATGAATATACAAGTACGCCATCTCGTCCACCTTTCGAGATGTTTTTGTTTTAAGTGTTGTGCACATTCCCATATGCCGCAACACATGATGTACTTTCCATCGGGATATGCCATACATACGCGCAATTGAGTCTGACGTATTTCCACTTTTATAAGCCCTACAAATACGCACCGGATCGATAGCTATATTCTTTGACGATCGTTGACAAGCCAATCCATATTCTTTCAAACGGTTTGCCATTGTCGTAATAGATACATCATAACGCTTAGCCAATGAGTGAAGCGACCATTTCCCTGTTTCATATAAAGCTTGTACATGAACCATGTTAAGTTCTTTCTTTAACGGTCTTCGCTCAATATCATATTCCTTCATACGACGCATAATTGTATCTACACTACATTGAAAATACTCTGCCACCTCGCGAACACTCCACTGTTTCTCTA
This sequence comes from Veillonella sp. T11011-6, assembly GCF_002959755.1. Taxonomy (GTDB): domain Bacteria; phylum Bacillota; class Negativicutes; order Veillonellales; family Veillonellaceae; genus Veillonella. Next base: position 176,995 of record NZ_PPCW01000005.1, on the reverse strand, counting down.
CATATAATTGTTCCAGCAACTGTTTAGGTATAACGCGCACATTACGATACATACTATCACCTTTCCTCATAGACGAACTCCTTTCCCTATTATTGTGAAAGTTCCATCAAAAAAAGACAATAAAAAAAGAGGTTCCTAATAGTCACATAGGTGACCAATAGGAACCTCTTTCCATATGTAATTATATGCACCACATAGGATATGTGCCGTTATAATTGCTATACAACATCTATCCGCAAATAACGATGGTCATGGATCACCAATAATCCAGTAAACATTATGACCAATATTTGATAGCCATATTTTCTAATGGCTAATAAACGTATTGGCTAACCCAACTTAGCGATATCTGCGTTCAAGAGCCTTAGGCTTACTCAAGATGATAGACCATTTCATGCCTTCTTTTAGAGCATGATTTGATATACGTCTATGACTTGATGTATGAACACTGGTCGAAGTAATTGGCGAAGTCGTTACCACATTCGTATCAAGGAGTACCTTTCCTTCTTTAGAAGCCTTATCTCGCTTGAATTCGGCCAATCGTTCACTCAAGGTTGGACCTGTAACAGACTCTCTACTTAAACGAGTTGAACTCGTACTAAAGCCAGTTGATTTACTTGAAGTTTTCTTGGATGAATCATGAGTACCTTGTTGCGTTGTAGACGCTTCATCGTAATGATTCTCGGAAGCTAAAACTGTTTGAGTTTTATCATTACTTGGATGCACTTCAACATGTTTTTCAGATGTCTCCGAATCATCATATTGAAACAGTCTTCCGCCCTTTTTTCGTAAAGGGGCCTCAGGATGCTGATTCTCAATCGGTCTATTTTTAAAAATATCTCGATAAAAATCATCATCATACAACAAATCCTCAGGTGAAGGTTCTACAGGCTTTTTCTCTATAGAGATACCATATTCACGCTCCATATCCTCCCAAGTCTGGCCAGAACTCGAACTTTCATAGTTATCATAGTCATCAGACTCTTCTGTATTTTTGCTTTTTATAATAGAAAAAGCAATATACGCGATGATACCTAGAACAAATATAGGGTTATGCGAAAAGATGGATAGCACAGAAGACAAAATAGAGTCCATAGCTACTCCTATTCACTATCTGCTAAGTTTTCACGCATTTTAGTGTCTGCAATAATATTATTCATATTGTAGTAATCCATAACGCCAAGATTACCATTTCTGAAAGCTTCTGCCAATGCTTTAGGTACTTCAGCTTGCGCTTCCACAACCTTAGCTTGCATGTCTTGTGTTTTAGCACGCATTTCTTGTTCTGTTGCAACAGCCATAGCACGGCGTTCTTCGGCGCGAGCTTGAGCGATTTTCTTATCCGCTTCCGCTTGGTCAGTTTGCAATTGAGCACCGATGTTACGTCCTACGTCTACGTCTGCAATATCGATGGACAAGATTTCAAATGCAGTACCCGCATCAAGACCTTTACCCAATACAGTACGGGAGATGTGATCTGGATTTTCCAATACATCTGTATGCTCTTCAGAGGAACCTACAGTTGTTACGATACCTTCACCAACGCGGGCGATAATCGTAGCTTCACCAGCACCACCAACGAGGCGGTCAATATTAGCACGTACAGTTACACGAGCACGAACCTTGAGTTCGATACCGTTTTTTGCTACTGCAGAGATAATTGGTGTTTCAATCACTTTAGGATTAACGGACATTTGTACTGCTTCCAATACATCGCGACCTGCAAGGTCGATAGCTGCGGAACGTTCAAATGTCAAAGGAATAGATGCTCGTTCAGCGGCGATCAACGCATCTACAACGCGGTCAACGTCACCACCTGCAAGGTAATGCGCTTCTAGCTGATTTACATTAACATCAAGGCCTGCTTTATTGGCTTTGATCAAAGGCATTACGATTTGGGATGGATTTACACGGCGCAAGCGCATACCTACGAGTGTGAAGATACCTACATTAACGCCTGCTGCAAGAGCAGATACCCAAAGGCCTAATGGCACAATATACAAGAACACCATAATCCCAATCAGTAGAATGGGAATCAAGATTAAAATACCTACATCCATAATAACCTCCATTATATACGACGATGTGGTGAAAGCTTAATCGCGCTTTCTAACTATATTGCGGCCGCCCACAACACGAAGCACCACAATAGGTGAACCGGCATCGATGAAGTCCCCTTCGGTCACAACATCCACCAAATTACCATCAATTTTAGCAATACCTGCAGGGCGTAGTGTAGTATGAGCTACGCCTTCTTTACCGACTAAGTCCTCTAATACATCATTAGATACATAACCAGCTTTTGTCGTAGATCGTTGCCCTAAGGTAAACAATTTGCCTATCCAAGTCTTTTCAAAGTGATTAAAGAACACGATGATAAGGACAATTAACAAGGCTGTTAATCCCAGTACGGCATACAACGCTTCCGTTCCCTCTCCTAAGGCTACATATACACCCCAAAGGAATGTACAATAACCGATGAGGCCCAAAATACCGCCTGGAACAACGAGTTCTACAGCCATTAGGGCAATCCCTATAGCCATCCAAATTAAAAACTCCATAGGCCCTCCTCTCTTTAATTAATTTTATACAACTTATATCTTCATTATACAATATAAAGAATAAATTATAAAGAAAAACAAAAACGACTACTTTCACAGGTTATACCTGATTCAGTAGTCGTTATGTATAAAGTATATTAGTTTAAAGCTTTACTATTGTCAGTTATCATCGTAAGATGCTTTTTCATCAATAGATTTGACAGTAATTATACTTCTGTTTTTTTCAATTGGTCATTACCAACGCCTGTTTTTTGAAGGAGCAATAAGATGATACTCATTGCCATGCCTACTACAGTCGCAAGGCCCATGCCTTTCAATACAACAGGACCTACAGCAAGTTCAGCACCACTAAGGCCTACAACAAGGATAACAGATGTTAAGATCATGTTCACAGGATTTGTATAATCTACCTTGCGTTCTACAAGCATACGCAAACCGGATGCAGCAATGATACCGAACAAGAGAATGGATACACCACCCATAACCGGTACTGGGATAGCATGGATAAGAGCTGCTACTTTACCTACAAAGGAGATAATCATCGCAAGAACAGCAGCACCGCCGATAACCCATACACTGAAGCAACGAGTGATAGCGAGTACACCGATGTTTTCACCGTATGTCGTATTTGGTGTAGCCCCAAAGAAACCAGATAAGATGTTCGCAAGACCATCACCGAGCAAAGAACGTTGTAAGCCTGGTTCTTTCATCAAGTCTTTGGATACGATGTTACTAGTTACAACCAAGTGACCTACATGTTCTGCAAATACTACAAAGAGTGCTGGCATAATCATGATGATTGCATTGATATCAAATACAGGCATGCCATAGAACTGTGGTAAGGAGAACCAAGGTGCAGCCTCTACGCTAGAGAAATCAACAACACCCATAAAGGCGGATAATATATAACCGGAAACAACGCCAATCAAAACAGGGATAACGGCTAAGAAGCCACGGAACACAACAGTACCAAGCAAGGTAACAACTAAGGAAAACATAGAAATAAATACAGCTTGGCTGTGGCTCATGCCCAAGTCTTGATTACCAAAAAGGCCAGACATACTCATCGCTACTGGTGCCAATTCCAAACCAATAATAGCAACGATAGCACCCATGGCAGCCGGTGGGAATAACTTATCAATCCAACGCGTACCAATATAGCGAACTAGAACAGATAAAATCACAAAGGATAAACCAAATACAACGAAGGCACCTTTAGCTGCCTCATAACCGAGGCCGGCAGATAATACACCAGCTACAGGAGCAATGAAAGCAAAGCTAGAACCGAGGTATGCAGGGATTTTACCTTTACATACGAACAGGTATAACAAAGTGCCGATACCATTCATAAATAAAGCCGTTGCAGGATCTACTTTTAACAAATATGGTACTAATACAGTAGAGCCAAACATAGCAAATAAATGTTGGAAACTAAGTGGCAACATACGCCCCCAAGACGGGCGCTCTTGAATATCAATATAATCCTTCATTTTTTCCTCTCACCACAATAACAACACTAGGTTCCAACGCTATACCCGGTATGATATAGCATTGGATTTTACACATATATGTTACTCTTATGAAACATAAGAATTACACATCAATTTTTAGGTCTCGGACGTCTACGCGTTGGCCTTCTAGACTCTCTAGGTCTAAACGGACCAGGCATTTCAGTCTTGTCTGCTTCTGGAGTCGCCTTAGGCTTGAAGCGACTTTGTGTCTCTTCACGCAAGGATGGTAAATCCTCAGTCGTACCAACTTGTTTTACACCTTCTACATTACGGCGACCAACGCTAGCTAATAAGCCTATGGCCATAAAGTTCATTAATAATGAAGACCCACCATAACTAATAAATGGCAAAGGCACACCTGTTACCGGCATAATGCCGCAAACCATGGCAATATTAAATAAGGCTTGTCCACTGATGAGCAAGGTTATGCCCATAGCTAACCATCTGCCAAATTCATCACGAGATTTATTCGCAATGCGGAACCCAAAGTATGTAAAGGCCGCAACCAATAGAACGACAAAGACAGCACCGACAAAGCCCATTTCTTGAGCCCACACGGCAAATGCAAAATCGGTATGAGCCTCTGGCAAGTAAAAGTACTTAGATGTACCTTGCATAAAGCCTTCCCCAAGAATACCACCAGAACCTACGGCCAATAGACCTTGTACAGTTTGATAGCCCATATCTTGAGCATGAGGCCAAGGATCGAACCAAGACTGAATCCGTTCCCAACGATACGGCGACATACGAGCTGCAATGAAGCCTATCACACCAGCTACGGCAAAGGCACCGCCAAAGAATCGCCCATCAAAGCCGGCTAAGTAAATTAGTATGAAGGAGAATCCAAAGATTAGAACGGTAGTACCCATATCTGGTTGCAAGATGGTTAGAATCGCAAAGATTATAGGCCAAACTAACATTGGCAACATATAACCTACCCGTTCTCCCACATAACCTTGTAAATTCGTTAGTGGGTTATTATATCGCGGTTTGCCCCATTTTCTCATGGTGCTTAACTTAGCCGATGTCCATATTATGGCCGCTAACTTGGCAAATTCTGAAGGCTGTATAGATACGAGGCCGATAACAATCCACCGACGCGCACCATTAATAACGGAACCTATTAAAAGAACTAAGACCATGCCTATGAGTGTTGCAATCATGATACGTTGCAACATATGTGGTTTCTGTAACTTTCTATAATCATAACGATATAACACAACGCCAACAGCCATAGAAAATAACAAATAGCCCATATGCTTAGTAAAGTACCCCAACAGCCCTGTATTTTCGTAAATAGAGCTTATATAGGTGGCACTGAAGATATTTACACTACCTATAATCGTGATGAGCAATATAGGTAAGAGCATACCTTGTAAATCATTTTTAAAGAGTGAGCCCCACCGACTATCCCCCTTATTCGGTGTTTCCATATTAAGCCTCCTTTTGTACTTTTGGCTTAATTGCTTCTAAGCGGAAAATAGGTTGCCCTTTAGCACTGAACTTCTCTTCATACTCAGTTTTTACATTTGGAAGGTCTGTGCTATGTAAGTCATAGGTTACATTCTTAAGTTCCCATCCACATTCTTTGAATTCTTCAAGAGAGAACATAAATAAACCTTCGTTATCAGTTTTAAAGTGAACCTCGCCACCATCTTTTAAAAGACGGGCATATCGATCGAGGAATGTATGGTATGTGAGGCGACGCTTAGCATGTTTCGCCTTAGGCCATGGATCACAGAAGTTGATATAAAAACGATCTACTTCACCAGGCGCTACAACCTCTTCAATGCCAGCGATATCAAAGAGAGATACCTTAGCATTATCACGCTCTGCTTCAAAAATCTTTTGAGCCGCATAATAAATTACGCCAATTTGCACTTCAAAACCTACAAAGTTAGCATCTGGATACGCTTCAGACATGCCTGCAATAAAACGTCCCTTACCTGTTCCAAGTTCCATATATAATGGACGTTCAGGATGGGCAAATAACTCACGCCATTTGCCCTTGTACTGTTCTTGACCAGACAAAATGATATGAGAGTCATATTCGTGGATAGCTTCATCAATCCACGGTTTTCTACGAAGGCGCATACTTTCTCCTTACATCTATGTTAACGATTAATTATATCTATTATTACAGGTCATATACCTATCTTATTAATTATAGAAAAGGGGGAGTTAAACGTCAATTACATTTCCCTTATCAACCATATAAAAAAGACCTACTTCCAAAGAAGTAGGTCTTTATATTCTTAGAAAATCAAAGATTCAAGATTTTCAATTTGATATTTGCTGAGGCCTAGCTCAGATAAACTCTTTTCAGATGCAGCGAATAGATTATTTTTACCTACACGCGTACCTAAAGCTGCGGCAGCGACCAATTCACGGTCCAACTTACCAAGGCGAGAGCGATTACGATTTTGCGGTTTTGGTTTCTTCATACGGAACGTATTGTATTGAACCGCTTCTTTTGTATCCTCATTTTTAGCCTTAGCCAAAGCAGCCCCATTAGTGCCATTCCCCAATAAAGCACTAAGTCCTGTTTGCTTTGGAACCATTTTTTCGTAATCAGCGCCAAACTCAGGACGCTCCTCACGTAATTGATCAAATGTAGCTAATGCTGCATTCATTTGCTTTAAACCAGCAGCAGAGTAAAGTTGACGAATCGCAATACTCACCTCTTGCGGTGTCAACGTACCTCGCTCAATAGCAGAGGCGATTGTACTTTTCAATGCACCTTGATCACCGGATGCCGTATAGCGACCGATATCAACCAAGTCTTTTTGACGTGCATTGAGTTCTTTAGGCGTATATATGTTTATCTCAGATATAGACGGTGCCTGCTTAGAAGGCTGTTCTCCCGCCCCATTAGCCTCAGACATATAGCCACCGGCGACGATGGCCACGGCTAATGTTAAGGTTAATACTTTTTTCAACGTCTTACAATCTCCCTTTTCATTAATACTTACTTATATAATACTGTGATATTTTTGTACATTAACAACAAACTTGTTCTACTGTAATACATACTGTAGATAATATTATATAATACTTCATCTAATTTTTATAGTCCTATTCGAAAAAAATCTATAATCTTTTAACAAATTTTATATTTTTATAAAATATAGAACAAAAAGCAATGCAGTAGAAACAGGGCAAAACCATATTTCTACTGCATTTGTAGATAAAATTATTTATTTAATATTTTATCAAACTAAACGGATAAAATTTGTTTTGCATCAGCCACAATTTGCTCTAAAGAAACACCATTTTCTCGTAACAATTCTGTTGCATCATAACGATCGTGGAATTCTTTAGCAATACCATAGTTTTTAACGCGCACATCAGATGGACCATAGAAACTAGCGATACGTTGCCCCCAACCGCCTTCAACTACACCATCTTCCAAAGTAAATACTACGGAATGATTTGCTTTCAATTCTTCCAGTAATGCTTCATCAAGACCAGAAGCAAATTTAGGGTTAACTACGGTTGCGTTAATACCGTCTTTAGCCAATTCATCAGCCACTTGGTTAGCTAGATGATAGAAATTACCAAGACCTAACAAGGCAATGCGTTCACCACGACGAGTCACTTCAGATTTATTTAAAATACTGTAATCAGTCGTATCAGCTTCACCAGTAGATATAAATTCACCTACAGGAACACGAATTGCCACAGGATACTCATGTTGATGCACAGCATATTCAGTCATAGCCAATAGTTCTTCATTACTAGTAGGTGCTAAGTATACTAAATTAGGAATGCTAGTAAGCATAGGTATATCAAAGAACCCTAAATGCGTGACATCGTTCATTCCATATACAGATGCCATATGATTGATGATGACTGCACTGTTATTATTGACGCAAAGATCTTGAACCAATTGGTCATAAGCGCGTTGTAAGAAGGTACTATCTACACTGAACACTGGCTTAGCACCATTTTTAGCGATACCAGAACTCATTGCAATAGCATGTTCTTCCGCAATGCCTACGTCGATATATTGTTTACCAGCTTCGTTACGCCATTCAGCGTTAAAGCCGAAGCCACCTGGTGTCCCTGCATTAATAGCTACCACTGTTGGATCTACTTTAATTTGTTCCATCAAATAGTCCGCAATTGTACCAGCATAGGTCGGACCATGATGTTCCTTTTTGAGTTTACCTGTTTCTAAATCAAAAGGCATTGTCCAGTGGAAGGCCTCTTTATTTTGCTCTGCAATGGCATAACCCTTACCCTTTTGAGTAACGATGTGTAAAACGATTGGATGATCAATGTCTTTTACATCCTTGAATACATTGATCAATGTTTCTAAATCATTACCCTTTGCTACAAAACGATAGTCTAAACCAAGGGCCTTAAAAATATTATTAGAGCTTTCACCATTAGTCTGGCGTAATTCACGAAGGCCACGATACAAACCACCATGGTTTTCTGCAATGGATTGGTCATTATCGTTAACGATAATAATCATATTACTATCTAATGTGGCCGCATAATCTAGACCTTCAAAGGCTTCCCCACCAGATAAAGAACCATCACCAATGATAGCAATAATATTTTCAGAGTCGCCCTTTAAATTTCGAGCAGTAGCCAGGCCAGATGCTAAGGAGATAGATGTGGACGTATGACCAATGTTAAAGAAATCATGCTCACTTTCAGTAGGATCTGTATAGCCCGTTACATCATCATAATAATCGTGATCTAAGAACGCCAATGCACGACCGGTAACCATCTTATGTACATAGGACTGATGAGATACGTCATATACGATTTTATCTACAGGAGAGTTAAATACATAGTGTAAGGCCATAATTATTTCTGCTGCCCCCATAGGTGGACCAAAATGACCACCGTGCTCAGAGACCTTTGTCATGAGAGCTTGACGAGCCTGTGCTGTTAAATCTGTTAATTCAGCAATGGATAAGCCTTTTAAATCGGCTGGGGATTTTATATCAATTAAGTTCATGGTAATTCTTTCTATACATTATATTTACTTCAGCCACAATCACCATACATAACCAAGTATAATGATTGTAAATATTGTCACTCAAAATAACTAGTGTTATACTTCAAGTATGTTTATAGTATAAAACTTAAAGTTAGGTTTAAGTCAATACAATTTATATTTATGGTTTTTATATCTGTCTATAACTTACATATATAAAAGGAGGTCCTATGACATATACTGTTGGCGAAATCGCAAAAAAACTAAATGTGGCACCTTCTACATTGCGTTACTATGATAAAGAAGGTCTATTGCCCTTCGTAGAACGTTCTGCTGGTGGTATCCGTGTATTCCATGACACAGATATGGATTGGTTAGAATTGATTGAATGCATGAAGCATACCGGTATGCCTATTAAGGAAATCAAACATTTTATCGACTACTGCGTCGAAGGCGATAGTCGCATTAATGAAAGATTATCTATTATCAAAAATCAACGAGATCGCGTATTAGTAGAAATCGAACACCTACAAGCACGCTTGTCCATGCTAGAATTTAAAACATGGTTTTATGAACAAGCTCAGGCAAAGGGAACTACTAGTTTTTATGAAAGCTTAACACCTGATGACGTTCCTGTAGAATATCATAAGTATTTCGAACGCAAATGGCGCGCCGATAAAGAAGCCGCTGAAAAAGGTGAAGCACCTAAAAAATATAAAGCTGTATAACAAAGAGGAGCTATCCAACGGATAGCTCCTCTTTTTGCGTTACATAATGATTATAGAACCGCTTAGATTAGCGACGCTAAAAGGCTCTAATGTTTATTTATTGGGACTTTCAAATATAGTTCTATACCCATCATCAGTGACAGCAACGATTTGCTCAATCTCCTCTGTAGGATCATCTGTAAACGTAAAGTTTTCACCAGCATCAAAAGATGCACTCGTTCCACAAGAAGAACTCAAATCGCGAGGCACTGGACGGAGTTCTATATTGGTTACCCCTTCAGGGGCTTCACGCTTGAAGCGAATCGCTCCAAAATGAGAGTAAAATGTGGCAATATATTTCATAATCACTCATTTCTACCTAAGCATTTGCTCGTTTTGTATTAAGGATAGCAATGATAAGAGCTACTACAAAACCAACACCTACTGCAATTTGACCATTCAATGTAGGTCCAGCACCGGAGGCAGCTAAGCCAAAATTATGAGCAAATGCTGCACCAGCGGCAAGGCCAAGTACTGTAACAGCAGAATCGGAATTACCTTCACCAGTCATAATCAATTGACGCAATGGACAACCACCGAGCAATACGCTACAGAAGCCTGCAAGCGCCATGCCTAGGAAATTCCACAAGCCATCTGTATGTGCAATCGGTTGATTTTCAAAGCCAAGATGGAAATTACCAAAACTAATATTTACAACGAATACACCAATGAGAACAGCTAAATAGCCAAAGATAAGGATGGATTTTTTGAACAAGAATAAATCTCTAAAGCCCCCAACGGTGCAAAGACGGCTAACTTGAGATAAGCCACCTACCACGAGGCCTGCTGCCAATGAAATTAACCAAGGTGCATGCATAGCACCAGGACCTTTTTGACTAAAGAAGATAAATGCTGGAGCCGCTACTACTAAAACTAGCAAACCAACTTGGATAGCAGGCATCATAGCAGACTCTAATTTACTCAATGCATAGGTACGTTGTAAAGAATAACCTTTTTTCAAGAATATAGTACCAAAGCCGATACCACCAGCAAAACCAGCAATGCCGAACAACGCATTCAAGTCACCGCCGCCAAGTCTTAAAATCATACGAATCGGACAACCGAGGAACATCAAAGCACCAATCATAACAAAGAAGCCGAGAATAAATCGAATAATTGGAGAGGAACCACCTTTACTTTGGTGTTCACCACGAATCATGGACAATACATAAGCCCCTAATATAAGACCAATAATTTCTGGACGAATGTACTGTACTGGTGCGGCACGATGTAGGCCTAGGCCACCGACAGTATCGCGAACAAAGCAAGCAATACAGAAGCCCATATTGCCCGGATTGCCAGCTAGTACGAGGAAGCCTGCAATAGCGCCAATAATAAGGCCTGCAATAATTAAATTTCGTTTTTCATGAGACCCACTCATAATAAACTCCTTTCAAACAAACTACACTACAAATATATGAGTATATACTCGTATCCTATCAAGCATATGACTCATGATATAATAACCATAAATACACCTTGTTATTCATGGAGATTACCTATGAACTATATCTATTTAGATAATGCCAGTACCACCTTTCCTAAAGCACCTAATGTGGCTAACGCCATGTCAAACTATATAACGAACTACGGTATCAATATTAACCGTGGCTCCTACTCCCTCGCCTACGATGTAGAGGATATTATCTATACAACGAGACAACGACTCAATACCTTATTCAACGGTCATGATCCATCTCACGTCACCTTTACACAGAATGTGACAATGAGCTTAAACATGGTCATCAAGGGCCTGTTGAAAGCCGGTGATCATGTAATCGTTAGCTCTATGGAGCACAACGCAGTCATGAGACCACTTACTCAACTACTTGATCAAGGTATTACCTTTGATATAATACCTTGTGACAAAACTGGCTCCATCCAACTTGAATGCATAGAAGCACTCATTCGCCCAAATACAGTGGCTATGATTATCAATCACGCATCCAATGTATGTGGTACCGTACAACCTATTGAATCAATTGGTGCCATCTGCAAGGCTCACAATCTACACTTCATTGTAGATGCAGCTCAAACGGCAGGCGTCATCCCTATTGATGTGAAAGCATGTCATATAGACGCACTCTGCTTTACAGGTCATAAAGGATTATTAGGACCTCAAGGTATTGGTGGCATTATATTTACCAAAGAAATGGCTCAAACCTTAACACCTCTTATTGCTGGCGGTACAGGAAGCTTTTCACATTTAGAAACGATGCCTACCAACATGCCCGACACCTTTGAAGCAGGCACGTTAAATCTACCTGGCATCATCGGTCTCAATGAAGGAGTTTCCTACATCGAATCGGCCGGCATGGAGAATATCCACAATCACGAGCTAGCTTTGACAAAAGCCTTCCTCGAAGGCTTACGTTCAATAACTGGAGTTAACATCATCGGCAAACAAGATATTCAGGATCGAACAGCCGTCGTATCCATCACAATTGATGATATGGATGCTGCCAGTATTGCATATGAACTAGAGTCAAAGTATCACATCATGACACGCGTCGGACTACACTGCGCTCCACGAGCACACCAAACACTGGGTACCTATCCAGAAGGAACCGTACGCTTCTCCCTTGGCTACGCTAACACACTTGAAGATGTAGATATGGCATTATCTGCACTACATAGAATCCTTAAAAATACTAAATAATACATAATCGTTAAGGCTATATACTTCGGTATATAGCCTTTTATACTTCTACGCTTCACACAAACGACCTATCGCATCAGCTCTACAGCGCTTACAATGTGTCATCTGCGGCACATAGTGACCAATAAATTGACGCATATTATCAATCTCTTCTGCAGTCGGTCCTCGATGGTTTTCAAAGGCCGTGTCATGAACTGGAATCATGGCAATGCAATTCATCAAATCGACGCCCCACGCTTCCGCTTGTTTAGCAATGGCTGGTACATGATTCATATTTACATCAGGTACTACTACAGTATTGATCTTAACGATGATGTTCTTTTCCTTTAATTTACGAATACTTTCAGCCTGACGCTCTAATAAAATACGGGCCCCATCGATTCCTTTGTAGATATTCCCCTCATAGCGAACCATGGAGTATACATTTTTTGCAACCTCTGGATCAATAGCATTAGCCGTAATCGTAACATGAGTAATCCCTAAATCAGCGATTTCATCGATATAATCAGGCACTGCCAAGCCATTACTAGATAAACAGAGCATGACATGAGGAAAATCGTTTTTTACGAGGCGGAATGTTTCCAGTGTCTTATCCGCATCGCACATAGGATCTCCAGGCCCTGCAATACCTACTACAGAAATATCCTTACGTGCATCAAACACCTTATGCACAAAGGCTGCTGCCTCTTGTGGTGTATATACATGCTGCGTCACGCCCGGTCTATTTTCATTCGCGCAATCATACTTACGATTACAATAATTACATTGAATGTTACAATTTGGTGCTACTGGCAAATGTAAACGGCCCCAATTAGCGGCAGCATCCTTGTTGTAACATGGATGATTTTGTAGGAAACTTTGTCCTTGATTTTCTTTCATAATTAACCTTTCCGACCAAATCTAATAGCATCTTTATGGCATACATGTAAGCAATCACCACAGTTGGTGCAATTCATTTCATTTGGTCGTGTGCCCATTTCGCAAACACGTAGACATGCATCACAATCGTCACAATCACTAGTTTTATATACTTTAAAAATGGAAATTTTACGTAATAATTCCATTACCCCACCAAATGGACATACAAAGCGACACCAAGCATTGGCGATGATAAGGGAACCAGCAATAATAGAGACGACCGTTATAGTTCGAGCCGCCCAATACCATTCGGAGAACTGCATAGATAAAATGACAGCATTAAAATATTCATCGCTCGTCCGAATTGGAATCATAATACGAGGATTACCAAATTTGAAGTATACTACGAGCCCTAAAATTATAGTAGCTACCATGCCGAGTTGAAGGAATCGCATGTAATGTTTACGATTTCTTAATGGTCCCATAGATATTTTTCCTAGCATTTGGTTAACCCACCCACTTGGGCAGAACCAACTACAGAATGCTCGACCAAAGAATACGACCATAATTGGCAGAATAATCCACCAAGCATAGAAATATGTGGTAATACGGCCCCAGCAGGTAATCATGGAACAGCTTTCACAGTTTACAAATGGCACGATATAAGGGCATCGGAATATACCATAATATACCCATTTCCCCATAATAAAGAGGAATATAAACTGTACGATACGACGCCAAAGCGTTAAATTCTTAGGGGCTTGTTTACCAGATATACCAGAACTGCCTTGGGCCCCACAGGATGTAGATGACGGACAATGACTACACATCTTTCACACCAAACCTTTCTATCAAATCGAGACCTCTCGCACTATGAACGGATGTAAATCCATGATTTTCTAAGATTTGTTGCCCTTCTTGGGAGCGTGTAAATTCAATATAGTCCGCAGCCAATGCACGATCTTGTACATATTTCATCGTATTAATAGTGAAAGTAAGCGGTGCAGGCGGCACAAATTGTGGTGGTATAGAGAAGTATTCAATACGATCCTTGAATCGATCATGAGTAGTAAGGCGTTTTTCAATAATGGATACATCTGCTTTACCTTCTACAAGGTCGCACATCATAGAAATAACACAAGCATTTTCGGCAATCATGTTTTTCATAATGCCATCGGTTAATCCAGAGAGCTTCATAATCCCTTTTACAGAGGCACTACCAGGAGGTGATGCACCTAATGGCAACATAACGCGTACGCCGGGCTCTGCCATATCCTTCAAGTCCCGAATACCTGCGGGATTTCCCTTTGGGGTAACAATGACGTAATCCGTAAAACATAATGGTTCAAAAGCAATGCTTACGCCCTTTTTGCGCATATTTTTCGCTAGATCCAAACCACGAGCCCCAAAGACTTCGGTGCGACTCTTTTCAGCCAATAAGGATTTACCAATAGCCCCTGCAAAGGCACCGGTGTACTGAATATTGTGCCCTGTGTGCATCGTGTAGACTTGGTTTAAATCTAGAAATGCTTCCGATAACCCACCACAAGTCCATACTTGCAATGAATCAGATTGTGTTGGCTTATAGGCTCCGCGTATAAATGATGGTACCGCTGATGCGGCCGCTAATGCTAAAGCTCCACCAATAAACTGGCGACGGGATATATCCTTTTTCAAAAATCCCATGTACTTACCACCTTTCACTGAACTTTACAGTACTAAGCATATACTCACATTATAGTATAAAAACCATAAGCTTTTCTGATTATATGCATAAGTTTGATTAATTCGATTATACAGATTAATCATATAGGCTCTATTTTTAAAGGTATTATTATAAATTTTAATCATATATTTCTACATCTATTATATTGAATATTTATTAAATTCAGTAAATATAATAATCCCTGAGAATCAAAGGAATATAAAAAAGGATTATGCGCCAAACGCATAATCCCTATCCATAAAAGCAAAAAGGCGGCACAACCAAATGGTTGTACCGCCTTGATTCATCCATTATTCAGCAGTGAATGGCAATAAAGCAATTGCACGTGCACGTTTGATAGATGTAGTCAATTTGCGTTGATGTTTTGCGCAAGTACCGGAAATACGACGAGGTAAGATTTTGCCGCGTTCAGTCGTAAAACGACGAAGTTTAGCAACGTCTTTATAGTCGATTTGATCGATATGGTCTGCACAGAAAACGCATACTTTTCTTCTTGGCTTTCTGCCTCTATCTCTTCTCATTGCGAATCCTCCTTTTCGAATTAGTAGGAGTCCCTGACACTAGAACGGGATGTTTTCGTCATCGCCGCCTGTACTGAAACTATCAAAATTGGACCCACCTTCGAAAGAATTAGTATTCATATCAAGGGATTGGCCCACAAAGTTCGCTACTACTTCAGTAACGTACCGTTTTTGACCGTCCTGAGTCTCGTAAGAACGAGTTTGCAAACGACCTTCTACAAAGCAACGACTGCCTTTACGAAGATTGCCTGCCGCTTCACCAAGTTTACCCCAAGCAACGCAGTTGATGAAAGCAGTTTGTTCTTTCGTCTCATTTGTTGTGGAATCAATATAGGTGTTTGTGGCAGCTACTGTGAAAGTTGCTACCGCACGACCAGTTTTGGTATAGCGTACTTCAGGATCACGAGCTAAATTACCTAGAATTTGTACAGAGTTCATGTTTTCCTCCAGGCTTTAATTATGCTTCGTGTTTAACAATTAGATGTCTTAGGACTTCATCGTTGATTTTCAATACACGATCGATTTCTTTGATTTCAGCAGGTGCTGCTTCAAAGTTGATCAATACATAGAAACCGTCAGTGAATTTCTTCACAGCGTAAGCAAGACGACGCTTGCCCCAACGATCTACCTTTTCTACTGTGCCGCCTACACGAGCAATTAAAGCTTCTACTTTTTCAATAACAGCGTTAGTTGCTTCCTCTTCAGCTGGTTTCACAATAAACATGACTTCGTATTTGTTCATACAAAATCACCTCCTCTTTCGGACTAATGCCCCTATCGACACATAGGGGTAGGAAGTGCTTACCATCAATAAGCCTTACTATTATAACCTAAAAAAAGAATGAAAGCAAGAGTTCAAATTTAAACCCTTGCTTTCACCAATATTATATACGATTATATTTTTCATCTTCAGGAAAGGCGATAATGGCGCAAATAATAACAAATAATGTAATGACCCCCATCATAGGATCCGCCGTATCATTTGGTAAGAAGGTAAGAATCAACGATGATACAATCCCACTACCATATTGCATAGCCCCTAATAATGCTGCCCCAGAGCCAGCCATTCTACCTGCTCTATCTAATGCTAATGCATTTGTTACAGCTGCAATGATGCCGTTCATAGAGAAGAATAAAAAACAACCAATAACGATTAACCACAGTGAATGGTAGCCTAAGACAATTAGTCCCATTACAACAGATACACAAATAGCAGCAAATAATGTGGCATATCGCAATAATCTATCGAGACGTATAGCACTTACAATACGGCGATTGATGGCGCTTAGTAACATAACACCAATAATATTAACAGAAAAGAGATAACCAAAGTACTCTTTTGGTACCTCATAGACATCAATATATACATAAGGCGAACCTGTTAAAAACGCATAGATAGCAATATAAAAGGAACTGACACATAGCGTATACTTCATAAAGCCTTTATTGCGCAATAAAATCCAATAATTATTATAGGTATGAGCTATAGACTTTTTACTACGTTTCTCTACAGGATGTGTTTCAGGAATGACTAATACGGCAACGAGCATCAAAATGCCGATAGCAACTAATAACCAAAAGATTGAATGCCAAGTATACCACACGAGTAGATGCCCTGCTAGCATCGGCCCTGCAATAGGCGCTATAGCCATAACAATAGCCAAGGTAGATAACATTTTTGCGGCCTCAGTCCGACCGTATAAGTCGCGAATCATAGCCCGTGATAACATAGGCCCTACGCAGGCACCAAAGGCCTGGAATACGCGCCAAGCTAGTAATTCCAGCATAGATGAACTCAAGGCACAGCCTACTGAGCCGATGATAAATAAGACTATCCCCATAATCAGCGGCTTCTTACGACCAATTTTATCGCTAACCGCTCCCCAAAAAAGCTGAGCTAGCGCAAAACCTATTAAGAAACCAGTCAACGTTAATTCTGCATCACCATTGAGATCACGCCCCATCTCTGGCATGGCAGGCAAATAAATATCTGTCGACAACGACGTAAACGCCATCAAAGCACTTAATATAGAAGTAAAAAGCCATCCTTTATTGCTAATCGTCAGCATAAAGACACCACTTTCATATAAAATTGCACGATAATATGTATTTATTTAAATTATATCAAAAACAAAGTTAATCCTATATAGTTTTGATATTTTTCAACAAAAAAGCGTAGTAAAACACTACGCAAGAATTGGTCTATAGCCAAATGTCAATTCTATTTTTCCTAAAATTACATTGATATACTAATGCTAAGAGTCATCACGTGAGTTAGGCCCATCACCGAAAGGTGGTGATACTATGAGCAAATTCGAAAAGTACTACTTAATTCTTTTTGTAATTTCCATAGCAATATCACTCTTTGCACTATTAAAGTAATGTAAAGATAAAAGCCTAACGCAACAGAGTATACAAAATACTCGCACGCTAGGCAATCATAAGAAAACATTTATAAGATGAGCCTAACGCAACCACACGTTGATGGCTCTCTTTTTATTTATTATACATCAAAAGCGAAATTTCTAAAAGGAATTATAAAATAAATGGCTCGTTATCATTTATTATATAAACGTTTCTTTCAGGTATTAGTTCCTCTAATTTTTCAGGGCTATCGGTATGAACCGGAATAATGACATCAGGATTCACTAAGTCTATAAACTTGAGTAAATCAGTCTTTGAAACATGACCACTTACATGACATATATAAGATGGATATGTATCTAGTAAATCCTTCAATGCTAGATTCTCCTCAGTATATCCTGTCCACATGGAATATATAATACGTACATCGTCTTTAGGGAACTCTTTTATGTGGGAAATATAATTTTCTGTTGCTCTTACTACGGATACAAATCCATGATCCATATAGTGTTTAGGATACTTGCCTTTATCAAGAACTAGCGGTCTATCATGTCTACGATACAAAGAACTTTCATAATATACATTACTAATCACAGTATCTAATATTCTTTTCTGATAAGCATCACAAATTAACACTTTATCAGTTGGCATATTCTGCCAAATCCCCATAATACGGTCAATATTCGTAGAGGAACACATAACAAAAACATATTTCCCATCTTGAATATATGAAGAAATATCGTCTAATACTGTGGCTTCAGATATACAATCATCTGCGTCTCTAGACAATGAGGTGCCCTCTGTAATTAATACATCAACCTCACCTATATAGGTGTTAACTAATTTGTCTAATACGTGATGGCGCAACCCATGCAGCCGGAAATCACCTGTGTATAAGACACGTTTACCTTCTGCTTCAATGACAAACATATAACTATCCACAGCACTATGATCGATAACTAAAGGTCTGATACGTATATCACCAATAGAAAAGACATCTCCGCCTCGAAATGTATTAGCACCTAATAAGCGCAAGTATAAACCTCTATCTTGATACTCAGCACCTATTAGCGCGATTTCCTTACTTAATTCACCCATATATAATGGAATTTCTGATAGTACAGAGGTTAGTTGGCCTAAGTGATCCATATGATAATGAGAAATCACAATACCGTCACAATCCGGCTTTCCTTTTGTAACACCGTCTATATCCAGATTTATAGGTGTGTACTTTTCATCTAAACTTAACTCATTACCAAAGTCTAACATAATTCGAGTAGATTCTGTACTAATTTCTATAGCACTACCACCAATCTGATGTGTGCCACGATGAACAACAATATTCATATTCAACCTTTACTTAGAAATGGTAAGCAATGTTTCTGCTCGATATAAACGATCCAAATTTTCTGACCAATTATCTACTTTATTTTTATAAGGCGCTTTACTTACTTTTTGAGCTTGTAATACAACAAATCGAATTTGTTTCAATTTAGACTCTTGTTTTAATATAGCCTCACATAAAGCTCGTAATTCTTTTCTTGTACTTGTATTAATTAATTCCTGGCACTCTTTATACTGTTGTGACACAACAGTTTTGGATGGATAACTAGGAGTATTAGGTTTATACGGATCAATACGAAGCATCAAATTAGTTTCTGCTCCACCGTCCTCTTTGGCACAAGATCTTTCATCAAATAAAACGACTAACTCAGCTTCATTCGTATGTTTATATCCAGATAATTTCTTTAACTCCTGAATACCATCATGACCAATAGTAGATTCAATCTGCTTTAAATCTATCAGTTTATAATATGTATAAGCTTCTAAAACACATCGTAGTAAAGTTTCCTCACTACCAGAAGGACGATATTTTAATTCAATGACAGAATAACATTTATCATCTACGTTATAGCCTAATAAATCTATTTTTCCATATGAATCGTTTCGTGACGCTTTTAATGGTGTTTGATAATCAAAGATATATCCCAGCCCATCAATATTACCTTGATAAAATAATAACTTCGCTAATATTTCCTCTTTTCGATTAGTAATTTTTAGGGCATCCACGTTTTCATCTGTATTCGGATGATTTATCTTAAAATGTTCTGGTCTTGCAGGTATTAAGTTTAACCAGTCTTTTATAAAATTATCATTTATAATGGTTTTAGCAATAACTTCACTATACAGATCTTTAGAACCAGTTACATGCCCCTTGTAATTTACAATATCGGACTTATAAAAGTTTGCTGCAAATTTTGTGCTCCCCTTTTCATCAGAAGGTGTTAAGCCATAAGTTGCTTTAAACTCTTCAAACTTTTTAACTCGCTTAATCCGATCAAAAATTTTCTTAATAGACACCTTATTATCTACCATAATATACCTCCCTGAAAGAATTTACGCCCCTAAACACAGCCATTAACTTTATCTCTCATTACATATAAACAATCAAGATATTAATCATAATTTCATTATATCAATAGCCACTTTATGAGTAAACAATGAAGAGATTGATTGAATGCTAATAATCTCTTTATCTATATATACTTTAATGCAATCAACGAGTAATAAATGCCTCATATTATAGACTTTTATACTAAAATTATTTACACTATTTAGATTAAGGAAAAATTCTATAGAAAATCCTTGCGTCATTATTCTATATAATTTACTATATATAGAGAAATCTGATTATAAAAAGGAGTCATCATGGCTAATATTAATGAAAACTATTTAAACCTACAAGGTTCTTATTTATTTGCGAATATCGCTAAAAAGGTTGCAGATTATCAAGCAGCGCATCCAGATGCAGACATCATTCGTCTTGGTATCGGCGATGTTACATTACCACTTGTTCCTGCAATTATCGACGCTATGAGCAAAGCAGTTCAAGAAATGGGTAAAGCTGAAACGTTCCGCGGTTATGGTCCTGAACAAGGTTATGACTTCTTACGTCAAGCTATTGTTGATGGCGACTACAAACCATTAGGCGTAGACATTGCGATTGATGAAGTATTCGTTTCTGATGGTGCAAAATCTGATGTTGGTAATATCCAAGAATTATTCAGCGAAGATAACATCATCGCTATCACTGACCCAGTGTACCCAGTATACTTAGACTCTAACGTAATGGGCGGTCGTACTGGCGAAGCAGTAGATGGCATCTTCCAAAAGGTTGTATACCTCCCTACTTACGCAGAAAACAACTTCTCTCCAGAATTCCCTTCTGAACGCGTAGATATCGTATATCTTTGCTCCCCTAACAATCCAACTGGTACTGTTTTGAGCCGTGCTCGTTTAGCAGAATGGATCAAATGGTGTAAAGATAATGATGCGATTTTGATGTTCGACTCTGCTTATGAAGCTTTCATCAACACAGAAGACACTGTAAAATCCATCTACGAAATCGAAGGTGCTCGTGAAGTAGCTATCGAGTTCCGTTCCTTCTCCAAAACTGCTGGTTTCACTGGTACTCGTTGTGCTTACGCAGTTGTGCCTAAAGAAGTGACTGGCAAAACTAAATCCGGCGAACGCCAAGCGCTAAACCCTATGTGGAACCGTCGTCAATGCACTAAATTCAATGGTGTTCCTTACATCATTCAACGCGGTGCTGAAGCAGTATACACAAAAGAAGGTCGTGAACAAACTCGCGCTAACATTGCATACTACAAAGAAAACGCTCGGATTATCAAAGAAGGTCTTGAATCTATCGGCCTTACTGTATACGGTGGCGTTGACGCTCCATACATTTGGCTAAAAACTCCTGGTAATATGACTAGCTGGGAATTATTCGACATCTTGCTCGAACAAGTTCAAATCGTATCTACACCAGGCTCTGGCTTTGGTCCTCACGGCGAAGGCTACCTTCGTTTAACAGCTTTCGGTAGCCGTGAAAATACAATTCGCGCCGTTGAAAGAATTAAAACATTAAAATTCTAATACCTATAAAATAAAAAGACCGATTACAATCCTATAATAGTAAGGTAATCGGTCTTTTCTATACCTTAATATATATGATTATTTAATTGTTAATAATGTAATAGTAGCTATCTTAATAATCCCACAAATTACTACAGCCTTATTATTAGTACTATCATCTATCTATTAAATTACATTTGATTCTATAGAAAATTATCAAATACCCTAGTTTTGTGCTATAATAAAAATGTTAATAATTAAATTTCTCGATTTATATAGGAGGCTAATATGAGCAAAATTCGTATTGGTATCGTTGGCTACGGCAACTTAGGTCGTGGCGTTGAAGCATCCGTAAAATTACAACCTGATATGGAGCTTGTTGGTGTATTCTCTCGCCGTAAAGGTTTAGAAACAGTTTCTGGTGTTCCTACATATACTATGGAAGATCTACCAAACTTCAAAGGTAAAATCGATGTTATGGTTCTTTGCGGTGGTTCTGCAACAGACCTTATCGAACAAACTCCAATGGTCACAAAATACTTTAACTGTATCGATTCCTTCGATACACATGCACGTATTCCTGAACATTTCGCAAATGTAGACAAAGTAGCTAAAGAAGCTAAAACTGCTACATTGATTTCTTGCGGTTGGGACCCAGGCATGTTCTCTTTACAACGTGTATATGCTGAAAGCATCTTGCCTCAAGGCAAATCTTACACATTCTGGGGTCGTGGCGTTTCTCAAGGTCACTCCGATGCTATCCGCCGTATCGACGGCGTTCTTGATGCTCGTCAATACACTGTTCCTAAGGAACAATACCTTGAAGCAATCCGCAATGGTGAAACTCCAGACGTTGATGGCTACAAAGGTCACCTTCGTGAGTGCTATGTAGTAGCTGCTCCTGATGCTGATAAAGCTAAAATTGAAAACGAAATTAAAACTATGGAAAACTACTTCGTAGGTTATGAAACTGTAGTAAACTTCATTTCTCAAGAAGAACTTGATCGCAACCACAAAGGTATTCCACATGGTGGCTTCGTTCTTCGCTCTGGTGAAAGCACAGAAGGCACTCGTCACGTTATCGAGTACTCCTTGAAACTTGACTCCAACCCTGAATTCACTGGCTCTGCACTTGTTGCTTATGCTCGTGGTATCTACCGTCTTGCTAAACATGGCGGTACAGGTTGCTACACTGTATTCGATATTCCACCAGCTTGGATCTCCACACATTCTGCTGAAGAATTACGAGCTCACTCTCTATAAGATACATAATAAAATCCCACACATCAGTGTGGGATTTTGTTTAGTGACACTACTAGTCACCGATGTGACTAATAGTGTCACTTTTTTAGTACAATATTATAGCCCGTATATGATATAATATTTATTTGATAGAGTTTCTATGGAAACTTTCACAAAGAACGAAATCAATGTTTTAATAAAAGGTGGTACCATGAGCACAAATTTAGAAGTAGGCATCGTAGGCCTTCCAAATGTTGGTAAAAGTACATTATTCAACGCTATTACAAAAGCAGGCGCTGAAGCTGCCAACTATCCATTCTGTACAATTGAGCCAAACGTAGGTGTAGTTGACGTTCCAGATAATCGTTTAGCTGTATTGGCTGAAATGTTTGGTTCCAAACGCATCCTCCCTGCTGCTATGCGCTTCGTAGATATCGCTGGCCTCGTAGAAGGTGCATCCAAAGGTGAAGGTTTAGGTAATAAATTCCTTAGCCACATCCGCCAAGTAGATGCTATTGCACAAGTTATTCGTTGTTTTGATGACCCTAACATTACTCACGTTTCTGGCTCTATCGACCCAATCCGTGACATTGAAATCATCAACACTGAGCTCTGCCTTGCAGACCTTGAGTCCGTTGAAAAACGTAAACAACGTATTGAAAAAATCGCTAAATCCGGCGACAAAGATGCGCGTGCTGAATTACCATTGCTAGAACGCATCATCGAAGGTTTAGGTGAAGCAAAACCAGTTCGTGCACAAGGTCTTGAAGAAGAAGAATTGGAAATGATCAAAGAGTTGACATTGCTTACAGCAAAACCATCTCTTTATGTAGCCAATATTTCTGAAGATGAAGTATCTGATTATTCCGGCAACGAATATGTAAAACGCGTAGAAGAATATGCGAAAAACGAAGGCGCTGGTATCGTTGTTGTGTCTGCTCGTATCGAATCTGAAATTGCAGAGTTATCCGATGAAGAATCCGCTGCATTCCTTGAAGATCTTGGCCTTGAAGAATCTGGCTTAACTAAACTTATCAAAGCAAGTTATGCACTCTTAGGTCTTATCAACTACTTCACTGCTGGTGAAATGGAAGCTCGTGCATGGACAATTGTAAATGGCACAAAAGCACCTCAAGCGGCTGGTAAAATCCACTCTGATATCGAAAAAGGCTTTATCCGTGCCGAAATCGTATCCTTCGACGACTTACAAGCTTGCGGTAGCCAAAACGCGGCTAAAGAAAAAGGCCTTGTACGCCTTGAAGGTAAAGACTACGTTATGAAAGACGGCGATGTAACACACTTCCGCTTCAACGTATAAATAATACTAATACAAAAGGAGGTCCCTTAAGGGACCTCCTTTTCTTATGTTATAGTTCTTATTATTCAACTACTGTTACAATTTCATCTAATGTACGACGTGTTTTATTACGGTGAGGTTCTTCATCACGGTAGCCAAAAGCAGCCATTACGGAAATACCAAAATGTTTCGTATCGAAGAGGCCTAGTTCATCGCCTAATAGTGCAGTCATATCGTCTTGGTTAAAGCCTTCTAATGGACAAGAATCTAAACCTTCATAAGCAGCCATCGTCATCATATTTGCCATAACGATATACGCTTGTTTAGAAGCCCAGTCAAAGGCAGCGCGTTCAGATTCAAATGTTTTATAATCGCTTGTAGTGAATTGGGCATATTTTTCACGATATGCTGCATCAATTTCTGCAGGTAATTGTTTAACTTCCTCTTGAATATGACGAACATAAGGGGAATCAAATTCTAAGTCTACCTTTTTGCGTGTTAAGAACACTACAAAATGACTTGCTTCAAGACCTGCTTGAATGCCCCAGCCATGAGCTTTCATTTTTTCACGAATTTCAGGGTTTTGGATGACTAACAATTCATAAGGTTCAAAACCAAGGGATGTTGGTGCCAAGCGAGCTGCTGTTAAAATTGCATTCCAGTCTTCTTCAGAGATTTTCTTCTTGCTATCAAACTTCTTACATGCATAACGATATGTCATAGCATATTCTAAATCTTTACGATCCAATTTAGGAGCCGTTAATTTTACATTTTCTATTTCATATTTGCTCATATATACCTCCATAAGTGATAAAAATATCATATGCTTATACTACCATAATATCCATACTAATCATATGAAATGCATCATAAAACACAAAAGACTAGACATAGTCTAGTCTTTATATGGTACAGCCAGCTCCCCTTTTTCATACCAAAAAAGTCCTGACGTACTAATCTTATGTTCTTTTAAAATAGTCTGAGCCTGCTCAACAATATTCGGTTCTATTTGAATAGACAAACCACACATATCATAAAGTTCTGGAGGTGTGGCCATCAATTGATGAGGCACCTCTAATTCTGTTAATAACTTATCTGCTTTATCCCCAAAATAATAAGATGTAAAAACGACAAGTAATTTTTTATTTTCCAATACCTCACCTCCTACCACAATCGATACGATTAGATTTCTTTCACCTAAACTATTAATGATCGAAATAAAAAATCTAATCTAAACCAATAACTCTAAATCAATATATCAAAATAAGCTGCTAACATTATAGCTTAACAATATTGTCACCAAGGATAGCATCTGTAATAGCATACATATTCGTAATACTACCGACACCAACGTTTTCTTTCACACCATAGAAATCGAGACAAATCCCACAGGCTGCAATTTCCACACCTGCGTCAGCTAGCTTTTTAATATTTTCCAAATGAACAGAATCGTTAGTTACCATCTTGACACTACTATTAATGAAATAGATCTTAGATGGTTTCACATCTGCTTCTACCATGCATACCCAGAAGGTTTTCATCAAATTTCTACCGAGCTCTTCGCTACCTTCACCAAGATAATCTTTTGTCATCAAGATAACACGGTTACCATAGTTCATCGGTTCGCAACTCGCTTCTGGCACGGGATTTGCATTTGGCGTCATAGTGAGATAGAAATCCTTGCCATCTTGACGGATAGCTACACCATAACCTCGAGACTTACCAAATTTTTCTACATTATCGCGACTAACCTCATTATCTACAATAGTAGTAATGACAGCACTCGGATTCGCATCACTCACCTTCTTAGTTTCAATTACAGGTTTTGGACACAAGCTACCACGCACATCTACAATTAATTCTTTTGTATTGCTCATCATACACCTCTATATTATATACATTATATATTTTGTAAAAGTATCAGCTATCAGCTATCAGCTATCAGCTATCAGCTATCAGCTATCAGCTATCAGCTATCAGCTATCAGCTAATAATAATTTAATTCTATATCTATGCCAACAGTAGCAAAATTATTATTTATGATTTTATTCTGTAACACGTACCGCTAAGCCACTAAAGCTTTCAACAGTACCAATAATACCGGCACAGTCGATACCGGCCTCACGCAGTGCCTCAACGAGTTTATCGCCCTCACTAGCAGGAACAGAGAACAGTAAGCCCCCAGAGGTTTGTGGATCAAACAGAATATCCGTCCACACTGGATCTAATACGTCATCAACTTGTACATCCGTTATGGCCTTGCGATTACCATAGGATGCAGCAGGTACTAAGCCCATTTGAGCTGCCTCAATGACATCATCGAAGAGCGGGATATCATAAGCTTTGATATGAATGGTCACATCGGAAGCGCTCGCCATTTCTACGGAGTGCCCCATCAAACTAAATCCTGTTACATCTGTACAAGCATGAACAGTAAAGTTATGTGCTACCTCTGCCCCTACGCGATTTAATGTACTCATACTAGTCACAGCCTGCTTAGTACCTATAGGGAATAAATCGCCTTTTAGAGCATTATTCATAATGCCCGTACCAATTCGCTTGGTCAATACCAGTACATCCCCTACTTTAGCACCTTTATTTTTCCAAATTCGATCTGGATGCACTTGTCCTGTTACAGACATACCAAAGATAGGCTCTTTATTTTCAATGCTGTGGCCACCAACGATAGCAGCACCAGATTCAGCCACAATGGATCCAGCCCCATTTAATACATCTGTTAAGACCCCTTCTTCCACTAGAGGCACAGGGAACCCAACAATATTCATGGCCGTTAAAGGGGTCCCGCCCATAGCATACACATCGCTTAACGCATTAGCCGCTGCAATTTTGCCAAATAAAACAGGATCATTAACCATAGGTGTAAAGAAATCTAGGGTTTGTACTAACGCTAGTGTATCTGAGATTTTATAAACACCTGCATCGTCAGCACCCGTCATATCTGCTAGCACATGTTCATTTGTAACAGGTGTCACAGATTTTAAAACGCGATTTAATATATGAGGCCCAATCTTACACGCACAGCCCCCACTTGTTACATAATCAGTGAGTCGTACCATATGTCCCCCTTATTCATTCTCTGGCAATCTAGATACGATTTTCTTAACTGCCTTTTCAAATTTCGGGCGCGGCATCAACAGTTGATGACCACAGCCATTACATACAATGAGGAAATCTGTGCCAATCCGTTTGACTTCCCATTCATCACTGCCGCAAGGATGTGACTTTTTCATCTTTACCACATCGCCTACGTAATATCTAACAAATGCCATAGCGCCTCCTTTTACAACGTTTAGTATTTATATACTTATTATACAAGAAATACAAAGTTCTATAAACATATCATAATTCTATAGTTATATAGTCATTTTATGGGTAGTTATTAGTACATTTAACGAAAAGGTTATCAATATCTAATCAATAATGATTTTTCATTTAGTTATCATTCTCAATATCAAAATCGGCTATTTTTATAAATCCTATACTATTCAGTCTTTAAGAAACCGCATTTTTACTACATTGATAATATTTATCATTTAGAAAATTTTCGAAATAAATTTTACAAAAACACTTGCATTTCTCATTTAGTATGTTACAATATAGTCAACAATGATTATTCGTTAAGTATACGGATAACACATTGTATATAAAACTGTTAAGACGGCAAGTGCCGAAAAACACAAATCAGTAAGTACTATTTTAAGAGTTAGGCAAGTGTCTATTTAATCTAAGAATAAGTTTTCTTACTAAGGCGAAGTCGCCCACGAAAATTGTAGAATAAGTATTCTATTATTTGAATTCACAACCAAGTGGTTATGAATATATAAGTTAAGTAACAAATTTGAAAATTATCGTAAGTACAAAGGAGTATTAAAATGGCAGAATTAAAAGGTTCTAACACTGAAAAAAATCTTCAAGCAGCATTCGCTGGCGAATCCCAAGCATTCCAAAAATATACTTTCTACGCAGCAGCAGCTCGTAAAGCTGGCATGAACGAAATCGCTGATTATTTCGAAGAAACAGCTCACAACGAATCCGCACATGCTAAATTGTGGTTCAAAGCTCTTCATGGTGGCGACGTATCTTCCGATATCGAAGCTAACCTTCGTGATGCAGCAGCTGGCGAAAACTACGAACACACTACAATGTACAAAGATTTCGCTGACGAAGCTGAAAAAGAAGGCTTTGCTAAAATCGCTTACCAAATGCGCGAAGTTGGTAAAATCGAAGCTCGTCATGAAGCTCGTTACCTTGCATTAGCAGCTCAAGTATCTGGTAACAAAGTATTCACTAACGATGAACCAGTTGCTTGGATCTGCGCTAACTGCGGTTATGTACACATTGGTGAAGAAGCTCCTAAAGTTTGCCCAGTATGTGCTCACCCACAAGCTTTCTTCCACCGTTTCGTGGAATCCATCTAATCTGTAAGTAC
Organism: Veillonella sp. T11011-6; assembly: GCF_002959755.1. Taxonomy (GTDB): domain Bacteria; phylum Bacillota; class Negativicutes; order Veillonellales; family Veillonellaceae; genus Veillonella. The sequence continues at coordinate 148,167 of NZ_PPCW01000005.1, read as the reverse complement.
GACACTAACTAAACTAACAACCTGTAAGTACAGATTTAAATTAAACACACCTGTAAGTACAATATAATCTTACAGTAAGTACTAACAACTTCCTTAACAAAAAGACGATGACTTAGGTCATCGTCTTTTTTTTGTGTTCTATTTGCTATTAAGGTTGTGCTCTATCTACTAAATGCTTAAACTGTTGGGCTGCTTCATAAGGATTATCTGCATGGGCTATCGCAGATATGATGGCAACACCACAGGCTCCTGCTTCTAGTATAGGTTTTACATTATCTAAGGTAATGCCCCCAATACCAACACATGGTAAGGTCAAGCCTTCTGCTTGTAGTTCAGCGACACGCTCCGGTCCACATGGCTCTTGTGCATCAGGTTTACTACTTGTAGCATACATAGGACCTACACCTACACAGTCAGCATAGATTATATCAGTCTTATGAAGTTCCTCCACGGAGTGAATGGAGATGCCAACCACCTTATGGCCTACAAGATTACGAACGGATTCTAGGCTCATATCCTCTTGCCCTACGTGAACGCCATCAGCATTAACAGCTACTGCTAAGTCTACATCATCGTTAATAATATAGAGTACATTGTACTTAGCACAGATTTGTTTTAACTGTTGGGCTAACTCTAGTTTCTGTTGCCCCACTAAAGTACCTGCGCCCTTTTCTCTAAATTGGAAACAAGTCACACCGCCTCGACAAGCATCCTCTACGATAGAGAGTAATCGATTTTCATTCAATTCCACATCTTGCGTACCACTGATGAAATATACTTCTAATTGATCCGGCACAACTAGAGGACGTATACGATTCTCGGACTTAAGCACCGCATCACCAAGAGAATATAAGGCATCCATAAAGGCTACACTAAAGCTACCAGGTTTTACGCCACTTACCTGCACTGCACTTTCACCGGCTAAACCATAGTAAGCCAATGCATAGGCGAGAAACTCACCGATAGATAGTCTGTTTTTACATGGATAATAAGCACTAAAGAAAGCCGCCAATACAGCCCCTAATAGACAGCCTGTTCCCGTTACAGCTGTCATAATAGGATGACCATGCGGTACGGCAAACACCCGAGTTCCATCAGAAACATAATCCTCTTCGCCAGTAGCTACAACGGGGCAGTTGATAAGGCGCGCTAGACGATATGCGATAACAGCACTATCCTCAACTTGTGCGCCATCTACACCTTTGCCTGTAGTAGAATTATTAGCCGTATCATCGGGATTTAAAGCATCATAAATAGCTTTGATTTCGCTTTGATTGCCTCGCAATAACGAAATAGAAGCGGTCTTAATCAAGTCTAATACTACCGACAATCGGTAAGCTCCCGCATGACAGCCTACAGGATCAAGTACAACTGGAACCTCATGAACCTTCGCTAGTTTTATAGCCTCTTTATAGTAACTAACCTTATCTGGCGTAAGCGTTCCAATATTGATGAGTAAAGCCGATGCATGAACGATGAGGTCTTTTAAATCTTCACTGCATTCGCTCATCACAGGCGATGCACCAATGGCTAGTAAACCATTGGCCGTAAAGGTACGTACCACATCATTAGTAATGCAAATAACAAGAGGATTTCTCTGACGCAATGTCTCTAATATATTTAGATTAGGCCAAATTTGACTATTCATATATGGATTTTCATAGGTCATATCACTATCTCCTCTCATCATTTTTCAAGAGCTCATCCATCGTTTCAGGTCCATTAGATAAGAGTCCATAAGCCATATGATTAACAGGACCACAGCCATATCCTAGTGCTGGATTGTGCTTAATTGCAAGAGCAATATAGTCCTTCGCAGTACCAATGGCGTCAATTACGTCACGCCCTTTAGCAAGTTCTGCCGTAATAACTGCAGAGAAGGTACAGCCCGTACCATGTGTGTGCACCGTATCGTATTTAGGGCTCGTCCAAGTACGTACACTACCATCTTTGGTGAAAGCATAGTCCGTTGCATCGTCTCCAATATGTCCACCTTTAATGATGACAACTTGTGGTCCTAATTCCTGTAAGATACGATTGGCTGCCGTTGTTATGTCGCTTTCACAATCAATAGCCATGTCAGCTAAGACCTCAGCCTCACTGCGATTAGGGGTGATAACTGTGGCAGTAGGAATGAGTTTAGATTTTAAGAAATTCACCGCCTCATCTGATACGAGTCGGTCACCGCTGGTAGCAATCATAACAGGATCCATTACGTACGGAATATCCTTGCTCACATAAGGATAGATGAGGTCCATCATTTCCGGTAACGCAATCATGCCCGTCTTAACGGCTTGAGGCGCAATATCTGAATACACATCGTGTAACTGTTTCTCTATGCTTTCTAAGGATAGATGTTCTACATGATGTACACCTGTTGTATTTTGGGCCACTACGGACGTAACAACAGCCATACCATATACGTTACGGCTTTGGAAAGATTTCAAATCAGCCATAATGCCAGCGCCACCGCTCGGATCAGTACCAGCAATTGTTAGTGCAGTATGTAGTTTCATTATGCCTCCTTGTGAAATAGATGACGACGAGATAAGATTTGTAATACTACGAAGCCGATGCATGCACCCGCCACAGAGCTCATAGAGAAGGATGTAATCAAGGTCAACAATGCCAATGGTTTACCTAATAGGAAATGAGCAATCGGATAACTTACAAGAGCACCAATGAGGCCTGTACCGATGATTTCACCTAGAGCTGCTGCCCAAATCGCATGATAACGATTATATAAATACGCAGATAGCCAAGCGCCAATCATGCTACCAGGAAATGCCAATGGAGAGCCTAGTGCTAATATATTACGTAAACAAGATGTACTAAAAGCAGCACCTACTGAAAATCTTGCCCCCACCACAACGGCTAAGATGACATTAATCATATGTTGAAATGGAAAGATACGAGCCGGCCCAACAGGAATAGACGTTGTGGATAACACGACACCTAAGGCCACACATATACTAGCAATAATCAGTTTTTTCATAATACCTCCAAATATATAAAAACAAGACCACTCCAAATGGAATGGTCTCGTAATAGTTTAGTATTATGTTTCACTCCACTTCCCTACGCCAGTATTATCTGGATCAGGTCTAGGGTTTTGAATGGTCAATCTCAGCAAAAGCACCCCTAGTGGCAATATATTTTTATACTCTAGTTATAACATTATTATACAATCTATGCAACAAAAGATTTGACTGTTTCCTATTAACCGCCTATAATGAAGCCATAACGGGGTGCTCACACGAGTGGGCTGAGAGTAAGCTAATGCTTTAACCCATAACCTGATTTGGATAATGCCAACGTAGGGAACATAGAGGATTAATAGCCGAGTTCCTTTGAGCTCGGCTTTTTCTATGACTTCCTGGCTAGGAGGACGTATGAAAGACACACACATTACACAACCACAGTTCGCCATGATATGGTTCGGTGCCGCGCTATCCATAGCGGAAATTATGACGGGAACCTATCTGGCCCCCTTAGGTCTCACCCAAGGACTATATGCTATCATACTGGGGCATATCATCGGCGGTATATTACTCTTTGGAGCTGGTCTCATCGGTGGGCGATTGCGACAAGGCAGTATGAATACTACCGCCTTCAGCTTTGGCCCCCTAGGGGCTAAGGGCTTTGCCTTTTTAAATATGCTGCAACTCATCGGTTGGACGAGCATCATGATTTACGATGCGATGCTCGCCTTACAAGAGCTAGCACCTCTATCCCCTATGATTTGGACCACAGCTATAGGGGCCCTCGTCATCCTGTGGCTTTTCATCGGCCTCCACAATACTGGCTATATTCAAGCCATCGTCTCTGTTCTACTACTAGGTCTCACCATCTACATGGGCGCTCACATGATAGCTCAATGGCCTAGTGAAAGTAGCCTTGTCACTAGCGGAAATATGAATTTTATGACAGCTCTTGAACTATCTATTGCTATGCCATTATCTTGGTTACCTCTCATCAGCGATTATACTCGTGAAAGTAAACAGCCTTTCTCCGCATCACTGACAAGTGCAACAGTCTACACTATAACAAGTATTGTTATGTACACCTTAGGTCTTAGCGCCGCTATCTTTGGCGGTGGCGACTCTATCATTACCATCATGATGAATGCAGGCCTAGGTCTAGCTGGCCTCATCGTTATCATCTTCTCTACCGTAACTACAACCTTTATGGACGCATACTCTGCAGGCGTATCTAGTACGACCATCTATAGCGGAGCCTCCAGTAAAGGCATCGCCGTTATCGTTACAATCGTCGGAACTATTGCGGCTATCCTATATCCAATGGATGATATTACAGACTTCCTATACCTCATTGGCTCTGTATTTGCACCGATGATAGCCATTCTATTGGCCGACTATTTCATTAATCATCAACAAGTACAAACACTATCGGCTTATCTCGTAAGAGGTCTCATTTGGGCTGTATCCGTTGGCTTATATCACTATATGTTACATAGTGAAAGCACGATAGGTGCTACATTGCCATCTTTTGCTATGGCCTTCATAGTAACCGCTATCGTTGGATATATAAGTAAAACAGTGAATTCATCCGTCGAAATAAAATAACAGTAAAACCAAAATACCTTCATAAGCGATCATGCTTATGAAGGTATTTTACTATTAAGGGATAGTGATTTGCCCATTTTCACATATCCAATGTCTATCGCCTACAGCTTCTACTTCGCTTTCATCATGAGTCACCCATACGCAAGGTACATCCCATTCACGAATGATAGAAACAAGATCTTCACGCACTTGTTTTCGTAAATTCCAATCGAGTGCAGATAAAGGCTCATCAAGGAGCAAAATAGTCGGTTTTGAGTAGAGCGCGCGGCCCAGTGCAACCCGTTGTTGCTCACCACCAGATAAACTGCCCGCCTTCGTTTTTCGATATTTCTCCAAACCTAAACGTTGTAACAATTTATCACACATCTCAGGTGTACCTCGTTTACTATAGGTAATATTACTCTCTACAGACAAGTGAGGAAATACAATATTACCTTGTGGCATATAGCCTACTTGCCGTTTTTGAGCAGGCACCCATATCTTTTTATCTCGATCTACCCACGTCGTTTCATCACATTGAATACTGCCAGTTGTAGGTTTTACAAGACCTGCAATACATTTGATAAAGGTGCTTTTACCACTACCGGACTGACCAGTGAGAACAGTAATGCCCGAAGGCAGTGCACCATCAGCTTTCACAGTCACAGAAGGTCTAGCTACAGTAAAGGAAAATGTAATCATAGAACCTCCTAATTATTCTCTGTATGGCGGAACAAGGACCCCTTCGTAATGAGGTGAATACCGCTCAACAATGCCAATGTAAGAACACAAATATATACAACAAGCTCAAAGGCATCCATGTACTGCCCAGCCTCTACGTAAGAGTAAATAGCTAGTGGCATAGTGCGCGTTACCTTCGGAATATTACCAGCAATCAAGATGGTAGCACCAAATTCCCCCATGGCACGGCAGAACGCCAAGATGCTACCTGTTAAAATACCTTTCCATGCAAGAGGCACAGATATGGTAAAGAATATACGCAATTCTGAAGCGCCCAATGTACGCGCTACGTCCTCCATATTATGATCGACGGACTGCAACGCTGAGCGTACCGTTTGATAAAATAGGGGGAATGCAATAACAGAAGAGGCAACGACTGCACCAGAAGCGGCAAAGACTACACTCATGCCATGAGCTTCGAGCCACGCACCGAACGCATATCCTGGAGTAAATACCATGAGAAGAGCAAAACCAACAACCACTGGTGGCAATACAAGGGGCAACGTAATTAGGGCATCTAAAATAGCCATACCGCCCCACTTACAGCGATTCATCCAATAACAAGCTCCTAAGCCAGTAATAATTACAATGATAAGAGCAATGCTCGCCACCCACAAGGATAGCCAAAATGGACTCATGCCACTCCCCCTTTCTATCAATAAGACTAAAGTCAGTAATAATAAAAATACATCTAGTTTTAAAATGATTTACTTATTTGCATCATATAGCATGTAAAAATGTATGTCTAACATATTCATAATAATATCTATATTGTATCATAAGAAAACGCTAGCCCTGAAAGCTAGCGTTTAACTCTTATTTAGAAGGAGAGAAACCGTATTTTTCTAATACTTTTTGGCCTTCGGGGCTCATTACATATTGGTAAAAGTCTTTTGCCAATGCGTTGTCATATTTTTTAATGATACCGATTGGATAAATAACTGGATCATGGGAATCTGCCGGTGTTACAGCAGAAATTTGAACTGCATCACCTGCAGCAATAGCATCTGTTTTATAGATAAAGCCCGCATCACCAGCACCTTGGCTAATGGATGCTGTTACAGCTTTTACGTCTTTAGCATATACTACATTTGGTTCAACTTGTTCCCAAACACCTAATTTTGTTAATACTTGTTTACCATAATTACCAGCTGGTACTGTTTCAGGATTACCTAAAACGATACGTTTAACAGAAGCAATTTGATTTAATTCAATTTTAGGTTGGCCTTTTGGAACTACAAGAACTAATTCATTAGTTACAAATGGTTTAACATCTGTTACAAGGTCTTTGTCTTGCAACATTTTCATATTCTTTTCGTCAGCAGAGATGAATAAGCTAGCTGGTGCGCCTTGTTCAATTTGTTGGCGCAATGTGCCAGAACCAGCAAAGTTAATAGCAATTTGGTCGTCTGATAAGTTATGACTCTTTTTGTAGGACTCTGCCAATTCAGTAAGAGCACCTTTCAAGCTCGCTGCCGCTTGTACAGTAATCTTTTCAGATGTGCTTGGTTTAGCAGAATCTGCTGCTTTGTTTGTGTCACTACCACACCCCACTAACAAGGCTAGCATGAAAACGCTCATTAATACTAATAGAATTCGTTTCATAATTCCTCCTGTGCATCCCTTTGGACTCCACACTGTGAAAGCTATGGTTACTCACCGTAGAGACACGTTCAAAGAACAAACTAAATATACAATATATTCATATTATACTATATATTTGTTAATTAATATGTATGTAAAAACTCACATTTTGCATATATATTTCTGATGAATACCATAAGAAATCATAATGGATAAAACTTTTAAGCCCCGAACAATACATACTATGGTATGATAATACTATACATTAAATCCATACTAAATTAATAAGAAACTCTAGGTGAGATAATGAATATATTCGAGCTAATAGGACATATATTTATGAACTCTATGATTCCTATCTTTATACTGATAGGCGTAGGGTTTATATTGGATAGAAAATTTAAACTAGATCTATATACACTGAGTAAACTAAACTTCTACATATTATTACCCACCTTTGTATTTAGAGCCATGTATGAAGCTAAATTTACATCAGGTACGTTAGAAATTGTATTTTGTGCACTAGTTGTACTCATACTGAACTCTATACTTTCAGGTGTAGTCGGCAAAATACAAGGTTATGATGTAGCAAAAATCGCCACATTAAAGAACTGCGTTATGTTCAACAACGTTGGCAATATGGGCATCGCCCTTGCCATCTTTGTATTTACTAATGTGCCTTACGTCATCGATGGCGCAACCCCCTATGCTGATTTAGGTCTTGTCAGCGTCGTATCTATTATGATTATACAGACCATTACGAGTAATACCTATGGCTTCTACCAAGCTGGCGCTGGGCGATTAAGCACAAAAGATGCGTTAAGCGTAGTCTTCCATATGCCTATGGTATATGCTATACCACTTGCATTACTTTGCCAGCTCTTACCATTTGATTTACACGGTCTATTCTTCTTTGCACCACTTAAAATCTTTGCTAATGCCTTTGTAGGCGTTGCTATGATCGCTTTAGGGGTGCAGATTAACAGAACGCCATTAAACTTCTTTAAGGCAGATGTTATGCTTGCTACATCCTTACGTCTCATCGTAAGTCCTCTTATTGCTGCAGTCATTACTATATTATTTATAATGTTCTATGGTCCTATGCATCCGATTGCAGCCCAAACGATTGTCATTACCTATAGCGTACCAACAGCCATCAATATGGCCCTCATCGCTATTGAAATGAAAAACAATCCAGAGTACGCTACACAAATTGTAATGGGTACAACCATACTATCAGCATTAACCATGCCACTATTCATTACTATAGCCTATTACCTCTTCCCATTATATTAATACTACTATACCTATACAAAAAGGAGCCGTATAAACGGCTCCTTTTCTTATATTTTAACTTTATATATCTTTAGAGGATATGTATATCATGAGTACTTTTGTATATCCCTAATCAAATTAGACAAATAGTATGCAATACAGCTATATAACTATTGATGAGATACGTGTTCCATCCCCATTCTTACGAGACCTTCTACGTGATCATCGTTTAGAGAGTAGTATGCAGTTTTCCCTTCCTTGCGATAGGTTACAAGACGCGCTTGGCGCAATACGCGCAATTGGTGAGAGATGGCAGATTGTCCCATCCCCATTGTTTCGGCAATGTGATTTACACACATTTCGTTTTCTAATAATAATTCTACTATTTTAAGGCGTGTAGGGTCACCCAAGATTTTAAACAGCTCTGCTAGCTTTAGCAATGATTCTTGTTTGTCGCTCATATAGTCCCCCATATACTATTTCAATATTCATATCTATTCAGTAGTTATCATATAACATATCTTTTATTCTCAATCATTTGTAAACCTGAAGAGTATACATATAAATATTATATCATTTTTACGCTATAAAAAAGAGACTTTGTTACAACAAAGTCTCTTTTTGTATCATATCTGTACAGGATATGAATTATTTAATGATTAATACAGGGCAAGTGGAGTGACTAGTTACATAGCTACTTACGCTACCCATGAATAAGCCTTTCAATGGACCAAGGCCACGGCTACCCATTACGATAAGGTCAGCATTGTATTTTTTAGCTACTGCTAACAATGCAGGACCAGGAGAACCAACTTCGAATACGCTTTTAACTTTTACGCCTGTAGGAATTTCTTTCACTACATCGTTAAGAATTTCTTTACCAGTTTCTTCCATATCTTCTGCAATTTGTTCAGATACGTAACCACCGGAAATTGGTGTTTGATCGAAATTGGAAATAGCAGACACGATGTTTGCAACATGAACAACAATCAATTCAGCATGGTTGCGGTCCGCTACAGCGAGAGCATGTTCCAACGCACGTTTAGCATTTTCAGAACCATCAGTAGGTACGACAATAGTTTTGTAGGTAACCATAATAACCCCTCCTATTTCTAATCCCTCAAAGGGGATATGATCAAAGATCGTTTAGCCTATAGTATTATATTCTAGACCAGCAAGGAAAACTCCTCTTTTTCTAGAGGATTTCTTTTTTTATTATAGCACAAATTATACAGATTTATACAAATAAAAGAATATTATGTGTATATTATAAAACTTGTGATGACTGGTTTGTATTCAGTGTAGTCGTCAATTTGAATCCATCTAGCACATCGATAAGTTCCGGTGTAGTAAGGCTAGTACCTGCAGGACCAATCATACGAGCCACAGCTACATTGCCTTCATTACCTAAGATAATAGTAGCAGCAAAAGATACCGGTGCTGCTACAGATGTATCAGCCGTATTCGGGTTCTTCATATGACCTGCCAAGTAGAACATTACATTACCATCGATAATATGTGTTTCATAACGTGTAATCGTTGCCTTATTTACCTCAACCAATTGTTTAAGGTAATAATCACCTAGCATTTGTTTGCCCATCATGGTAGGCATACCTGTGCTAACCGCTTGTACTGGTATTGTAAAGGATTCAATATCGAGGCGAACATTATGCTTAGCGAAAGCAATTTTACCCTTTTCATTTAGACGGGTAAAGCCTTTTGGATAGGTAAATTTAATGCCTTCAGCTACACTGATATCACTTGTGCCAGAAATAAACTGCTTAACACCTTTGATTGTACTAGAACCAGATTTATTTAGTAATTCAAAGGATGGAATTGTATGCTCCATCAAGCCTTGTTCCATGAATTCCCCTTGAATAGGTGCATAGGTACTCACCAAATTATAGCGATGTGTTGGATCCTTATCCATGATAAATTCCGCTTCAAATACAGATTGAACAGGCTCTGTAGATGTCATTTCAGCATACGATTTTGGTGTTGTTTTATCCCAACGCGCTGATGTAGCCCCTTTCTTTGTGAAGAAGCCCCCAACGATATCGTTGTTTTCAAAGACATTACTATGCTGACGCCAGATGCTCAAGTACTCTTCATCAGACATACCCTTGATTGGCACACCATACCAAGTCGTATTCCATTCCTTTTGAGATACCCCGTCTTGCGGTGTATTATTGCGTTTTGTGAAAGATACAGTATAGGAATCATCTTGCGTTGGACCCGCTAGGTTGAAAGAATAGCCTTGAATATGCTCACTTTCACTACGCACATCCATATCTATCTTAACACCATCAGCTACACGCCATGGAATCGTAAAGGTATAGCCATTTTTATAGTCCTTGACCACCGTATTCATCGTAGTTGCATACGATTTATACTGCTCTGGCAAAATAGAGGCAGAGTCTTTTTGGGAATCTACGATAGCCATCGGAGTTCCAGGTGTGCCTTGTAAACCTTCTGCCATAATAGAGGTCGTGCTCATAGCCATGACAGCCAATGTTGCAGCCATAAAACGTAACTTCATAAGACCTCCTATAACATGTTCTCCAAGAACGCTTTCGTTCTATCGTTCTGTGGATTGTTGAAAATTTGTTCTGGTGTACCTTCCTCTTGGATAACACCATCTGCCATGAAGATGACACGGTCGGATACTTCACGAGCAAAGTTCATTTCATGAGTTACGATAATCATCGTCATATGATCATCAGCCAACTGTTTTATGGTCTTAAGAACCTCACCAGTTAATTCTGGGTCAAGGGCTGATGTAGGCTCATCAAATAGCATGATTTCTGGATTCATCGCCAATGCACGAGCAATGGCCACACGTTGTTGTTGACCACCAGATAAACGGGATGGATACATATCGCGCTTTTCCCATAGGCCAACTTTATTAAGTAGTCGCTCTGCAATTGGTAAAATCTCATCATCTTTCATACCTTTTACCATGCGCGGTGCGATCATAATATTATCAAGCACCGTCATATGAGGGAATAAATTGAAAGATTGGAACACCATACCCATGCGTAATAGCAAGTCATGTTGTGTTTCTTGGCTAGCATAGTTCACAGTGCCATTAGCATCTGTACTAGCAAGAACTGTACCATCTACAGTAATAGAACCACCATCAATGGTCTCCAATTGACCTAAGCAACGCAGGAATGTAGATTTACCAGAGCCAGATGGGCCGATGATAGAAACGATTTCCCCTCTATTCATTTTGAGCGATACATCGCGCAATACAGTTTGATTGTTAAAGCGTTTTTCAATACGCTCCATGTTTACAAATGTCATAAGTACCTCTTACATCGTCGTATTAACTAAATAGTTGTAGTCTTAAATAGTGCTATAGCCCCTCAAACAACTACATCTATATCTACGACACACTACTACAGAATAGATTAATCTTCATATACAGCAAATCGTCTTTCTAAGTAGTTGAAGATATTTGTCAAAATAAAGGTAAAGATCAAGTAGAATAAAGCTGCCACTAAAAAGGCAGAGATATCAAAGTCACGTTGTACGATAGATTTTGTAATACGCAAGATATCATTCATAGCCAATACGTATACAAGAGACGTATCTTTCAACAAGTTAATTGTTTCGTTCGCAAGTGGAGGCAATACGCGTTTAAACATTTGAGGTAAGATGATTTTACGCATTGTTTGAGCATAGGTAAAACCAAGAACCTTTGCCCCTTCGTACTGACCACGAGAAATGGATTGAATACCACCGCGGAAAATTTCACATAAATAAGCGGCGTAGTTTAATACGAATGTAAGAACAGCGGCTGTAGCATCATCCATTTGTACCGCACCATCTGTAATGATAGGCAATGCATAGTAAACGAATAAAATTTGTAGCATTAATGGTGTGCCGCGCATCAAATATACGAAAGCTTCAACAATTTTGTCGAGCACTGTAAATTTAGATAGACGTACCAAAGCAAGTAAGATACCGCCAGGAATGGATAAAATCCATACAATACAGAAGAGCGATACGGTTACCTTTAAACCATCAGCGATGGTTGGGATAATCTGCAATAAATAATCTAACATGGAATACTCCTTCAAAACACGACTAGAGAAGAGGCATCTGGCCTCTTCTCTAGTGTACATTTCGTTCTTTAATTATCTGTTGTACATACTGACCATAGTACTATTAGTATATCACGAATTGTACTATTTAGCATCGCTCTTATCTAGGTCTGCACTAGAGCCCAACCATTTTTCAACGATTTTATCAGCAGTACCATCTTTTTTCATGTCCGCTAAGATACCATTGATTTTATCACGTAATGCAGTGTCATCTTTACGGAAACCAACAGCGAAGTTGTCAACACCGTAATCAGTACCGTCTACGATTTTGTATTTACCAGGTTCTTTTGTCATGAGGTAACGAGCGATAACACCATCGGAGATAACTGCATCAACACGACCAATACCAAGATCCATGAAAGCACTTACGAAGTCAGCATAAGATTTTGTTTCTTTCACAGTTTTACCGCTTGGATCATTTTGTAATGCAGATTCACCAGTACTAGCTTGTTGAACACCTACTACTTTACCTGCCAAATCAGCTTTGGATTTGATGGAGTCATCATCATTACGAACAACGATGTATTGTTTATCCTTCATGTATGGATTGGAGAACAAAATATTTTTCTCACGTTCAGGAGATACTGTTAAGCCATTCCATAAAGCGTCAATTTTTTTAGATTTCAACTCAGCTTCTTTACTGGACCAGTCAATAGCTTTGAACTCTACCTCCATACCAGCACGTTTAGCCGCTTCTTTAGCCATATCGATATCTAAACCTACGATTTCGCCTTTATCATCTTTAAAGCCCATTGGAGGGAAGCTATCATCTAAGCCGATAACGATTTTTTTAGGCAATTCTTTATTAGCGGTTTTAGTATCGCTACCACAACCCGTTACAAATACCATCATAGATACTGCTGCAAGGCCAACGGCCATCATTTTCTTCCAATTCATAACTATCCTCCACGGTGTATTACACCTTTAACTACTTGCTATTATATGCTGTACAGAACTCATGTCTGTACCCGATGATTGTATTATACTTTAGTTCGTTAAAGTTGTAAATAGCTAATTTGATGAATTTTTGAATTTTCTTAATTTCTTAATATTACATATCATCTGTTGTAAGGATAAAGCATTTGTATAACCTATATTTTAAAGATTTGAATGCTTATTAATAGCTTCAATCATGGCCATTTTATCTTTATACCCTACCTGCGCAAGGTCTAAGGGTATGACATAAATACCACCATGACCATTCATAGCCTGCAATTCACGCCAACCTTCGGTAAACCCAATAATATGCTCGTAATCTACAAAGACAAAATATTCATCCCCATGAAAGAGACTGTGAAAGTATTCTATAAAAGAAAAAGGCCTACGTTTCAACACGAGGCCCTTTTCACAGATAAAAGCTTGACTTTCACCTAATCTATGAAGGGTCCACAATATAAGAAGTAACAACAGATAATACAATATACGCTCAGTCCAATCGGACGGCAAATATTTCACAATTAACACGCACACCAATAGACCGACGATGCGTCCAGTCCACTGGATTCCACGATGTATTTCTAAGCTCTGTTGTACGGCACCTGATGAAAAGCGTTCCATTGCCTCTTGTTTCGTCATGGCTTACCTCACAAATTGAAAGTCTACTATATGATTTTATTTACGGCACAAGCCCATAGCTTGCTCAACTTTACGGTACATTTGACTTGCTTTAACATGAGCCTTAGCAGCACCTTCATCGAGAATGACATCGAGTTCAGGGCTTGTAATCAATTCATTGTAACGTTGTTGGATTGGCTCAAGAGTTGCCACTAATAGGTCTGCAATATCGGATTTGAATACGCCATAACCTTTACCAGCATACATTTCTTCGATAGCTTCATAGCTGTCTTTTGTGATAGCACGGTAAATGCCCATCAAGTTAGAAATGCCCGGTTTGTTTTCTTTATCGTAACGCACTGCATTATCAGAGTCAGTTTGAGCACGTTTCAATTTTTTCACGATCAAATCTGGTGCATCCAAAAGGCGAATGGTAGCATTTTGGTTATCATCAGATTTACTCATTTTCTTAGTTGGTTCTTGTAAGCTCATAACGCGAGCACCACCTTCGCCTACCTTGATATCAGGCACTACGAAAGTTTCACCGAACCTACGGTTAAAACGCTCTGCCAAATTACGAGTCAACTCAAGATGTTGCTTTTGGTCCTCACCTACAGGAACATAGTTTGTACCATATAACAAGATATCTGCCGCCATCAATGGTGGGTACGTAAGCAATGCTGTAGGAATAGAGTCACCTTGCTTTTGAGACTTATCTTTGTACTGAGTCATGCGCTCTAATTCGCCAACATAGCTGATAGATTGCATAACCCAACCGAGTTTAACATGCTCAGGTACTTCGGATTGTACGAACAATGTTACCTTTTTAGGATCGAGGCCAACCGCTAGGTACAACGCAGCCAAATTACGAGTATTTTGGAATAACTCTTTTGGATCTTGCGGTACAGTGATCGCATGTTGGTTAACGATACAATAATAACATTCGTCAGTATCTTGATAGTCTAAGAAATTACGTAAAGCCCCCAAATAGTTACCAAGTGTTAACTCACCACTTGGTTGGATGCCGGAAAATATAACTGCCATAATAGTCTCCCTATATTGAAATAAACCAACAGTGCCGAAGCACTGTTGGTTATATATATTATTCTACGGTTACAGATTTAGCCAAGTTACGTGGTTTATCTACATCTGCGCCGCGTGTAATCGCTGCGTAGTACGCTAACAATTGCAATGGTACAACAGCAAGGATAGGAGCGATGAATTTATTCGCACGAGGAACATAGATTGTATGGTCTACGTGTTTAGATAATTCTTCATCACCTTTCATGCCGATACCGATTACAACCGCTTCACGCGCTTTTACTTCGCGGATGTTGCTGATCATCTTATCGTATACATCCTCTTGTGTAGCCAATGCGATAACAGGTACGCCTTCTTCAATAAGAGCTAATGTACCATGTTTCAATTCGCCACCAGCATATGCTTCAGCATGGATGTAAGAAATTTCTTTCAATTTCAAAGCACCTTCCATTGCTACTGCATAGTCGATAGCACGGCCCAAGAAGAACGCATCAGATTTGAAGCCATAATGTTTTGCAAAGGCTTTCATATCTTCGTCTACTTCAAAGATTTCATGAATCAATGTAGGCAAGTTTTTAACACCGCTAAGAATTTCTTCGCCTAACACTGGATTCATTTTGCCATTTAATTGGCCAAGGTATACAGCGAACAACAAGCCTGCTACTAATTGAGTAGTGTAAGCTTTTGTAGATGCTACAGAGATTTCAGGACCTGCCCATGTGTACACAGTGTTATCTGCTTCACGAGAGATACTGGAACCTACTACGTTTGTAATCGCTAAGGATTTAGCGCCAAGGCGTTTAGCCTCTTTCAAAGCAGCCAATGTATCAGATGTTTCACCAGATTGGCTGATAACGATACATAATGTTTTGTCATCAGTCAATGGATTGCTGTAACGGTACTCGGATGCGATTTCCACACTTACAGGAATACGCGCCAAGTTTTCAATATATTGTTTTGTTACAAGACCAGCATGGTATGCTGTACCACATGCAACGATGAGGATTTTATTGAAAGCTGCTACATCTTCAGCAGTCCAATTTAACTCATCAAAGATGGCTGTTTTACCATCTTCAGAGATATGCGTACCGAATGTATCGCGTACAGCTTTAGGTTGATCATGAATTTCTTTCAACATAAAGTGTTCATAACCACCTTTTTCTGCTGCTTCCGCATTCCAGTTAACATGGAATACTTCTTTATCAACAGGGTTACCTTCACGGTCGAATACGGATACATTATCACGAGTTACGATAGCTAATTCACCATCGCTCAAGATGTATGTATCGCGTGTGTAGTTAATGATAGCTGGAATATCGGATGCTACAAAGTTTTCACCTTTGCCAAGACCGATAACCAATGGATTTTCTTTTTTAGTACAAATGATTTTATCTGGCTCATCAGCACAGATGATTTCAAGAGCATACGCACCATCAACACGAGCTAGCATGCGACGTACTGTGCCTACAAAATCGCCATCATACATATCTTCTAATAAATGAGCTACTACTTCTGTATCAGTTTCAGATTTGAAATGGTACCCTTTTTCAATGAGCTCTTCTTTTAAAGGCATGTAGTTTTCAATAATGCCGTTATGTACAACAGCAAATTTACCATCTTCAGATACATGAGGGTGGGCGTTCATGTCGGATGGACGACCATGAGTAGCCCAACGAGTATGACCAATACCTATAGTTCCTTCATTAGGATCTGCTTTTACAATCGCCTCAAGATTAGCAAGACGGCCAACCTTCTTTTGAATTTTAATAACATTTTCAGGGCCGATAACAGCAATACCTGCAGAGTCATAACCACGGTATTCTAATTTCGCCATACCGTCCAACAAGAAATCAGATGCTTGATTAAAGCCAATGTATCCTACGATACCGCACATAAGTATATCCTCCTATAACTGGGGGTATTTCTAGCCCCAGCCAACAACTAAGGCTAACAAATTACTATTCTAACTTAACAATCTAAGTTAATGTTCAAATTATGTATCAAATAGTATTTGAATACAATTCATTCAGATACACTTTGTCCCCATCGTTACCAATGGGCTTTTTAATATCTGTTACGACATGAATATGCCGGAAGAGCATCCGCTGATGATTCGATTACTCTTCACCTCGTCTACCCTAACGACTGCCTTCGCGGGTACTTGCGCTATTCGCCTTTACGAATTAGGGAACTCCTTTCTATAAGATACGGCAGATCTTAATAGTATACATCATATACCAATCTATATTATACGTGATAAGTAATGGTGAAAGCAAGATATCCTCATCGACATATCTAAACATCACGGTTAATATTTGTTTATAAATCCCATGTATCATTCATACTATTTTCACAGATAATTACTATACTTCTTACAATCTTAATTTTACACAATTTGATTTTATCGTGCAATAAATATTTGGAGGTTATTATATATGACACATTCACGTAATTATAAAACTTTAAGACGTTTCATCGTTCCAGCTTTAGCGGGCGGCGCCCTCGCAGCACTCGCATTCGCCCCTACCTTTGGTGCAGAACCAGTACATTCTAATGTTCCACCACAAAGCATATCTGCCCCTAAGGCTGATGCACCTAATACTGATACACCTAAAAATGATGTACCTAGACCTGATGATGTAAAGACAGGCGAAATTAATGAACCAACGCCTCATAAGGAAGCTAATCCTAATACTTTCACAGGTACATCTGTTATTAGTGAAAGCAAAACATTCGAACACCAACGATTTGATAATACTACAAGCAACCAAAATTCTTTCATCGGCAAAAACAAAGCCACTATCACCATCGATAGCAGCGTATTTGATAAACAGGGTAACACCACAAATGATGACAACAGTAATTTCCGCGGACAAAATGCAGTAGTGCTCGGCATCGAAGGCAGTCAAACGAGCATTAAAAATAGTAATATTACATCTAATAGTATTGGCTCTAATGGAGTATTTGCCACTGGCGAAGGATCTGTTATCAACGTAGAGAATACTAATATTCACACAAAAGGTGATTCCTCTCGCGGCTTAGATGCAACCTATAAAGGCACTGTAAACGGCAAAAATTTAACCATTACTACTGAAGGGGCTCACTCTGCTACACTCGCTACAGACCGTGGCGAAGGTACTATTACTGCAGAAGCAGCTAAACTTACTACATCTGGTTCAGGCAGTCCTGTTATCTACTCCACTGGCAATATTACAGCTAACAATGTGAATGGCGTAGCTAACAAGAGTGAAATTGGTGTCGTAGAAGGTAAAAACTCTATTACCCTTACGAACTCTAATGTTACAGGATACCAAGATAATGGCTTCATGCTATACCAAAGCTTCTCCGGTGATGCTGAAAGCGGTATCGCTCGTTTAAAAGCGGAAAATAACACACTCACAACTCATGGTACAGGTGCATTCATCTATGTAAACAACACCACAGCCGAAGCGGACCTTACAGGCAACACGATTGTAATGCCAAATACTACGACACTCGTGAAAGCTGCAGCAGACTCCCGGTGGGGTAAAACTGGGGAAAACGGTGGCCACCTCACACTCCGCGCATCCAATCAAGAACTTAACGGTAACATCGTAGCCGACTCCATCAGTACTGTCGCACTGGACATGACTAATGGATCTAGCCTCGTAGGCGCTGTAAACACAGACAACACAGCTAAAGAAATTACACTTAAACTCAGCAAAGACTCTATCTGGACACTCACAGGCGATAGCTATGTAAAATCCTTAACTAACGAAGACACAACAGGCAGTAACATTCACTTGAATGGATATAAACTCGTTGTGGCTGATAAATAAAACCAAGAAATAAAAGAGGCAACGTCGTCGACGTTGCCTCTTTTATTTCTATGCCGATTTAGAACCATACAAAGCTGCCTAAGGTTATACCAAAATTTATTCTGAGAGTTAGTCTATCAAATAGCAGTCATATATGGGCCATAGTTTTAGTTCAACCACAGGCTTATAGTTTTCATATTTAATCTTATGCTCTAATATATTTAGGCTTTCTAAATCATCTTCCCAACATTGGAGATACTCTTGCCTCTCTTCTTCACTCGCAAAGTCATCATCTATTTTTACATCTTCAATACATGCTAGTATTTCTGTTCGTTGTTTGATCACTTCTAGATAGAATTGGTCATGTTGGTTCATAGTCCAAAGGCCAAAATAATAAGGGCCGTAATTTAAGTCACAAGTGCTTTTAGCCTTTTCACATTCTTCTAAGAATAACTTGTACTCATCTAATACATAATAGGCGTTAAAGATATCAAACTCCCAAATTTCATCATCTCGCTGATATGTAGGATCTCCACCAATCTTAATTTTCTTCAAATAATCAAGGGATTGGATTTTATTTCCTAAATACACATCACAATAAGCTATACAAAGAAATAATCGCATTCTATTTGGATAGTTTTCAAGTAACTGCAAAAATATGGTCTTTGCTTTTTCATATTCTTTGAGTTCAAATAAACATACGGCACGGCCAAAGTTCATTTCATAATTATATGATATGCTTCGTCCCTTTTCATAAGTCAGTAAGCTTCTCTCCAATTCCTCTACTGAGCCCTTATCTGCATAAGATGAGAAATGATACAAAGCCAGCCCTCGGTAGGTCTCTATATATGGAGAATTTAACTTTACAGCTGCAGATAGATACTCATATTCTTTTATATTGCCCTCATCATTATAATAAAAAGCCAAATTAGTATAAACTTTAGCTTTTTCAACATCATTCAATTCATCACTATATTTTTCTAAGAACTTCTCCAAGATAAGCTGTGAATTTTTCTCTCTCCTCGCTTGTGATTCAGCATATGCAAGCTCACAGGCAGAATCAATACTATTCGGGCACTCATTAAGGAGAGTCTCAGCCTCCCCTTGATTTATATTTTTCATATTACACCTTAACTATTAAACCAATACGATTTAAACTATATAGCTATAATAACATAAGTCATACCCTATGTACGTATTTGCAAAAACACCATTCCATCTCTTAACTATGTAAGAGATAAATTACATCATCTCTGCTATCCTCCTCCCCATATGCGAAATAACTCTTAATGAGTAGAAATGGTATAATGCAGAAATATTTGCGCCATAGTGACGGTTCCATTCGGTAACCATCCTAAATAAATATAAAATAAATACCCTCCTATATATGTTCCTGCAGCGACTTTACGTAGGACGGAGCAAAGGGACATATATAGGAGGGGATACTTTTAATATGAAATTGTAGAATGGATTCACAATTATTAAAATCCATTAGTTTAATCTTAGTAAAGATGGTTCCTCGCTGTGGATTTTGCTTCGCAAAATCTTACGCTCGGAACAAAGTGATGTGTGGGCTTCATCGTCGCAAGCTCCTCTGCCGCCTCACACCCTACTTTTATTCCGCTAACCCTTGTTCTCTACCGATAATATCAGCGATTTCTTGGCATAGGGATTGTAGCGCTTCTTGGTCTGGACCTTCAGCCATTACGCGGATGAGTGGTTCTGTACCGGATGCACGTACTAGAACGCGGCCTTCATCACCGAGTTCACCTTCAGCTGTTACGATAGCAGCTTTAATAATATCATTGTCTTCCCAGCCTGTTTTAGTAGCAACGCGAACGTTTACTAATACTTGTGGGTATTTTGTCATAATGCTAGCCAGCTCAGAAAGCGGTTGATTTTTTTCTTTCATAAGAGCCGCTACTTGCACAGCTGTTAACATACCGTCACCAGTTGTATTGTGATCTAAGAAGATTACGTGACCAGATTGTTCACCACCAACGGAGAGGTCATGCTCACGCATGTATTCCAATACATAGCGGTCACCAACTGCAGTAGACACGGTTTTCATACCAAGTTCTTCTGCTGCTTTATGGAAGCCAATATTACTCATAACAGTACCAACTACTGTATCGCCTTTTAGCTTGCCTTCTTCTTTTAATTTAAGGGCACACAATAACATGATTTGATCGCCATCGAGAACTTGGCCTTTTTCGTCAACCAATAAGCAACGGTCAGCATCGCCATCGTTAGCGATACCAAGGTCCGCATTGTGTTGTTGCACAGCTACTTGCAAGCCTTCAATATGTGTAGAACCACAGTGATGGTTAATATTCAAGCCATCTGGATTAACGTTGATGTTGATTACTTTAGCGCCAAGGCCAGACAAGATTTCAGGGCCTACGCTAGAAGCAGCACCGTTCGCACCATCATATACGATAGTTAAACCTTCAAGAGATGTATCGATGGTGTGACGAACAAAGTGAGCATATAAATGAGCCAAGTTGCTATTGTACTCAATTGTACCGATGCCATCACCTGTAGGACGTGCCAATTCATTGTCCGCACTTTGACGAACATATTTTTCTAATTCATCTTCTACTTCATCTGGCAATTTATAGCCATTGCCGTCAAAGAATTTAATGCCATTATCTGGATATGGATTGTGAGATGCAGAAATAACAGCACCCGCATCAAAACCTTGTTGACGTACAAGGTACGCTACTGCTGGAGTTGGGATAACACCGGCAATGACAACATTGCCACCAACAGAGCAAATGCCTGCTGCTAACGCACTTTCAAGCATAGAGCCAGAAATACGCGTATCGCGACCGATCAAGAATGTAGGATGATCTTTTTCCTTACCAAAATATGTAGCCGCAGCACGGCCTAAATGATAGGCTAATTCAGGTGTTAAAAATTCATTAACAACACCACGTACACCATCTGTACCAAATAAACGAGCCATAATTATCCTCCTCTAGGGATTGTGAAAGTCACAAGTCCTCATATATTCACTGTTGTGTATTATATCACAATATATACACTACACATATAGATACTATACAGATATATTATTTTACAGTATCAATATGAACCTATACTGTAGTTTCTTTTACAATATATTCTACTACTAACTAGTTAGGTTTTGCATATTTTGCCATACATAAGATAGCCGTTTCTGCTCCATCAAGGGCTGCACTCATAATGCCACCTGCATAGCCAGCGCCTTCACCCATAGGGTAGAATCCACCTACAGTCGGAGAAACGCGATCTTCATTACGTCCCATGCGCAGTGGTGCAGAGGTACGCGTTTCAACGCCCGTCATGCATACTGCAGGATTATCAAATCCATGAATGCGTCGTCCCCAATATGGCAAAGCCCGTTCCAATACAGACGTTACGAATGGTGGCAAGCAATCATGTAAATCGCAATTTACTACACCTGGTTCATAGCTATAGGTGCTATCTTGTACGCTTGGTGCTTGTGAAAGCCCTAAAAATTGACCTACTGTTTGTGCTGGTGCATGGAAGTTAGAGCCACCTAATTCATAAGCTTTGCGCTCCCATTCACGTTGGAATGCTACACCATCCAGAGGATGATTACCGAAATCTTCTGGGCCTACGTTAACTACGATAGCACTGTTCGCAACACCGCTATCACGAGCATATAAGCTCATGCCATTCACAACAACGCCCCCATTTTCGGATGCAGAGGCCACAACTTGACCACCTGGGCACATACAGAAGCTATACGCAGTACGGCCTGTTTCTTTATCGTGATACACAAGGGAGTATTCTGCGGCACCAAGGCCCAAGCTGGAAGGTTCTACACCATATTGGGACTCGTCGATAACAGCTTGATCATGCTCTATACGAACACCAATAGCAAATGGTTTTGCTGTCATTTCTACATTGCGTTTATGTAGCATTTCATACGTATCACGTGCACTATGGCCTACACCAGAAAGCACAACCGTCGTATCGATTCGCCCGTTGCCATTAACTTCAACACCAACGATACGATCATTTTCAATGAACAAATCAGTTACTTTGGCGCCAAAGCGAACTTCACCGCCCCACTCAATGATGCGTTCACGCATAGCTTTTACCATGGTACGCAACTTATCTGTACCTACGTGAGGTTTATGTTTATATAAGATTTCTTCAGGCGCACCAAATTCTACAAAGTATTTAGAGATTTCGTGCAATCTAGGATGTGTAACGCGAGTTGTCAATTTACCATCTGAGAAGGTACCTGCACCGCCTTCGCCAAATTGTACATTGGATTCAGGCTTAAAGACCCCTTCTTTCCAAAATGTTTCTACATCTTGGCTACGAGTATCAACGTCTTGACCTCGTTCAAGAACGATTGGATGATATCCTTCACGAGCTAGGTAGAATGCTGCAAGCATACCTGCCGGCCCAAATCCCATCACTACAGGACGATGTGCTAAAAGCACATTACCATAGACAATAGGTTCCGGATCTTCTGGCGTGAACACAGATACATCCTTTTGTTTACCTAGTTTTTTCATAATTTGAGCTTCTTTTTGAACCTCAACGAACAAGGTATATACAAATACAATATTAGGTTTTTTACGAGCATCTACAGCGCGTCGCACAACATGAATTGTTTCAATGGCACCACGTAACTGGGGATACTTCTTTTCTACAATCTCTTTAATATCCGACTTGACCGTCACGGCCACGCGGAGATTTATTATTCTAATCATATGTTACCTATTAAAGCTATCCTTTCAGAATGGACTACATCTATATTATTTGACCTAAATTCTTTATAACTGACCCATTAGAAATTGGTCATACATCTTTATTATACAACACTACTATAAAAGCTAATATATGAATAATAAAAACAAAACCCTAATAGAGTTATGTAATCTACTCTATTAGGGTCCTTTTTAGCTACGTAGTTTTCTTTTGTATATCTACCTTAACATGTACTGTAGTAACATTACTATTGACACCACTCGGTAATACTAAGTTGTAATTACCTTGAATGCCCTTCGTTACACCGGTAAGATCAATTGGTTCTGTTTGAATTTCTGAAACAGAATCAATCATTTCTTCTCGACCAGTCACAGTTAATTGAGTTGGTGTAACGGATATAGACTTAACTTCATACCCATCAGCTACCGTCCCCGCCGTTGGTACTGTAATAGGAACCGCTTTATCTTTACGCAATAAGTTTAGTTCATATTGCGCTTGACCTTGGCTTGGATTGATGTGTACATCTAATACATTACCAGATATATCCCAGGCTTCTAACGTACTAACAGCACTAAAGTTCTTAGTTTGACCAGAGATATTAACCTTCATAACAACCTTATTTACAGCGTTAACGAGCTGTTTACGTCCAGATACAGTTACCTCTTTCGGTACAATAGTTACTGACTTGAGAGCAACATCGTCGGAGAACTTACCAATTGGAACAATTTCAACCGGTATTTTCCGCTCTGCATATTCGTCTACATTAATTGTTACAGTATCAGGCTTAACCTCCACAAGGCTCATCCCCGCTGGAGGGGTAAATCCAATGGTTACATTATTTTGACCTGGTTTTACACCAGATGCATCAATATATGCACGAAGATTATCTGCCTTTATAGCCATAATCGTATCGCGAGGGCCCGAAAGGACAATGCGTGCTACATCAGGTGCATCTTCTATAATATAATGGGAATCAAGATTTTGGACTTGAACAGGTACTGTATAGGTTACCTCCATCACAGGGTTCTGATCTCGCATGATAAAGAACCACATGACGATAGCGGCTAGCAATGATAACAACTTAGCTGGCCAATTGCGTTTCAAATGTATCATCATTTTTTTGCCCCCCATTTCCACATACCAGTAATGGTTTGACGAGGGCGTTCCATAAATGTACGCAACGCTTCTTTAATTTGATCTTCCGGTAAATGGCGATAAATATGGCCGCCATAGGTATAGGAAATTGTCCCCGTTTCCTCACTGACCACAACAACGACAGCATCAGTTTGTTCAGACAAACCGATGGCTGCACGGTGACGTGTACCAAGTTCAGTACTCAATGTACGATCCTCAGTTAGTGGCAATAAACAACCAGCTGCACGAATGCGACCATCGCGGATGATTAGCGCCCCATCATGAAGTGGTGTACTAGGAACAAAAATATTTTTAATAAGTTCACGGCTCAACACAGCATCAATTAAAATGCCTGTATCAACGAAGTCATTGAGACCTACTTCACGTTCAAAAACGATAAGTGCCCCGGTATGCTCACGAGACATAACGCGAGCCGCCGCCATCACTTCATTGATAGCCATATCCATTTCCTCTTCGTTGACATTCTGTGCCTTACTGAAAATTCGACCACGGCCCAATTGTTCTAAAGCACGACGCAATTCCGGTTGGAATACTACAGGTAATGCGAAGAGAAGAACGGTCATACTTTGTTGCAAAATCCAATTGATAACATATAGATTCAGCAAATGACTCAATAAATTTAGAATTGCTAGCATAACAAGACCTTTCAAAAGAGAAACGGCCCGTGTATCTTTAAGCAATTTATATAAGTAATAAATACCTACGGCAACGATTAAGATATCAGCGATATCAAGAAGCCTAAAGGTATGTATAAGTGCGTCAATATGCATAAAAATAGCTCCTTATACAAAATAATAAGGTACAACCAACTACTTGGCTGTACCTTATATTTTAACTCATTTTAGAAGCACTGTAAATTTATAAACAATTATAAGATATGATTTTTCTATAGTTATAAACTTAAATGTTTTGTGTTTCAATCCACACATCCATCTGTCCACCACACACCATGCCTTCTTTTACAGCTACATCGTCATCTAAAAGAACTTCGATACGACGATGTGCTTCTTTTTTATTCAAGGAATCAACAGCGCTTAGACGAATCTCATTTTCAGCACGACCACCACCGATCGTACCAAAGATAGATCCATCTGGGAATACTACCATAGATGTACCAGCCTTACGCGGTGTAGAACCACGGGTAAATAAAATAGTAGCCACAGCTAGTGTTTCATTTTTACGAGCACTTAAATATTCAATAAACTCACGATTCATAGCTCACTCTACCTTTCCGCAATGAGCCGCCTTTTTTACCACGCACCACTGCCAAATATTCGCTAACGATAGATAATGCAATCTCCTCAGGGGTTTGTGCACCTAAGTCTAGACCAATTGGTGCATATACCATATCTAATTCTTCTTGCGTCCAGCCTTGTTCACGCAATACTTCAAATGCATAATGAATACGCTTTTGACTGCCCATAACACCCATATAGGTTGGCAAATAATCGCGCAATTGTTCTAAGCATACATTATCATACTCATGAGCACGAGTAACAATGATAAACCCATTATATTCATCAAGAGGTAGATCATTTTTAAAGTTTTCTAATGGTAAGCATTTACGAGTTACACGTTCATCAAAGAATTCAGGAACTACATATTCTGGGCGGTCATCTACAACGGTTACACGACACCCAATAAATAGTAATAAATCTGTAATAGCACGGCTTACATGACCAGCGCCTAATACGAGAACAGACGGATCATTTTCTACAGGTTGTACGAAACATTCAACTTCGCCTACCATGCACAAAGAATTAAGCTTTGCTTTATCTACCATAAAGCCTTCAATTGGTGTGCCATACAAAACACTACCATCTTCAGCATAAATTGTCTTATCCCCTTGACGCGGACCAGACAAAACAGTAACCATCAACGTAGTTTCTGTAAGCTGAAGACGGTCTTTCATCACATCATAGATCGTTTCCATCTTGATTCCTTTCATAATCCCATGCAGTAACGGCTTCTAAAACGCCACCACCAACAGCAAGGGATTTATCTGAAATACTATAACAATGAGCTTCTTCACAACGAGCATCTACATCGGCCAATTTAAAATGGTCGGATACGATGAGTCCGCTCTTAAGAATACCTCTGAGAATACCTGTAATTTTTGCCCGCACTGGCTCTTTATCTACATAACCAATGACTTCATTAGCTTGTACAGAATCGCCAATATGGCGCTTAGCTGTAAACAGACCCGCCTTTGGTGAGTGAATAACACGTTCATGAGTATAACCACCTACATTACCGGGAATCCCCGTATTAGGCTGCGCTGGACCATCATAGATGCAACGACCTAAGTAATGACCGCGCATGGTTTCAATAACAACATCCACATCATGCCCTGCAGTAAATCCAGGCCCCACACCAATGACGAGATCTGCATCATCACGTTTGGTACCAAGATTCTTTTTACTTAAAATAGCATCTACAACAATAACTGGCTTCAATGTATCAAGTAGCTCTTCATACGAACTAGTCACAACGGGAATAACACCTTGTGCCAACGTATCTGCTACTTCACTGAGGGCTACATGACGTGCTACAAAGCGTTCCAAAATCATTTCTCCACGATGTACAGCATTGCCATAACATACTTCACGGCGAATCATGGTAGGAATGGCGATTTCGTTAATCACCACAGGATAGCCTGCACGTTTCAATCTATATACAGCGCCAGAAGCGATGTCTCCGCCTCCGCGCATAAGGACTAATGGTTTCATAATGCCTCACTTTCACGTTGTTTCAAACGCTCAAAATCATCGGGTGTGTCAATATCATATCCAACATCGTCACGAATCCACAATTTGATAACATGGTCTTTACCACTACCGCGAATGATAGTTTTGCCACCTTGATCCCCTTGGATATGTTGCAATGATTTAAACCAATGTGAACCAAATAGAACAGGATTTCCCGATTGATAATTCGCCCCATAATGCGGAACGACGATAGTTTTCGAATGAAAGTTATCACTAAATGCACTAATAACCTGATGTACAACATTCCCGGTCAATAGTGGTTGATCCCCTACAGAACAAAGAATGCCATCTAGCGGTATCGGTGAGTTTTCTATCAAATGACGTACTCCTATCGCTATGGACAGGCCTTGTCCACGATTAGGATGTTCATTCTGAACCACTTCAAACCCATAGCTCGTAACTATAGGTTCTAATCTTTTATGATCATCACCAGTAACCGCTACAAAAGGTAGTTTACAGGATTCAGTAAGTTCTACCGAATCATTCCATCCACAATGAAGAGCCCCACAGACCGCATCTAAAACAGTTTTACCACGCCAAGGCAAAAGTTGCTTATTACATCCCATGCGCTTGGATTGACCTCCTACGAGAAGGACAATGCCAATATGTAAAGGACGACGGTCTATGGGGTCTCTCATGGGACTGAAAGCGGTATTAGATTTTGCTTTCACATAAGTCATGAGTACCTACCGACATTGAATAATGCGACGGATTTCACAACTTGCTTTGTATCCATCAGCTAAGATGATATCGGAAATGTCGCTATCTACAATATGATCAATAAAATCATCAATGATACGATGTTGCACCGTTTCATAACCAGTACAGAACAGAATTTTTTTACCTTTACTGTATTGGAATAAACCTTGTTTATGGAGCACAAGATCAGCCAACATGCGTGGCGTTACAATGGCACCCATATCGCGTTTCACAATATCTTGAACGAGCTCGATGTTATGCACGTGCTCATCATCAAGCGGCGCTCCTAACATTTGTAAATTCACAAGACCAATCGTAGTCTTTGTGAGAGATGGGATGACTGGCTCAGTCGTCTTAGGCGCCTTAAGCCATTTTTCCTTTGCCCCATCTGCTTCCACTACAATTTGCCAGTTCGGATGCAATTTTGCTAAACCATCGATAAGATCACAATCTAAGGAGTCCACTTTTGTTCCTGTAATGCCAGAGAACCACGCACCACAATATCCACGCAAAATACGATCAGTACAATATTCATCAGCTTCATTAATATTTCGAGTATAAATCGGTTCATAATGAGCCACTTGAGATTCATAGAGTCGAGTCGTAGTCGTAACTACGATGGGCTGACCTTTCAGCCTTCCATATTCTACTAATTTTGAAAGCACAGTCGTTTTACCGCCTGCCCCAACAAGGGCCACGATTCCCGGCTGAATCAATCGATTCCAATAGGATGTTTGTGATGTCATAAAACCAGGCCTCCTTAGAAAGGAAAAGTAAATAGAAATCTCTATACTTTATATTTCTCGTCCATAGCCACAAATACCTTCTCAGGTGTCATAGGTAATGTACGAACGTCCGCACCAACTGCATTTTTAATAGCATGCTGAATAGCTGGACTAGCCGTATTAATAACAACTTCACCAATAGATTTGGCACCAAATCCGCCTGTCGGCTCATAAGACTCTACAAAGTCTACATGTAACTCGCCAATATCTTGACGGGTTGGGATTTTATAAGTCATAAGGTTATTAGTCTCTAAGCGACCATTATTAGAATAGCGTATATCTTCATACAACGCCATACCGATAGCTTGTACTACGCCACCTTCAACTTGAACACGAGCCAATTTAGGATTGATAACAGTACCGCAATCGATGCAGGAATATGTATGAAGCGGAATAACCTTGCCAGTTTGTTTGTCTACTTTTACCTCTGCAATAGTTGCCATGAATGGAGGTGGGGACGTATGACTGCCCCATGTAGCGAAACCAGACAATTGTTCTGCATTAACGCCTACCAATAATTTTGGAGCTAATTGATGGATATCCATAGTTTGAGAACCATCTTTTGTGGTAGCTACAACGCCATCAAAGTCGATGTTTTCTACATCTGTATCGAAGAATTGAGCGAACTTAGCAATAATCTTAGTGCGTAATTCTTCAGCAGCCATTTTTGCTGCCGTACCAGTTACGTATGTTGTACTAGATGCATAAGAACCTGGATCAAATGGTACGATGTCTGTATCAGATTCAACAACAGTCATGTATTCCATAGGACAGCCAATGATTTCACAAGCCATTTGAGTCAATACAGTATTAGCACCCATGCCCATATCGGAAGAGCCCGTATACAATGTGTAGTTACCATCATCGCCAAGACGAATTTCTACAGATGCTACGTCAATGTTAGCAACACCAGAACCTTGTAACGCTAATGCCATGCCAAGGCCACCGCGATAACGTTCGTCAATATCCCAAGAATGAGGACGCTCATCCCAACGAGCCATTTCTTTTACGCGGTTTACTGTATCTTGGAATAGACCAGAGTCAAGGTATTCATCCGGAGCGTATACCAAGCTTTGTTCACCTTGAGCAATCAAATTCTTTTGACGCAATTCAGCAGGGTCAACGCCCATTTTATCCGCCAAATTATTAACAGCACACTCTAATGGCCATAGCGCTTCTGTAGCACCATAACCACGGAATGCACCGCCTGGTGTATGGTTCATGTATACACCTTCTGTACCGTAGTGGACAGCTGTCGCTTTATTGTATAAAGGAATGGACTTATGCTCACCAGCTGTAGTAGTAGTGAAGCAGTGAGTTGCATGAGCACCTGCATCAGTAATGGAGTCCATATCAATTACTTTGATAATTCCATCTTTTGTAGCACCTACGCGGATTTTCCATTCACGAGCATGACGTGTAGTGGAGCAAGTCTGTGCTTCCGTGCGATCGTATAAGAGGTAGCAAGGTTTCTTCAATGTCCACGCCACAAAAGCTGTCATAATTTCTGTGCAAGCCGTTTGTTTAGAACCGAAACCGCCACCGATACGAGGTTTGATTACGCGAACCTTTGTAGCCGGAATTCCTAATGCACGCGCAATATGACGGCGCACATGGAATACAATTTGTGTAGAAGATACGATAACTACACGGCCCAATGCATCAATGTAACCATAACTTTGGAATGGTTCCATTGCTGTTTGGCGTGTAGCTTGGTCAAAGTAAGTACCATCTACTACATAATCACATTTTGCAAGTTCAGCTTCAATATCGCCTACTCGTTTATGATAAGATACGCAAATATTGCGTTTATAATCTTGACCTACAGGGATATTGTTATGAATATCATCTTCAGGGTGGACTACTGTTTCATGGTCGATAGCCGTATGCATATCAAGCACAGGTTTTTGTACTTCGTATTCAACCTTGATAAGAGGCATCGCTTTAAGTGCTGTAGCTTCATCTTTTGCAACAACAAGAGCCACTTCATCGCCTACATAGCGAACTACAGGGTCTAATATAAGCGCATCATAAGCAGATGGCTCTGGGTAGGTTTGACCAGCCAATGTAAAACGAGTATTAGGCACATCTTCATGTGTAAAGATCGCTTCTACACCAGGAATTAATTTAGCTTTAGATGTATCGATTGATTTAATGCGCGCCTGTGCATGAGGGCTACGAAGAACCTTAATAACGAACGCATCTTTTGGAACAAAATCGCCAGTATAAGACGGTTTACCCGTCAAAATACCTTTAGAGTCAACCTTGTCATAGGATTTACCAATGTGCTTATTCATTATTTTAGGCCTCCTTCTAAGAATTTACGAACCCCTCGAAGTTGTGATTCATAGCCAGTACAACGGCACAAATTACCGATGAGGTATTCACGAATCTCATCATCACTAGCCTTTGGATTTTTACGTTTTAAGTTGATAGCACTCATCATCATGCCAGTTGTACAGAAGCCACATTGGTCAGCGCCTTCGCTAGCAATACAAGCCGCTAATAATTCAGCCTCTTCTTGCAAGCCTTCTAATGTAGTGATTTTATGACCTGGCGCACGGAATGTAGGATATGCACAAGACAAGATAATTTCGTCATCTACCCATACAGTGCAAAGACCACAGTTTGTTGTGTCACAGCCACAACGTACGCTGTAGTAACCAAGATTACGCAATGTATCCAATAACATTTCATCAGTTGGCACATTAACAGTTACATTTTTATTATTAATATTAAGTACGAGTTCCATTATTGTGCCACCTCCTTAGACAAGCGTTGAACCATAGCTTTTACCATTTCCATTCGATATTCTTTGGAAGCATGAGAGTTAGATTGATAAACTAACTCTTCAGATGCTAATTGACCTGCTTCTTTTGCTGCAGACAATCCTTTTTCTGAAAGCAGAGCACTTGCTTTTTCTGCTAATTGAGGCACGCCAGGTCTTGTACCGATGTACACTTCAACGCCTTTGTCATCACGGCGAAGAGCACCTGTCAACACCGGGAAGTCACCACGAGAGATGCGAAGAGCCTCTACAGCTACAGGCACATCTACTTTAGGGATACGAATTTCCACGAGGATATCACGTTCTCTGTATTTCATATAGTCATGTATGGACATGCGACCGCCTTTAAAAGTAACGATGTCTGCATGTACTGCCATTAATGCAGGAATAATGTCGGAGAAGCCGAAGCGGCTTGCTACAGATCCACCCATAGTAGCAGTGTTCCGGAATTGAATGCCAAGAATTTCTTTAACACCTTTAACAACAGCACCACCACAGAATTGTTGTAATGGCTCAAAACGTTCCACGTCGCCTTGCGTTGCCATAGCACCAATGACAAATTCGTTATCCTCTTCGCGAACATAGCGCAAATCAAGACTAGCCATATCAATCACTGCAGGCCATGTGCGCCGACCTAAACGCAACCAGCAGCCACCAGCTAGCATTGGGGCAGTTTTGTTTTTTGTGGCTAATTCATAAGCCTCTTCCACCGTCTTCGGTTGTAATACTTTCATAAATGCTAACATAATCTGTCCTCTCAATGGTATACTAATACTAACAGAACTGGATGATAACCACAAAAATACAGATATCACCGAACTACAAACTTAGCAGGAATCTATAGAATTCCTCACGTTTCTTATACTTTTATTTTACCAATTATTCGCCACTAAATCTATGATGAAAGATATAAATTTACAGGAATTTTGCAAAGAATTACATATTTATGAATTTGGGATTGCCCCTTGGCCTCTACCTGAAAATGCAAAAACTATTTTGTATGAAAGTAACCCCTGTCCATTTACAGCAGCCGACGTAGAAGAGCGACTGCTAGGAACAACAGAGTTTACGCCCAAAAGCGCTATAGTATGCCTCTTCCCATACTACGTAGAACGTAGTGGTCCATCTAATCTTTCCCGCTATACATGGGCTACAGATTATCACCTGGTCATTAATGAATATTTAAAAAAACTTACTGAAAAATTACAAAAAATGGATACTTCAGCTCAATTTTCTATACATTGTGATACCTCTCCCCTCGCGGATCGTTACATGGCCTACTTAGCAGGCCTTGGTTTCTACGGCAAAAACAATTGTTTCATCAGTCCTAAATGGGGATCCTATGTTACGATAGGAACAATTTTAACTACCTTAGAATTTGAGCCAAATACACCGCTCGATCAGTCCTGTATAGGATGCAATCGATGTATTACGGCCTGCTTAGGCCAATGCTTAGGTCATGACGAATTCAAATATGATACTTGTAAAAGTTATCTAACCCAGAAAAAAGGCGATCTCACCGAGCACGAACAACACATTATCGCTAAAACACCACTTGTATTCGGTTGTGATGTATGCCAAGAAGTGTGCCCACATAATCAGGGCATTCCCACAACACCCATTCCAGAATTCCAGCAAGTCGAACCGTACATCGATAGTAATGAACTAGAAATACTAACAAATAAAGAGTTCAAAGCTAAGTATGGCAATCGGGCATTCTCGTGGCGTGGGAAGAAAATATTAATGAGAAATCAGGAAATTATAGAGTCTAAAAAGATATTATAATTTATAATACCTTTACAAACTTTGACATCTGTTTAGTCAAAACTTATAATATAATAACAGAGATAGCTAGATGCCTAGGAACGTCCAGCTCATCTCTAAAACTTTATTTGAGATGTAAAATGGCTGTGACGTCTACTAAGATGTTATGGCTATTTTCTATTTTATAGAATAAAAAGAGACGACCTCTGGTCGTCTCTTTTTTAATCATCATTTGATTTCGTAGTAGTTTAGTTCATCCAGGCTCTTACCAAGTGCAGGCATATAGGTTTCAAGGAACATATCAACTTCTGGCATGTTGAGTGCTTTTAGTTTAGCTAGGATGGAGTCATGTGCTTCTTTAAACTCATCGTTTCCTGCCTTGAGTTCGTTCACACATTTCATATACGCTGAAATTGTGTCTGCCGCTTTAACGATTGGCCACTCAGGACTCTCCTCGGCATCTACAATAAAAGGCTTATAGATAGCTTGTAATCGTTCTGGCAAGGTAGACAACATTTTCTCTTGTGCTAACGTTTCAACTTCGCCATAAAGTTCACGAAGTTTTGGATCAAAATATTTAATCGGTGTTGGCATATCGCCGGTAAAAATTTCACTAACCTCATGATACATGGCAATGACAGCTACCTTATTAATATCTACATTACCGTCAAAGTATTCATTCTTTAGAGCTGCCAAATTATGAGCTACCATGGCTACTTCGAGGCTATGTTCTTGAATGTTTTCTGTTTCTGTATTACGCATAAGGCTCCAGCGATTGATAAAGCGCATGCGTTTTAAAAATGCAAAAAATGAACTCATATATCCCCCATTACATAATAGGTCCTGCACAGCAGGACCTATTTAATACTATTAATTTAATTATATAACATACATTACTAATCATGCTCAAGGTATAGTCTAATTATATCCAATTAAATGACACCGCGAAGTTTAAATCCATAATCAAGGAATTGTACTGCTTCATCCCAACGGTTATCATCGTTGAGCATAACTACAATCATAGTATGACCATTACGGGTAGCCGATGCAATCAAGCATTCCCCTGCAGCATTCGTAAAGCCAGTTTTTAAACCATTAGCACCGGGATATTTATTGCGAATGAAATGGTTTGTGGTACGAATTGTTTCTGGTGTACGGTTTTGATAAGGCACCTTATAATAATCATTGGCTACTTTATCGCGGAACATTTGGTATTTCATACCATACGCTGCAATCATCGCCAAGTCACGAGCCGTAGAGTGATGGCCCATTTGTGTCAAACCATGAGGATTTAAAAATACACTATTTTTTGCCCCTGCTTTTGCAGCAACGCGATTCATGTCCTTTGCAAAGTTCTCTACAGAGCCACTTACATTTTCTGCTACTACAACGGCCGCATCATTACCGCTGGCAACCATCATGCCTTCAAGAACGCCTTCCAAGGTAATTTGATCGCCTACATGTACTCCCAGATTAGATTCTTCCATACTAGTAGCATAGCTGCTTATAGTTGCCAGTTCATCAAGTTGTGTACCTTTTAGTTCTAAGGCAGTTAACAAGGTAACCATTTTCGTAGTACTAGCAGGGTGCATCCATTTGTCAGGATTTTTAGCAAATAGGATTTCTTTTGTATCTGCATCAATGAGGACAACGGCTTCACCAACTGTAGATGGCGGTGCAATATATGCCGCATACGAAATACTAGATCCTAGTAATACTAAACCTATAAAAGCTATCAAGAAAACAATTCGTTTCCACATCATAAACAAATTAGTTGTTAAAGATATCATATATCCCACTTTCTAAATTACACTTAACTTTCTAGACTATCATCGATGGCAACATTCGTTCCTGTTGCTTTTTTCTTAGTACCTTTAATTTCACCAGTAGAGTTATCTACATTTTGAATATACACCACACGTTGAGGATATGGAATATCGATGCCATATTTATCAAATGCATCCTTTACATCGGACATAATACTATATTGCACATCTAAGAAGTCTTTCGACTTAACGCGTGCATAGGCAGCAATACGTACAGAGTTATCGCCAAATTCAGAAATACCAATTTCCATATTTTTAGGATTGAGTACACGTTTATCAGCAGCAAAAATATTTTTTAAGATTTTAATTGCTTCATGATGATTATTGTTATAACCAATATCAAAGACGAACGGGATAACCCTTTCGTGAGTATAAGCAATATTAGTTATGGCTTGGGAGGTAAGGATAGAGTTTGGTATATACACATTTCTTTGATCTTTAGTAGTGATAATAGTATACATAAATTGAATAGACTTAACACTACCTACAGTATCTCCAACTTGAATAACATGACCTGCCCTAAAAGGCTTAAATATAAGAATTAATAAGCCTGATGCCAAGTTAGATAAGTTGCTCTGTAATGCTAAACCAATACCTAAACCGAAGGCACCAAAAGCAGCCACAAAGGATGTTGTAGGCACACCAATTTGATTTAAGCAAATCAAAATTAGACCTACTAGCAATGCATAATTGATGATCTGCGTAATAAAGCTCATCGCCGCAGTATCATAAGATGCTTTGGTCATAATGCGAACAGCAAAGGTTTTTACCCATTTAATAGCATAACGCCCCACCCAAAACATAATGAGAGCTAATAATATATTACCCGCTTGTGAAAAGAACCAGTCTCGAAATTGAATCAATACATTCGCATCTTTAAACAGTAATTCAGAAGCCCTATTTAAAAGATCACTCATACTAACCTCCATGAATAAAATATAACGCTCATTCGGTAGAATCGGAAATATATTCGAAATAAACATATGTGTTATAATCTAACATATGTATTTTACAATAATTTAGTAAAACTATTATATCCTTATATTATATATATAACAATCTAAACCTAGGGAGACTTATATGTTTAACAATCCATATGAAGCACCACAAGAGCTTGCAACAGGAGGTCATGTAACAAAAGAGTTAAATTCCGTTACCGTACACTTTGATGACATCCATTATTCCTTATCTAGTGGTCAACTCAATGGCGGATATCACCATACTTTGGCCGTACGAAATCAGCAACTGACGTATCAAATTGAAACAGAAAAAGATTTGCCTGGCGGCTCTGTAGCAAATTATTTAGCACAAGAGTTTGAACACATCGATACACCTGTTCATTTTAGTACAGCGCTTCTTACGTCTGCTACAATGAACCTTCACGCGTACGCTAAGGTTGAAGAACACGATACGATTGTGGAGACCATCGTTACTGCAGGCTATGAAAAAACAGCCCATCGTGCAGGAACAGGCTATTGCTACGAGGAGCGAGATGGTAGTTTCATAGTACCTGGTACCATTAATATTCTTGTCTTTACAAACAAGGCATTAACAGATAGTGCCATGGTGAAAGCCATCATGACAATTACGGAGGCTAAAACCGCAGCCCTCCAAGATTGGGGTGTTGAAAGTGTACGCCTCTATCCATTTATCAACGAAGATATTCCTGAAGCAATTACAAAAGAACGCAAGACTTCTGCTACCGGTACCTCTACAGATGGTGTGGTTCTCACTATCGATACCAATGGTGATGTGTTAACAGATGCAGGCTCCTTCTCCCTATTCGGGGATACATTGGCTAAGGCTGTTTATATAGGTATACAACGAGCCTTAGAAAATGCTATTGGCGCCGAATAAAAAATACGCATCCTAGGCGAAATCAGAACCACCCGTAAAACGGGTGGTTTGCTCACGGGCTATAAGCCCGTAGTACTAGGCCAGCGTCTAAAGGCGCTGGCTTTCACTGCGTTCAAGCCGCATAGCCATTGACTCGTAACATTCCCCTTAAAGGGGATATGTATTACTTGCTACCCTTAAAAGGGTCCTCATATTCTTTTACACTAAGTTTATCTTTCATTTGGTCATGTAACTCTTGCTCACGTATATACTTCTTTACGGTAGCCTCATTTAAACCTACTGTACTAACATAATAACCCTCGGACCCAAAGTGCCTATTTCCAAATTTATACTTTAAGTTTGCGTGTTTATCGAACATCATTAGTGCACTTTTCCCCTTTAAATATCCCATAAAAGATGAAACTGATATTTTAGGTGGGATTAATACTAGCATATGCACATGATCGGCCATAAGCTCCCCCTCTATAATCTTGACGCCCTTATATTCGCATAAACGTCTCAGTATTTCACGTAAACTATTTCTGTATTGATTATATATAACTTTACGTCTATACTTAGGTGTAAATACTATGTGGTATTTGCATAACCATTTTGTGTGCGCAAGGCTCTGTGTCTTTGTTGCCATATAAAATCACCTTTCTTTTGCATATAATGCAGCTTGAACACCTACATTATACTTAAGCAAGGTGATTTTTTTGTATAACTTTCGTTGCCGCACCCGCATAGCGGGTGGTTTAATGATTCGCGACTACGTCGCGAACCAGTCTAAAGACAATAATAAAAAACCGCACATCCTAAGCGATCGTGATGTGCGGTTCATTGCATATAAAACTGTTACACATAGTATAATACTTGAAAATGAATATCAAATTAATATTTGAGAGTTTTTCTCAAATCTTTTTTATTTTCTAATTAATATTCATAGAAGAACTGTTGTAACTTTTTAAGATTTTTAGTTTTTGTAAGCCCCAGCATCAATAAAATACGAGCTTTTTGTGGACTCAATGTATCACTTACGAGATAGCCTGCTAGTGCATCTTGTGGTACAGCTGATACCATGCCACTCCCTGTACGAGAAGCACGTACAGTTGGGAATGCTGTATTTTGTGTTATTTGACGTACATTTTGAGGAATTGTACCATGACCCAATCCAGTCAAGATGAGCCCATCAGGATTAGTGGCAACTACACTCATTGGCACCATGTCATCCATACCACCATAGCAAGTCAAAATAACTACACGAGGCAATTCCGTTAAGTCATGTACATCAAAGATGGATTCTTTCGTATGACGACGAGTAGAGGCTTTATAATAATGAGCTACACCATCCTGGACGATACCAAGATGCCCTACTAATGGACTGTCAAAGGTAGCCACATTAGTTGTATTCCCTTTGGACACATCACGCGCCCCATCAACATAGCCATTTAGAACAACAAGAACACCTTTACCTACAGATGCAGGTGTTCTTGCCACTTGAATCGCTTGTAATAAATTAATAGGACCATCTGCACTAATTGCCCCAGCAGGTCTCATCGAGCCAGTAATAACGATAGGTTTATCTGTACGAACAGTAAGATTAAGAAAATAAGCTGTCTCCTCCATGCTATCTGTTCCATGAGTAATAACAACCCCGCCTATATCCTCTTGATTTACTAATTCTTGTACTAACTTAGATAAATCCAACCAATGCTGGACAGTAATATCGGAACTTTCAATATTACTAAACTGAGTATATGTATATAGACCATATGGTTCTGTGCCTGGTACGGAGTCTAAAATTTCATCGAGGCCTAGTACACCTGCAGTATAGCCCGTCAAATCTGTATCGGATGCGCCTTGTCCAGCAATTGTACCACCCGTACCAATCAACGCAATTTTTGTCTCCATATTACCTCCATCATAAAATACATAAGAAATAGTAAATCTTTGGTTAATCAACATTAGCATGAATTAGACTAGTAAAAACAAGTCCTCTCTCAACATTGTGGGTGAAAGGACGGCATCAATTCTAATTTATGCTTATTAATACGATTTAAATAATCAATACGTTCTTTCGTTTCAAGATTTTCTATCTCTCCAGTTCTAATATATCGATCTAATACAGCATAGGTAAATCCTAATTTATCTTCATCAGATTGACCACTGAGACCATCACTAGGCGTTTTATCTACAAGATATTTAGGAATATCTAGGAGTCGACCAATTTGACGTACCTCTTCTACAACAAGATTGGCGAGTGGACTAAAATCCCCTGCACTATCGCCATATTTTGTAGAGTACCCTACATAATCTTCAGAGCCGTTACATGTATTGGCTACACGCGCCCCATTCGGTAAGTTTTGACCAACAGCATATAAGGTTGCCATGCGAAGTCGTGGTGGCGTATTAATAGCTGCATCCTTAGATATATCAGCTCTACCGGTAACAGCTTCATAACCTTCGCCTTGAATGATGGCATTTGTTAAGGCTGTATACGCAGCCCCTATGTTCACAATAATATGAGGAATACCCAAGTGATTGACAACGGCCTTAGCATCATCGATATCAGATTGAACACCGTTTGGCATGAGCACTCCCACTACGCGTTCTGACCCGAGGGCTTCTTTACAAAGGGCCGCCACAATTGTGGAATCCTTACCACCTGAAATACCTACTACAGCGCTACAACTAGGCCCATTTTGACTAAAATAATCTTGAATCCATTGAATGAGAGCCTCTTTTGTAGCTTGTGGATTGTCTAACATAAGCCCTCCTATTTCTTTCGGAAAATACGATTTAATAAATCCATTTTCATTTGATAGTATCCTGGACTCATATCAAGGTAATGACGATGTGGATTTTCAAAACGTTGCTCTTCAAGCCAAATTTCAGTTTCCAATTGGTCTTTAACATATTGACGAAGCTCATCTAAAGTTGGTAATTCTACTAGTAATTTTCCATCCTTAATAATGAGTTGTTTCATTTCTTTGAAAGTACAGTTTTCAAAGTACAATTCACGCCACGGTTGTTCTGGATCAATATAACGATATGGTTCGGTTGTATCTGGTACCTCTTCTAACAATGTTAATAAGTCTGCAATGGCGCGACCTTTCTCATTGTACACGCGATACACCTTTTTAAATCCTGGGTTCGTAATCTTTTCAACAGATTCTGAAATCTTAATCCGAGGCTCCCACACACCATTTTTTTCAACCCCAGCAATCTTGTAAACTGCCCCAAATACAGGGTCACTCTTGGAGGTAATCAGTCTTTCACCTACCCCGAAGATATCGATAGGACCACCTTGAATTAACAAAGATGTGATTGTATATTCATCGAGACTGTTGGAAGCCATAATTTTACAATCTTCTAATCCTGCTTTATCGAGCATGCGACGTGCTTTTTTAGCTAAGTACGCAAGGTCACCAGAATCAAGACGAATCCCTTTCAAACGTTTCCCCATAGGTTCTAATACATCTTTAGCTACTTTGATTGCATTAGGTACACCAGAGTTCAAAACGTCATAGGTATCAACGAGGAATACAGCTCCATCTGGATAGACTTCAGCATAAGCTTTAAAAGCTTCATATTCAGAATCATGATACATAACCCAACTATGAGCCATCGTACCGCTCACAGGAATACCAAATTGTTGGCCCGCTAAAACGGTTGCCGTAGACTGTACCCCACCGATGTAGGCTGCTCTCGCACCATATACAGCGGCATCCACATTGTGAGCTCGACGGGCACCAAAATCGGCTACAATACGACCATCTGCGGCGCGTACAATACGATTTGCCTTTGTAGCGATAAGGGACTGATGGTTCATCATAGTTAGCACTGCAGTCTCTACGATTTGTGCATCTATGAGAGGCGCTACGATAGTTATAACCGGTTCATTGGGATAAATAATGGAACCCTCTGGGAATGCATATACATCACCAGTGAATGAGAAATCTTTTAGATAGTTTAAAAACTCCTCACTAAAGATACCTTGAGCCCGTAAAAAATCAATATCACGTTCATCAAAGTGTAAATTCAAAATGTACTCAACGATTTGTTCAAGACCACCAAAAATGGCAAAGCCACCCTTGTCTGGATTGCGTCTAAAGAATACATCAAACGCGACGCGATCCGTGTTTTCATGTTGCGTAAAATAGCCGTGTGCCATGGTCATCTCATAAAAATCCATAAGCATACTAATATTGCGACTGTCGTGTTGCATTGGTTCACCAACCTTCTAAAATCTAATGGATTTGTAAAATCGTTAATCGTATAACCTCATTATACATTATTATTCCTATATAGCTAGTATCTACATGTACTAATGCTTGCATTAACTATCCTAATAATCATTCTTGTGATATAACTATATATATACTAATTATTTATATATTCCATATATATGTCGGTGAAAGTTATCACTGAAATAAATACAATTATTGGCATTAAATTCGTATACTAATAAAATTACTACGTATTCAGTATAATCAACCAACATATATATCTATTATTACATCAGAATGAAAGGAACCATTATGGAATCAATCGTTCAAGCAAAACGCGTATTAGAAATTTTTAAAGAAATGAGCCAAATTCCTCGTGAATCTGGTAACGAAAAAGGCATTAGCGATTATATCGTAAACTTTGCCAAAAACTTAGGTTTAGAAGTTCATCAAGACGATCAATATAATGTAGTTATCAAAAAACCTGCATCCCCAGGTTATGAAAATCATCCTTCTGTAATCTTACAAGGTCATATCGACATGGTATGTGTTCGTGATCACGACTCTAATCACGACTTCTCTAAAGACCCAATCGCCAACATCATCGAAGGCGAATGGATGCATGCAGACCACACCACACTAGGTGCAGATAACGGCATGGGTGGTGCTATGATGCTTGCCATCTTAGAAGATGATAGCCAACAACATGGTCCTATGCAATTATTGTTCACAACAAACGAAGAAACTGGTATGGACGGCGCCTTTGCTGTAAAAGAAGGCCAAGTAAGTGGTGATTACTTACTCAACCTCGATACAGAAGTAGAACACGATTTTACTGTTAGCTGTGCTGGCGGTTGTCACGTTCACGTAAATATTCCTTTATTGCGTGAAAACAACCAACCCGGCTATGATGCAGGCTTATCCCTTACCGTAACAGGTCTTAAAGGCGGTCACTCCGGCATTGAAATCTGCGAACAACGTGCAAATGCTAACCAAGTATTAACACGTGTACTCTATGATATTCAACAACAATATCCTGTATGCTTAGCATCTTTTGAAGGTGGTGTAAAACATAATGCCATTCCTTCTAAAGCAGTAGCTACATTATCCGTACGCGCTGAAGATGTAGAGGCAATCAAAACATTAGTTGCCTATCAAGAAAAACAATATTTTCACGAGTATGGAATTCAAGATCCAGGTCTTAAATTCGTTGTAGAAGATATTGCTACTCCTGATGTAGTATATGCAGATGACACTACAGAAGCCCTTATTACTTACATCTATCTTGCACAAGATGGTGTTCATTCTGTAAGCAAATCTATCCCAAATCTTGTAGAAACGTCTGACAATATCGCAATCGTACGCGAAAATGAACACACTATTGAGATTCTCATTTCCATCCGTAGTTCTAACAGTAACAGCCTTGAATTCTTAGCTAAGAAAATGATGTTACTTGCGAAAACTCTAGGCGTATCTGCAGAACGCACTGGCGGTTATCCTGCATGGGAATACGATAAAGGCTCTAAACTTGAAGAACAAGCTATTTCCTTACATAACGAAATGTTTGATACACCAGCTAATGTCAACGCCATTCATGCAGGTCTCGAATGTGGCTTGTTAAAAGGGGTACTACCAAACACCCAAATGATCAGCTTTGGTCCTACTATCGTAAGCCCACATACACCAATGGAACGCGTTCATTTACCATCTGTTGAAAATGTATATGTATATCTAAAAGCTTTATTAGCTAAGTTACAATAAACATAAAACAGTAAATAATGACTATATACTTTATGTATAATTTGGTATACTAAAGGTAATCTAACTAGAGATTTATATAACGAATTCTCTTCTCACCCTCCTATAAGGAGTTCAGTCAACTCTCCCTCGACTGAGTCTTCTATAGGAGGGATTTTTTTATATTCTTCTCCCAAAATTTAAAATTAATATTTATTCATAGA
Source organism: Veillonella sp. T11011-6 (assembly GCF_002959755.1). Lineage (GTDB taxonomy): Bacteria > Bacillota > Negativicutes > Veillonellales > Veillonellaceae > Veillonella. Next base: position 104,956 of record NZ_PPCW01000005.1, on the reverse strand, counting down.
GGAGTATCTCTTCATATATACGTAAATCGATATATACAATACTTTCCACAATTAATTATGAATATTAAATACATCTGTCACTATACTCATATAAGGTATATAACCAATATATTTAATGAGAATTTTAAGAAAAATAGTACTTTCATAACTATGCATATACCCTAGGGTGTATTTTCTGTGTTATCCTATAGGTGTATACTGTGTTTACATTACTCAGGAGGTACGTATGATCCCTATTGTTATCATATCCGGATTTCTAGGGTCTGGAAAAACAACATTTTTACAACACATACTAAAAGAACATAAATCTACAGATAAAATTTTAATTATAGAAAATGATTTTGGTGAAACCAGCCTCGATGCAGCAAATCTTGCAAAAACAGGGGCTACCATTCGTGAAGTTACATCTGGCTGTATTTGCTGTAGCTTGCAAGGGAACTTCCAACAAGCACTGCTCGATATTCTTCAAAATTACGATGTAGATATCATCTATATCGAACCATCTGGGGTCAGCAAATTGAGCGAAATCATCCATACCTGTGAGGATGAAGAGATTGCAAAATCCGCCTATGTTCATGCATCGGTAACCACTGTAGATGCCATGCAAGCACCTATGTTTATTAAAAACTTTGGTCTCTTCTTTAAAGATCAAATCACAAATAGTGATGCTATCTTCTTAAGTCATACCGAAGACATCCAACAAACAAGCATTACAAAACGTATGATTCACGAGTTAGCACCAAATACTCCAATTCACGAAGAAGCATGGAGTACCATTGCGTTACGAGACTATATCAAACGCCTCTACCATTGTCATGACGACAATTCCTTACATGATGAGCATCTATTTATGAGCCATACATTTAAGGACTTGCGCACACTCACATTAATTCAATGGAAAACCATCTTAGAAGGTATGCCTGATACAGTACTCCGTGCTAAAGGTATTGTACCGACCACTGAAGGGCCTCATGAGTTACAATACGGTACCCATTACTGTTCCCTATTCCCTAGTGAGTCCACTGACTATAGCTTAGTCGTTATTGGCACAGATTTTAATGTACCAATGGTACATAACGAAGTGTGTCAATCATGATACCTGTTTATATCGTTACCGGATTCATCGGTTCTGGTAAAAGTACTTTCATAAATGAACAACTACAACATCGTAAAAAGCTTGGTGGTACAGCATGTATCAGCGCCGAAGAAGGTTCTGTACCGCTCATCAAAGAAGGATTACAACTCAATCCTGATAGGCTTAGTGCAATTAAGCCTAATGAACCTGATACCTATAGTTCTATAGCTAATGAAATCGCAAGCTATATCGATAAAGTAAAGCCTAAAGAAATATGGATTGAATGGAACGGTATGATCAGCTTTCACCAACTAGAAGCCTTGCTATATAGTGATAAGCTACGCCATCTATTACAAATCGAAAAGGTATTATATATTTGTACAGACCAATTCGTCGCATCCATTTTGCCTGGTTTAGGTAATGATGTCACAAGCCAATTATATAGTGCGGATTGCATCATCACAGAAACCAATACACATCATGCCTTATTACGGACCTATAACAGTGACGCCAAGATTGTAACAGCCCCAACGCCAGAAAAGGTAGCAGAATTATGCCGCAATTCTACGTGGGGACTCATACCAAATCTATTAGTTATCAGCATTACCGCCTACATACTATTAGTCACTGCATTCCGTCATGATATTCCTTACTCCATTCACCAATGCTTTGCCATCATTACAGGGCTCATTATCGAGGCTATCCCGTTCCTATTATTAGGAACCATTGGATCAACAGTAATTCGATATTTCGTACCTCAACGAATACTGCTAAAACTATTAGGGAATCATTCTTGGAAAAGCTATGGTGCAGCCATGGTTAGCGGTTTAGCATTGCCAGTTTGCGACTGTGCTATTATTCCATTATTTAAAGCACTTACAGATAGAGGTGTACCATTATCTGTGGCCCTCCTATTTATGCTTGCCAGCCCTATCATCAATCCGATTACCATTCTATCCACCTGGTATGCCTTTCCAGATAATCCAATGATCTCCGTATGGCGTATCATACTTGGCCTTGGCGTAGCTTTATTGGTAGCCTTATCATTCCGTTTTATACCACCATCTACGTCTATGATGAAAGCTAAAACGGCACAGAACCTAAGTTATGAAGAAATCGTATTAGAAGCATCGAAAAGTAAACATATCAATAAAGGAAGATTACTAATTCATATGGAAAAAGAGTTCTCCCAGCTCTTATTCTATTTCTCTATTGCAGCTTGTGTACTATCCGTAGTTCAAGTGTATGGGAAGCCTTGGCTCATCAACGCTGGTATCACATTACCTGACGTGTGGGCTATTCCAATTCTGCTAATATTGGCGTTCTTCTTCTCTGTTTGCTCTACATCAGATGCTATTATAGGCAAATCCTTGAGCACCCTGTTCCCTATGAGCTCAGTCATGGGTTTCCTCATCTTAGGACCTATGCTGGATATAAAAAACGTATATATTTTAAAACAATATATGCCTACATCATTTATTCTTCGTCTAGGCTTAACAATCGTTGTTATATCCTATTTAGCAGCATTAGGTTTTCAATTCTTTTTGAGCTAATGTTTAGTCATTACTATTTCAGTTCTTCATGAATATAAAAGGAGATGATTCTATGAAATTAGGACTGAAAGATCGCTTTTCCATTGTGAAAGGTTTACTCTACCTCATCTTAGGTATCTGCTGTGTATACCTAATCGTAACAGGTCGTTATTTGAACTATATCGCACCACGATATGAACTGCTACTAGGTATTAGCAGTATAGCTCTCATACTAGGTGGATTAGCTACGGTTATTTGGGCTCCATCGCGCTATTATAAACACAACTGGCGCTCTATCGTACCTATCATTATTCCCGTAGTCTTGCTCATCGTGCCGCCTGTCCTAGTGCCTACAACTGGTGTTCAAGGCGCAGCACGCATCAATGACGATACAAACAACTTTGATTTCACAAACGATGCTATCGGCGAGGTTATTACTGTTAATAGTGAAAGCAAAGAGCCTGGCATTTCTAAAGACAAAAAAGAAATTGTGTTAAATTCAGATAATTTCTATCAAACTATCGTAAAGGTTGGATCTAATATAGACCAATACAAAGACTACACAGTATATATGACAGGCTATGTAAACCGCGATGATAACACGCTAAAATCTAATGAGTTTACTATTTCTCGTATGGCTATGTCCTGCTGTATCGCTGACGTGGCACCGATTGGCATGACCGCCCATAAAGCAGATGGCGATAGTTTAGCCAATGAACAATGGGTATCTATCGAAGGTAAAGTATCTACACGAGATTTCCACGGTCGTCAACAACCATACGTAGAAATTACAAAAATAAAATCAGCAGAACCTATTTTAGGTTATGTATATCCTTAAACAAATAATCTTAAATCAATAGCCTTAAAGAGACTTAAATAAATCTATAAACAAAAAACCGAGGCATAACGCCTCGGTTTTAATAAACATATATTTAGCAAACATATTTAGTAAACATATAATAGTATTATATAAGGACTATATTATATATGAACTATATTATATATGAACTATATTATCTATGTAACTCTTTAACAATTCGTTTGCCAAGAGATGCCGCAACGGCACAAAGGAAGATGTCTGGGCCTACGGGAATCAAGAAGCATGTAATAATAACAGCCTCAACCCCAATTGGTTTACCTAAGTACAAATTCATAATGAAGTATAAATAAATCATACCAAGGCCATACACGATAAATAGATTTAATATGGATCCTGCTAATAATCGTTTAAAGGACAATGTTTCCATAGATTCTGCAATACGGCCCACTGCATAAGCACCTACCATAAAACCAATTAAATAACCAAAGGTAGGTTGTAAAATGTAACCAGGACCACCACCAGATGTAAAAATCGGTACCCCAATTAATCCTAATACAATATAAATGCCAACACTAGCGGCTCCTAATCGACTACCTAACACAATGCCTGCGAGGGTAGTAAATAAGATTTGTAATGTAAATGGACAATTTGGTAATGGTACCCGTATAAAAGCACCTACGGCAATCAATGCTACAAAGAGTGCTGTCATCGTTAATTGACGGGTAGTAATGCGACCTTGTTTCGATACTGTGGAACTCATGGTATACCTCCATTGATAACACATCAACAAACTACTAACTACCTAAATTAAAGCACTTGTATTTTTAATTGTCAACTACGTATATTGACTTTTGGTTTACTATGTAGTCTAATACTATATATACAATGATTTCAAGGTTTTTGTTTTTTTGACCATATATTATAGTTATTATCAATCGTTCATAATAACTAAAAGATATACTCATCTTCATACAAAAAACTTTAAATTTCATTTTATATTCATGTAACAACATTAAATTATACGTAAGTAGATTGAGTAAAATCTACTTTCACAAAACAGTATATAAAAGTACCTTATATTAGGAGGCATTCATTATGAAAAATGTTAAGAAAGTATCAAAGGTATTATGTGCATTTGGCGTTAGTACAGTATTATTAGCAGGTGTAGTTGGCGCAGCTAGCAACCATGCTTACAACAACAATAGCAACTGGAAAGGCGTTGGTAGCGTAGCTCCATCCGCTCAAACTAACTATTCTGTTGATTACATGGGCGCTGTTACAGTATTCCAACAACAATTCCCTGGCGCTACTGTAAAATCTATTTCTTACGACGCTAAACACAACCCTTACTATGAAGTAGAAGGTTACTACAACAACCGTGCAGTAGAACTCAAAGTAGACGAAGCTACTGGCCAAATTGTTGGTAAAGAAGTAAAAGGCTATGCTAAAGCTAACAAAACTATTAACGTTCAAAACATCATCATCCCTGAAGTAGCTGAAACAAAAGCTATGGAAAAAGTTGGTTCTGACTTCCAAACTATGGAATGGACTGTTGAACGTGAAAACGGTCGTGCTGTATACGAATTCGATATGACAACTGGCGGCGGCAAAAAAGCTGAAGTAAAAGTTGACGGCATGAACGGTAAAGTGTTAAGCGCTAAAGTAAAAAGCACAAAATACTAAGATTTTAATTCATCAAGTGAACCCTATCCTAACCCACTTAGATGACACACTACACATATAACACACATACTATACACACAGTATCCACTGGATACGCTCTCTAACACAAACTAACACACAAACTTAGAGAGCCCCCTATGACTCACACTGGGCTCTCTCAAAACCCTATCTCACACAATAGGTAAATGGTCTGTGCTCACACACCACAGACCGAATGTTACACACACTATACTCCCTTAAAAAGACCTTGGATCGTTGAATCCAAGGTCTTTTTTTTATCCTCCAGATATTACTATATATTTATAGATGTCTACCATAACACAACAATCTAATTTACAATTAATCAAAATACATATTTAACACAAAAAGACCTCCCACGAGGGAGGTCTTTTGTATAAGTTTTATAGGTCTGATAGTTTGTGTTCTATTTCTTAAGCGAGGTCAGAGCTCAAGAATGTCATTTGTATGTTCTGAAAGTTTGATCTATAGTATTTCCATAATGGAAGTAAGAAATTATGCTTTATCCAAAGCTTGTGCCAAGTCTTCGATGATGTCATCGATATTTTCAAGGCCGATGGATACACGGATCATATCTGGTGTTACGCCAGCAGATTTTTGTTGTTCTTCGTTAAGTTGTGCATGTGTTGTAGATGCAGGATGAATAACAAGAGATTTAGCATCTGCTACGTTAGCAAGGTTGGAGAAGATTTCCAAGGAGTCAACAAGTTTAATACCTGCTTCTTTACCACCTTTTACGCCGAATGTAAATACAGCACCAACACCTTTAGGGAAGTATTTATCTGCTAAAGCTTTGTATTTGCTGTCTTCTAATTCTGGGTAGCTTACCCATGCTACTTTAGGATGTTTAGTCAAGAAATCTACTACTTTACGAGCATTTTCTACGTGACGTTCTACGCGCAAGGACAATGTTTCAACGCCTTGCAAGATTTGCCATGCTGCAAGTGGAGTAATGCATGCGCCAGTATCACGAAGCAATTGAGCACGAATTTTTACAGTGAATGGGATTGGCAAATCACCATATACTAAGCCATTGTAGTGTTCGTCACCTTCGGAGAAGCCAGGGTATTTACCAGAGCCTTTATAGTCGAATTTACCAGATTCTACTACTACGCCAGCCAATGTTGTACCGTGACCACCAAGGTATTTAGTAGCAGAGTGTACAACTACGTCAGCACCATGTTCTAATGGACGGAACAAGTATGGAGATGCAAATGTGTTATCTACGATCAAGATGATATTGTGTTTATGTGCAATATCAGCTACTGCTTGTACGTCGATAAGGTTAATACCAGGGTTACCGATGGATTCGATGTAAACAGCTTTAGTATTTTCATCGATAGCCGCTTCAAATTCTTCCAAATTATCAGGGTTTACGAATTTAGTTTCGATTCCTAAACGTGGCAATGTTGCTGTAAACAAGTTATAAGTACCACCGTATAATGTGGATGCAGCAACGATGTTATCGCCAGCGCTTGCCACGTTCAAGATGGAGTATGTAATCGCTGCGGAACCAGATGCTACAGCGATACCACCTGCACCACCTTCAAGTTGTGCAACACGAGCATCCAATACATCTGTAGTAGGATTGCCAAGGCGGGAGTAAATACCACCAGGATTAGTTAAGGCAAAACGGCCTGCTGCTTCTTCAGCATCTTTAAATACGAAAGATGTAGTTTGGTAAATAGGTACTGCACGAGAACCTGTTGGATCTACTGTGTGACCCGCATGTAATTGTAATGTTTCAAATCTGTATTGTTTGCTCATTATAACAACTCCTTTATATTAACTGTGAATTGAGTTCGTTCTTTATACCTAGTATACTACTATGTTTTAAAAATTATGTCTACTATTAATTTATACAGTTAGCCATAACTTTAAGCTATAGCAAGCATGTATTTACTCATAAAACAACAATCCGAAAGATGCCAATTACAGCTATATGCAGTTTCTACACATAAAAAAGCCCCTAATTACTTGTCTAAAACAATCTCACTATAGAGACCATTAAAAGTAATTAGGGGTATTTCTACTAAAAATAATTTAGATATAAGCACCTAAATTTTTATCGCGTTCAAATTTCATTTTTTGGATTTGTTCAATAATGTATGGTGTCTCTTGGTATACATAGTAGTTTAACCAGTTTGTAAACAACAATGTACTTACAGAACGCCAACGTACAACGGGACGTTGTTTTGGATCATCATCTGGGAAGTAGTTTTCAGGAACTGCAATATCCAAGCCTTTTTCAATATCTCGTACGTATTCTCGGTTGAGTGTATCCCAATCGTATTCAGCATGACCAAATACAAAGATATGTTTATTGTCTAAGCTACGAACAATGGCTGCACCTGTTGGTTCAGACCCTGCTAATAATTCTAAATCTCGGTTCTCCTTAATTTGCTCTAAGGAAACCGTTGTATGGCGGGAGTGTGGCATCCAGAATTTTTCATCAAAGCCACGCAAGAGCACTGGGCGATCATTGTAAATATCATGCTCATAAACACCAAATAGCTTTTCATCCATAACGGATTTATTAATACCGAAATGGTGGTACAAACCAGCCTGTGCCCCCCAGCAGATATAGAACGTAGAGTATACATGCTCTTCGCCCCAATTCATGATTTCTACTAACTCATCCCAGTAATCAACCTCTTCAAAAGGCATTAGTTCTACAGGAGCACCGGTAATAATCATGCCATCAAAGAATTCATCCTTCACCTCATCAAAGGTACGGTAGAAGGTATCTAAATATTGCTCATCCGTATTTTTAGCCTTACGAGATGCAGTATGTAAAAGAGTTAAATTAACTTGTAACGGACTGTTACTAAGAGCTCGCAAGATTTGAGTTTCTGTAACTTCTTTAGTAGGCATCAAATTGACTAGCAATATTTGCAAAGGTCGGATTTGTTGAGTCTCCGCCCGTTCTGTATCCATAACGAAAATGTTCTCTTGAGCTAATTTCGTAATGGCCGGTAAATTTTTTATTACTTTAATAGGCATACTATCACCTCTACACACTAAACAATTTGATAACCTAATCTAAACATTCTAACCAATATTATTAAAAGCCTCTAGCCTCGTAGGCACGACGCCAAGCTTCAAGGCCTTCTTCTAATGTTTTACGAGGACATGCTACATTGATGCGTTCAAAGTCTTCCCCATCGACACCGAACATGGAACCAGTATCAAGCCACAACTTAGCTTCATTGATAATCCATTCATCGCGTTCCTTAGGGCTCAATGGCAACTTAGAGCAATCTAGCCACATGAGATATGTCCCTTCCGGACGATATACGTGAATTTTTGGCATATATTTTGCCACATAATCAATAGTGAATTGAATATTGTCTTGAATGTACTCTTTCAACTCGTCGAGCCAAGGTGCACCTACTTTATAGGCCCCTTCACAGCCAACAATACCCATTGTATTTAATTGGCTATAACCAGCGCGGTCGATTTCTTTGATAAAACGACGACGTAAGGAATCATTAGGAATGAAAATATTACTTACTTGTAAGCCAGCAATGTTGAAAGTCTTACTAGGTGCTGTACATACGATACAGTGTTCTGCATAGCTTTCACCAAGATCAGCAAAGACCTTGTGCGTATGACCTTTCCAAACAAAGTCAGCATGAATTTCGTCGCTCACGATGAGTACGTTATGTTTAATACAAATGTCGCCAAGACGTTTCAACTCGTCCTCAGTCCACACGCGGCCTACAGGATTATGCGGATTGCACAAGAGGAATAATGTTACATTTTCCTCCACGATAGCACGTTCTATACCCTCAAAATCGATGGTATATTTTTCTTCCCCTTTGATTAATGGCACATTGATAAGGCGACGGTCATTATCATCGATAACCATGCTAAATGGATAGTATACCGGTTGATTGATAAGTACGCCTTCCCCTTCATTGGTGAAAGCACGAACCGCCATAGCCAAGGCAAAGACGATACCAGGTGTTTTAACGAGCCATTTTTGTTCTGGCGTCCAGTTAAAGCGCGTAGTGAACCAGTTTTGTAATACTTCAAAGTATTCATCATCGGATTCAGTATAGCCAAATACGCCATGATTAACGCGATCCAATAAGATTTGCTTTAACTCAGGTGGTACCTCAAAGTCCATGTCTGCCACCCAGAATGGCAACACATCCACTGGTTTACCACGCTTCACAGCAAAATCGTATTTCAAAGATTTTGTGTGAGTTCTATCTAAAATTTGATCAAAATTATATTGTCCCATAGGAACTCCTTTATTTATTGAAAGCTTGTTCCAAGTCTGCAATCAAGTCTTCTGTATCTTCAATACCTACAGATAAGCGCAATAAGCGACGTGTAATACCTTTACGCTCTGCATCTTCCGGTTTTAAGTCCGGATGAGTTTGCGTTACAGGGTATGTCAACAAGGACTCAGTACCACCAAGACTTTCAGCAAATTGAATAAGTTTAATACCTTCTAAGATTTGTTTAGCTGTTTCTTCACTATCTACTTCGAAGGACAACATACCGCCAAAGCCTGTAGTTTGAGCTTTATTGATTTCATAGCCTGGATGTTCAGGAAGGCCTGGGAACAATACTTTTGTAACTTTAGGTTGTTTTTTGAGCCAATCAGCAAGAGCAATGGCATTCTTTTGGTGTTGTTCCATGCGAAGTGCCAATGTTTTTACACCGCGGATAACGAGCCAGCTATCCATAGCAGATAAGCAAGCACCTACCGTTTTATAAGTTAATCGCAACTTCGCAGCCAATTCATCATCATTTACAATGGTGAAACCAGAAATAACGTCATGATGACCACCGATGAATTTAGTACCACTATGAACGACAATATCGGCACCTAAGTTCAATGGTTTTTGGAAATAAGGGCTCAAGAATGTATTGTCGATAATGACTAGTGCATTGCGGTCATGAGCTAAGGTACACAAGGCACGAATATCAGTAATCTCCATCATCGGATTTGTTGGAGTTTCAATATAAACAGCCTTTGTATTTGGTTTGAAAGCTGCTTTCACCGCATCAAGATCGGATGTACCAACATAGGTGAACTCAATGCCGTTTTGTTCGTAAATATTTGTGAACATACGGATAGAACCACCGTACAAATCATCACCTAAAATGATGTGATCCCCAGGGGAGAATAGATGGAATACAGCGTCCACTGCGGCCATGCCGGAAGAGAATGCCAATGCATCCTTACCATCTTCAAGACCTGCAATCAATTGTTCCAAACGATCCCGTGTTGGATTAGACTCACGTGTATATTGATATCCTGTTGTATCACCCAACTTTGGATGGGAAAATGTACTAGACATATAAATTGCAGGGGAAATTGCACCAGTGCTATCTGGTTTACCGCTGCCATGAACGCATTTTGTATTAAATTTCATTCCATTCAACTCCTCATATTTGTATACAATATATTAATTATAAAAGTAGACAATGATTAAGGTCAACAAAAATGGGCACTCATACGCCATGAGTGCCCCCAAAAAGTCATATCTATTTTGAATGGCTTGCCATAACTCTAGGTTAAGTTAGCCTAATTTTTTGTACGTTTTGTAATAAGCAATGCCAAGATAATGCCCAAAGAAGACGTCACTAGTTGCGGCCAACTAGACACAAACAACATAGTATTTACAATCTTCGGTGGAAATTGGAATAGAGAGAAGAACAAAGAATATCCGCCGAATAGAACACCTGCTTTCACTAAAGCCGCCACAACAATAAGCAATACCTTCGGTTTATGTTGTAACCAATAGGCTACAAATACATAGGCAGTCGTGCCAAGGGCGGTAATCAAAATAAACGGTGGCAACGGCAACATACCTTGTAAATGCGCTACTACAGGCGCAATCCAGGCGATAACGAGACCATTTTTCCAACCATAGCGCCATGTGGCTAGTACAAACGTAGCAGACGTGATGGAACCGATGAGGAACATACTCACCTGGTTAGGAATAAATGGGAAAATAAGGCGCAAGCTTTGCGCCAATAAGGCTACAGCCAACAATAGGCCTGTGCCCGTAATAGATTTGGTAGACATAAGAACCTCCTACTATACAATATAGATTTTTAAGAGGTACTTACCTCATATAGTAAAACTAAGCCTCTACAAAATATAGACGTGCCCGATCATATACCCAATTATAAACATAAGTATAACCTAAGATAACCAATGTCATCGTTATATCTGTCACAAAAGCCATCCAAAAACTCATATGCATCATGTACATAATAATTGGTACAGTAGCGAACATAAATAGACCTTCAAACAATACTGCATGAATCGTACGAATTACAGGACCCCGCTCTAATCGATCACCTGGTACTAGTTTATCAAATATCCAGTTAAACACAAAATTCCAAACCATAGCTAGCAAGGAAAAAATAACCATCAATACAAAAGGCTGTCCATCATGCGGAACAAACAACATCACCAAACAACCGATTAAAATACAACCAACCTCATACAAAATCGACTGTACCACACGCTCTGAAGCAGACATAATAAACACCTCCATCAGAAACTAGACAAGAAATTCACTATCACTCTACTATTATATTTATTTTTTTAGATTTGTCGAGTTTTGTGGAGTTTTGCCATTTTATGATAGAAAAAGCCGCCATATGTCTATCCAGCGACTTGCCCTCCCGAAGTGAGTTATGCCATTTTCGGATATAAAGGAAGCCCCTCGTAGTGTTCTGTAAGCTCGACTTGCAAGGAATGGAGAGCGAGCAGAATGCTACGAGGGGCTCTATTTAATTATCCTAAAAGTGGCATTACGAACTCAATCCATGGAATACCCACCACAATAAAGATTGCGAGGTAGATAATCCCAAAGATAGCGCCTAATTTCCAGAATTCAGGACCTTTGTTATAGCCACTAGCAAACCAGATTGGGCTGTGACCTGTACCATATGGTGTAAGGATACCCATAATACCCATTGGTACTAATAGAATCAACATAACTTGAGCTGGATCAACACCAGGAATTTGAAGAATTAGAGTAGCAAACAAGCCTACCATAGCTGTTACATACGCTGTACCAGAAGCAAAGAAGTAACGAAGCAAGCAGAATGCTAACAATAAACCTAGAACAGCCATTGTTGGATCTAAAGAAACTAAAGAACCACCTGCAGATTTAGCAAGCCATTCTAAGAAGCCTACGTTCTTAAGACCAGAAGCCATAGGCACGAGTGTAGCGAACCAAGTCAAAACATTCCATGCTGGTTTGTTAGCAAGGAAGTCTTGCCATGTCATAATCTTAGTGAAAATCATCAAGATAATAACAATTAAAGCCGTTGTAGTTGGGTTTACTTTGAATGTAGAAGCACCAATCCATAGTACAAGAGCCAATACAGAAATCAAGGCCATGAAGATTTCACTACGTGTCATAGAACCTAATTTCTTGTATTCATCTTTTGCCCATGCTGCAATTTCAGGGGAACCTTTTACCTCTGGTTTGCAGAATACATAGGTCAATAATGGTGTGATGATGAACAAAATAAGACCTACTGGCAAGAATGCAAGGAACCATGTGCCCCAGTTAGCAGCTACGATACCAGATTTAGCAGACAATTCTAGAGCCAATGGGTTTGGCGCTGCGCCAGTCAAGAAAATAGAGCTAGATACACATGTAGTTGCCAATGCTACCCAGTTCAAATAAGAACCAATTTTACGAGGGTTCTTATCTGGATAGGAATCGAACATTGGGCAAATACTAGATACGATTGGATAAATCGTACCACCGGAACGAGCCGCATTACTTGGAATGAATGGAGCCAACACAAGGTCAGTAATAGCAATGGCATAACCAAGACCTAAAGAGGACTTACCAAGCTTTGCTACCAAGAACAAGGCAATACGACGGCCAAGACCAGAGTTTTCATAACCAATACCGATCATGAAAGCTGCAAAGATCAACCATACGATGGCATTAGAGAAACCACTGAGGCCCCAACTGATAGCTTGTGCATCAGTAATCGCCTTTGCTACACCAGTTGCTTTATCTACAACAGGTGCAGGACCTACTTTAAACAACATAGATACGGTAACTGCAATGATACCGATAAAAGCTGGTGGCATTGGTTCTAAAATCAAACCTACCACGAGGCCCGCGAAAATACTTACGTAAATCCAAGAATTTGCGCTAAGGCCTTCAGGAGCACCGATGAGCCATACAAGAATAGCTACTACAAGCGGTGCGAATAATTTCCAATTCAACTTCATTAGAAACTCTCCTTACTACTTCAAAACAAAAATTGCAAAAAAAATGCTTGTCTAGTATATCAAAATTTTTAATATCAGTACATAACATAAAACATAACAGTTATTAATAGATACTAAACTTTTTATAATAGGTTTTATTAAACTAGTCGTTTTTAATTTTATGCAATATAATATAAATATCGAAAATTATTAATTTAATGCAATTTACTAAAAGGATTTAAATGAAACCATTTATACATTACATAAAACCATTATGGTTTCCTACCATCATCGTATCGATCCTTTCGTTACTCACTGTGGCAGGTACATTATATATACCAACGCTAACGGCCTTTATCATCAATGATGGCGTACTCCGTGGCGATTTAGAAATGATCACTAGCTCTAGCATAAACATGCTTGTTGTGGCACTATTAACAGTATTATCCGCAATCTTAGGTGTTGCTATGAGTGCTCACATTTCTGCCTCTATGGGCAAGGAACTGCGCAATGATTTGGTAAAAGCCTTACAATACTTCTCCCTTCGAGACTTCACACACTTCGGTACTGGCACCATATTGATGCGCACAAGCCGAGATGTAGAGAAAATTCAATCCGTTCTCGGTGAAGGATTAAATATGATTCTCCCTATGCCCCTCATGATTTGTGTCGGCCTCGGGCTCACCTTCTATAAAAGCTGGCAACTCGGCCTCGTCATTCTTGCCGTTATGGCTTGTATGATACTTACTATTATCTTTATTGAAAGCCGTGCCTTACCACTGATTAAGGCGATGCAACTCAAATTAGATGATATTACAGATCTAGTTCGAGATCATATCGTTGGTATGCCAGTGATTCGAGCTTTCAACAGAAGAACCTATGAAAACGAAAAAGAAATTAGTATTTTTACAGAAACGGCCCAACTCAATAAGCGGTTGCGCCAAACCTTTGCCATCGGTTTACCGACCATATTAATTCTATTTAATATGAGTACCGTTGCCATTCTTTGGGTCGGTGGCTATAACGTCAGTCTAGGTTCTCTACAAGTAGGTGACATCATTGCCGTTATCGAGTACGCTAACCTGATTCTCTTAAGCATGCTCATGGCCATTTTCGTCATCATCGACATTCCAGAAGCCATCGTATGCTACACCCGTATTCGAGAGTTGTTAGAACATGAAAACACAGATACATTCCCTGAACCATATAATGACAGTATTACCACTTCAACTTCTCCATCTGCAAGGCATGACACTTGCCAAGAGGAGAACCAAAATACTATGGAAAATCCAACTGCAACTGATGATATACCACTTTTAGAGTTCCGCAACGTTACGTTCCGTTACGATAATGCGGAGTCTCCTGCGCTAGAGAATATCTCCTTTACCGTACATCATGGCGAAACCTTAGCCATTATGGGCGATATTGGATCTGGTAAAAGTACCATTACCAATCTCATCCCTCGCCTCTTCGCCATTGAGTCTGGAGACATTCTATTTGAAGGCAAATCCATCTATGAATGGAATGTGGATGACTTGCGTGCCCGCATCGGCTATGTGCCACAGCGAGCTTACTTATTCACTGGCACGGTAGACATGAATGTGCGATATGGTGCAGCACCAAAACAGGAAATTACCGCTCAAGATGTAGAAAATGCGTGTCACCTCTCTAAAGCAGACGAATTTATCAATCGCCTTGAAGGTGGCTACCAATATATGGTTGCTCAAGGGGGTACTAATCTATCTGGAGGCCAGCGCCAACGCCTAGCCATGGCTAGAGCTCTTGTGCGCAAACCAGATTTATTTATATTCGACGATAGCTTCTCCGCTCTGGACGGCACCACAGAACGTGCAGTTCGCACAGCATTGCACGAGGAGTTACAAAAGGATAACCGCCCTGCCCTCATTTCCGTAGAGCAAAAAGTAAGTGCTGCTAAAAAAGCAGACCATATATTAATCATCAACCGTGGTCAAATTGCAGGGTATGGCACTCACGACGAATTAGCAGCAACCTCTACAGTATATAAACAAATTTTAGCATCTCAGGAGGTGACAGCATGAGCCCATTACACCGTTTCCTGATGGAATCTAAAAGCCAATGGGGTTGGCTAGCACTACTCATCTTAGCGCTTATTACGGCCGCTATGTTTGAGGTATCCGCACCAGTATTACTTGGCAAGGTTGTAGATGCTATTGTTAGTGGCTTGCAAACAGACCAAGACATTAATACAATATTCGCCTCCATTGATACTATTATTCTCTGGCTTATTGCCATTTATGGGGGCCACGCCTTATTCACCTACTTTGGGGAATACATGATGGCCTCTATCGGCTCAAAAACAGTGCTCGCTTTGCGCACACGCATGAGCACTCATTTATATTCATTACCTATTGAGTACTTTCACGATCACCAACGTGGGGATTTACTAAGCCGTCTCACCTCTGACTTAGATGCAGTTGCAGAAACTATAGGTGAAGGCGTACCAGGTCTTGTATCTGCCATTATCGGCATTATAGGTGCCACGGCGATGATGATTTGGATTAGCCCTATGCTAGGCATCTCTATCATCGCCATTATTTGTATTGGTATCCTATGTTTAACATGGCTCTCTAAACGGGCTCGTCGGGTCTATCTCAAAAACCAAAGTGCCTTAGGTGCTTTCAACAGTGGCATAGAGGAAATTGTAGTAGGAAAACCGATTATCCAAACCTTTGGCCTTGAAGAAACTACGACTAACCAAGTAAATATTCTGAACGACAATCTATTTAAAAGTATGAGAAGCGCGGCTTTCACCAGCCAGCTCGTAGAACCACTCGTTAAGTTTTTAAATCAAATTACCTATTGCCTCGTTGCTATTCAAGGGGGTCTCATGGTATTACGTGGTTCTATTTCCATCGGTGATATTCAAGCCTTCTTCCTCTATGTAGGTCAAGTTTCGGACCCTCTATCCCGCAGTTCTTATATCCTCACCAAATTCCAAGAAACTTCTGCAGCCTTGGGCCGTATTTACGAAGTCATTGATACACCATCTGAAATCGATACGGGTAAGAAAACATTAGGTGATACATCAACACATAAAGGAACTATAGATTTTGAACATGTTGATTTTGGCTATACGCCGTCCAATGTATTTATGAAGGATATCAACATTCACATTCCTGGTGGCTCTATGGTGGCCATCGTAGGTCCTACAGGTGCTGGCAAATCCACATTGGTAAACCTTATTATGCGCTTCTATGACATTATAAATGGCCGTATCACCATCGATGGTGTCGATATTCGCGATGTATCTCGTGAAAGCTTACACAACACGGTAGGTATGGTATTACAAGATGCTTGGATTTTCACAGGTACTATCGCCGATAATATTGGCTACGGCAAACCAAATGCTAGTCGTGAAGAGATTGAATATGTGGCCAAACTTGCCATGGCAGATCACTTCATCCGTACCTTGCCAGATGGCTATGATACAGTTCTCAAACGAGGTGGCGATGATTTATCACAAGGCCAACGCCAATTAATCACCATCGCTCGTGCCTTCTTGGCGGATCCAACTATCCTCATCCTAGATGAAGCCACGGCTAACGTTGATACTCGTACCGAGGTAGAAGTTCAAAAAGCCATGAATACACTCCTTAAAGGGCGTACAAGTATCGTCATCGCCCATCGCTTATCTACAATAAAAAATGCTGACTTCCTACTCGTAGTAGAAAACGGCACCATTGTGGAACAAGGAACACATCACGAACTAATCGAACGCGGCGGTCACTATAAAGAACTCTATGAAAACTATGCGGCAGGCATGACCGTATAAGGAAGTCTACCAAAGGTAACTACCCTACTTGCAGCAGATACTAATGAGCTCAGATTATTCCCGACAAACAAAGACCCCCTAATAAGTAAAAACTTATTAGGGGGTCTTTTATATTTCTATATTCTATTCACCTTTTGGTACAAACCATAGGCCGTTGTTATTTTTTTCCATGTAGTCTTTGAATTCTTGAGAGTGGTAAGCTGCTACAATGTCTTTTGCCCATTGTGCATCTTTATTTTTCTCGTTAACTACTACTTGTAACAACCATTGTGGTAATACATCTTCATTTGCTAATGCAGTTTTAGGATCAATTTTTGCATTATAGATGATAGCACCAGTAATAACAATATAGTCAAAATCAGTACGTACAGAAGGAATTGTAAGGGATTTCATTTCTGTAAATTTAAGATGTTTAGGATTTTCAATAATATCTGCTTGTGTTACTGTCGCTAAATCTTTGTTAGGATCAAGTTTAATCCAACCGATTTTTTGCAACAACGCATAGGCACGAGCCATGTTAGATGCATCATTTGGTACTGCAATAGTATCACCATCTGCCACTTGGTCTAAAGATGTTTTGGAACCGCTAAAGATACCCGCTGGTACAGTTGGAATTGGAGTCAACGCTACAAGATGACCATTTTGTTTTTCGTTAAAGTTTTTCATGTATGCTGTATGTTGTTCAACGTTGAAATCTACTTCACCATCGCTCAACACTTGGTCCGCTTGTACCAAGTCAGACATATCTACACCTTTAAAGGTATAGCCTTGTTTTTCCAAAATTGGTTTAACACCTTTTTCAAATAATTCAGAGTAAGGGCCTTGAGACTTACTATAGGATAATTCCTTTTTAGCACCATTATCGCTATTATTGGAACCGCAGCCTGCGATAAAAGCTACGCTAAATACTAATGCCGCACCAAGGGCAAGGAGTTTTTTAAATTTCATAGTACATTCTCCTATACTTTCACAATCAATATCACCAAAATCTATTTCATCAAATCAGGAACGACGCGCACGACGTGCAAAGTAGTTACCTATTGTTTGAATAATTTGAACAAAGATAATCAAAATAACAACAGTAAATAACATCAATGGGAAGTTCAACCGCTCATAACCATAGGTAAGGGCCAAGTCACCTACACCGCCTGCGCCAATGGCACCAGCCATAGCAGTAGCACCAATAAGGCCAATAGTACCTGTTGTAATGGATAAGATAAGCGAACCCTTTGCCTCTGGTAAAAGGAAATGCCAAATCACCTCAAAATGGGATGCACCCATCGATTGTGCAGCCTCGATAATGCCTTTATTAACCTCTAAAATAGAGTTTTCAAAGAGTCGAGCAAGATAAGGCGCAATGAATATAACAAGTGGTACGATAGCCGCCGTTGTACCAACCCGAGTACCAACAATCATCTTAGTCAACGGTAAGATAAACACCATTAAGATAATAAATGGTACAGAACGCACAATATTAACAATTGTGTTTGTAATGGTGTAAACAATGCTGTTTTTGACAATACCATTAGGATTTGTTACCACTAGTGTAACTGCGATAATCAGCCCTAGTATGGTGCCGATGAAGAGAGACAGGAACACCATGTATAATGTTTGTTCTGCAGCTAGTAATAACTGCGAACCTGGAACACCAAGTTCTTGCATGAAGAAGTCCATTATAGTGCCACCTCCTGCCATTCAATGCCTTGGGTTACAAGATATTCTTTTACCTTGCCCACCTCAAGATCATCACCAATAAACTGAACAATAAAAATACCAAGTATTGTATGTTCTAGCTCTGTTACGGTAGCAAATAACACACTTGTTTCTAAATCAAAGGTTTTGTTAATATGATATAAAACATTATCGGTCGTATTATTTCCTAAGAAATGCATCTTAAGAATTGTATATGGCCGTTTATCACAAGCCAAGGTATGTTTCACTGTTGATGGAATTTCATCAGGAATTACAGTACGTACAAATCGCTTTGTTGTTTCATGTTTAGGTTTACTAAACACCTCAAGTACGGAGCCACTCTCTATGAGCTTTCCATGCTCCATAACCACAACGCGATTACAAATTTTTTGAATTACATCAATCTCATGAGTGACGATAACCACCGTTACCCCAAGTTCACGATTAACGCGCTCCAATAATTGAAGAATAGACTCTGTCGTATCTGGATCAAGAGCACTTGTTGCTTCATCGCATAAAAGAATCGATGGATCTGTAGCTAACGCACGGGCAATACCAACGCGCTGCTTTTGACCACCAGATAATTCTCCAGGATAGGCATTTGCTTTGTCCCCTAAATCAACAAAGTCTAACAAGGTTTTAACCTTTTTATCAATCTCTGATTTAGGAACTTTATTTAGAATTAATGGAATCGCCACATTATCATATACAGACTTAGCATTCAACAAATTGAACTGTTGAAATACCATGCCGATGCGCTTACGCACCTTTCTAAGCTCGTTAAAACTTAAACTATTGATATTCACACCATCTATTTCAACATGACCAGAGGTAGGTACCTCTAAGGCATTAATCATGCGCAGCAGTGTAGATTTACCAGCTCCACTGAAGCCAATAATGCCAAATATGTCGCCTTTTTCTATGGTAAAGTTTACATCAGATAATGCAGTAACCTTTTGCTTATTAACGTCGAACTCTTTCGTTACATTTCGTATAGCAATCACTGTACCACCTCTTTCCCCACAATATGGTAGGAATTAATCTTGACCTTAAAACATATCTTTAAGGTATGTTTTAATTATGTACTTAGATTACTACAATTTATAAGGACTGTCAAACAAAAAAGAACCTCAACCTTTAAAAAGTTGAGGTTCTTTATTTATCTATATCGATTAAAGAGATATAGGGATCCTAAAATAACAGGCGCTCCAATATAGAGTCCCATATTTGGTATTTCGCCCAATAAAAAGGCTGCTACTATAGCTGCCACAATTGGCGAGATATACATAAAGTTAGTTACATCAGACACCTTTTCAGCATGTTCAAAGGCATAGCTCCAGAATACGAATCCTAATGCACTGGAAAAGAATGCTAGGTATATCATAGCAAGCTTCGCAGTAATTGGTGCGGCTCCAATCATTTCAATAGCATGATCTGCAAAAGGTAGTGCCATAATGGCACCTGTAAACATGGACCACATAGCGATAGTAATCGAGTCATAACCTTTCAGACTAAGCCCGCGATTTAGAATATTATAAACCGCAAACAGTATCATACCAATCAACGTCCATATGGCCCCCATTGGAATGGTCAGAGTGGAATTCCAAAGAATAATAACGGCCACACCTATAAAAGCAGTTATGGTGAAGATCCAACCTATAGGACGTATTTTATCCTTATAGACTACCAATGCCATCAATGCTGTAGTCATCGGTGTCAAAGCCATAATAATACTAGATGTAGCGGCCGGTATTGTTCGCAATCCTTCATTAAAAACGACTTGGTAAACGAAGTTTCCTGTAGCCCCTAGCAGAATATATAGGCCCCACTCACGCCAAGATGTAGGTATATGTAATCCCTTAAATACACCAATAATTAGCATGAGTATAGCACCACCTACAACCCTCGCTACCGAGAGTGTCAATGCATCTACTGATTGCAATGCTACTTTACCAAAAGGAAATGCCGTAGCCCAAACGGCAATGGTGGCAGATGCCCCTAAAATGGCTTTCATACGATTTGTCATTAGCATCTACCTTTCTACGTAATTCCATAATCAATACTATCTAAATATTACCATAATAACCCTCTACAATTCCAAGAAGATCCATCACAACATATCGAACACTTTCTATTTATTGATATAAATTTTCATTATTTAAAGATAATACAATAATTGATTTTCCCAAACTCAAATCTAAATAAATCAAGCAACAAGTATACTTTTAATGTATTTATATAGTGTTTTTACTATTATTAAATTACAAATAACATCCATTCTTACGAAAATTGCATAGTATGTATTGAAAATATATATCATTTAAAATTTGTTAAATCAGGACAAACATTGTACACTATAGGCATAGAAATCTATAGTTATATCCTTTTATGGAGGTGCAAAATGCAACATACTGCATGGAAAGATTTTAACACAGGTGTGTGGGATAAAGCCGTTGATGTACGCGACTTTATTCAAAGAAACTATATCCCCTATGAAGGGGACGATTCCTTCCTTGCTGGTCCTACAGAAAGAACGACAAAATTATGGGACCAAGTAATGAAGCTTTATGAAGAAGAACGTGAAAAAGGCGGCATGCTCGATGCTGATACTTCCGTGGCCACACACATTACTGCCCATGCGCCAGGATATATCGACAAAGACCTTGAAACGATCGTTGGTTTGCAAACTGACAAACCATTAAAACGCGCTATGTTCCCTTATGGTGGCTTGCGTACTGCGAAATCTGCTATTGAAGAATACGGCTTCAAAATGGATCCGCAAACAGAAGACTTCTTCAAAAAACATCGTAAAACTCACAACGATGGCGTATTTGATGTATATACACCAGAAATGCGTGCCGCTCGTACAGCTCACATTGTAACTGGTTTGCCTGATGCTTACAGCCGTGGCCGTATCATTGGCGACTATCGTCGTATCGCGTTGTATGGTATTGATTACCTCATCGAAGATAAAAAAGAACAATTCAGCATCACAATGGGCGATATGTTGGAAGAAGTAATTCGCGATCGTGAAGAAATCCAAGAACAAATCCGTTCCTTGAAAGAATTGAAAGAAATGGCCGCATCTTATGGTTACGACATTTCTGGACCAGCTAAAGACGTTAAAGAAGCTATGCAATGGATTTACTTCGGTTACCTTGGCGCTATTAAAGAGCAAAACGGTGCTGCTATGTCCATCGGTCGTAACTCTACATTCCTAGACATCTACGCAGAACGTGACCTTCGCAACGGTACATATACAGAAGAACAAATCCAAGAGTTCGTAGATCACTTTATCATGAAATTGCGCATGGTTCGTTTCGCACGTATCCATGAATACAATAACTTGTTCACAGGCGATCCTGTTTGGACTACAGAATCCATCGGTGGTATGGGTACTGACGGCCGTACATTAGTTTCCAAAATGTCCTTCCGTTACCTACATACATTGACTAACCTTGGTCCTGCTCCAGAACCAAACCTCACTGTATTGTGGTCCCCTCGCATGCCAATCGGCTTCCGTCGCTTCTGTGCGAAATTATCCATCGAAACATCTTCCATCCAATACGAAAACGACGACTTAATGCGTCCTAACTCTGGTGATGACTACGCTATCGCATGCTGCGTATCCCCAATGCGTATTGGTAAAGAGATGCAATTCTTTGGCGCTCGTTCCAACTTGGCTAAATGCTTGCTTTACGCAATCAATGGCGGCGTTGACGAAAAATTAAAGAAACAAATTGGTCCTAAATACCGCCCTATCACTTCCGAATACTTAGAATTCGATGAAGTATGGGAAAAATTCGACGACATGATGGAATGGTTGGCAGGCGTATATGTAAACGCATTGAACATCATTCACTACATGCACGACAAATATGCTTATGAAAAACTAGAAATGGCATTGCATGACCGCAAGGTAACTCGTTGGTTTGCAACTGGTATCGCTGGTTTATCCGTAGTAGCTGACTCCTTGTCCGCTATTAAATATGCTAAGGTAAAACCTATTCGTGACGAAAACGGCATCGCTGTTGATTTCGAAATCGAAGGTGACTTTCCTAAATATGGTAACGATGACGATCGTGTAGATAGCTTAGCAGCAAAAGTTGTTTCTACATTTATGAATAAGATTCGTAAACATCCTACATACCGTCAATCCGTTCCTACTATGAGCTTGTTAACAATTACTTCCAACGTAGTATATGGTACTGCAACAGGTTCCACTCCAGACGGCCGTAAAGCTGGTGAAGCTTTCGCTCCTGGTGCTAACCCAATGCATGGTCGTGATACTCACGGTGCTATTTCTTCGTTGGCATCCGTAGCAAAAATGCCATGGCGTGATAGCTCCGATGGTATTTCCAATACCTTCTCTATCATTCCTGACGCATTAGGTAAATCTGGTGAAACATTTGTGTCCGTTAGCGATTTTGACATTGAGTTAGATCCATCTCAATTGCCTAACTCCAATACAAACTTCGCTTGCAGCGAACCGAATGTTACTATAAAGGAAGATAATTAACGTCTTCCATAGTATCGGACTGCTTTCACCGGCACCGATACGAGTGTTAGTCTTGGTTGAAAGGAGGCAATACCCATGAGCAACCAACAACAAGTTGATAACTTGGTAGAGTTATTGGATGGCTACTCCCAAAAAGGCGGTCATCATTTGAACGTTAACGTGTTCACTCGTGAAACATTGTTAGACGCTCAAAAACATCCTGAGTTGTATCCTCAATTGACTGTTCGTGTATCTGGTTACGCAGTGCACTTCAGCAAATTGACAAAACAACAACAGGACGAAGTTATTTCCCGTACATTCCATCAACAAATCTAATCGAGGTTTCCTATGACAGGACGTATTCATTCGGTTGAAACGATGGGTACGGTTGATGGTCCAGGCATGCGCATGGTGGTTTTTCTCCAAGGATGCCCCATGCGTTGTGCTTATTGCCACAATCCCGACACATGGAATGAAAGTAGCGATGATGTTAAATTCATGACTGTTGAGGAATTGTGGGACCAGTACGAACGTAACCGCCAATTTTATACTAATGGTGGTATCACCGTCACAGGTGGGGAAGCTCTTATGCAAATTGACTTTGTTACTGAGCTTTTCACATATTTCCGTGAAAGAAACGTCCATACCTGTTTAGATACAAGTGGAATTTGTTTTGATCCCCACCAAGAGGTGGCCTACCGTAAGCTACTCAGTGTCACTAGTCTCGTCATCCTAGACCTTAAAGAAATCGATCCTGATAAACATCTGTGGTTAACAGGAAAATCGTTAGAGCCTATTCTCGGCTTTGCTCGATTGACAGCAGACGTCGAGGTTCCCATTTGGGTTCGTCACGTTGTAGTTCCTACAGTTACAGACAATGCAGATCATCACTATCGTCTAGGCTTT
This sequence comes from Veillonella sp. T11011-6, assembly GCF_002959755.1. Taxonomy (GTDB): domain Bacteria; phylum Bacillota; class Negativicutes; order Veillonellales; family Veillonellaceae; genus Veillonella. The sequence goes on along the minus strand of NZ_PPCW01000005.1, from coordinate 80,703 downwards.
TTCCTAGGATCCCTGAAAAACTTACAAGCCGTTGATTGCTTACCATATCACGTTATGGGTACTGCTAAATATAAGGAGTTAGGAATTACCTATCGCCTAGAGGGCATACCAGCTGCAACAAAAGATATTGCAGCTAAAGCGACAAGAACCGTGGTGGAAGGCATCAAGGCCTATCGACGCCATTGGTGGAGTCCCATCAAAACACAACATCAATCATAATCAAGTTTGAGGATAACTACCTCCCTTGATATATATACATATATATACCAAGACTTGATCTATGATAGCCCTAAAAACAATAGAGCCGCCCCCACACAACCGGGGACGGCTCTTATTGTATTTATAGGTCGTTTTAATTTCTATTATTTGTACACTGATTTATGTATGTTCAGCGCACATTTTCTTTGATAGCCTATTTATCTAATATCTATTTTATTTAGATACTACATTAATTGGTTCACCTTTGAAGAATGCTTGAACATTATCACGAATGATGCCTACCAAGCGTTGACGTGTTTCAAGGCCTTTCCAGCCCATATGTGGTGTGATAATAACATTATCCAGTGTATATAGAGGGCTATCCTCTGCTGGAGGTTCTACCTCTTGTACATCAAGGCCTGCACCTGCAATGCGTTTAGCCGCTAATGCTTCACAAAGATCTGCTTCATTAATGAGAGGACCACGGCCAGTATTTACAATGACTGCACTAGGTTTCATCTTAGCGATTGTCTCTTTATTGATCATATACTTAGTTTGGTCATTCAATGGGCAATGCAATGTAATATAATCACTATTTTCTAGTAATTCATCAAGACTTACATAACGAATGCCATCTCCATCAGCCTTTGGTGTGCGCGTATGAACCAAGACATTCATACCTAGTGCTTTTGCTACTTTAATCACTTCCATACCGATGTGACCAGCACCAACAACGCCTAATGTTTTACCATTCACTTCTGTGTGGCTCACTTGTAAATATTTTGTGAAATTACTGCGATCTCCTTTAGCAAGCATGCTGATTTGTTTCTGCATGGTAGATGCAAAATTGAGGATCATCATGATTACCGTATGTGCCACACGTTCAGTACTGTACGCTGGGATGTTGCACACAGTGATGCCTCTTTCCTTTGCTGCATTAAGGTCGATATTATTATATCCTGTACCCGCTTCTACGATGAGTTTTACTGTATCTGGGAATTGTGAAAGTAACTCAGCATTAACAGGAAGCTCTTTTGTTACTACTACACGAGCACCTTGGATACGCTCAATAAGCTCTTCATTTGTACTATTATCATAGACCTGTACATCACTAGATAACACAGAAAAATCTAATGCATGGTCATAATTCATTTTACCTGCGTTTACCACTACCACACGTTCGCTCATGAGAACCTCCTACATAGCTATTAAATTTTATAGAGTATACATAATGCCCAAATCTAGGGGTACATACACCTATTAAGGAAAATACTTCTACATAAATTATACTATTATTTATATGAATTTATACTATCAATATCACAAAGAACTATATTAATTAGTATACTTTCACGTTTATTGTATATAATATATGTATAAAAATCATAAAAATAGAATTTCTGTATAAAACTTTCACAAAAGTATTGTGTAATTCCCTAAAAGTTATACAATTATATTAATGTTATATAGAATTGAGGAATACCATGAGACCCACCTATTTGACCATAAATACAAGTCTCGTTCGCGAGAATTTGCGTAAAATTAAAGATAGTTTACCGGAATGGAGCACATCTACAGCTGTTATCAAGGCCAATGGCTATGGCCACGGCAGCGTTATGATGGGCCGTATTGCCGTTGAGGAAGGTTATGAATCCTTAGCCGTTGCCATTCCTGAAGAGTCTGTGCCACTTCGCAATGCAGGTATTATGGTACCAATCTACCTACTAGGTCTCACACGGCCACAATCATTTGAGCTTGTAGCAGACACCAATTCCATCCCTGCCGTATGCGAATCTACAGATTTGGAAGCACTAGACAAAGTAGCGGAAAACCACGATATGATTATCCGCGTTGCAGTCGCCGTTGATACAGGCATGCATCGTATTGGTATCAAGCCTGAAGATGCTATTGAGTTTATCAAACGCGTTGAGTCCTACGAAAATCTTGAGGTAGACGGTTTCTTCTCTCATATGAGTAACGCCGATGCAGCTGATCAAAGCCACGCTCATGGGCAGGCGCAAAAGTTCCATAAAATGGTCGATGAAATTCGTGCATTTAGACCTGATGCGGACTATCGCTTCTCCCTTGCCAATAGTGCTGGGTTGTTATCCGTAAAAGATAGCTTGTTCACCGATGCCCGTCCTGGTATTATTCAGTATGGCATTATGCCATCCCTTGATGTACCAAATCGATTAGGGTTAAAACCGGTTCTTTCCTTCCATAGCGAAGTAGTACATGTACAGCGACTAGAAGCAGGTGAAGGTATCGGTTATGGTTCTACCTATGTAACACCTGAACCAATGACGATTGCTACCATTCCTGTAGGCTATGCAGATGGATACCCTCGTAGCTTATCCAACCGCGGTACAGTCCTCATTCATGGCACACGTTGTCCTGTAGTGGGTCGCATCTGTATGGACCAATTCATGGTGGCCGTTCCAGATACGATTACTGTACAACCAGGTGACAAGGTTGTGCTCCTAGGTTTTCAAGGTCATGAAAGCATCTCTGCACTCGAGATTGCTGCTCTTGCATCTACAATTCCTTATGAAATCTTTTGTGGTTTCTCAGAACGCGTGCCTCGACAATACATATAAAAAGCTAACTATTGTTACTAATAGTAAATGCTCCATATACCAAAAGCGCAGATATGCATTGTATCTGCGCTTTTTCAATTTTTACTATGTATTTTCCTTTTATGGTACATCTTTATATTGAATGGACATAGAAAAAGCCCGTAATACATGCAGCGGTCTACATGTATTACGGGCTTTCCTGCTCTCCTATACCTAGCGTACTGTAAAGCAGTTACGTTCTTATTGTGAGAGAGAGTATTATATACCAAGTATATAATCTTATGATTGGGAGGGAACCACAATGCATAAGGGGCCCCCTGAACGACAGACGGCATAGGAGAGAGTCAATGTTTGTCTATCCAATCCAGGGGGCTGTGTGTAATTGTTTATTGTGTATAAGGGTTTTGTGTGTATTGTGTGTGTATTGTGTATATAGTATGTGTGTTTAGTGTTCGTGTATTTAAGGGGTTTGCTTTACAGTAGCATAGGGTATAGATTAGCTTATTTGACTGCCATACCTGTTTTAGCATCCAATACGATGGATACAGGTTTATTTTGTGCATCATGGAACTCTACAGTATAAATAGGTTTACCGTTTTGGTTTGCTACAGACCAAGAGTTAATACCAGTTGCTACATTGCCAGTTTGTGCGAAGGCTGCATTGATCGCCACATGTGGAGGTAACACAGTACCAGCATCAATAGCACTAGCTTCCATAGATGCATCATATGCTTTAGGAGTACCTTCAGTTACATTACCAGATGCCACATCTAGAGTCATGGAATGGGCACCACTAGTTATTGAAACCGTCTACTTCATAGATAGCAGTTTTATCGGCAGCTTTGAAGGATACATTAGTAATCTTAGAGTCGCCATATTTATTTTCAAATTGGTCGATTAAATAATTCGCACCAATTACGAAAATACTATTTTGATCGACTACGCCTGCTTGCTTACTTGTTGTGCTAGGTTGTGATTTTCCACTTTTAGAGTTTTTTTTTCCTCTTTAGTAGTTTCTTTTTTGTCAGCTTTTTTATCTGCTTTTACTTCTTTAGTTTCTTTTACAGCTTTATCAGCTTTAACTGCTTTGTCAGCTTTTACTTTAGGCGCTTTGTGTGCTTGCGCTTTTTTAGTATTTTTTTCTTCTTTATTAGCTTCTACTTTTTTATCTGCTGCACGCACTACTTTAGCTTCGCTAGGAGCTTTTGCTACAGCTGCAGTCTCAATTGTAGGAGTTGCTGCTGCAGGATTAGCTGCTGCTGGAACTACAGTGTCTTGAGCAACTGGCGCTTTTACGTCTTGAGTTGCTGTTGGAACTGGAGTAGTATTTTGAGCTGCTGGTGCAACTGGAGCCACTTCAACTTTAGCTTCTGTTGGTACAACTTTAGCCGCTGGAGTTACTTCTACTTTAGCTGTTGCAGGAGTCGCTTCTGTTTTAGCTGCTACTGGAGCTGCTTCTACTTTAGCTGCTGGAGTTACTTGAATTGTAGGAACTGCTTGATGAGTAGCAGGTTGTGCCACAAGAGCTGCAGTAGCTGCTACCTCTTGAGTTACAGGAACTGGTGTTGCTTGTTCAGCTGCTGTTACTGCTACAGTAGCACCAAATACGCCAGCTACTGCTAAAGCAATACTACTTTTCAAAATAGATTTTTTCATAATATCCTCCTTGATAATCCATATATATGCAAAACTACGCATATATATTTTTAACCAACTCGGTGTTATCGTTATAGTTCCAAAACATATATCTAGCGTGGACTGTAGATATATAGTCTGGAAATTCCCGATATATTTGAGTTCTGTCCTTTGACTGGACACATATTATCCATAATCTATGAAATAAAAATGTAGAACCTCCCCAGCCAGCTACTTTTAGCGTGAGAATAAAATGAATTTATATGTAATTTCAATGAAATTCTATAGTATTCGATTTGCAATTAAGTATTCTATGAACCAAATTTAAAAATCCATTTTTCCCCATATATAAAGGAATCATGGCCTCTCATTGTAATTCTCATAAACTAAACATCCCATTTCATGAGCAAACTTTCACAAAAAAACTCCTTAAAACTATCATTTACTACAAAAAAGACAGTTTTAAGGAGTTTACTTTTTATATTTAAAATAATAAGCCTTTGACTATTAAGTTGTATTTACTAATTATAGAAAGGTTTAATCATCAAATTTAACAGATAATAAAGTACCATTCATAGCATCAATTCGTACATCTACCTCTTTGTCACCTTCTGTACCGAAGCTAACTTTGTACACTATTTTACCTTTATCATACTGTACAGACCACCCATTAAGGCTTGTCGCTTTGCCTTGCGTTTGAGCATACGCAAAGTTAACTACTGCTGCTGGCGGTAAGATTTCACGAGGATCAAAGGATTTTTTCTTTAACGATTTATGGAAGTCACCTTCACGTTTTTCAAAGATTTGATTTGTGGCATAGATATACGTAAGCTCATATTTGCCACTTTCATCAAAACCGTCTACATCATATCTAATTTGACCACCATCCGCATCAAAGGCGATTTCAGTGATAGCTGCATTTGGATGATTTTGAATAAATGCATTTAATAAACCATTGGCACCTACAATCGCTGCATGGTTTCCATCAACAACGGCAACAGTTGGTTCTACCGCTACTAAATGGGCTGCACTTGCATTTGGCATACCAAACACTGCTGCCAAGGCTAATACAAGGCTACCTTTTACAAATAAGGATTTCATAGGCTCCTCCATCTCTCAAACAGGACCATAGTGTGTATATATACAATTATACACTAAATCGATACGATTTATTAATCTTTATTTATAATATTAATGCATAGACAACTCCCCTATGATACAATGCACGTAGAATATTTTTTACTACAAGTGAGACGATTATGATTTCATTATATCCTACTATATATCACACATTTCAATGCAAAGCAGATCGATGTGAAAATACATGTTGTCAACTTTGGACCATCGATATCGACGAGACTATTGCTGAACGCTATCACACCATGACAGGCCCTCTTGGTGAAAGCTTACGCCAAGCTATCACTGTCGATGATGAGGGCAGCCATTTCGTATTTTCTAAGGAACAACCAATGTGTCCATTGCTCAACGAACAAGGACTATGTAAGGTTGTGCTCGAACTCGGAGAAGAAGGCTTATGCGATACGTGCCATATGCACCCGCGTTTTTATAAATATATTGAAGATCTCGAACTATGTGGGGTTGGTCTATCCTGCGAAGCATCGGTTGAACTACTCGCAGAGGATACTCAATCTGATCAGGTAATCTTTACCATTGAAGACGATGATAGCGAGTTTAGTCCTGACGAGCGTTTAACTATTCAGAATATATTTGAACTATTAGCCCTTGATATAGATTCATCATACTTTCAATACAGCCCAAATCCTGATGTACAGTATTATGCGAAACTGTTAGATTTATACGGTACAACAGAGCCTATCGATGAAGAATGGACTGTACAAATTAATACATTATCTCATGACATAGAAAAACTTATTACCGCTGTACAAAGCTATATAGCAAATCACGATATGGGGCTATTCAACAAGGTGTTCCAATACATCTTATATCGTCAAATCGATATGCTAGCAGACTATTCTTTGGAATCTATCCTCTCCTACGCAAGAGATGGTGTAGAATACATACTAATCACAAGTGCTATAGAGGGTTCACCGCTTAAACAAGTCGCAAGATGGTCCCAACAAATCGAATACGATGAAGACAATGTAGAACTACTATTACAACATTATGATTCTCTTCAATAATGACAAACTACTTTTACTAAAATTTCATTCAAATCATAACCACCCGTAGAACGGGTGGTTTGCTCTGACCCTATAAGGGTCTTTCTCTAGTGGTGGCCCTCTAAAGAGGGCATTGAATGATCTGACAACCACTCTATTACCACTGGCTGCCCCCTACTCGGGGGCTTTTATTTTGCCTATTTTACTGGCTCACCCGTAAACGGGTCGGTGTATTCTTTAAAGTTTAATGTATCTTGCGCTATATCCTCTTGTAGTTGATTGCGAATATACTCTTTTATCGCTCCTTCATATCGTCCTACCGTATCCACATAATATCCTCTACACCAGAAATGTCTATTTCCATACTTATATTTTAAATTTGCGTGTTTATCGAATATCATGAGGCTACTTTTACTTTTTAAATATCCCATAAAACTCGATACGCTTAAATGTGGTGGTATCGTTACTAGCATATGAATATGATCCGGACAGCATTCCGCTTCTATAATCTCTACATTTTTCCTCTTACATAAATCTCGTAAGATTTTACCTACATCAGCTTTTATCCGACCATAAATTATTTGTCTTCTATACTTTGGAGCAAAAACAATATGATATTTACATCTCCATTTACTATGTGATAAGCTTTTTACGTCATTCATTGACATTGAACCTCCTATGTTGAAATGTTGTGGTTGCCAGACCAACTTCATTCTATCACTAGGAGGTTCTTTCCTTTTCTCTAAGAATTTTTACCGACCCCCAGTTTAACTGGGGGTTTAGTCATGCCTATTCGGCGTACAAGCAATAAAAACCTCCTAGTATAAAACTAGGAGGTTTTATGTATTTACGCAAAGAGTATGCGCATAATCCAGTTATATAAAAGGTTAATAATATATAGAACTATATATACAGCGCCTACAGTGATAGGCTCTACTTTCATAATCCGAGATAAAAGCATGACGGCTACGTAGATAACGGCACCAACATAGGCTAATGCTAAGGGAACTAATAGAATCATTAAAAATGGCGTAATATAAATGCAAATAATAGATACCAAAATTAATGCTAGCCCAAGTGCGCCTGTATAGCCCTCCACATAGGCAGTACCCATTAATACTTGCTTAAAATCAAACTCACGTTCTAAAAGAACGCTCAGTAATTTCCAAAGTATGAAGCTACCTACAAACCAATAGATTCCAAGGCCTAAAATCTCTCTCAATATAGAAAATATGCCATATACAGCCGGTATAAAGCCAAATAAAAAACCTCCAAAGGTCATGGCTAGCGGTAATAATACAATACCTAAGGCAAAGCCTAAAATATGAGTGGCACACCAACCGGCAAGGCCAGCTTTGATACCCTTTTCAAGGGTACCAAACCAGAAGATTTCATCGATTCCCTTCTTCGGTGAACGCACCAGCAGGGATATTTCTCGTAAAAATGTCGTATCCATAACTAACTCCGCTCTCAACTATACTATAAATTTAATTATATCATAAATTTCCAAATTTAAATTATGTATAATTAATTTTAATATAAATTAAAACAAAGAAATACCGCAAGACTTTCATCTTGCGGTTATACTACATTATTATCTTATATTATTTAACTAGGGTATGTACAAATCGGATCCATTGAGGCAATACCGACACTGATAGCAACGCCACAATAAACATAATAATATATGTTTTTACGATACCTAATTCAACATAGCGGCGCATGAGCTGAGCCCCAATAAAGACAGCATAATATTGACTAAACATGGTTACAAGATAGGCCATATCCCCTACATATTTCGGCATAGATAGATAAAATAATATGAGCCCCACTATATGGATCAACACTAATACTACGGTACGCAGTGCATTCGTATAAGCTAAGCCATAGATATAGTTTCGCATCACGCCCCTATAGGTCCCAGTACCACCTAGCAATACTAGTAATCGCCAGATAACGAAAGCTCCTAGGATAATCTGAAAAATTAAAAACGATGCATTCCCGAAAGCACTCACTATATCAAAATGTGTTAACCCTGTCATCCGTTTTATGCCTAATGCGGGAGACACAGCTTTCACTATGAACGGCAAAGCATAGGTCGTTACATATAATACAATTGTAGATATTATAAGATTTAGTATAGCTCGAGTATAGGTTCCATTTCTAATAATATTTTGAAAGGATCTGTCACTCAATTTTGTAAATAAATGTAATATGTCCTTATACCAAGTCATAATACTCCTTATGTATTATCGAGTTAATGTATATAGCACTTCACATAATAGTGATGCTAAAATAGCAATTAACATAATGCTTAGTCCTTCATAAAAACTGCCATTAATACATGCTCCGGCTATACGCCCCATGGTCTGTAGTAGCAATACAGTACTAAGAATGCATAAAACAATCATGCAAAAGCCAATAATGGCTTGCAATATAATCGGTATGGATGTAAGAATCAACATAATACCTGCCGTAAGCGTAATCATAGCTACTACTAATTGGGCAAAGGCCATCATATGTAATACACCGGTAACTACGCCACGAATGTAGAACTTACGCTTTTGCAACATAGCGTAACCTAACAAGATACCGGACATAAGCGCCGCTTTTAAAATTACCCACGTAAAGCGACCTACATTCCAAAACTCACGAGGCTTACTTAGCTGCTCAAAAAAGACTTGTATTTCATGCTGCCCTACGGGAAGCGAAAACAATTGCCACTTTACCAAAAGCGATGAATTACGTATAAATGCTCGTATAGCATCTAAATAGACGCTTTCACCAACGATGGTAAATTGATAACATATGAGGGCCAATACCAACATCCATGCAAGCTGTCCATAGGTAACATCATAGTGGTACATGCGCGGATGTTTTTCTTCAATGGGGTTTAATAAGCGATAAACGAACTCTAATAAACCTCCCATCATGCCTCTCACCACCTTTTACACAACAAGAATAGCATCATTCTATATAGAATGATGCATCACACAACACAACGATTACGAATTTATAACAATTATTTTATTTTTAATTCATACTCTGTTCATCATTATAGCACAAAAGCAAGGTATATTCATACCTTGCTTTCATATTTTTCATACTATGTAATTATCTAGATGTAGCAAGCATAACCATGCCCACCAATATCCCAATAAGTACTACTGGAATTAAAGATGCCAAAAGCCCAATACCAAATGTTGCTAGACGTCCCTTTTCGATTTGACGTGCCATAAGTGTTAAGCTCAACCAGAAATACCAAATGTATAACACAATTTCTAAAATAATATAGGTGAAACTAATGATATACAAAAGAGTCTCATCTGCGTAAATATCTAAGCTTAACCCTTGAATGATAAGAATCAAAATCACTTGAATAATCGATAAAACAAGGGATATGAACATAGAATATGCACTTTCATACCAACAAATCTTTAGTATAGACTCATAATTAGTATGAGCACCAAATTTATTAGCCACTGAACTAAAGAGCACTGAATAAATGGCTAATATAGCAAATGCAATTAATGCATAAAAGACTAGTGCAAAAAAGCCTGCCCCAGCCATGACTCCCAACGCAGCTCCTAGCTGTAAAGGTGAAGCACCTAGGGAATAGGACATCCCCGCTTGTATAATCCAACTCACAAGCATACTAATAACAAGCATACCCATGGCACATGCAAACCCTCGTTGAGTTGTACCAAATTCAACAATCTCTGGAATGCCACGTTTAAATGGCGCTCTAATAAGTGCCCAAAGATCTAAATACCATTTTCGTTCCATATGTTCCCCTCCAAATACATCAAAAGCACATATATTTCTATCATTGTATCATAATACACTTTTAAATTAAATATAAATTTATTGTAAATTATGCAAACAAATATAGTAATAAAAAAGTTGATAGACACCTAATAGCATCTATCAACATTTCCATTACATATGTATTTAAAGAGACATAGACAACATAATGCCACCTATGCCAAAGACAAAGGATACGATATAAAATGCAATACCGGTTATCCAAGGACTCAATCCAAATTGCTTAGACATCAGTTGCGCCATGATAATGACATTAAATAGTTCTATGGTGCTTAATCCACCGGATCCGCCTTTAGTATGTAAATCCAAGAAAAGATAAATAGGCGCAGCAAAAAGTACGAAAATCAAATGAATCCAACTAGTAATACAACTATTTAAAAGCATGTCTGCCACAAGTTGCTTATATGTAACCTGCCCCTTAAAGACCTTAAAAATACCATATAAAATACCAGAAGATACAAGAACAAACGCTACAATTCCAAGCACATATCCTATAAGAGGAACTGCTTCAAGTTCTATAGGGCCTATAACCTCCCAAATAAATGTTTTAAAAAATGGACTCTTTGGGATAATTAGCGTTAATATATATAATCCCAAGTCAGTTATAATTGCTGATACCACAGCTAATAACAACATATTTTTAACAGTGATAAAACGCATCCATTTTTCTATATATGGGCCAAACATACCATTCATAATTCTATACCTTATAAGTCTTCACTTTTAAATAATTGATATCCTTCAAAATAATAACTATGGTCAAGGCCTTTCATAAATAGTTCTCGATTATTGATATCACTGGTAAGTGCCTTAGCTAGAACAGTTTTTATTTCTAGGTCATTTACTGGACTTCGTTCCATAGCAGACAAATATTGCTCTTTATCCACCTGACTCCAATCGATGGTCTTTTGTAATTCTGTACACAACATATGATCAAGCCATAATCGCATACTACGACCATTACCTTCTCTAAAAGGATGAGCGACATTCATTTCAACATACTTTTCTACAATTTCATCAAAAGTAGATTGCGGCATATCTTCAATGGTTCTAACTGCTTCAGCAAGATACATGACAGGAACAAAGCGGAAATTGCCTTTAGCAATATTCACACTTCGTAATGCACCAGCAAAATCATATATATCTTGGAATAATATAGTATGGATTCTTTGCAAGGTAGTCCACGTACCACTAGGCATATCATTAAGTAAGTTTTCTTCAAACAATGTTGTTGCCGCTTTTTTACTAATTCGTTCTTCTTCTCTAGCCAATGTTGGGGAATCGGTAATCCCCAATCTATTAGTGATAACCATGTTGGACCTCCTTTTTATTTTATCTCGTAATATATATTATACTATATTCGTTAAACTTTAGTTGAAACTAACATAGCATACAAATAAAAAAGCAGCCCTTTGTTTTGTACCCCCTTTACTGATTGTCCAGTAAAGGGGATGCAGTTCATTTTAGGGCTGCTTTTCATTCATCTTATTTCAAAGATGCTGCAATTTTTGTAAGGTTTTCATCCATACGTTCTAAGTATGTTTTATTATCTTCGTTACTTTCGATTGTGTAAATAGTTTCTACCTTAGCACCAACTTCGCTTGCCAAAGTCTTGGATACTTCTGGGCTAGCCATTTCTTCTGCGAAGATAGTAGTGATATTGTTTTCTTTACAATACTTGATGAGTTCTGCCAATTGCGCTGCATTTGGTTCGCCTTCAGCAAATACATCTTCTACACTATTTTGTTCCAAACCAAAGTCACGACATAAGTATGCAAATGCTGCATGACCTGTAACAAAGTTTTTATGAGGCGCTTGTGCAAATTGACCTTCATATTTTTTGATCATTGCATCTAATTTAGCAACATATTCATTATAGTTCTTTTCATAGTAATCTTTGTTTGCTGGGTCAGCTTTTACGAAAGCATCTTTAATATTTTTCACTTCGATTTTCGCATTTTTCAAAGATAACCATGCATGAGGATCTTCTGCACCATGTTCTTTAATTTCTTCAGGATCAGTATTTTTGATAGCTTCTACGCCATCTGTAGCAACAACAGTGATAAGTTTGCTATTTTTAGCCGCATCAATTGCTTGTTGTGCCCAAGGTTCCATACCAAAACCGTTGTACACGAATACTTGAGCTGTTGCCAATTGTTTCATATTTTCAGGTTTCAACTCGAAATCATGTGGCTCTACGCCATCTGGAATAATAGTAGATACCTCTACCTTGTCACCACCAATAGCCTTTGCAAATTCAGCCATTGCGTTAAAACTTGTTACCACTTGGATCTTCTTACCTGCTTGTTCCTTTGGTGCATCATTGCCACAGCCTGCAAATAATGCAGCTATCATGATGCCTATCATTAACAAAACCAGCTTCTTGACCATCGTAGTCCTCCTTTGTGAAATCCTGATCGCTATGCTTTCATAGAATAGTAACCATTCTTTAGTTGCAGTTGCGACTCAGTTGCATTTGTAATATAGTTATAGTATAAACTTACTCAAGATTTTGTCAATTAGAAAAGTGGTTTTTATATGTTATCTATTGAACATCTTTATTTTTCCTATCAAGGTCAGCCACCTTATGTGTTGAATGACCTTAACTTACATATTCACAGTGGTGATTATATATCCATTGTTGGGGATAATGGGTCTGGTAAAAGCACCTTGCTACGCCTTATTTTAGGATTTCTTACACCTGTAAAAGGCTCTATCAAACGAGATACAAATAATATTCGCTACGTGTCTCAGAAGAATGATTTCTCCCATGCCGGATTTCCTATTACTGTAAAAGAAATACTCGATTCCTATCGTAAATTGCTTAAGATTAAAGACAAACATGAAGTTGATCGCGTATTAGAGCTTACCAATATGACAGCGTTCAAAGACCGTTTAATCAGTAAACTGTCAGGTGGTCAAGCTCAGCGCGTGTCCATCGCGCGTGCCCTCATCGGCAGACCTGACCTCATCATACTCGATGAACCATCTACTGGTATCGACCGAAAAAGCCAAGAAGGCATCTACGCCCTTTTGCGCGAGTTAAACCAAGTACACCATATTACAATTATCTCCGTAGAGCATAACCTTGAAATGGCCCTAGCCAATTCAACTAATATCTACCACATTGCAAATGGACAAGGTCACCTTTGCTCTCCTGAACAATACGCTAGTGAAATCATGCACAGCACAGGGCGCAATCCTATGGATCATGAAAACTGTGCTTGCTTTACAGATGTAACACCTCAGGCTCAGGCTCAGGCTCAGGCTCAGGCTCAGGCTCAGGCTCAGGTCGATGATACAACAGCTAAGGAGGTGCATCATGTTTAGTTATGATTTCATGCAAAATGCCTTCTTCGTAGCCATCTGCATTTCTCTACTCTGTCCATGCATCGGTATTTTCATGGTTCTACGCCGCTCTAGTATGATTGGCGATACCATGAGCCACGCATCGCTAGCAGGTATTACATTAGGCTTATTAACAAACACCAACCCTATCTTAGGAGCATTCATCTTTACCGCTATCTGCGGTGCCCTCATCGAGTTCTTGCGGAAATACTTTTCCCACCATCTCGATTTGATCCTAACCATCATCTTGTCACTTAGTATTGGTACCGCTATTACTCTTATTAGTTCAGGAAAGTTGAAAGCTAATGCTAATGTGTTCTTCTTCGGCAGCATCTTAACCGTAAACACAACAGATATGATTAGCATTGCAGCACTAACAATTCTATCTGTTTTAACCTTATATTTCTTATATAACTCACTCCTCTACATCGCCTATGATGAAGAGGCCGCGCGCGTAGCTGGTGTTAAGGTTGATTTTATCAATTACATCTTTGCTATCTTGATGGCTGCAGCCGTATCCATTTCTATTAAAATCGTCGGCGTTCTCGTATTAAGTGCCATGATTGCCTTACCTGTAGCATCAGCATTACAATTAGAAAAAGGATTTAGGACCACATTACTCTGTTCTATTGGATTTAGTTTGCTAGCCATGGTCATCGGCCTATTCGGATCCTATTATCTCAACGTAGCTCCAGGTGGTTTTGTATCTCTCACATCGGTTGTAATTCTACTCGTAGTATTAGTTATCAAAAATATCAGAACCATCCTACGCCGTATGCAATTTAGCAAGTAAACAAAGATAACCATCAATATATATAGAGATAGCTATTCTGTGCAAAATAAATTATCTACTTATACTTGTGTAGCATATTTAGTATTAAAACAGAATCGAAAGAGCGTTATGAATACAACAAATTGGCCTGAAGGCATAAAAAAGACCAAACAGCGTGAAGCCATTTGGTCCGTATTAACAACTACAGATAAACCCATTACTGCTATGGAAATTGCAGAGCGTTTAGGTGATGGCAGCACTACATGGATGTCTACCATTTACCGTACCCTTGAGCTGTTAGAAACAAAGGAAATTGTTACCCGTACAACACTCATGGGTAGCGATATGGCATATTATGAGATTACCCCTCATACGCACCGTCACTATGCAGTATGTACCAAATGTGGAACCATGATACCGCTCCACACCTGCCCTGTTGTAGAAATGCCACAGGAATTAATTGATGCAGGCTTTACGGTGACAGAACATCATCTAGAAATTGCGGGGATCTGTAAAAACTGCAAGAATAAAGGCGAGTAAAAATCTATAAGTAAATGCAAGAAAAAGGACGTAACTTTAAGAGTTACGTCCTTTTGTAATTTTATGATGTTTCGTATTAGCTTTATTTAACTTTCACCTATTACAACATCAATGGCGCTACTACGAAGCCAAGTGCTACTGAAATCGCGATGGCAAGTACACCAGGGATGAAGAACGGATGGTTAAATACAAGCTTACCGATTCGTGTTGAGCCGGTATCGTCCATTTGTACAGCCCCCAAAAGTGTTGGGTATGTAGGCAATACGAAGAGTGCAGATACGGCTGCGAAGGAAGCGATAATAATGTATACGGATCCTGGGTTCTCTGGCGTAATGCCGAGAGCTAGAATTACAGCTGGTACCAATGCTTGTGTAGTCGCCGCTTGGCTATACAACAATGTACTAGCAAAGAAGAATGCTACAGCTAATAGGAATGGATATGCTGTTACCAAGCTAGATGCAAGAGCTTTAATTTCAGGAATATGACCTTTTACAAAAGTATCGCCCAACCATGCTACGCCTAGTACGCAGACACATGCGGATAAACCGGATTTAAATGTGCTTGTATTAACAAGTTGTGCTGTATCAATTTTACAAAAGAATGTAATAGCCGCTGCAATTACCATCATGAAACCAACGATGGCATCATTTCGACCAAAAATAACAGGTTTAATAAGACCAATGTTCTTGGAGATGGCAGTTGCATAGAATACGATACAAATAATACCAATCAAGAAAATCAATACAGAAGTTTTCGCACCTGGTTTCAAGTGGAAATCAGCACTCTTTTCACGAGGTGGAGCCACATGACCTGCTGCCAGACGTTCTTGGTAAACTGGATCGGAAGACAAATCATTATTCGCGAAGGTAGACATGATAAATGCCGTAATCATAACCGCTACGAATGTAGTAGAAATGCAGATGGCAAGCAATGTTGGATAGTTAACCCCATATGGTTCAAGGAAACCACTCATAGCAACAACTGCTGCGGATACTGGGCTCGCTGTAATACCAATTTGGCTTGCTACAACGGCAATGGATAATGGTACAGATGGCTTAATATTTTCACTTTTTGCCACCTCTACAATTACAGGAATCATAGAAAATGCTGTATGACCTGTACCAGCCAATAGCGTTAAGAAATACGTAACTGTTGGTGCTAAGTAGTTGATATGCTTAGGATTTTTACGCAAAATACCTTCTGCAATACGCACCAAATAATCGAGACCGCCAGCGAGTTGTAAAGCACAAATAGCAGCGATAGCAGACATGATGATGAGGATTACATCCCAAGGAATCTGCCCTGGGAACATCCCCATGCCGAGGCTTAACAACACTACACCAAGGCCGCCAGCGTAACCGATGCCCATACCACCTAGACGAACGCCGAGGAAGATGGCACCAAATAAAATAATAACTTGCATAATTACATAAATGTCCATACGATGACCTCCTTTATACGTATATAGTATCATAGATATGCAAAAATATCATCGAATTTTCACAATGTATAGTCTATAGTTTAAAGACTTAACGAAACATTATCCGCTAAACATATAAAAAGCTATATATGCCGACGACTCTAGAACCGTAGAATCATGACATATATAGCTTTTACGTTTACCTTAAATCTTTATAAAATACTTAGCCGTAAATTGTTATAGAATTATTGGTCGTAAGTCTTCGAGGATTCCCTCTTCTTCAGTAGCGCGTTGGATACTTTCACCAACAATGCGAACCATATCCTCTAATTGTTCCACAGTGGACGCCAATGGCGGCATGAGGATTACCACATCACCGATTGGACGGCAGATGAGGCCTTGTTCACGAGCAAGGATGGCCACTTTAGCCCCTACCGCATCATTTGGACGATACGCCTCATGAGTAGCCACATCTTTTTCAAGTTCAATCCCTACGATGAGGCCTCGTTGACGAACCTCTTTAACATGTTTCAAGTTTTCAATTGGCTTCAATGCATTGGTGAAAGCCTCGATTTTCTTAGGTAATCCTTCGATAACCTTTTCATCGCGGAATACTTGTAAAGAAGCTAGTGCGACGGCACAAGCCAAGGCATTCCCTGTATAGGAGTGGCCATGGTAGAAGGTTTTCTTTTCTTCAAATGTACCGAGGAAGGCATCGAATACACGTTGTGTCGTCAATGTAGCAGCGAGAGGCATATAACCGCCAGTAATACCTTTGGACAAGGTCATGAAGTCTGGCGCTACCCCTTCGTGTTCACAGGCAAAGAATTTACCTGTACGACCAAAGCCTGTGGCTACTTCATCGACAATGAGGAATACGTCATGTTTCGCCGTTAATTCACGAACCCGTTTCAAATAGCCATGAGGCATAACAAGCATGCCTGCTGCAGCTTGTACTAATGGTTCCATAACGAGAGCTGTGATTTCATCGCCCTCTTCGTTGAGGATGCGTTCTAATTCGGCCAAAGACTCTTCAAAGGCTTTTTCTCGATCAGCTACATCGCGATATACACCAGGGCTTGGCAATGTCAAAGGTTTGAATAATAAATTATGGAATACTTGGTGGAATAATTGAATACCACCTACAGATACGGTGCCTAATGTATCCCCGTGATAGCCTGCATTAAGGGCAATGAACTTAGTTTTCTTTGTTTGTCCTACAAGTTGGCGATATTGGTAGGCCATCTTGATAGCAACTTCAATAGCCGTACTGCCATCATCGGATAAGAATACTTTATTTAAGCCTTCTGGCGCGAGCTCTACCAATTCTTTACACAACTGTGCAGATGGCGGGCTTACAAGACCGAGCAATGTGCTATGAGCAATCTTATCCACTTGTTCCTTCAAGGCTTGGTTTAATACAGGATGATTGTGTCCATGAATATTAACCCATAAGGAGGACACGCCGTCATAATACTTTTTACCGTTCTCATCGATGAGGTATACCCCCTCACCACGTTCGATTACTACTGGTTCTTGTGCTAACCAATCTTGCATTTGTGTAAATGGATGCCATACAAACTCATGGTCCCACTGTGCTGCTTGTGAAAGCTGTTTCTCTGCCATTTCGTCACCTCATACGTACAAATTCTACAAACTATAACTCTCAATACCTATAATACTCAATTACTATAACAGTCTATTACCATAAATAATTAGTCTAAATTAAATTACAATATCTAACTACTATATACCTAATACTGTATTCCATACCTTCTTAGAATCCACAAAGGATCGAGCCCAACCAAGCTGAACCTTTTGAATATCTGGCCCTTGGTATGGCGGTACAACAGCTACTACAGGAATACCTGTGTATCGTTCCATATCCTCTACATTTGTTTTCAATAAGAATGGATCTACTGCCGTTGTATCATTTACGATGATAGCTTTCACCTCAATACCATGCATCTTCGCGTATTCACAAGTCAAAATCGCGCGGTTAATGGAGCCCAATCGTCCATCAGCTACAACGATGGCTGGTAATTTAATATCTTTCATTAAATCCGTGAATGTTTTATCGCCGTAAAGAGGTGTTGTAATACCACCAGCACCTTCTACAAAGGTTAGATCATAGCGATTAACAACATCTAATGTATGAGCTACTACACCATCATAATCGATTTCTATACCAGATAACTCTGCAGCAAGGCGGGGAGAAAAATCACCTGCGATAGCATACGGATTAACCTCATGACGACGAGATTCCGGAATGCCTGCAGAACGCATCAAATGCGTAGCATCCTTACTTTCAAGATCCACATTATAATTATCCTCATCCATCGTTACACATTCAGGAAAAGGTACCGCACTAGAGGACACTGGTTTAACCATACCAACCGCAAAACCATCATCTACAGCCATGGCCCCTAACAGCCCTGTCACAAACGTCTTGCCTACATCTGTATCTGTACCAATTATAGAAATACCTAACTGCTTCATACATGTCTCCTCTCAGCGATACTTAACGCCGCATAGGTTAACTAATTTATGTGAGTAAGTTTACAATCTAATTACAATATACAGCCAAACGGAATATATAGTCAACCTATTATTAGCGTTCAAGTTTACATTATTGTGACTCTATGGGGCCCATATGCATCTCTACATTTTAATTAAAAAGTAGTGTCCCTAACCTCCGTGCTCCATAGTAAACTAAGTCGCGCTTCGCTTAGGAACACTGCTTTTTATAACATTATCTCCGTACTAGTCCCATAGAGTCATAGACCGCCACTTTGAATACGCTAATAATAGGTTGGCTATTGGGGAAAAGAAAAAGAGTGATGACTTTAGTCATCACTCTTTTTTACCTAAATGTAGTTATGTAGATGGGCCCCATCGAGGCCACCACTAAATCTCAATATAACGGAATTCGCCTGTATCAGGATCCATCATCCCTCCATAGAATCCCATTCCTTTTGGGAATAGTGGATGGTGACGCAAGAAGTTAACTGTATAGATTACATTGTCTTCGGAGATATGGAAACGATCCATCCAGTCAATAAGGCCTGGTTCGATCATGCGAATCGCATCTTCACTGATACCTTTTTCTTTCATTGACTCCATAAATGTAGTAGCAGAGAAATCAATCATACCACAGTTTTCATGGCCAATGATTAATACGTCTTCAATCTCCATACCATAAGTAGCAACTAGCAAACTTTGTACGATATTATCGATTGGTTGTGTTACGCTATTGCCGGCTGTTTTAATGACGATAATTTCGCCACGGTTAAAACCTAGTGCATCTTCTAGCATGCAGACTAAACGCGTATCCATACATGTGACAATACCTAGTTTTTTTGTAGGATGGCTTGTTAATCCTGCTTTTGGTAATTCTGGGTGGTTTTTCACATACTCTTTATTGGTTTCAATTATTTGTTTAATATCAATCATAAGGTACCTCATTTACATTTCTATCTATAAAATAGATTCTATTCATTATATACAATATATTCAATGAAAAACAAGAGATTTTCATCACATATAAATATTTATTATAACCTATATCCTTCATAAGAAATCCACAAAAATCGTATTAATTCAATATTTATAATTAATATTCATTTATTATACTCTTCGTTCTTATATATTTATAAAAATGAATATACTGTATATTTCTTACATTACTAGTAGATTATAATTCCCCCAATGTGGTATTATTAAAACTATAGAAGAGAAACGCCACATGATACCACATATGGCGTGAACTGTATGTACAGTAAGGAGATTTTTATTATGGGTATCAATCAAAAAACGTTGCCAGGCATTCTGCTCTGTGCAGTCCTCGCTATTCCTTGTTGGCTATTAGGCCTAGAGTTTCATCTAATCGGTAGCCCAATCTTTGCTATCATCTTAGGTATAATTATTGGCTCTATATTCACATCTTGGAAGCGCGAAAAAACTGGTGCCGGCATCGGCTTCACATCTAAAAAGATTTTACAATGGGCTGTTATTTTATTGGGCTTTGGCTTAAATATTACACAGATTTTACATGTAGGTTGGATTTCATTACCTGTCATCATTTCAACCATCGCTACATCCTTAATCGTGTCCTATGTTATCTATCGACTCACTCATATCGACTCTAATACAGCTGTACTTATCGGCGTAGGTTCCTCCATTTGTGGTGGTTCTGCTATCGCTGCAGCTGCACCAGTCATCAAGGCAGAGGATCAAGATATTGCACAGGCTATCTCCGTTGTATTCTTCTTCAATGTAGTAGCAGCTTTTGTATTCCCTCCATTTGGTGATGCTATTGGTCTTTCCAATATGGGCTTTGGTCTATTTGCTGGTACCGCCGTAAACGATACATCCTCTGTAACAGCTACAGCTGCCGTATGGGATAGTATGAAAGGCACTGGTACACAAGTACTAGAATATGCGACAATCGTTAAATTAACACGTACCCTCGCTATTATTCCTATTTGTTTAGGTTTAGCAAGTTACCAAGTATATAAAGCAAAACAAAGTGCTGCTCAAGCTGATGGTAGCAGTGTTAGCATCGCTAAAATCTTCCCTAAATTTGTTTTATACTTTGTGATTTGTTCTCTTATTACAACAGTATTATCCTATGCGAATGTAGATATTCAATTCTTGAGTGTATTCAAAACTATTTCCAAATACTTTATTACAATGGCCATGGTTGCTATAGGACTTAATACTAATATCGTAAAATTGATAAAATCCGGTGGTTCTGCCCTTGCATTGGGTGCTTGTTGCTGGATTGCCATCACAGCAGTCAGCCTAGCTACACAACATATGATTGGTTTATGGTAAGAAATATACATACCTATTTTAATATGATATAATTGTATATAGTTAGAATAGTAATAACCCCTCCAGTAATGGAGGGGTTTCGTGCTACTATTCACCTTATTAGTACTTTATCATACTATAGTTAGGAGGGTTAACATGTACTTCTTACAAGGACTTCTTGTCGGTCTCGCAACATTTGCCCCTGTTGGCATGCAAAACCTCTTCATCATCAACACAGCATTGGTACAGCCTATACGTCGTATCATATTGACCCTTATCATATTGGCACTATTTGATATGAGCCTCAGTACGGCAGCCTTCTTTGGCATCGGCGCCATTCTTGAAATGTGGCCGCTTACAAAGCTTATCGTACTCCTTTTTGGGGGCCTACTGATTGTATACATGGGCTTTAATATATTCAGAACTGAACCAGATATGCGCAATGTTAACACGCATATCCCTATTCGTAAGATTATCATATCTGCTATCGCTGTATCTTGGGGCAATCCTCAAGCAGTACTTGATGCAACTATGATGCTCGGTGCTTTTCAAGCTAATATCCCAGAAGAGAACATTTACCACTTCTTTGGCGGTTTTTTAGTTATGACACCAATTTGGTTTGGATCCTTAGCCGCTACCATGCATCTGTTAGCAAAAAAAATCAAAATCACCCATATGGCTTGGATCAACCGCTTCTGTGGCGCTGTCCTCGTCATTTATGGTATAAAATTGTTCATCGATGGGGTTACAATGCTTTTAGAATATATTTAATCAAAATATCTCCAATAGTATAATCCTTAAACAACAAAGCCGTTAGCATATGCTAACGGCTTTTATATTGCAAATATCTGTTGTTATACAAATATCTTTTGTTATATAACGATGAATTTTGTTTTACTATAATTCATCTTCGTATAGTAAAACTCTGAGTATATTAAAACTCTGACAAAACTTGATTAAACATTTCTCTAAAGGCTTCTACATAAGTATTACTTTGATTTCGTTGAGATACAAAGTAGTAATTACGTTCCATGGATTTGCCATGATTAGTCAATACCTTGCGCTCAATGCCAGGCATGGAGTCTGTTAAGTATTTAAAGCGATCTAATAACAATAAGCCTTGTTGGCCTGCCACTAAATAGCGCGCTTCCTCTAAAGTACGAGCATACGCAAAGGCTCCAGCATAGCCAATGGCCTTACGATAGTGCTCCTCCTCTCCTATCGTATACTTACCACGGCATACTAGGATAAGGGGTAAATCATCAATCGTTTTAATTTCAACGCTGCCTTCCTTTGTATACCCTTGTGGCACCTCAATCACGGTAGTCGCCTTATCGATCAAATGACTTTCAAAATCATCAGATAAAATCTGCCACTGATCATTAAAAATCACATCTACACGGCGATCATCTAACATGCCATACAGTTCTTCATGGCTGCCACTATACATACGGATATCTAGATTTTTATAGCGCTTCGCCATGCGAATGACCGTTTGTTGCATGGCCATTCCACTATAACGATTTAAATAACCAATCCGCAAACTAACACGTGCATCTGTGCCAATACGCGTCGTTTCAACCTTTATTTCATGAAAACGTTCTAATAACTTCTTACCAGAGCGATATAGGTACTGACCAGCTGGTGTTAGCTGAAAGCTTCTTTTTTCACGCACCATTAATTCGACGCCAAGACTTGTTTCGAGGGCTTTTATTTGTTGTGAAATAGCTGATTGAGACACATATTGCTCTGTCGCAGCTTGGGTAAAACTATTATTATCAACTACACACACAAAATACTCTAATTGTTTTAATAACATAACGATACACTCTCATCTCTCTTATAGTTAGTGTCCTACACAACTAACATACTTCACAACAACTACCAACCCCTCTTATTGGTATTTGCTACACACATAACGTTTATATTTATATATACAACTAAAACTTTTACAACTACTACAACTTCAATTACAATTACAATTACAATTACAATTACAATTACAATTACAATTACAATTACAATTACAATTACAATTACAATGATTATATTTCATTGAAAGCAAATTCACTATGATGAACTACTTTCACGAGACACAACTAAATTACGGTATACAAACCAGGAAGCTACAAAGAATATAGCCGCTGTAGACCAGAATACAGCACCATACCCAAAGGCACGTGCAATCACACCACTAATAATAGGCCCCAACACATTACCCATCATAGCTACGCTAGATACAGCCCCAAAGACAATACCGCGTCGTTCAATAGGAACAGCCTTAGATATTAGTGTATTTGCAATTGGTGTAATAAAGCCCATAAAGAATCCTGCAATAGCACGGAATATACCAAGTCCCCATATGCTAGGCATCAAGTATTGCAAGATAAATAGGGAGCCCACAGCCCATGTTGCGGTAAAGATAATCCGTGGCATCGTCAATCGTTGTGTAACCTTACTGATTGAAATGGATGCCAATGCACTAAACAAACCAGCTCCAAAGATAATGATGCCCACAATAGTAGCAACAAATTCATCATTCACAGACATATAATGTTTGATATAAAGCGGTAAGATTGGACCAATGCCAGTAATACCAAAATTACACAAAAACTGCATCGCTACTAATAGGCGAACTCGGGGTATCATTAGAAATGATTTAATCAAAGAAATTTGTGATTCTTGAGCATCAACCTTGTGCTTAAACTGTAGATTAGGCATTAAGAAATAAATACCTAATAAGCAAATTCCAGTCAATCCAGAAAATACAAAGAATGGTGCTCTATAACCTAACAGATCGGCCGCTAATCCCCCCATAAGAGGTCCGAATACGAGTCCCATCACCATAGAGGCTTGATATAGCCCCATCGCCCATGGTACCTTTTCCTCAGGTGTTATGAGTACAATAATGGCCAGTCCTATCGGTACATAGCCGCCCACTACACCTTGCAAAATTCTTAGAACCAATAGCTGAGATGGGGTTTGTGTGAAAGCACAGGCCCCCACCGTAACCATTAAGGTAAATAAGATAAACATCATTACCTTACGTGGTCCCAGTTGATTTGCCTTACGCGACCAATACGGTGCACTGAGCGCTACCATACAAGGCGTTACACCTGATACGATACCAGCCCACATAGCAGCTTCACCTGGATTATGTAAACCTAGCTCTATAAGAAATAACGGTAGGAATGATAGCACCCCTATAATCGTTATTCCCCCACCGATCTGTATAATACAAATCAGATAGATAATTCGTTTCCAAGAAGAATCCATAATGACCTTCTTTCTTAACTTTTAAAGTTATTATATACTCTATTTTATTAATAGACTGTATATTTTTAAGGATTTATAGAATATAAACCCATAATATTATTGTATCCTAAACAGAAAAAAAAGACCATCTCTTATCACATAAAGGATAGAGATGGTCTTTATACTATATGACTTTCAACCTCATCCAAAAGGTATGACAATCATACTATTTTTGTTTGAACATCCAGTAGATGTAATAGATAACAAGTGCATATGTTACTACATCAAATACTGGTAAGAATGGCACCATTTTAGATAAACGGCCAAAGCCATGCACGTGAATATTTGCTGCAATGATAGCAATAAGGTTCAAACGATGGATCCAGATTGCTTTTTTACGGGATACGGACTTTGCCATGTTGCCAACCCAAGGTGATAAATACAACACTGCAAAGATAAGAGCAATAAACATCGCTACAAGGGAGATATAGCCGCCCCAGAAACCCAAGAAGGATTTCAATGCTTTTAGGAAGTATACATACCAGTGTGCACATACGAGAATGACACTAACAATACCTACGATGCGATGAACTTCAAACATTTCCTTTGGATTATATCGTTTGATAAACCATTTTGGTTTTGTCGCAATGTATGTCAATACAAGCCATGCAACATAAGGAACAAGGCCTAAATGAACCTTCCAGTTGCCGAATGGTCGGCCACCTGTTACATAACCATATTCAACCATGCCCATAAAAATTAATGATAAAACTGCAATCCAAATCAAAATATAATATTTACTCTTAAACTGCTTTTTTACTACTTCTGCCATAATAAACCTCACTATTTCTTATACAAACTATCAGTATACATCTAGTCGGTCTAATGTAGCATGCTAAACAAATTCAATCCACATAGCATTCTACTTAGAGCTAATTACATATTAACATTCGGACTAATTATAAAATTTGAAATTAGAATTTGAAGTTAAGGTCAGCACGGTAGTAATCATTTACACGATTGCCGTCTTGTGTTTTAGCATTAAAGCCATAGTATGCATTAATACCAATATTTTTCTCTGGTGCATAAGATGCACCTAATTGCCATGCTTTATAACCTTCATACCGTGTTTTCTTTAATAAATCATTAGATTCATATTTTTGCGTTTTAAATACAGGTGCATTTTTAGATTGATCAAAGTAATCTAAGCGGATAATCCAAGAGTTCTTCTTGTTAATTTTATAATCGCCCCATTTAACGCCTACGTTCCAAACGTCAGAATCACTTAAGCCAGATGCTTTTACCCACTCGCCATCAATACCGAATTTACCAACATTGTATTTAGCATTAAAGCCATATATATTATCGAATTCGTTATTTTTCTTGCCATTACCCATACGTACATTCGTTGTACCAACATGAGCAAACATACCGCCAAAGCTAAAGCGATCATTAACAGCTACATTGGCATTGATAAGACCTACATCACCATTATCAGCTTTACTAGTCTTAGCAAAACGGCCTGCTGTCATATAACCATACGCACCGTTTAATGTAACTTTTTTACCTACCTTAGATGTAGCACCTACACCATCAAAGTTAGAGCTATAAATCAAGCCGCCGCCAAATTTTTGAGTGTAACGACCTGCATCAACTACAACATTTTTACCGAACTTGTGCTCTACATATGCCAAATCCCAGTTAGCTTGAGCATCTTTAGAACTATCGCCTAACTCGATAGAACCTGTTGTAATACGAGCTTTTACAGATGTATTTTTGTTAACCTTTGCATCAAGACCTAAACGTACGCGGGCTGTGATTTTATCCTCGTAATCATAACCATCGATTCCCTCTTTACCGATGTAATTGATACGAGCATCACCAGTTACTTTAACATTACCAACACGGTCTTCCAATTTAGCTACACGAACGCCCAATGTATTTAATTCGTTGGAAAACTCATCGGCTAAGCGATTCAACATAGCTTGTTGTTCTGCATTGGCACGATCTTGATTAGCCATGCCTTTTGCAATCATTTGAGCCATTTCATAACGAGTAATGTTATTTTGACCTTTGAAAGTACCATCAGGATAACCATTGATAATACCAGCTGTAGCCAATTGATCTACGGCTTGGTATGCCCAGCTATTGGACGGAACATCGGAAAATGGGTTAACAGCAAAAGCTGTAGCCACACCCATCATGGCTGCTACTGCAAAAGCACTAGTCATTTTACGTTTAATCATAATAAACCTCACACAATAAATAATGATTAATAAAAAATGAAAAGACAATGAATTATATAGATATAATTATCATTATCATATTTAACATACAAATAATATCAACTTTCATTATGCAAGTAAATAGATAATGTATATCAATCTCACAATCATTTATACATCAAACTGATAATATAGAATATTGAATTCCTTAGAAAATCTAACGAAAAAATCCCTTCTGTATAATACAGAAGGGATTTGTAGGTATCTTATTATTTCTTTTTAAACATCAAATAGATGCAGTAAAGAACAAGACCGTATGTAATGATATCAAAGACTTGTAAGAATGGTACCATTTTAGAAATACGGTTAAAGCCATGAATATGGATATCTGCTGCAACGAGTGCTACAAGATTTAAACGATGAAGCCAAATCCCCACATTACGACCAGATGCTGTAACCTTTCTAAGTTTTGGAGTTAAAAAGGCAAGACCAGAGATAGTACCTATGCCGAAGGAAGTAAGGGCTACATAACCACCCCACCAACCAAGGATAGATTTAGCAGCTTTACCGAAATAGAGGTATAAATGGAACGCAATAACAGCCACAGTAGCAATACCCAATGCACGGTGCACCTTATACATATCACCTAAATTATAACGGCTTGTAAACCATTTAGGGCGAGTCGCTAAATAGGTCATAACAATCCATACACACCAAGGCACAAGGCCTGTATAAACTTTGTAGTTACCAAATGCACGACCACCGGCCATATAGCCCCATTCCAATAAACCGATCATAATTAAGGAGAATACAACAATCCATATAAAGATATGGTAAATACTTTTTTGCTGTTTTGTTTTCAATTGATCCATCATATACCTCTCTAAAATAATACCTAAAAAATTCAATCTATACGATATAGTTTATCATTTAAATCGAATTTTGTAGATTACTTATATTAGATAGATAGTATTTATTATAAGAATAATTCTAAATTAAATACCTATTACAGTAATTCTAACTGTATTACAATAAACAGATATATTCTATAGGAGAGTAAAATACAATCTAATACAGAATAGTAAATAAAAAGCCCCTTGTAGTCGTCAGCATAAGCTTTCAACAATACAAGGGGCTAGCGATTAATGTATCACACACTATGTAAAGGTATACAGATTAATCATCATCCTAATTATTTTTGATCACGTTTACGATATACGATGAACGGACGTGTTAGGTAGTTGAGCGGAACACTCAAGCAGTGTACCAAACGGCTGAATGGGAAGATAATAGCCACTACCATCCAAGCCAACATGTGGAATTTAAACATGAATGGTACCCCTTCCATCAAGGATGGATCAGGCATAAAGGATAATAGGCTACGGAACCAAGGGCCGATGGATACGCGGTAGTCAAAGAAGCCGGATGCATTAAGCAAAGTACCAGCCATACCACTGAAGATAGCTAATGTTAAGAACAAGTATAACCATTTATCAAGGCCAGATGTGTTAACTTTCATAGCAGGTACAGTGAAGCGGCGTTTCATCAAGAGCAAGAAGCCAACGATGAAAATGATACCAGCTACAGCACCCATATATAACGCACCTTCATGGTACATATGGTCATTAATACCAATAGCAGCAGTCCAAGCTTTAGGTACTAATACACCTACTACGTGACCGCCGATAACGCATAGCAAGCCAAAGTGGAACAAAGGATTAGCAATGCGTAATTGTTTTTTCTCTAAAAATTCACTCGATTTTGTAGTCCAATTTCTTTCAAAATAGAAGAAACGAACCAAGGTACCTACGATTAAGAAGGTGAATGCGATGTAAGGCAAAGCGCCCCAAAGGAATAGATTCATCGTGCACCGTCCTCCAATCCATTTGCAACAGACAAGATAATATCAAACAAGAATGCATAAGGCAGTTTAGCCTCGATTAAGCGTTCTCTAATGTATTCCAATTTTGGCTTACAATAGTCGTAAATTTCTTTTGATTTATCTTCATCGACAACGGCACAAAGTTCGAGAAGTGCAGGAATATAGTCTGGCATTTCTTTTGGTAAATCATAGTCGTTTTCGAGGAAGAAAGCTTTAAATTTTACGAGTTCTTCCGCTTGTTCCCCTGTACCTTGTAACTCATAGGTCGACAAATACATCGTTGTATTTTGACTAAAATCAAAGGTACGAACATATTGGTCTTCAAATTCTTTTTTATTAGATTCCTCTACATAGTCGAAGAATTCTAATAAACCTTGGCGAAGTTGAGGATGCCCAACGGATTGGGCGTCCTCTCTCCATTCTGGTAATTCGTTATACCATTGTTCATCAGGATAGCGTAGAAGAAATGACGCAATAAGAGCGATTTTCTGAGCATCCTTCATTATTGACATCCCCCTGTAGGGCAAGCAAATCCGCGGTTATGTTGCATTTCTAGGCGACCTTCGCGAGATACTTTCACATCAGATGGGATAACAAAGCGATCATTGTATTTGGACAATGCTAACAATTTGTACATAGCATACATTTGATCTTCTGTTAAATCTACCTTGTGTTCGATAGGACCGTCACCTGTTTCACGACGGCGCATGTATTCACGCATATCGAGAACACGTTGCAATGTACGTGCTAAGATTTCTGTGTTACCTGCTGTAAATAAATTAGCCAAGTATTGTACAGGCACGCGCATTTCGTGTGCATCTGGCAAGTATACATCAGATGTTACACGTTGCAAGATTGGGCTGAGTGGTGGCACATACCAAACCATTGGCAATGTACGGTACTCAGGATGCAATGGCAATGCCACGCCCCACTCTTTTACAAGTTTGTATACAGGAGATTTTTGAGCTGCTTTAATCCATGCTTCGGAAATACCTTCAGCACGAGCCGCTTTGATAACCTCAGGATCATGAGGATCCAAGATTAATTCAACTGTATTTTCGTAAATGTCTTGTTCATTTTTTGTAGCTGCCATTTCTTGAACTTTATCCATGTCGTAGAATACAACGCCTACATAGCGCATACGACCTACGCATGTTTCAGCACAGATTTGAGGCAAGCCATTTTCTAAACGTGGATAACAGAATACGCATTTTTCAGCTTTATTTGTTTCCCAGTTGTAGAAGATTTTTTTGTATGGGCAAGATGGAACACAGTGTCTCCAACCGCGGCATACATCTTGAGATACAAGAACTACACCATCCTCATCGCGTTTATAAATCGCACCGGATGGACATGCAGCTACGCATGCTGGGTTCAAGCAGTGGTTGCAAAGACGAGGCAAGTAACGCATGAATACTTCTTCGTAGTCAAATACGATATCGTCACCCATCTTAGTCAAGTTCACGTCGGAACGAGCATGTTGACCACCTGCTAAATCGTCATCCCAGTTAGGGCCCCAAGTAACTTCCATTTTTTGTTTAGTTACAAGGGAACGAGGACGAGCAACTGGTTGGTTGTTTTTACGACCACCATGAATTAATGTTTCATAGTCATATGTCCAAGGTTCGAAATAATCCTTCAATTCTGGTTGTTCAGGATGGAAGAATAATTTCATCAAACGGTTTGTTTTAGAACCTGTAGAAAGAGCCAATTTACCGGAGTTATCTAATGTCCAGCCGCCTTTCCATTTTTCTTGGTCTTCCCAATGACGTGGATAACCTACACCTGGGCGAGTTTCCACGTTATTGAAGTACATATATTCCGCGCCTTCGCGGTTCGTCCATGTATTTTTACAAGTGATAGAGCATGTATGACAACCCAAACACTTATCCAAATTTAGGACCATAGATACTTGAGCCTTAATCTTCAAGCCAATCTACCTCCTTCATTTTACGAGCCACAATTGTCATATCACGTTGGTTACCAGTTGGGCCATAGTAGTTAAAGCCATAGCTCAATTGGCCATAACCGCCGATCATGTGTGTCGGTTTCATGTGAATATGAGTTGGTGCATTATGCGTACCACCACGTTGTTTCTTAACTTGTGCGCCAGGAACGTTGATGTGACGGTCTTGGGAATGGTGCATATAGGAAATACCGCGAGGAATACGTGGGGAAACTACAGCACGAGCTGCAACGATACCATTTTTATTGAAAGCTTCTACCCAATCATTATCTTTAACGTCGATTTCTGCTGCATCGTCTTCGTTAAGCCAAATTGTTTGACCACCGCGGAACAACGTCAACATTTGTTGACTATCGAAATACATACTATGTGTAGACCACTTATGATGTGGTGTTAAGTATTTCAATGTGATTTCAGGAACGCCTTCTTGTTTGTAGTCACCTTGTACTGGTTTGTAGGACAATACAGGTTTGTACAACGCCATAGCTTCACCGTAATCGCGCATCATTTCATGATCGCAATAGAAGGATTGACGACCTGTTACGGTACGGAATGGTACCTTATCTTCTGTAGATGTTGTAAATGGAGAGTAACGACGGTTTTTATCGTTTTTACCAGTACTTGTTACAGAGCTAATGATGAAGCGTGGTTGGCGAACCATGTCATCGAAGGTAATTTTTTCTTGTTCACGACCTTTGGCATTCTTTTCAAGACCAGAAAGACCAGTTTTTTCTTCCATAGCTTTCCAAGAACGAACAGCCAATTTACCGTTTGTACAAGAGGATAATGTCAATACTGCATTACAAGCTTCCTTACATTCATAGATGCTTGGACGGCCATGAGAAATGAATTCTGGGTTATCAATTGTACCATTTTGTGCATACAATGTTTGGTATTCATCAGATACGTCCCATGCCATACCATGAGCACCCATTTTGTTTTCAATATTAGGTCCCAATGCAATATATTTTTCAAAGATTTGACTGTAATCGCGTTTTACATGAACGAGGTTCGGCATTGTTTTACCAGGAATTGGTTCACATTCGCCTTTGCTCCAGTCGAGAACTTTACCTTCTGGTTGTGCCACTTCACCTGGGCTGTCATGACCAAGAGGTACTGCTACGATATCTTCGTATTCTGTGAATCCAGACTCTTTCGCTACGCGAGATACTGTTTCAGCAAGGGTACGGAATGTATCCCAGTCAGATTTAGTTTCCCATGCGCAATCAACAGCTGCTTGGAATACGTGTACATATGGATGCATGTCTGTAGAAGACAAGTCTTCTTTTTCATACCATGTAGCCGCTGGGAATACGATATCGGAGTATAAACCTGTAGAAGCCATACGGAAGTCGATATCGATCAAAAGATCAAGCTTACCTGCTTCATCTGCTTCGCGCCATTTGATTTCTTCTGGTTTTACTGGTGCATCATCATCTTCAAGAACACCATGTTTTGTACCAAGTAAATGTTTCAAGAAATATTCATGACCTTTAGAGGAAGAACCGATAAGGTTTGCACGCCATACAAATAAGTTGCGTGGGTGGTTTTCTTTAGCCGCTGGATCTTCTACGCAGAATTGTAATTCTTTATTTTTCAATGCTTGCGCCACATATTGGTTAATTTCTGCTTCTGTACCAGCACCCGCTGCACGAGCATCATTAATCAATTCTTGGCTGCCTTTATTGAAAGTAGGATAAGATGGCAACCAGCCTAAACGTGCAGCCAATACGTTGTAGTCACCAGGGTGACGGTAACGAGGTTTAGCTAATTTAGATACGCGGTCTGCCAAATCGATGCAATCAGAACGATATTGTTCTGTAGCAAAGTAGAACCAAGATGTACCATTTTGTAAACGAGGCGCTTTACTCCAGTCGTTAGCTGTCATGATGCCGCCCCAGCCTTCAACAGGACGAAGTTTTTCTTGACCAACGTAGTGAGCCCAGCCACCACCGTTAACACCTTCTGTACCACAGAACATGATAAGGTTCAAGATTGTACGGTAAATGATATCCGCATGGTACCAGTGGTTGATACCACCGCCCATGATAATCATGGAGCGACCTTTAGTTTTTTCTGCATTATCTGCAAATTCACGAGCTGTAGCAATAGCGATATCTGCTTTTACGCCAGTGATTTTTTCTTGCCATGTAGGTGTATATGGAGTGTCATCAGTGTACGCTTTAGCCACTTCACCACCGATACCACGGTCGATACCGTAGTTAGCAAGAATGAGGTCATATACTGTAGTTACTTTTACAGGACCATCAACAGTTTGTACTGTAATCGTTGGAATAGCACGTTCAATAACGCCTTCGTGCTCTTCATCGCCAAAGTATGGCAACTTAACAACAGTCACATCTTCGCGTTGATCAAATACGGATAAACGAGGGTCGATTTTAGCACCTGTATCGCGGTTTTCAAGGCGCAAGTTCCATTTTTCAGGATGTGTATGACGTTCGCCCATCGTACCATTTGGGATGACGATTTCATTTGTTGTTTCATCGATCACTACCATTTGGAAGTCAGCGCCTTCCTCTTGGCGACCTAAGTCCTTAGCATTCAAGAAACGGCCTGGTTGTACAGTGCCATTGATGTCTTCAACGCGTACAAGGAATGGCATATCTGTGAATTCTTTAGCATACTCTTTGAAGTATGGAGTTTCTTTATCGATGTAATATTCTTTTAAGATTACGTGACCCATTGCCATAGCAAGAGCCGCATCAGTGCCGGCTTTTACATTAAGCCATGCGTCGGAAGAAGTTGTAGATTCCGCATAGTCAGGGGACACGGATACAACCTTAGTACCTTTGTAACGAACTTCTGTCAAGAAGTGAGCATCTGGCGTACGAGTCAATGGTACATTGGAACCCCAAGTCATGATGTAACCAGCATTGTACCAGTCACCAGATTCAGGAGTATCTGTTTGCTCACCCCAAACTTGAGGGCTAGAAGGTGGCAAATCGGCATACCAGTCATAGAAGGACAATGGTGTACCACCCATTAAGTTAAGGAAACGTGCACCTGCTGCATAAGACAACATGGACATCGCTGGAATTACAGAGAAGCCTGCGTTGCGGTCAGGGCCGTATGTTTTTGCTGTATATAATAAGGATGCAGCAGTAATTTCTGTTGCTTCATCCCATGTGGAGCGCACAAAGCCACCCATACCACGGGCAGATTTGTATTTTTTCGCTTTTTCAGGATCTTCTACGATAGATTTCCAAGCTTCAATTGGGTTCTTAGCATTCTTTTTCGCTTCTCTCCAAAGCTCAGCCAATTCACCGCGTACATACGGATATTTTACGCGCAATGGGCTATAGAGATACCAAGAGAATGTCGCACCACGAGGGCACCCACGTGGTTCGTAATCCGGCATATCATCTGGTGTTTCAGGGTAGTCAATAGCCTGATTTTCCCATGCAACAACACCATTTTTTACGTAAATATTCCAGCTACAAGAACCAGTACAGTTTACGCCATGCGTTGTGCGGACAACTTTATCGTAAGACCAACGGTCACGATAAAAATTTTCCCACTCGCGACCGCCATCTTCAGTTATTTGATGGCCGCTTGGAGATACGTTCTTCTTGCGAAGAAACTTAAACTTTTGAGACAACAAGCTCATCTCGTGTCCTCCTTCAAAACTACAAAAAAATCCCTTGTGCTAGCTGAGCTAACACAAGGGAGAGAATCCTGTTATTCGATATTACTAATATTAGGGTCTATATTATCAACCTCTAAATCAAGCAACCCGATTAAAGCGTCAAAATCACAGATTACTAGATGGTGTTTATCATAGGCTACATAGCCCAACTTACGCAACTCACTTAGCATGCGATTTAAACTTTCTCTTGATGTGGCAGCAAATTCAGCCAACTCTTGATTTGTTAGGGCGATATCGATAAAGATACCATCCTCGCGCTCTACACCATAACTATTGGCTAAGCGCAACAAGGTAGAATAAAATGCTCCCTTCTTGCCATATAGTAGCAAGTCTCGGTATTTTGCCTGTTGACGTCGCATATGTAATGTATAGATCTTCATCATTGCAATAGCCAATGAATGGTCTTTTGCAATAGCGTTCTCTAATACATCATAGCGAATGGAATAAACAGAGCAATCCTCCCGAGCGATGGCGTTGAACACATACGTTCTTGTGTTCTCCTCATACAACGGAACCTCACCAATTACATTATTCGGACCTACGAGACGCAACGCAAAAATGTGCCCACTAGATTCGAACTTCTTAATGCTCATTCTACCTTTTAACACTACGTAAAAGTGTTCTGCCTTGTCCCCCTCGTGGAAGAGAAAATCACCTTTTTTAAGATGGAGTTCCTCGCCCGGCAAAGCTAGTAATTGGTTAATTAAATTTTCATCCATACCTTCACTACTCCATTGTACTTTTAAAATAAAATCCATTAGTTATACTAATCTATTTATAGTAAAAGTACATGTATTATATACTTTTTTGTATATATAAGATTATTATAACTTATTAATTTCAGAATATGTGTGTTTTTCATCACATTCACAAAAAATTTTCCAATATATAATATATTTGTGATATAAGACATTGAAAATTTATGTGATACAATAATTATAACGCAGTTCTTTCAGTTAATCGAATATTTTCTATAGCTTTTATTATAGATTGCAATATTTATATACAAAGGACCCTATTTGTATCTTCCTTGTCTTCATTGCATGTATAGTTTTTCAGTAAGGAGAAGTTCAAAATGAGCGAACTAAAAATGCCTCAAGTAGGGGCAAGCCGTAGCGAAATTGTGGCTAATTGGCAACCAGAAAATCCAGAATTTTGGGAAAAGTTTGGTAAAAAAATTGCTAAACAAAACTTGGTTATCTCCACAATCGCACTAACACTTTCATTCTGCGTATGGTACTTGTGGGCAACCATTGCAGCACAACTTAACGGCGCAGGCTTTAATTTCACAACAGATCAATTATTTACATTAGCTGCCTTGCCAGGTCTTGTAGGTGCTACATTACGTTTTGTATATACCTATATGCCAGCATTGATTGGTGGTAAAAACTGGACATTTATCTCCACACTTATTTTATTAGTTCCTGTTGTATGGCTTGGATTTGCCGTTCAAGATACAACAACTTCTTATATGACATTCATGATCTTAACGGCCCTCATCGGTTTGGCAGGCGCCAACTTCTCGTCCTCCATGGCGTACATTGGCAACTTCTTCCCTAAATCCGAAAAAGGTACAGCTCTTGGTATCAACGGTGGCGTTGGTAACCTTGGTATTTCCGTAATCTACTTCTTAGCTCCATTCGCTATGGGTTCCGCTGCATTAGGTAGTGTATTTGGTGTAACACCAGCTATCATCAAAGGCAATGCAGTGTACCTTGCCAATGCTGCTTTCATGTGGATCGTACCACTCGTTGTTATCCTTGCATTGATGACACGTTTCATGGATAACTTACCATTAGAAAAACCAAATCCTAAAAACCTTGTACAAATCTTTGGTAACAAACACACTTGGGCGCTTACATTGTTATATACTTGTTCCTTCGGTGCCTTCTCTGGTTATGCAGCAGCACTTGGCCTATTAGTAGGTAAAGAATTCCCTGAAATTCCATTTGCTTCTATCGCATTCGTAGGCCCACTTGTAGCAGGTGCGCTTCGTCCTGTAGGTGGTTGGTTAGCCGATAAAATCAACAGCGGTACAAAAGTTACCTTTGTGAGCCTTCTCGGTTTATGTGCTACAACTGCATTGATTGCTGTTGGCGTAGATATGCACAACTTCCCATTCTTCTTTGCTATGTCCGTATTGACATTCGTATGCTGTGGCTTCGCAACTGGTGCTACATTCCGTATGATTCCTCACGTATTTGGCAATCCATTGCTTTCCTCTTTAATCACAGGCTTCGTAGCTGCCGTAGCTGCATACGGTGCATTCATTACACCTAAAATCTTCGGCTTTACATATTCCACATTCGGTAATATCTATCCAGCCTTCGCAGTATTGTTAGCCTTCAACATCGTAACTGTAGCAGTATGCTACTGGTTCTACGTACGTAAGGCAGCAAATATGAACGTATAATTTTCTGGAACAGAAAATTTACGTTCACTGGACCGTACAACAAAATATAATTCACTTTTCTTAACTAAGTGATAAAAGAAACCCCGTATCTCTCCTCCATACTTATCAGGTCTGCGGCCTAGGGCCTTGACCTCGTAAGTCGGATTGATGCGGGGTTTTCTTTTATGAAAATATAGTTATGGATAAGCTACTCAAACATAGTGAATTATATTTTACGCAGTACAAGACGTTAACAAATTTTCTGTTCAAAATTATAGCCTTCATTTCGAGGGAAGAAAAGGGACTGCTAGGCAGTCCCTTTTTTATCATTTAATTCATATATATCAATAAATAGTTACTTATTGTATCGTATATTTGTTCAGCTTATAATATTCTTAAGGTAGTCAGCGAGGTTGGGCCTCTCTTCGTTATAGAAGGGGGTGAGCTTATGAGTGACTTTGAACTTATTACAGTTATCATTGGAATAATGACGTTAGTCATTTCCTTTGGTGCACTTATAGCGCTTATTTGCCTCACAAAAAGCAAATAGCCCTCCGTTACCATGCGTAATTAGATAAACAGAAAGGCCATTTCCTAGATAATTAGTTTTTGAGATGCGCCTGACGTTCCTACTCGTCTGACTATCTATTTATATTATAGAGTTTAAGACATATATCGTCAAATTCGAATAAAGGGACTGCTAGGCAGTCCCTTTTATTATCCAAAGATTTCTTCTAGTAGTGCATCGTCGATGATGGTACCAACGTAGAAGTCGCTGAAGATGCCGTATTTTGCACTGGCTACTTCAAAGCGCATATCGTAAACGATTTTTTTGAATTGAATGTCGTCGTTACTGAAGATGGTAATACCCCATTCCCAGTCGTCTAGTCCACAGCCACCTGTAGTGAATTCAGATAAAACGTCTAAGTATGTTTTACCAAGTTCGCCGTGAGATTTCATTAACATACCACGTTCTTGAGGTGGTAGCATGAACCAGTTATCATCGCCTTCACGTTTTTTGCTCATGTTATAGAAGCAGATGTATTTATCGCGAGGTACATGAGGGTACAGTTTTTGATTAACTTCTTCTGTATCGAGTTTAGCTTTAACGTAAGCACTTACTTCTGTTACAGATGTATAGGAATATGTTTGAACTAATACACTTGCAATAGCAAGGCGACGGAATTTGCGTTCTACTTGTGCCAAGTATTCAAGGGATGGACCAAGGATCCATAGGATTAAGTCCCCTTTAGCGCCATTACAATCATAGAATGCATAGCTACCTTCTTCAGCTTGATGTTTAGCTTCAAGGTCTGCCAAAAATGCTTGTAATTCGTTGCGTGCTTCTGCTTTTTCTTCAGCTGTAAAGCAGTTCCATGCACTGAAATCCATGGCAAATACCATGTGTTGGCTATGCCAACCCTCTACTGTAGGGATTGCTTTTCCCATTGTGATCACTCCTAACTATGGTGATTATATAAAAATGATATATTTCTATTACTATAAGAATCGAAAAGACTCCATATATTATTATAGCATATGGAGTCTTTTCTTATAATTATTTATTAATATCAATTTTCATTACTATCCACAATAGACTGTACTAATTCTTTCGCCTGTTTTACACCATCAGGAATACCGATGCCATCAAATGGTGTACCAATGAGATGTAAATTTGGATAGTGTTTCGCCACATGTTCACGTACAGCCTTGATACCTGCACGATGGCCCACATTATATTGCGGCATACAATGAATGAGACGGTTAATACGAACCCATTCAGGTTGCGTAGAGAAACTCATAATACGTTGTATTTCCTTTACCGCTAATTCTGAAAGTTCCTCATCATTGAGATGCTCTACTACATCATTGCCAGGTTTACCAATAAAGACGCGCAATACGATTTTATCGTCAGGCGTTGTTTGAGGCCATTTTTGATTAAGAATAGTACACGCTGTAAGAGGTGTATCTGTATTACGTGTAATCAAAAGGCCAGAACCTTTTAAATCACCATTAAATGTAGCTTTATCAAAGGCCATGATAGCAATAGCGCAACTCGATTGTTCCATAGAACGCAAGAAATCAAAACCTTCGTCATCCTTAAACCATTGATTATATGTTGCCGGTGGTGTACAGATAATGACCTGATCTGTATGGGCAGTAACACTATTACCAGTGGTTTCCTTAACGAGACTAGATTCTACATCAGAACACTCATGACTAATTAACTGACCATTACAGTTACAATCCTCAAAATCTTGTTTTACGATGTCTAATGCATATTGACCATCAGTATAACGAATATCAGAGACTAATGCACTGGTATGTAGTGTTACATTGCTAGGCATGGCTTTAACGATGGCCGTAATAACGCTTTCAAGGCCACCTGTCAATTGACGGAACATGCCAGATTGAGCAGCAGTGCCCTTGCGGCTTGCCATATCCGCTTGTGCCTTAGCGGACTTCGCTTCATGACTTTCAAATTGACGGTCTGTCATAGTCCCTTTACCAGCACGCGGTACGTCACCTTCAGCAACAGCACCTTTAGCCGCTTTGGTAACCCCCGCTTTGGAGTGGCCCATCTTAGCAGCCATCATACCTTTTACCATATTCCCATATTTTTGTTCTACTTGAATAAAATGAGGGAATGTAGACAATAAACTGATTTTATAGATATCGCCACCATAGATACCAGCTAATAGTGGTTCGATGAGCTTATCCATCATTTCTTGTCCCAAATGGTATTTAAAGAAATGACCAATGGATACGTCACCATTTTTATCGAGCTGATAAGGCTTTTTAAAATAATCTAATCCAGCGCGTAATTTCCCAGGCCACGAAATGAGCGTTGCTTTCACAAAGGGCATCATTTCCGTTGGAATCCCCATAATGGAGCCACCTGGAATAGGATGTATGGAACCCTTGTCATATACAAAGGCTTGCCCTGTTTCATTCGATACAAGGGTATCACCTAAGCCGAGATCATAGATTAGGTCCGTCATTTCTGTTTTACGGCCTAAATACGAGTCGGGCCCTAGTTCCACTACGAAATCATCAACTCGTTGTGTTTGTATTTTCCCACCAAATCGTGGTGCTTGTTCGTAAAGAGTAATATTCCAGTCCGGCTTAGCATGACCTAAATAATAAGCCGCTGTCAATCCTGTTAGGCC
The DNA here is from genome assembly GCF_002959755.1 of Veillonella sp. T11011-6. GTDB lineage: Bacteria > Bacillota > Negativicutes > Veillonellales > Veillonellaceae > Veillonella. The sequence goes on along the minus strand of NZ_PPCW01000005.1, from coordinate 40,876 downwards.
ACCGCCCACAATTGTTACATTCACGAATGAATCCTTTCTAATATTGCACTTGCCATAGCTTGTAAGAATGTTTCATTACAATTCGGCATCTGTGCACGCATATATACAGCGCCGCCCGCATCAACGAGTTCTTTACACTCCACATCATTATCGTACAACACCTCTACATGATTGCTGACAAAGCCAAATGGTACAAAGGCGATATGTATCGCACCATTACGTAGAGCTTGATTGATAGCCTCTTCTACGGTAGGACCTAACCATTGACCATGTGGAGCCGCGCTCTGCCATGCCACAGACCAATTAGATAAACCACAACGTTCTGCAATTTCTCGGGCGCTTTCCTCTAAGGCTAACGCATAAGAATCTCCATTATGACTATTAATAAGAGGTATACTATGAGCACTAAAAATTACAAATACATCGTTAGTATCATCGATACAATCCGAAACGGCTTTTACCCAATATTCCATAAACGATGGTTGATCCCACCAAGAGCGAATCACATCAAAGGTTACACCTTGATGGTTACCAATGGCAGCTTGTACTTGCTTCTCATAAGCCCCTGTACCAAGAGACGTAAAGAATGGAGCCGTTACGATAGCAACGATGTGTTCTACACCTTGTTGAACCAAACCATCTACTGCCTCAGCAATAGATGGTTTCATATGAAGGTAACCAATAGCTGATGGCATTGATGGCATCAACGAAAGAAGTGTTTTATATTGACGCTCTGCCATTGTTTGTAATTCTACATTAGACCATTGTCCAATTGCATCATAGCGACGTGTAAGATTAACCACTTCCGCCTCTGTAGGCACACGACCATGACGAATGCTCGTCATATATGGCACTAAATCATCCTTACTTGAAGGGCTACCATAGGATAAAAATAATAATCCTTTTTTCTCAATGTTCACTAGATTACCCCTCTTGAGCCCATAGTTCACGACTGCGTTCATGTACATAGTCTGTAAGCCAATGAAGCTTCTTAGGATCCGCTTCTGGGAATACGCCATGACCTAAGTTAAAGATATGGCGACCGTAACGAACACCATCAAGCAAAATACGATCTACTTCATGAGCTAATATTTTTTCATCGGCGAATAGATACGCTGGATCTAGATTACCTTGTACCGTTTGTGTTACACCACGCTCATTAGCCATAACGATGGAGCTACGCCAATCAAGAGCGATTACATCCAATGGCAAGTGAGACCAAATAGATACGAGATGATCGGTACCAACACCATTCATAGCCATAGGTAAATGCGGGTATCGTTCTTTTACAGTCTTGATAATGCGTTCCATATGAGGATAAATCCCTTGTTTGTATTGGTCCGCATTCACAGCACCTACCCAAGAGTCGAAAATTTGTAGAGCGTTCGCACCCGCTTCGGCTTGCATGGACAAGTACTCAATGGACATATCTGCTAACTTTGTCATCAATGCATTCCATACATCAGGCGCACCGATGAGCATGCCACGAGTCTTATTATAATTCTTTGTTGGTCCCCCTTCGATGAGGTATGACGCAATTGTAAATGGTGCGCCACAGAACCCAATGAGAGGTACGTCGAGCATGCCAGACGTTAACAGTGTAATGGTTTTTCCAATATAATCTACCTTTGTAGGATCAAAGGCATCTAATTTATCTACATCAGCCATGGAGCGAATCGGTGTATTAAACACAGGGCCCACACCAGCCTTGAGTTCTACCTTTACATTCATCCCCACCATAGGACTCATAATATCCTTGTAAAGAATTGCCGCATCAACGCCGTATTCTTTTACAGGCAGTTCCGTAACACGAGCACACAATTCAGGCTCTTTTGTAATTTCAAAGAGCGTATATTTTTCCTTAATTTTACGGTACTCCGCTTGGCTACGACCAGCTTGGCGCATATACCATACAGGTGTTACACCAGGGTTCTTCCCTTGGATCATATCTAAATATGCTGTATTCAAGTACTCAACCCCTTTCTTTCTAATTTATACTAACACACTATGATAACTAAAACAGTTACTTTAGTTACATCACATATATCATCACTATGAATATTCCCTGTGAAAGCTAAACACTTTCACAGGGGTTCAATTTAGTTACGACTTAATCAGTGGTAATCAATGTTTAATTGCGACTCAATTTATGGCAATCAATGCCTGTAATAGATTGAGCCATATCAAATACAGAACGTTGGCACGTGAATAACCAGATTTGTTGGTTCTTTCCGATTTCTGCTAATAATTCTAATGCACTACGTTGACGGTTTTCATCAAAACGCACGAGAATATCGTCTAATATGATTGGCAAGGACTCAACTTGGTAAGAGAATACCTTAGCTAATGCAAGGCGCAATGCCAAGTATACTTGGTCAGCCAAGCCGCTAGACCAGAATTTAAGTTCTAATCGCTCTCCATTGCCATTAACCAATGCTACACCTTCGTTGATACCGAGAACATCAAAGGTATACATACCACCAGTTAACCGTTCTATATAAGAAGATGCAAGTTCTAACATATGAGGCTGTTTCTCTTGCTCGTAAGATTGTTGAGCCTTATCCATACAGTGGCTCATCAACACTTGTGTAGCCCAATCTTCAAGAGCAGATTCTAGTTCATTTTGTAACGCTTCACGCTCTTGAAGCATTTGGTGTTGCTCTTGGTCAGAACCAAGGGCACGCATAGACTCTACAATTTGACCACGGCGCTCATATAAAACTGCCAGCTTATCTTCAATGGATGCTATTTCTCGTTCAGAATGAGCTAACTCATCAAGCCAATTATCCTTATTGCCTTCACGCAAGCGGCGATAGAATAAATCTTTATTCTCCGCATCAGGAGCTAATAAATCTAACTGTACCTGACTTTGCTTGTAAATGGTTTGCCATTGCTTATATTGGTCTTCATCGATAAGATGTTGACGATACTCGTTAGAGCTATCCATGCCAGCCTTATGCAATAGCTCTTGTTGACGAAGTAGCAATTCTTTTTCTTTGCGGTGCCAATTATCGTATTCATTGCGGAAGCTTTTACGTTGTGCTTCCTTTTGTTCCCATACAATTTTATTTTGTTGGAAGTTTTTATATTGATTATAAATACGTTTTAACTCTGTTGGAGATACTGGCGCTTCAACACCAAGGTTATACCACAAGGTCATCGCTTGATCTTCGATAACGCGCAACCCTTCTTTATGCTCAGCTAATCGCTTTTCATAGCCTTCAATGGTGCGCAATTGTTCATGATATTGATCATACTCTTGTTTGAGGCCAAAGAAATCATCTTCGTTAAGACTCTTCGCCGCCCCTTGAGGTAACCAATTCTGCCAAGCTGCAAGGGCTTCATCATAAATAGCTTGTAATGTATGACCTTCTTGAATCCAACGATCAAGATGTGCCGCCCCTTCTATGGATGGAATTGGGCTCACTACAGGTGTTGCGGCCTTAACCAACGCCTCTAGCTGATGTTCTACATCAGATTTACGAGAGGACAAGATTTGTAACTCATAGTTCAGTTTAGATACATCAGAATTACCATTATGGCGTTTCCATGTTGCATACCAGAACAATGCCATCGATAGGATTAACAATATAAAGCCACCGATTGTATATAGGACGGACTCTAATACTAAGAGGCCTGCCAATACAAGTAATACGCCGATCACGGCCGCTACGCCGCTAATGCGTTGTAACCATTTCGGCAAATTACTCGGTTGTGCATCGGGACCATAGCTATCTCGTTTTTCCGTAACTCGATCTATATCCATCAAGATAAGTTCTAATTCACGTTCAAGATGCTCTTTTTTTGCCAAATCCGCTTCACTGTAATTTGGCAAGGATGCTCCGTCAAGGTTAGCTGCTGGCAAATCATCAGATGCCTCAGCAGGCTTACGATCTTGCCAATGCAATAATTGGTCTTTAGCAGTGCGCAAGCGACTTGCTAAGCGCTCACCTTCAAACCAATTCACATCGTCAGCCATCGGCTCATCATCACGCCATGCAGAATGCATAGAACGAGAAAACTCTAATTGTTCTCGTACCTTAAAGATATACGCATCCCCTTCTTCACACTCCCGGCGCAATTGTTCCCACTTGGCACCTTGTTGAATAAGGTCTTCAATATCTTGACCATACGTACCAAATGGACTATCCGGGCTAAAGTTAGCTGGCATCAAGGCCGCTTCCTTTTCCTGCCACAACTGCATATTGTCTCGAGCTCGTTTGATTTCCTCATCGATGCGAAGGAACTCATCACGACTCAAGGCAAGCTCACTATTGTACTGTTGCATATGCATACGCGCTTCTTCGCTACGGCGATACGTATCCCATGCGCGCAATACAACGTCTATACCATCGCGGTATTCCTTCCACTCTTGCAACTGACCTTGTAATTCTACCTCAGTCTGTTCTGTACTGTGAAAGGCTTTTTGCAATTCTACATATTGCGTTTCATGTTCGGCTAAATGGCTTAACTTTTGACGATTTTCTTTGAGCTCATCCATCAACACATTGATGCGCCGTTTACCATTGGAGGAAGCTACTAATAGATCAGTAGCGCCTTTTTCCACATCTTTTACGACCGAACCTAAATGCTCGCCCCCTTCAGCGCCGAAGAAACGAGACCGAACCTCTACCTCTTGTAGAACATCGAGGCCTTGCAAATCATCAAGGGTCAATGCAAAAATTCGATTATATGTTTTTTTATCAATACCATGCCACCAGTGTTGAGCTGGCTCCTCATGAATGGCTGGATTTCCAGGACTGTAAAAGTCTAGTTGTTTACCCTTACGACCAATGTAGTAGCTTTCACCATTACGCTCTACATCGAGGGCACCCGTCATAGGCCCATAAGCCTTATGAGTACCGCCAAATAGAAGTGTGCGCATCCCTTCAAGCAAGGAGGTTTTGCCACTTTCATTAGGTCCATACATGAGCTGAACACCATGATTTCCCGTAGTGAAAGACCAGTCGCGATACGGGCCAAATTCATCAAATCGTATGCGTTTAATGTTCATCGTTAGCCCCCATCAATACAGTAACACCTTCAATTTCACAGCGCTTCAAGGCGCGAAGCAATAATTCATCACTCAATAAATCAGCATATACACCTAAGCGTTTAAACTCAGGTCGTTCTGCCAAAATTTGACGTACCGTCTGTACCGCATTGCCATCAACCATATCATCATAGGCGCGCAAATAATCCCCTACCACATCGGATAACAATCTACGTTCAGCCAAATTAATGCTAGGTCGCGTATTGCACATCATGCGATACGGCATAACAAATATAGACTTACTTTTCTCTTCACTTTGGGACTCTTGCAACCATAATTTGCGCACACCTTCTTGTGTACATAAACGATGCAATGGACCTGTACCTACGAGAACAATGGAAAGCAAGATATTTTTCTTATGTTGCTTACGCAGATTCTCTTTTTTATGGCGTAAAATTTCTAAGAATTCTGCTTCCGTTTTCATGCCTGCAATATCAATTTTGATTTCTTCAAAACGGATTGCACTTGTTTCAATGAAACGAGGTTCACAATGACCATTATGAGATACAGAGACGAGATAGCACCCCTTAGGGCCTATTTCCTTGCGGTGTAAACCTTGAGGATTACCGGAATAAACAACAAGAGGTTCCTCGCTAAGAACTTGAGATTTGTGAATATGTCCTAACGCCCAATAGTCCATAGCCGCCTCTGCTAGATCAGTTAAACTGCACGGGCCGGTCACATTATGGTTTTCAGAGCCTACACTAGAACCGACTGTGCCGTGCATGACAGCCAAAGAAAACTCATCTCGTTCAAAGGCGCGGTATTGGCGCGCATAATTGTCGCTTTCATTACCATGGCCACAGCTAATACCGTAAACGCCACCAATTTCTATATTGTTAACAATTAATGGGAAACGTTGTACTTGTTCACTAGAGAATACATGCACATTATCTGGCATTTGCAGTTGCGCCTTCCAGCTTTCAGCAGGGTCATGATTACCTTGCACCATATATACTGCAATGCGATGTTCCGCCAAGCGATACATAGCGCGCACAAATCGCACCTGTGCCTCTAAATTATGATCTTCGCTATTATAAATATCACCAGCTATGACAACCGCATGAACATGCTCATCAATAGCAGTGTCAATAATTGTATCAAAGGCTACATAGGTAGATTCGCTCACGGCACGATCAACGGCGCGGCTAATACCTGTAGCATATTGGAAGGGTGCCCCTAAATGCAGGTCACCACAGTGTATAAATCGAAATGGCTGCATCTATATCCACTCCTTATATTAGTACTTTTATTATAGTTATATATAGTAATTACAATACTCTATTATACTACAAAACCCTAAAGATTACTTAAAAATAACTATCAATTAAAACCTTAACATAGATTTAACACCTTAATATAGATAGTAAAATATAGCCTCTAAAATTAGTTGTAAGTCATATAATTCCTCTGTATTAAAAGCGCTCTAAAAACTACATAAATATTTTTGTTAACTCAAAAATACATTAAGTTGACAATTTATGCACTAACGTTTACAATCAAATTGTCAATATTTTATATTTTTATTAAGTTAACAATTAGGAGGCTATTATGGCTTTGCCTACAGATCAACAACCATCCCAGGTGGGAACATACGAAAAAATCCTTACCATAGCAAATCGTATTATGCATGGTGGTGAAATTACAAAAGAAGAAGCAATTGAGTTAATTCATACATCTGATGATGATACGATGATTCTACTCGCTATGGCAGATAAAATTCGTCAGCATTTCAATGACAACTCCGTAGATGTATGCGCCATTGTAAATGCACGATCTGGCAAATGTCCTGAAAACTGTAAATTCTGTGCTCAATCTGCACATCACGAAACAGGCGTTCAAGTATATCCGTTCATGGATGATGAAAGCATCCTCGATGCGGCTCGCAAAGCTAAAGAGGCAGGCGCTATTCGCTTCTCCATCGTAACAAGTGGTCGTAATACTAATAACCCAAACGAATTCAATCAAATCATTCGCGTATTAGGCCGCATTAAAGATGAAGTAGGCCTCGAAATTTGCTGTTCTCTTGGTTTGTTAACTTATGAACAAGCTCTCAAATTGAAAGAAGTAGGTGTAACTCGATACCACTCCAATATCGAAACAGCACCTAGTCACTTCCCAGATATTTGTACAACCCATTCCTACGATGATAAAATGTCTACCATCGACAACGCTCAAAAAGCAGGCATTCGCGTTTGCTCCGGCGGCATCCTTGGTCTTAACGAAACATTAGAACAACGCGTAGAAATGGCATTCGAGCTTAAACGCTTGCATATTGACTCTGTACCACTCAACATTTTAAACCCTGTTAAAGGTACTCCATTCGAAAGCAATAAAGCGTTACGTCCATTAGATATTTTACGTACCTTCGCTGTATTCCGTTTCATCTTGCCAAACGCATTGATTCGTACAGCTGGCGGTCGTGAAGTCAATCTTCGTGACTTACAAGCCTATGCTTTAAAAGGCGGCCTTAACGGCATCATGGTTGGTGGCTACTTAACAACTGGCGGTCGTTCTCCACAAGACGATCTCCAAATGATTCAAGACTTGGAATTAAGTCGCAACTCAGCCCAAGTTTAAATTGCCGTATATACCATTCTCCATTGAGAATGTTGTATATAAAAAATATTCCTAAGATTTATAAATTTTTTACACATATAAAAAAGAACCATCTAGTTTGCTGTGCTAGATGGTTCTTTTATTGCCATAATAAATTATAAATGGCTTGACCATTTGTATTGCCTTCAATAGGTTCAGGGTTTTCATTGAACTCTACATTTTCATAGGGTGTACCGTCAGCCATGTATGCATCTACCTTTAATGTTTCCATGGTACGGTTATATCTACTTATATACACTTTATATCGCAATTCGTCGCCACCCAGTTCATTGACCCGCAGCCACAAAAGCGCATCATAATCACTTTTTTGAACACTGTCGTTGTCAATAAATAATTGGTTTCCTGATGCATCTGGTCCAACATAGTACCAGTCCGTTGCGTTAGCAGTCCCCCCTATACTGAGTAGCCACAAAAGGGACAATATGGTAAATATTTTCCTCATATGACTGCTCCTCTCATGCTATAGAGCTGTATACTTTATAAAACTCTAATAGCCATTAAACCTTTATAAAATATACAACTTCTCCTTTATATATAATACCAAAATTACCCCGTATTTATCAACAATAATTAAACTTAATTATTATCTTTTTTAGAATTTCAAGAAATTAAAAGAAATTTCTTAAAAAACTTCATTTTTGACTCATTTATTGTTCTTATAATGACAATGTCAAATGATAAATAGAGGTAACAATTCCCTGGTTACCATACGTGTATTTATCTCCCGACAAGTATTACTAACCCCAAACCTACTACTTGTTTAAATACATGGTTCATTTGATATTAATACTAACACTCCCCTTACATGAAAAAAGGACTCCAGTTGGAGTCCTTTTTTCGTTGTCAAAACATTCCTATATTCAACACCTGCATATAGTTTCTAATTTTATTTACTATGTCCCATTTCATAATCCATAGAATATTAATATTACTAGTATAAATCAGCTTTCAAATACAATAGAAACCACCAGTTTTAAATCGACAAAAAGAAAACCCTCAAAGACTTAGCTACATTAGTAATTAAGCCTTTGAGGGTATTATTATGTACAAAATGTACTATTTAATTCGACTGTAGTTTATTTTACTTCAGCCCAACCTAAAGCAGCACGTTTAGCATCAATATCTGCTAAGATTTTTTCAGCTACTTTAGCAGGATCTGTATTTACATACATAACAGAACCTAAGATGTCTTTAGTGTCTTCTTTAAGCCATTTTGTAACAGCATCAGAGCCTTGTGTAGGTGGCTCAACACAGTGGTAAGAGTTGATACCCATCAAACGGAAGCCAAGGGATGCATCAATACCTTTTTCGTTGGACCATTCAGGGCTAGACATTGCAAATGGCATTTGCGGTAAGTTAAGACCTAATTCACCAGCAATACCAGCAAAGATACCGGAGGAACGTGCATTATCTACACATTCGCCAACATGCCATACTGGTGGTTGATCATCGCCCAAGAATTCTTGCAATGCAGGGCTACATTTTTTAATAGCATCTGTATTACAGTAACCAAGTTTCATCAATGGGAAGGATGCACAACCATTTGTTAAGATGATACAGCCATTTTTGATAAGTGTATCAACGATATCTACAGTTGCTTTTTCGTAGATAACGCGTGGGTTGGAACAACCTACTACGTTAACGATACCACGAACTTTACCAGATTTTAAAGCCTCTGCCAATGGTTTAAAGGAACCATAATGTTTAACAGTGGATTCTGGAGAGAAACCAACTTCTGCAGTGATTTCATATGGCGGAATGAATACAGGCATACCTTTGCGCAATTCATGAGCTTCAAGAGCGCGATCCAAGATTTTGCGCGCCAATTCTTTTGTTTCAGACAAGTTAGTGTGGTGATGGTCGTAACCGATGTGTTCTGCACCTGGTAAACGAGCTGCATCAGATGTAGTGATAACTTTTGTGTTGAAGCAACGTGCTACGTCCATGATAGCAGGGTATACGTCTTGAACGTCAGCTACCCAGCAGTCAAGAGCGCCTGTACCAAGTACAAGTTCAGCACCGATAGCATTACACAATGGAATAACATTTTCATAACGGTACATGCTGGACAAACCAGAGCAGCAGATGCCGTAGAATTGGATACCTTTAGCACCGATAGCTTTTGCTTTTTCTAAGTACTCTTCAGAAGCACCAATTTTACAAATTTGGGATACTAATGTTGGCAAGTGACCATGAACAGCGATGTTAACATAACCTTTTTTCAAAGCACCGATGTTAACTTTGGATGTACGACGACCACCAAGACCGAACAATGCGTCTGTTGCGATGTCTGCTGCTACTACGCCAGTGAATGTGAAAGCAAGACCACAACGCAAGAATTGTTTCATATTGCTTTCCCAATCGCCATCTGTACCTACGCATGTACGATGATATGCATCAAAAGCCTCATTGTACGCGGAAATAGGCAAGATATCCAAGTTTTTCCAAACTTCGCGACGTTCAGCTGGAGCCAACGCTGTAATAGTTTTATATTCGCCAGGCAATGCACGGCTCAAATCTTCTAATAGAACATCTGCCAAGTCATTTGCCACTTCTTTTAAGGAACGGCCTTCTTCAGGGATGTTGAAAGCTTTACATACAGTACGAATTTTTTCTTCGCCCATAATTGGAATATCCAATTGGTCATTAGCAGCAGCTTTCAAAGAAATCAAAATTTCACGAGCATGCGCACCATGTTGAGTCAAACCACCTGCTGCAGCACGTGTCATATTACGAGCTACGATAAGGTCAGCATCGGCACCGCAGACACCGCGAGGGCTCTTAGGTGTAATTTTACATGGACCCATGAAACAAATACGGCAACATACACCGGCAATACCGAATGTACATTGTGGTTGTTGTTTATCAAAACGGTCAAATACTGTATCGCAACCAATTTGCTCCATGCGAAGAATCATTTCGCGTACAGCAGGATCTGGTGTTTGTTCGATAACATCTTGTTTTGTAGGCCATGTTTTACGGTACTCTGCAACGGCTTTCATGTAATCGTTTACGCCATGTTCATGAGGTACCCCTGGTTCGTGAGTGTGTGGCACCCATTTATCCGTAGGCAACGCTTTGCCATGACTATGGTCATGGTCATGATGGTGATCATGGTCGTGATCGTGATGGTGACCGCCACAATGGCAATGGTCATGGTCATGATGATGTTCATGATCATGATGATGTTCGCCATGGCTATGGTCATGGGTGTTTTTGTTTTCCGCATCTTTACTCATAATAATCCTCCTAGGGGCCTACGTAGGCCAACCAATACTAATAAGAAAACATATTCTTTCTTAATTCCACCTCAACGATGGGTTTTAAATCCTATCTTCTAAATATGTTTTAAACTACTTTTAGTATATTTTCTGAAAGGACATTTGTCAATCAAATTTTGTGATTTTTTTGCCCCATAAACACCTACAAACCACGGTAAATAATATATTTATATTATTCGATACTTTCAGATTCTTTTCATAAAACCAAAAGAGGTTAATTCCCTTATAATCAAGGAATTAACCTCTTTTATCTATAAATTTGATTATATATATGTTTAAACCACTTATATTAATGTATATTTTATCATGCATAAATTATAAAAATTGTTGCATAATCTGTGCTACTTCAGCTAGATGGAATCGCTTAGCTCTATCCGATCGTGCAACCAACACTAACTGACGGAAACACAATTTCGATGCAAGGGGATAAAACTTAACCTTATCATCATCGCCCTTACTATTTAATGTGCTTGGCAAGAATGTAATACCATAATCATCCTCTACCAAGGATCTACAAGTATCCAGGTTTTCAGAACCAATAACCGCTTTAGGTACAAAGGACTCAGCCTGACACAAACGATTTACCAAGGTCCGCAACTTAAGACCTTCACGTAGCAAAATAAACGGAAAGGCTCCAAACGGTGCTATTTCATGTATTCCATTCGGTGACATAAGCGAATCTGCAATGGCTATGGCCTTTTTATTCTCCACACTAATGGCTAATAGAATTTGCTCGTCTAATACAGGATAGCTTTCAAGAGCTTGAGAATAAATCGGCGTCGGAAATAGTCCTACATCTACTAAACCATCGCAAATTTGTTGTTCCAAAAAATGTGATTCCCCTTCTACTACATGGAATTCCCAAGAAGGTTCAATTTGTTGAAAACTCTTCAATGTTTTTCCTAGCATATGATGGCCATAAAATTGAGACAACCCAATCCGCACATGATAAGCTGCATCAGATCCTTGATTAATGATAGACTGCGTTAAAGCCTCTACCTTTCCTACTAAGGGCATTCCCTCTTTAGCAATCTGTAATGCTGCCGCCGTTGGTACAACCTTTGTACGATCTCGAGCAAATAAAGGCACCCCTAACTCAGCTTCGATACGACGAATACTTTGACTCAATGCAGGCTGAGAAATATATAGTTTTTTAGATGCCTTTGAAAACGATGCCATCTCGACGATGGTACTTATATATTTAATATCCTTTATATCCATAGAAACACCTTATAACAAAACATTATTATTTAATTATAACTATTTATTACCAAAATACAAGATATAATGTCCATTAATTACAAGATAATACATCGGTTCTAGAATTATAAGAATTATATAAAAAGCCCTCCATACGGAGGGCCTTTAATTTGAGCATTTAATTCACTTTTGTTTGGGTGTTTAGCTCACCTTACATTAATGTTTTAAGTACATCCAATACTTCTTGTGGCAATTCGTTTTTATGACCGATGAGTTTTTCTACATAGTCATAGCGGAATTCGAACGCTTTGTGTAGTTGGTGATGGTATTCACGCACTTGGAATGGAGGTTCAAAACCAGGAACCTCTACATAGGAGAGATTTTCGTATTTGTAGAATGGTTTGAAATCCAAAGTGCCTTCTACCAAACGTTCTAACAAATCAAGAGTCACTTCTTTAGGAATTTTATTTTCCAAGAAGAAGCCTGTGTTCATGATGTAACATTGTACGCCACATTCAGAGAACAACTTTTTGTAGCTTTCATAGTCACGAACCAATGGATATGTACGGAATGGGTTCGCATATGGTTCAATAACAAGGGCGTTTGGATCAACATGAGCATCGAGCTTTTCTGCTGTAGAACGGCGTGTTGCAAGTGTTGCGCCCATTGTAGATGCCAATACAGGATCGTTAATTTTGAGGATTGGTGGCAATGTTTTATCTTTCATTAGCCATACAATTGCATTAACTGGTTGATCTACATAGTTTACACGGTTATCTGTCCAGAATTGAGACTTGATAGCACGACCGTTATTGTTACGTATATCTTCAGCTAATACAACCTTGCGGCCCTCTTCATCCATTGTTACACCTACGTTTTGTAGTGTTAACAAGAATTCGTTAGCAGGATGTTCTACAGGGTAATCTTGCATTTTATCGAAGTATGTAGGTTCTAGTGCAATGGAGCTCAAGTCGTTTGTATTGATAATATACGCATCGTCATGCAAGATAGAAATATCATAACGACCATCATGTTTTTCATGAGTCAATGTAGACTTACCGGATCCGGACAAGCCAAATACACCGATTGTGTAGCTTTTACCATTTTCAAGGTTGTAACGTTTCATACCACCGTGACATGCCACATAGCCGAGGCGATTTGCCAAGGACCATGCCAATGTTAGGGTACCTTTTTTATGCTCGCCGAAGTAGCGCATGCCAAGAATCATAGCACAGTTATGAGCTGGATCAAAGATAGCAAGACCACCCGGATGACCTGGTACCACATAGTCAGGATCAGAATAAATATAGATGTCGCCTTCTGGAATTTCTACACTGTCATTGTAGAACTCTTTTACAGCTGCATCAAAGAACTTGAAGTTCATAATCCAAGAATACAAGATAGATGCGTGATCTTTTGGAATCATCAAATGCGCACGAGCTGTGAATTTTTTATCAAGGCCTACGATAGTTTCAGCAGAAATCCACTCTTTACCACGGCTATCATATACGGCATCACGGGCAATGTTAGCGAGTTCTACTTCGTCGATACCTTCATCGCCAATGATACGACGAGCTTTTGCATAACGACCTGTAGTTTTGCCGTCGTTTGTAACAAGTACCTTTGCATCTACAGGTAAACCTTGTTCCACCGGTTTATACACAGGCATATCGAGGACGATAACACCAGGTTCTTCAGTGGCAAATTGATACGCTTGTGCCACAGATGTTACAGGAGTTACATTGTTTCCATAAAATGCAGTTTCAATAGTACTGCGCATCTTAGAAAATAATGGGTTTGTTTTAATTTCACTTTGCTTCCAAACGCGTCTTGTCGACATAGTATCCAGATCCTCACCTTTAATATATACGTAATTTCTCTTGTAAAAGTAGTTTTAGATAAGAAAATACTGCATCCGCAAATACTTTCATTATTATCTATTTTACCCTTTTCAGATAAATTTGTATACACAAAGCAGATGAAATATAAGAAATTAATGTATGCTTATTATGAATTAGTGCAACACATTTTATATAAATAGTTTTGATATCTATATCTATTTTATTGATTTTACCCCAGTAAAAATCAGTGTAAAAAAGTATGCTGAATATATAACAGCTAATCAAAAAATAAAATGAGGCTAGGTCATAGGACCTAGCCATTTATTCTAAAAAAGCAAATATTTATTTTCTAGCTTTATTAATGAAGGCATCAATTTTACCAACAAGATCATCTACATTAAAATCACCACGTTCGGCAATCATCTTGATCGTTGCCACTTTTGCCATCACTTTCACCATCGGTGTTTTCAATTTCTCAAATTTAGGATTTAAGGAAATCAAATAATCTACAACCTCAGGACTTTGTTTAATTAAATTAGACAATGTAGTCTTTGCATCGATATGGAAACGACCATCTGCATCGGTAGTGAGTGGTTCTTCATCTACTTCTTCTGCAGCCTCTTGAGCTAAAGATTTATCAGTATCGTTACCTTTACTAGTACTATCTCCTGCATTCCCTACAAAATCTCTCTTATCCCACGTCAATAGTGTGCGAGAACCTTCCAGTTCGCGTATATGAGTGCAGTCTTGCATCATTTCTAAGACACCGCGGAATTTACCATGTTCATCACGTACTGCAGTGTAAATAACATAGATAAACAATCCCGGTTTATTGATCCAGAATTCAGCTTGACTTTGCTCACCTGAACGGAACTTCTCAACGATTTCTTCTACAACGTGAACAGACTTCGCAGGGTGACAGTTCTTTACCTCACGGCCAATAACATTGGCACTGCGAGGGAATATACGATGTGGTGTATCGCTGTAGAACTTAACAAGTTCGTTTTCATCTACATAAGACAAATCTACAGGAAGATGACGGAATAATAGATTGATTTGTTCTAGAGTCAATTTGCCTGTGGCTACGTCGAGGACTGTATCCTTGCCAACTTGCCCTCCACCTACAGGACCTACATATTTAGACAATAATCCAGCTAAATCATTTAGGAACTCATTAGATACAGCACCATTTTGACTAGCAGTATTTCCATTTAATTGAGCTGCTGAATCGTTGATGCCTGCCACCACATACAAACCTGGCGGATTGATGATTGCATAACCAATTTCATGATCGTTTTTGCTCATGCGCACAAATTCTTCATCGCTTAGTAATTTAAAGGATGTTGGCAATAAAACCTCTAACTCTTTAGAATTCAAATCGCGCAATTTCGCCAACGTTTCAGGAACGGATGCTAAAAATTCTTCGTATTTATCTTCTCGAAGCAATGCATACGACGCAGAGATGGCATCACGCACGCCATCATCAAAGGTCCACATGATACGTGTAGGGCGATCAAATCCATGTTCTTCAAGCATTGGATATAATTGATTTTGCTTGCGGGATAGATGAATACGCCATTGCGCTAAGGAATCAAATACACCGAGCCAAGGATTCTTGATGAACTTCTCTTGTTTCAACAATTCATCAACTTCAAGAGCTACCTTTTCAACGGCATTGATTTCTTCCAAATAGGCCCATAATGGATGATTTTCAGGGTACTCATTCTCAGCACGCACTAATACGCCATCAAATAAGTTCAATAGATCATCCATCTTATCTAGGATTTCCTCATCCTTATATACACCTTTCAAACTTTGCTCTGCATAAGCAAACTCATCAGGCGTGCAAGTGCCTAACTTCTCTTTTAGAATACGGTTACCCTCTTCTAAGGATAATTTGCCGTCTAAATAATCCTCTTTAATAGATACAATAATTCTGTACCGTTCGTTATTAATGTCTAGCTTTTGCTTTAATGGATTCATATGCTTATACCTCCATGGGTCACATCCTATTACTATATGCAATATATTATTGCTATGGATAATTTATTTTTATTATACCATTTTGAAAGTAATTTTCAGTTGCCATAGATACATATTTAGATATATTTGAAAGATTCTAAAAAAAGCGCCCATACTAAGTATGAGCGCCTTTGATTAGTTTCTAAAATCAATATATTCAGTTTTAGAAGATGCTACAGGATTACCATTGGAGTCTGTAGCCGGGTTGAAACGCCATGTGGAGATTTTCTCAACAAGAGCCTCATCAAGAGCAGTAACCCCACTAGATTTTACAACCTCTACGTCCCCTACAGAGCCATCTTCATTGATGGTAAAACGCACATCTGCACTTTGAATCGAATCGCCATAACCAGCAATATTAATTTGATCTACAGATGGTGTAGATATCGCTACAGGCAATTGAAATGGAGCCGCCAACACAGTGGCTGCCATACTCGTTGCAAACAATGCGCTTAATACAGTACAACGCAACACTTTATTCATCACATTCTCCTTATTTAGCTGTTACAGCTTGTTTAGGTAGAGTAATTGTCATCCCAATAATAGATTCATGAGCCTTTTGGTCTACGCCGATAGCAGGTGTAAATTTCCATTGTAGAATGGCTTTCTTCACTGCTTCATCAATTGGAGCATAGCCAGAGGAACGTTCTACGAATACGTTTTTAACGTTACCTTTTTTATCAATTAAGAAGCGTACGCGCATATTAGGCGCTACTGTAGCTGTTTGAGGAATCTCAGGCAACTCAGGTTTTACAATTTCCACTTCGCGCGGAGATTCTAAGAACTTAGCCGCATCAGCTGTATAGTTACCTAATACGCCAAAGGATGCAACAAGTAAAGCCGCCGCAGTGAATCGGAATAATTTATTCATAATATGCCTCCTTATTTATTGTAAGTCTATGAATAATATCATACTAAATAAAGATGAATATTTAAAGAACATTTTCTTATTGATAAATTTTCTCATTTATGATATATTAAGTTCAAGATAACTGTTCGGACTTACATATCAGGTAGATATGACAAAAATAACACAAAGGAGGTTCATCATGAGACGTAGAAAGCGTATTCAAATGAAGGTCATGATGGTACTTGGTATCGTTGCCCTCGTTGGACCGAACCATTTACAAGCTCTCATCCACTAAATGATCGTGACCTTAGCAGAAGACCGTATAACTGCCAATAGCCGCTACGTTAGTAGCGGCTATTTTTCTGTTTAAATTTAATATCTATAAAAGGAGGTTTATTATGAAGTTCAACCGAATCGTATTAGTCGTCGTATCATTAGCACTTATGTTGTTCGCATTAGCAGGCTGTGGAAAAGATGCCGTCCAAGACAATCAAAAAAAATTAAATGTTGTAGCTACTACTACAATGTTAACGGATTTAGTAAAAGAAATTGGCGGTGACCATGTATCCGTCCAAGGACTCATGGGCCCTGGCGTAGACCCTCACCTTTATCAAGCGAGCGCTGGCGATGTAACAACTATGTCTAAGGCAGATGTTGTAGTGTACAACGGCATTCACTTAGAAGGTAAAATGGGTTCCATTTTCGACAATTTAACAAAACAAAATAAAGCTACCATCCGCGTATCTGATGCCATTGATCCAGCCACTCTACTCGACTTTGACGAAGAAGATGGGGTAAAAACAAAAGATCCTCACATTTGGTTCGATGTAGCTAACTGGAAACTAGCTGCCAAAGCTGTATATGAAGGTCTTGCGAAAGCAGATCCAGCTCATAAAGAAGATTTCAAAAAACGATATGATGCATATCTTACAAAATTAGATGAAACTGATGCGTATATCAAAGCACAAGCAGAATCAATTCCTAAAGAATCCCGCGTACTTGTAACAGCTCACGACGCCTTCCAATACTTTGCTCGCGCTTATGGCTTTGAAGTAAAAGGTTTGCAAGGTGTTAGTACTGCTACAGAAGCAGGCACACAAGATGTGAATGAACTTGTTCAATTCATCGTGGATCACAAGATTAAAGCTATTTTCGTAGAATCTTCCGTACCACATAAAACAATTGAAGCCGTTCAAGAAGCAGCGAAGGCTAAAGGCTGGAATGTTGCCATCGGCGGCGAATTATACTCTGACTCCCTCGGCTCTGAAGGCACTGAAGGCGGCACATATATCGGCATGGTAAAAGCCAATATCGATACAATTGTTAAAGCACTTAAATAAAGGAGGTCTCCATGGAATGGGCCGTTGAAGTTGAAGATATGACCGTAGCCTATACGACAAAACCCGTATTATGGGACGTAGATATGAAGGTACCCATCGGTTCCTTAGCGGCCATCGTCGGTCCTAATGGGGCCGGTAAATCTACATTATTAAAGGCCATATTAGGCCTATTAACAGTTATCTCAGGTAGTGTTAAGTTTTATATCGACCACCACTTAGCGATGGACAAAAAGGATTACAAGAAAATTGCCTATGTCCCGCAAAGCGGCAGCGTAGACTGGGACTTTCCTACTACCGTATTAGACGTTGTACTTATGGGCCGTTATGGTCATCTAGGTTGGTTCAAACGACCAAGTAAAAAGGATAAGGAGCTCGCCCTCTCCATGATTGAAAAAATGGGCATGAGCGACTATGTAAACAGGCAAATCCGTCAACTTTCAGGGGGCCAACAACAGCGTGTATTCCTCGCGAGAGCCCTTGTACAAGAGGCAGATATTTACCTCATGGACGAGCCCTTCAAGGGCGTCGATAAAACGACGGAGCATGCTATTATCTCCCTTTTACAAGAAATGAAAGCGCGGGGCAAAACGGTCATCGTCGTTCACCATGATTTAAATACGGTGCCTCAGTATTTCGACTGGGTAACGATGGTCAATAAGCAAACCGTTGCTTACGGGCCTGTGGCAGAGACCTTTACAGACGAAGCCATCGAGCGCACCTACGGCAAGGGGAGGATTGTATGACTATACTCCAATCCTACACGACGCAGATGGTATTGCTCGGCACAGCGCTCTTAGGCCTTGCCAGTGGTATTGCAGGCACCTTTGCAGTACTGCGCAAGGAAAGCCTCATTGGTGATGGCCTCTCCCACGCGGCACTACCTGGTGTAGTCATCGCGTTCTTGCTGACCGGCATAAAAGACATTGAAGTACTGATTATAGGTGCCGCCCTGTCCTCTATCACTGCGGCATGGCTCATTACCATCACCGTAGAAAACAGTAAAATCAAATTCGATGGCGCTTTAGCTACTATACTATCTGCTTTCTTTGGTCTTGGTATGGTGCTGCTCACCTACCTTCAAAGCCTAAACAATGCAGGTCAGGCGGGACTTTCAAAATTTATATTTGGACAGGCCGCCACCATATTAGCCCGCGATGTGTACATTACATCGGCAGCAGCGCTCATCATTATCGTTTTAACAGCCTTATTTTGGAAAGAGCTAAAGCTCATTTCCTTTGACGTAGAATACGCTAAAACATTGCAAATTCCCGTCACCTTTACACTCATTTTATATCGGTCATTATTAATTATGACCATCATCATCGGTATCCAATCGGTAGGCGCCATCTTGATAAGCTCCCTTCTCATCGCCCCTGCCGTAGGGGCAAGGCAGTGGACTAACAAGCTTGGAACTATGTGCACCTTAGCCGGTCTATTCGGGATGGTATCCGCTATAGGCGGTACCATTTGGAGTACAACAGTACAAAAACTACCTACAGGGCCTGCGATCATCGTCATTCTGTCGGTTATCGTACTGTTAAGCCTCATATTTGCACCTAATAGAGGCATCTTGTGGCAATATCGTAGAAACAAACAATCAAAACAAGCTTTACTATCAGAAACCGCAAAGATAAGTCCTGCAGATTTACAACAAAAGATATATAGAGCAGAGGGTGCACAGCCTCGCATAGGAGGTGCCCCATGACAGTACAGACAGAGATTTTACTCATCGCCATTGCAGTCTCCATCGCGTGCGCTATCCCTGGTGTATTCCTCGTGCTGCGCCGCATGTCCATGATGGCCGACGCCATTACGCACACCGTCTTCCTCGGCATCGTGCTCGCTTTCTTCGTGACCGAAGACTTAAACTCACCCTTACTTCTAGTAGGGGCCACCTTAGTCGGCGTAGGAACGGTATGGCTTACAGAGATGATTCATAACACAGGCCTCGTCAACGAAGACGCGTCCATCGGTATCATCTTCCCGCTCCTCTTCTCCATTGCCATCATCCTCGTCAGTCTCTATAGCGGCAACGCACACCTTGACGTAGATACGGCACTTCTCGGGGAAATCGCGTTCGCCCCGTTCGACAGATGGATTCTAAACGGTACCGACTTAGGTCCTGTATCACTATGGATTTCCCTTGGAGTAGCGGTCATCAACCTCGTATTAGTTATGCTCTTCTACAAGGAATTGCAGCTATCTACCTTCGATCCACTATTAGCAGGGCTTTTCGGCTTCATGCCTGCCCTCATCCACTACGTGCTCATGACCATGGTGTCCCTCACCGTAGTGGCCTCCTTCCAAGCAGTAGGCGCCATCCTCGTTATCGGACTCATGATCGGACCTGCAGTTATCGCTTATTTATGGACGGACTCTGTGAAAGCCATGCTCACTAGCAGTATCATTATCGGCATTATCTGTGCCGTCATCGGTACGGAAGTCGCTTTTACCATAGACGTATCCATTGCAGGCGCTATCGCAACGACGATTGGTCTCGCTTTATTAATTGCCGTTATTGGCACGCCAAAGACGGGCTATATCGCAACCTATCTTCGCCAACGCCACTTGCGTCGTCACTATCGAGAAACGATGATGCTCTGCCACATCTACACCCATATGAATACACCTGTGGCGGCCATTGAAAATGGTATCGGTACCATTCACGAACACCTGAACTGGAAACCAGACTATACACACCAAGCCGCATCACATCTTAAGAAACAAGGCTTGCTGTATGTAACAAATGGGTACTATATGCTGACCGATAAAGGCGTGGCACAAGTAAAAGAAATTATTTAAATACAATACCAATACTTTTCCCAACAAAAAGAAACTGAAATCAATGCTAATCTGCAAGATTTCAGCTTCTTCTTTTATATTTAATTATATGGCTAGAACACAACGCGCATTTGATACCATTTAGCGCCACCGTGATCAGACTCTGATTCGCCTTCATTTACAAAACCAAACTTGGCATAATAAGGAATCTTTTCTTCCTTACAGGTTAGAATTACGCCCTTTCGTTTTTCCTCTCTCGCAAGGTCGATAAACGCCTCAATTAACTTACCACCTACACCGCAATTGCGATACTCTGGCATTGTATTTAGGCCAAAAATCATCTGCCATGCGCCGTTAGGATTATGTAATGAAGCATCGCCGAACATCTCGTCCGTTAAGATTTCATCATCAGATACGAAACCATCGATAAATCCAATTGGTGTATCGCCGTCAAAGGCAATCAAAAACTGGCCTGCATAATAATCTAATCGCTCCTTAAAAGCCTCACGAGGCGCCGCTTCAGCAGGAGGAAAACAAGTTGCTTCTATACGTGTCACTAACTCTAAATCAGCGGTTGTCGCTTTTCGTATTAATATATCCATATCTTTCTCCATCATATCTACATATCGGTTTTAGTATATACCGTTTATAACACAAAGGCTACACGTAACTCTATGTACGTGTAGCCTTTTATTAACAATTTGACCCGTTACTTGCTATACAGGTTATTCGACCTATCATCTTTTCGTATATTTCGGCACATTCCGATACTGCATTGGCAAGGAATCGTCTTTAATGTTAAAGCCATGCTTCTCGTAAAATGGTGCATTCTTGCTTTCACCAATCATAACATTAATGTACAAGTAAGACTTGTAAACGTCTTTCACCATTTCTAGCAAATGACCAGCAATACCGCAGCCATGATAATCAGGATGAACTAGCACATAATTGATGAAGCATACTAGCTCGCTATCATCCATGACACGAATAAGACCGACTAAACGATCGCCATCCCAAGCACTAATCACACGAGACGAATTCATAAGAGCCTTATGTAGACGGTCTGGATATTTACCCACTACCCAACGTACAGATAAGAATAAATCCGCTACCTGTTGAGATGTAAAACTCTTTTCTTCAGTATATGTAATCGCCATAAAAGCTCCTCCAATGAATCCCAAGATAGCGCTATCAAATAAATGGTATCTACTATTTAAATAGACTATAAGACCAAATAGTCTCTATCAATCGAGTTCCTTGCTCATATAGATAACATCGTCCATAGGGTTATGATAATACGGCTCGCATTCAACAAAGCCATGTTTCTTATACAAATGGATTGCTGCTTGCAATGGTTCAATTGTATCTAGCACCATTTCTTTATATCCAGAGGCCTTAGCGTGGTCCATGATACTTTCAATCAGACGATCACCGAGAGCATGACCACGACCTTCGGGACGCACATAGAGGCGTTTCATTTCACAACGAGTATCGCTATGCTGATAATACGCCACCATGCCGAGCACCACCTTATTATCATCGATAGCCACCAATAATTCACCATTTGGCGCCGTATATTTCTCTGCTATATCGGCTAATTCCTTATCTAAATTCTGAAAAGACAAATCGCGACCAAGCCACTTCGTATACTCTTGAATTAGCTCTTTTACTTGATCTAAATACGGTTTGCCATCAATTATATGAATCATATATACTCCAACGGATATAATACTCTACAATTATTGTTTCCCATGTGGCTTATGGTGAAAGATTTCTTTTACAAGTCCCTCACCAACAACATTGCTACCTTCCATGATAAGGAACTCAGTACCTGCTCGTAAAGCAGAATAATCTGTATCTTCATTTACTGGCAACGCATTGGTGCGTATTGGTTTATCAAAGGTGACATCTTCACCATCAATAAAGTTTACACCTAACATCTCTTCAGAGCCCTTTATAACAAGATGAGGGCAGTACTTTCCATTATTCAAATTCGGTGGAGTTCTCCTCTTCTTACTAAAAAAAGTAACTATACAGCAAATAGTAAAATCTAAATCGCTCATATTAGACCTCATCGATTACATATAATAATTTGTTAAATAAGAGTTATATTAGAAATACTATTATTCCTTTCCAATATCTAAAACTCTTATCTACTTTATTTCAAGATTCTAGAAAACAATAGAAATCAACACATAGACTACTCTCTATCATAATACTGCTTACATTGATCACATATCTTAATCTCGGCTTCTTCATAATCAATAAAATATTGGCCACACCTTTCACATTCAGAAATCTTATAATGTGTACCACAATTTAGGCATATTCCTACTTCTGCTAGACTTTCATCAATACATATATATTCTTCTTCACATTCATCACAATAAACTCCATCAGCAATAGGTAAAGTTCCTCCTTCTTTCACCCGCTCATAACTTATTGAATCCACATATTCTTTAAGACTCTCCAGTTCCACATTTATAAAATCCACGACTTTATCTAAATAATTATCTAAATCATCTTTAAGAATCCCATCATTAGCAATAGGCATATAATAACCTTGTTCATCATTATACTCTACTGCACCATTAATATAAGTAATATCAACACTAAATTCATTATGACTACTAAAATTCGGAGTACCTGTTATTGTTAAGGTACTCTTAGCTCCTTCCTCATCATTAATTTTCATAGAGTAAAAAAAGTCTAATTGCTGATTAGTAACTTTCGATCTTGCTGAAAATAATTTACCCTCCAAATTATTATAATCAAAATCCGTTGTATTAATACTGATATCTTCTCTAAATCTTAATGCATCTGTTATATCAGTAATTGTTTCTAAAAGAACATCCTTAAACAAAGTATTTATTCTACTATTATCTCTAATCTCTATACCTGAATCATTTTGTTTTGTTTCTATTAGTAAATCTTTATATTTCAGTAATGCTCCTTGTATTGGTACAAATGATTTTTTATTCCTATAAAGTTCTATCAATGCATTATCAAAATATTTATCAATTTTTTCTATAGATCTACGAATAACATTATATGCAGCTCTATCTAATATTTTATTATGCGCAATGTGATTTCTATTTAACTCAAACTGCCTAAAACTTTCTGAAAACTCACTATCAAAATAAAGCTTAAAATATTTTTCCCAAAAGTCATCTTTTACAATCAACTGTTTTTTTATTTTCTCAACAATTAAGTATTCTTTACCCTCGGTTTTCCCCACTAACAAAGCTTCAATATCTGTATCGTAAACTGGACTCCACGACATTATTTTCATTGTTAGCATTTTATACAAATCACCAACATCAATTGAAAACAAATGATCATCAACATTATTAAACCCTGTCACAGCTTTCTTATACATCCTATATCTGGCATTATACTTATCCTTAATAGTCTGATCGGATAAATGATCCCACCAATTTGTACCAAAGGTCTTAACCATAAACTCGTTAATAAATCGACGGATTTTATTTTCTACAATATAAAGATAACTATATAGTTCTTTTGACAACAGGTAAGCATCTTCATCATATAACCATATTATTTTTTCCCAATCTTTAATAATTATCTTCTTTATACATAACTTCAAATTCTCTAAATAAGTTCTATTAATATCAATTTCATAACTATTGGATCTAATATCAATCAATATCTGCTTTACATTATTGAATGTACTAATTTCAAAAGCTACATCAACACTAAAGTCCTCCTTACATATATGACTACAAATAGCGAAAAGGCAACATGTATGAATATCTACATCTAAAGTATAGGAATCTATATATCCTTGTTTGTAAAGCCCTGTCAATATTGATTGTATATATTTATAATAATCTGATTTACCACCTTTATCTCCAACGGCTACAAATTTCACCAGCTCCATATTTTCCCCTTTGCATTAACAGTATTCATTAAGCATAGTCAGCATACCCAGCAGTTTCAAGATTTTCCTCTAATTCTACTTTTTAGATCTCAGGCCTCATGTTATAATTTTTGATATAAATTCTGCAATCAACCTCCTTAAGATGAACCTTAAATATTTTTTTATTTCCTTAAAACCATTATTAAATTGATATTAGTATTTAAATCGTACTACTTTAATACTAGTACTTAAATTTTACTAAAATAATAACTATTAAGATATAACACCAAAATTATTGCTAATAGAACTGATCCTAAAAGAATTTAATAGCATATCCTAACATATGAGGTAAATAACAATGGAATCTATGATTAGATTAGGAATTGATAAAATGGAAATTGATTGGAGAAAAAATAATATTGATGATAGTCATTCATTTTTATTTCAACAAGATGATTTTAAAACAGTTCCATATTACTACCCTCACAATGAAGTAAAATATAAAAAAGGTTTTCTAAAAAATATGAATTCAATAAAAAGAAGGTTGAATTTATTAGGCTATACCTTAAAGAAAATTGAAAATATGTTTGATGAAGAAATAGAATATTTTAATCAATTATATAATATATCTCTCTCCATTAATTTTACTGATTATTACGATGTACTAAAAAGTATCAATATAAAAGAAATTGATATGACAGCTGCTGAATATGAAAGAGATTATGATTTAGGTGAGTATGTAAGAAAATGTGTTATAAAGGAAATTCCAGAATTAAAAAATTTATTTAATAACGATATCTACATGATTGGCGAATTTCTAGAAAATCTTTCACCATATATTACATTAAGAATTTTATCTGAAAATAAGAATAATCTAGATTTAGATTTAATTTGGAGAACTGAAGATATTGTGGAAACTGGATGTCATTTAGAAAAAGATATAACATCTAGATTAACACCTAAAGAAAAAATTCTAATTGTAACAGAGGGAAGTACCGATACCAATATTATTCAAAAATGTATCGATTTACTATACAATGATATTTCTGATTTTTTCGATTATATAGATATGGAAAAAAATTATCCTTTTACCGGCACCGGTAATTTAAAAAATTTTATTAAAGGATTATCTAAAATAAATATTCAAAATAATATATTAGTTATTTTAGATAACGATACAGCTGGTTACTCTGTATACAACGATATTAAACAGATAATCTTACCACAAAATCTAAAAGTCATCACTCTTCCCAACCATATAGAATTTAACAACTTTAAGTGCAAAGGCCCTCAAGGAGAATCCTTCGAAAACATCAATGGAAAAGCAGTTTCTATAGAGTGCTTCTTAGATTATACCTCAGTTAAAGAAGATATTTATGTTAGATGGACAGGGTTTGATAAAACATTAATACAATATCAAGGAAACATCGAACCAAAAGATTTATTAATCAAATCATTCCATAAAAACTTCTATAACAAATATGATTTCTCTAAGATAAAATATCTTATTGATTATATTTTAAAAATGTGGTTGACTCAATAATATTAGATTTATAAATAAAACTCAAAAAAGATTGTAACAGTAATCTGCTCCCATTTTCTTGGACAGATAAAATTAAACTGCTTTTGGGAAATGAGTTCGGTATTCTATCGGACTCATTCCTTTTAATTTGAGCTTAATACGTTTTGTATTGTAACAATCAATATAATCTTTTAATTTGTTAATAAAATCTTCATAGGAAGTAAATTTCTCAAAATATAACAACTCTAGTTTTAATAAGCCAAAGAAGTTTCCATCACGCTATTATCCAAACATTTTCCTTTTCGGTACATACATTGGATTATAGCGTGATTTTTTAATGTTTCTTGATAAGCTCTATGCTGGTACTGCCATCCTTGATTGGAATGTAAAATACAACCTTTGCTATGCAGCCTATTCTTAAAGGCTTTATCTAGCATAGATAACACCTGTGTTTATATAAGCCGTTCTGATATTTCATAAGATACAATTTCACCATTATACATATCTAAGATTGATGATAAGTAAACCTTACGCCCAAACACCTGAAATTCTGTAATATCTGTAGTCCATTTTGTTCTGGCTTTGTTGCAGTAAAGTTCAGCTTAATAATATTGGGCACGATTTTTCCTTCAGAACCTCTATATGAGCGATACTGCTTTAGGCAAACTTTACATGTTAAGTTTTCTTCCTTCATAATACACATTACAACTTTATGATTTATATAAATGCCTAATTTATGCAATGTTATTGTAATTCAACGATACCCATAGCGACGCCACAAGTGTGCGAATAGCTTCTCGATTCTCTGTATATTTGTCTCCCATTTTTATGCTAGCTAAGCCTATCTAATATGTACTACGGCTAATACCAAAGTACTCGAGCATAAACTAAAGGAGATATATTTTTCTTAATCTTTCGATGGCAATTGTTTGTGCTTTTTTTACAGCTCTATGGGGCTTAGCAATTCCACATATTTCTTTCATAAAGTCATCGTAAAAGCCATTTCATATTTCAACCGAGCGGTTTCAGTTCCTAGTTCTTTTATCTGTTCTTTGTCTGATTTAATACTTTACTCTTTTGTGGGATGTATTAGTTCTTTAGGTTTCATAGATGGTCTAGATTGTAATCCTGAGATTCCTTCATCTAAATATCTTTTTTTGCCATGCTGCAATTAAACTAGGATTATCTAAATTAAAATGTTCTGCCACTGTCTTAAAGGATAACTTATTTTTCCATCTACTTTCAATAACTTTACGTTTAAAATCTGCTGAAAATACTTGTTTACCAATTTAATGAGTCAAATTTTGACTAAGGTTAAACTTATATAGCCAGTTTTTTACAGTACTTTCTGGAATTTCAAAATCCTTAGCAATTCTAAAGGGACTTAATCCTTTTTCAAAAAGGCTAATGACATTTTCTTTAAATTCTTTTCAGTATTTTTACATAAAAAACTGCACCTTCAGAATTGTGTCCAATTTTTGGGGTGCAGTTTATATTAATATTATAGTTTTATTAATTAAGAGCTTTATAAGGCCTAATTCAAATCATTATTATAAATATCAAAGAACCTGATCTATTCACTTTAATAGACTAATTATATATCAATCCAAATATTTTAAAATGCACTCTATTTTTTGTCTCTCAATATTCATCATAAAATGCTTCATATAAGACCAATTGGGTCTTTTTTCTTCATCTAAAGGTAATATTATTTTTTGTGCTTTCATTCTATTATTATTTAATGAATACCCATGACTAAACTTAGCTCTCTGAATCGTAATACTTCTACTAATAAACAGCAATGATGATCTATCTATTTTTACTTTAGGTATTAAAGCAGTCACGTGTGTATCTAAAGCTATTTTATTAGCTTGATAATATGCAATGCCTACACCACCATCCCCATCATTATTTAATGTTAAAATATGTCCATCAAAGAGTTTTTTCCCATTATCGGAGATAAAGGTCTTTACACCATTATCCACCTTTTTAGCAGATATTAAGGGAATATCGCCACTTTTGCATAAAGCCATATTATTTTGATTTCCACGCTCAAATATAAATAAATCTTTTAATGAAAATTCTCCCCATTCAATACTTTCTTCCACCTGTTGACAATTTTTTAAAGCAAGCAACCTTTGTCTATAATATATTTTCATATCTGTGCATTGTTTTTGGACTCTTTCCTTAATATATTCCTCCATAAAATGCCAATTTAATTTTCCATTATCATCTATTGGTAGTTGTAAAATCTCTTTTTTTAAGTGTTCTTCATTTCGCTTAAATCCAAAATTATATTTACTTCTAACAGTATCCGCTATTGTAGTTATAAATTTAGCATTATATTTATTCAATTTACTATTTCGTCCTACTTTTATAGTGGTACTCCCTATGAAATCTTCTTCTTTATATATTGAATAACCAATAGATCCTTCGCCATCACAAATAAATGCAATACACTTACCCTTAGTTATTAATTTGGCATCCCCATGGACAAAGCCTAGAACCCCATTATTACGATTTGTGGCTCCTACATACGGAATATTCCCTTCAGATAATGTCGCAACCTTTGAACATTTGCACTTTTCAATTTCAAAAATATCCTTTACAAAAAAATTTCCCCAATCTACGTCAGTCAAATGATACTTATACATACTCAGCACCATCCTCTGCTACTTTCAAAGTATTTTCTCTAATTCTGTCAATGGTCGTATCTGTGTCAAATAAATACTTTCGACCATGTGTAATCATATTAACTTCAAAAGTCAAATAATCAGCAATAGTTTTCTCAAAATCCGCATCACTTGGAATTTCATCGTTAAAATAGTAAAAAGAATGTAACCATTCATCAGTATCTTCAACAGTAGTTTCTACGCAAAATTTTGTAGGTGCTTTTATTTCATTATTCCATACAGCTAATAAATGTTGTTTTTTATCCTTTGCACTCCCATTATCAATTAAACCTATATGTTTACTTACAATATAACCATCTTCCTCAAAATTAATAAACTTTGCTTTTTTAAAATTGCTATGCGGTATACCAACTGTAAATATACCAATACAAGGATTTGTGCCAACACCATAAAAAGTATTCTTATTAAGAGTTATAACACCTTCAAGTGTATGATTCTTTAAAATTTTAGTTTTTAAATTTTTTTCATCTTTAGTTTTTCCTGTAAATGTTGATTGAGGAACAATTACAGCAACTTTTGCACCTGATACCAAGCTTTCTAATAAATGATTTACAAAGTTTATTTCATATAACTCAGGATTTTGCTTAGATCCTTGAGAATAGGGTGGATTCATCAGCCCTATAGTACAGCCTTTTAACTGCAATTTACTTGGATTCTGTGCCAAAAAATCCTGATTTTCCAAATTGCTTTTACCATCACCACGTAGAATCATATTAGTTGTTGCTATGGTAAACATATAATCTTGTAATTCAATACCAAAAAGTCTATTTTTCCTGATATCAATTTGTTCCATCTCATCATTACTATTTGATAACATTTTATGCATTGCAGCTATAAGAAATCCTGCTGTACCACAACAAGGATCCAAAATTTTATCTGTTGGTTGTATATCAAGCAATTCGCAAAATAACTCTGTTATATGTCTCGGTGTTAAAATAATCCCTAAGCTCTGTCCATCACCACCAGAATAAGACATAAATTCACCATAAAATCTACCAATATAATCTTCTGTAGAAGAACTATATTTAATATTTGTAAAAATACTGTTATATAAAATTTCTGTGAAATATCTCAAAGGCGTTTTTCCTAGATTAGAGTTTTTCTCATTAATCTTATTATTATCCTTAATTATATTAAACTGATTAAGAAGCTTATCTCTTTTTATCTCAGGACTAACATTTGCCCTTCTAAGATTATCTTCTATTGCTTTATAAATTTTTGAACCGTCAGTTCTAATCTTATCGCCAACTAAATCGGAAATATCAAAATTTTTAAATTCAATTTCAGATAATGCAAGTAAAATTCCAGAAACAATTAAAGGTTTACTTTTATCCTCTAGATTTCCATAATTTCTGAAATCTTCATGTAGAGAACGTGCTATTTTTAAAAGTTCTTCAGTTTTAAGCTCATCATTAGTCTTTACTTCTAAGATTTCTCTTTGATAGTATTCATTAATATTATCAGATCTAAAAGATATAAATGTTTCTACATCATCAAGTTCTTTATATCCACCTCGCTCATCAACAAATATAGGTGTGATTCTATGATTCTTTTCATTTCCACTAACACCAATTGCAATAATCTTATTAAAAGTTGTATTTTGGGCTAAATGTTTTCCATAAAACAAAGCACCATTTACGGCATATTCAGTAATAGACTTAACATCTTCAGCAATTAAATCCTGCTCAGTTCTATTCACATGCTTATTTAAACTAGCCTTATCTTCGATTACGATAAGAAAATCATTTATTACACCAACATATTCTGGAAAGCCTACATTACCAGTTCCTTTCTTAGATGCAGTTGATAGTGCTTCATCTAATTCTTTTATATTACTTCCTTGTGCAGAAAAATGGTTATGCACACCAATTTCTCTCAGCATTTCATAAACCCACAAATCTGTCATCACTTCTTTTTTTCCCATTAATAATGTTCCCCCCATAATATCAAAATTCTAATTTAATATTATTAAACTCTAATACAATTCACTTTTAAACTATAAAAATTATAAATTAACCCCTCAATGCTAAATAAAAACAAATTTAACATTAAGGGGTCAGTTCAATCTATAATTTATATAAGTTGTTATCTAATTTGTTTTTTATTATATTCAACTTGCTTATTCTTATAAAGAATAAACCATAAAAAACTTACTTATTCAACTTTTATTCCCACTCAATTGTAGCAGGTGGTTTAGATGTAATATCGTACACGATACGGTTGATGTGTTGTACTTCGTTTACGATACGTCGGGAGATTGTGTCCAATACGTCGTAAGGGATGCGTGCCCAGTCAGCAGTCATAAAGTCTGTTGTTGTTACGCCACGCAATGCCAATGTGTAATCGTATGTACGGAAGTCACCCATAACACCTACGGTACGTGTAGATGTTAATACTGCAAAGTATTGGTTGATGTCGCGATCAAGGCCAGCTTTTGCAATTTCGTCACGGAAGATATAGTCCGCATCACGCAAAATGTCGAGTTTGTCTTTCGTGATTTCGCCCATTACGCGGATTGCAAGACCAGGACCTGGGAATGGTTGACGCCATACGAGGTAGTCAGCCAAACCTAATTCAGAACCAAGTTCACGTACTTCGTCTTTGAAGAGGTTGCGCAATGGTTCGATAAGGCCTTTGAAGTCTACAACTGCAGGCAAGCCACCTACGTTGTGGTGAGATTTAATAACTTCAGCTTCGCCAGTACCGGACTCGATAACGTCAGGGTAGATTGTACCTTGTGCCAAGAAGTCAACGGAACCGATTTTACGGCCTTCGTCTTCGAATACGCGAATGAATTCTTCACCGATAGCTTTACGTTTCGCTTCTGGATCTTCAAGACCAGCCAATTTATCTAAGAAACGTTTTTCTGCATCCACACGGATGAAATGCATGCCGGAATCTTTGAAAGCTGCTTCAACTTCGTCGCCTTCGTTTTTACGCATTAAACCATGGTCAACGAAGATACAAGTCAATTGGTCGCCAACAGCTTTAGAGATAAGTGCTGCTGCAACGGAGCTATCTACACCGCCAGACAATGCCAACAATACTTTGCCATCGCCTACAGTGTTACGGATTTCTTCAATAGCAGTTTTTGCATAGTTTGCCATTGTCCATGTGCCTGTGAAACCACACACTTCATACAAGAAGTTGTGAAGCATTTCTTTACCATGTTCAGTATGCAATACTTCTGCATGATATTGCATAGCGTATAATTTGCGTTCTTTATTTTGCATAGATGCAACAGGGCAATCTTTTGTATGCGCAATGATTTCGAACCCTTCAGGAACTTTTGCTACATAGTCAACGTGAGACATCCACACAACTTGGTCTTCGCCCAAGCCTTTGAACAATGGAGATGTAGGGTCCACTTTAGTAGGTGTTTTACCAAACTCACGGTTGTCAGCAGATTTAACTTCGCCACCCAATGTATGCGCCATAAATTGCATACCATAGCACATGCCAAGAACTGGAATACCAAGTTCAAAAATCTCTTTTTCGATTTTTGGAGAGTTTTCTTCATACACGCTGTTAGGGCCACCTGTGAAGATGATACCTTGCGGTTTTAATTCTTTAATTTTGTCCAGCGCTTTGTTGTATGGATATACTTCGCAGTATACGTGATTTTCACGAACACGGCGCGCGATCAATTGATTATATTGACCACCAAAGTCAACAACAATAACAAATTCCTTGTTTTCCATGCCTTCCTCCATATGCATCTATTTGTGAAAGTATATTCACTATTTTTTAATACCCTTACATTTCTGTACTGGCGGTGCGTTTTCTCGAACAAAACGCTAAATTTCATTACATTTTATTATACCATACGAAGTATATGGACTCCATATATTCCGTATGAAATTTATGATTAATATTTTAATGTTCGGATTTTAGTTTTACTCTATACAAAGCTCAATACAATGAGATGACCTATAAGAGGCTCTACCCTTTCAAGAGACTATTCTTTCTCAGGCTCACGTTTAGACATTTTTACGGCACCTACGGGACAGATTGAATAACAGTCGCCACATCCGATACAGCCTTTACCTATGTTAAACCGAGTCTCTTCTTGGGTGATGCATTGAACAGGACAATCTACGGCACACGCACCACACTTAACACAAGTATCATCTATATTAAACTTTAGATTTCCCATTCTACATCACCTCCTATGGGTTTAATAAAACTAACTTAGCATTCGCTCTAACATCAGCTAAAGCAATGTATTACCTGTAATACACTTTCGAGCAATGCCTCACTATAAAACCGATTGGAATACAAACCGACAAACAAATATATATAGTTTTTTCAGATACTACCAGTTAAAAGTATTTATTTTTAACTGGTGGTATCTCAAATTTACACATATCGAACACAATCCAAATTAGAAAGATTTACTTTTAACTGGTAGTATCTCTAATTTACACATATCGAGCACAATCCAAATTAGAAAGATTTACTTTTAACTGGTAGTATCTCAGATTTAAACATATCTAGCACAATCCAGATCAGAAAGATTTACTTTTAACTGGTAGTATCTCTAATTTGAGATATGATTACTGTTTTTTAGTAATTCATTGTTATACGCAATAGCTGAATAGATTGCTTTGGCCACGCCATGATGGTTATTATCTGTCGTCACATAACGCGCTGCCTCTTTAATATTTGGCTTCCCATTGCCCATAGCTACGCTAGCACCTGCAAAACGTAGCATGGATAGGTCGTTTTCACTATCCCCCAAGGTCATGACTTCATCGGGACTAAATTTCCAGTGATTTGCCAGTGCTTCTACAGCGGCCCCCTTTGTGGTATGTGGTAGTACGAATTCGAGATTACCTTCACTAGAGAGCAGTACATCATAAAAGCGTTCACGACCTGTACCATCATGAGACATACCTTGATATTCATCACGCAAATCTTGTAAGATTCTTTGGCGCATAGGCTCATCGCCGTAAAAGATTTGCATCTTCTCAGGACCTTCATCTAAGGCTTCCATATGAGCTAGTAAATCAGGCACCATGGTTCGTGTTGCCAAGATAAATGGACGGATATTAGGTCTAAAGAAGAAATTAGACTGTTCTACTTCACATTCAGATAAGTTATCATTTGCTGCTTCATCACCTTCAGCTAAGGCATAGTGATCATGGGTTTCACCAGGTAGATGTTCCTCAGGTACACCAAGTTGAGGATGATTCATTAAGCTAGGTAGATGATTATCCATGAGTTCAACCGAAACTTCTGTATTAGGCGATTTACGCTCACTAGCACATATGCTTAATCGTTCAGGCGTAATGCATCTGGACGGTGGATACATACCAAAGATTTTATCTTTCACATAAGCCTCTACATAGACACCATAGGTTAAAAGTTTGCGCAACAAATAGAGTGCTTGTTCTTTATCAAAGGTTACATGGAACAAACTACGGTTTTCTTCCTTGTCCATTACATAGGCCCCATTGGTACACATGAAATAGCGTAAACATGGTAGTTTCTCGATAACATCATTCATCTCATTCCAAGCGCGACCAGAAGCGATGGCTACGCGAATGCCACTTTCACGAGCAGCACGAATAGCCTCGATAGCCTCATCAGGGATTGCTTTCGCATCGTTAACCAAGGTGCCATCTACATCGGATGCAATGAATCGGATGGGTTTATCACCGGTGAGACCTATATAATTTTTAATTTGTAATGTTTCAGTTGAGGACATGAAGCCTCCTTTAATACAGTAGTATATAAATAGATAAAGAATTAAATAGACACACAGATATCTACATAAATAGTTGTATATATAAATAATTAAACAGATAGAAATGTATTTCTACTCAGCAAGATATTTCAGTGGGATATTAAAGTTTATAAGGTGTAAAATATAAACTAAAAGAACAGTATAAACTAAAAGAACAGTTAGATTGAAATCAAAACATAGATTGGAAGCGAGATAATATGCGTATCATAATTGATCGAGATGCAGTTTGTGCAGGCGATGATATGAATCATCATCGGGAGGAATTTGTCGTTCCAGATGATATCACTATCGCTGGTTTATTTGAATTCCTTGAGTTTAAGTACATTCCAGTCATCGCGGGAAATAACGTGGTCTGGGTACTCTATTATCACGAACGTGAGTTAGGTGCCTATTTCACCAAGATTCAGAGCTTCATAAATGGAAACATCTCATTATCGTCTATAATTAATAGCTCTGAAAAAGACCACGAATTCTACCTACACTATTACAGCCATCCTGATAGATATAGAAAAAGCTTTATTTAGTTGCATTAAATTCAGCAACGATTTCTTCTAATACAGCTGGATTTTCTACCAATCGTAACAAGGTACGGCCTATGATATTAGCTCCGTCCACAATTGTTTGTTCAATGGTGGATTCTAGCATAGCCGCAGCGAATTCTTTAGAGTGACACACCTTGTCTTCCCCAGCGAGTCGCAATTTAGGGTGGAATGCAGCACATTGATAGCTAACATTACCAATGTCTGAGCTGCCCCCAATATCTGCTGGGCCTGGCTTGAAATCAATGCCCATATCGGTCATTACGTCTTCAATGAGAGCTGTTCCTCTATGGTTTTGGTTCATATCATCATAAGGATTGCCATAGAACTCTACATCTACAGTAGTGCTAGTACAGAGAGCGGCCCCTTCAAAGATGTTCTTAATCTGTTCAGATAGACCATTCAAATATTCACGTTCAGTATGACGTACGGTCACCTCTAATTCGCCAAATTCAGGAATGACATTGGATGCAGTACCACCAGCAATGATCCACGTACCAATACGACTTTCAGGACGTACTTGTTGACGCATCATATCCATCGCATGAATAGCGAGTTGCACACCGTTTACCGCGTTGATACCATTCCAAGGCTCACCGGCTGCATGAGCTGGTTTACCGTGATAGCGAGCGCGGAAACAGTCGAGCGCCAAGAATTGTGAATTTGGTCGTGTTTCTTCCCCATCAAGGTGAACCATGATAGCAAAATCATAGTCTTTAAATACCCCTGCGTTACACATATCCACCTTGCAACCTGTGGCTTCTTCATCAGGTGTACCGATGATATCGATGTCCACGTTGAAAGCAACGCCGTCTTGTTGCATTTTATGTAATGTTAATGCTGCTAGAACACTCATAGAGCCACTGGCAGAATGACCGCATGCATGGCCGACCTCTGGCAATGCATCATATTCACAAAGAATAGCCAAACGACCTTTTGGATTATCTACTTTCACAGCAGAAGCCTTGAACGCTGTTGGTAAATTACAGAATTCATAGGTTACATCCATGCCATGTTTTTCAAGAACGGCGCCAATCGTTTTGACGGATTCAAATTCATGGCTGGAAAGTTCAGGGTTCTTAGCTAATGTATAATTGATGGCAAAAGCATCCGGTGCGAAGCTTTTACAAAGATCAGAAAAGGTATTTGTAAGGGACATAGTGCCTCCATATATATACGTCAATGATTGTAAAGAATGAAGATGCTCTACAACCTAAAAGGGGAAATGTTATATTACTATAAAATATGGCCTAAGAGAGAGCCATCTTAAATAAAAATTTTAAATATAATGATAAATATAAAACTCTTTTACTCTTAATTATACAATGTTATTGCCTATTATTGTAAAATTCCGTACAATATAAACAGAATTTGATAAACCATGTATATGGATGTTTGAGGAGGTTTCTATGTTTAAGTTCAAAAAATTGACAGCCATCGCCCTCGTAGCGGTAGCAGCAATAGGTTTATTGGCTGGTTGTGGCAATGACAAACCAAAAATGACACAACAAGAAGGTGTATTGCGTGTAGGTTCTGAAACTACATTCCCACCATTCGAATTCACTGAAGGCGACAAATACGTTGGTTTCGACGTTGATTTGTCCGAAGCAATTGCTAAAAAACTTGGTTTAAAAATGGAATTCAAATCCATGGGCTTCGATGCTTTGATTCCAGCAGTTCAATCTGGCGATATCGACATGATCGCAGCAGGTATCAATGCTACACCTGAACGTGAAAAAGCATTGGACTTCTCCGATGTATACTTTGACCAAGGCGGTTTCATCACAGTTGTTCGTAAAGACAACACAACAATCCACAACATGGATGAATTAGCAGGTCATACTGTAGGTGCTCAAATCGGTACAATCCCTGTTGAAATGGCTCAAAAGATCCCTAATACAACAGTAAAACAAATCGATTCCAATGCTAATATCTTCATGGAATTGAAAGCTGGTACAATCGACGGTGCTATCATCGATAACGCAGTGGCTATGTACTACCTCAAACAAGGTGCTGATCAAGACCTTAAACTCGTAGGCGAACCTACTAAAGCTGAAGGTACAGTGCTTGGCATGAAAAAAGGCAACAAAGCTTTACAAGAAGCTGTTAATAAAGCTCTTAAAGAACTTAAAGAAGACGGCACTTACCAAAAAATCTACGACAAATGGTTCGGCGATTACAACAAAAAATAATATCTATCCCTATGAACTAGGATAAATATGCCCCCTCTGAAAGGCTTCGAGGCTCACATATAGTGATACCGAAGTGCTTTTAGAGGGGATTTTTTATGCTAATCCCTCTTTCACGGTCCCTCGCGTTCGTTATATAATAAATACGTATTCTATAGTAAACGTAACTAATTAAAGGAGGCCTTATGGCACAGTACTTTACGGAACGCCTACAAAAGGTCTTCCACATGATTTTTAAATCCTACAATCAAGAAATGGCCCAAGAAGGTTTGCGCCAATTAGAACTGATTGTAAATAATCAGCATAGTCCTGAGCAACCGAATCATCGGGCGCTAAGAAACGACATGACTACGTCGCTTGAAAACGAAATCGACACTAAAGAGGACGCATTAAAAATAGCCAATGATCCGGAGGCTCGCGAAATAGCTGATGCATATGCTTTGTTGGCTCGTATCTATGCAGGGCCACGCTTTACATGGGAGGAATCAAACTTCCCAGAAAATAACATGCGCACTTATCAATGTTTACACGATAGCATTCGCCGTTGTAGTCCTATTGGTAACTTACAAGCATTGCGTATCAATGGAACGATTACACCTACTGTTGAAAAGGATATGTTAATATCCTTTGACGATGCGTTTCGTATTGTTTACGACTACGCGGAGCAAGGTGATGCTTTCTGCCAATATATTATAGGCAATGTCTTTTTCTGGCGTGATGACGATCGTATTAGCCTTGCAAGGGATATGATTACACCACCTCGCCTAAGTTTGGCGAAACACATCCAACAGAGCTTGCAAAAAGGTTCTATACAGGAACGCCTTATAGCCTTACAAGGTACTATTTCCAACGAAACATTACAGGAAAATGCCACTAAACTCGCCAAGGAATGGTTTAACAAGGCACTCGATAACGGGCTCGCCATGTTCCAAGGTAATTTACGCAACATCTATATCGACGAAGGCGATTTTAATAATGCGCGCCGCGTAGCTTTAACCGCTGCTGAGCTTGGTAATCCAACCATGATGCTCTACACCGGTCTAGACTGTCATGAAAATGGAAAATTCGAGGATGCTTTCACATGGTTTACCAAAGGTGCATCCTTAGGTCAAGCTGAAAGTACCGCTGAATTAGCGGATTATTACTATCATTTCTATGATGCCAAAGAGCTACGCAGAGTCATTCCCTATGATCCTGTAAAAGCAATTGGACTCTACCGCCGTGCAGCTACTAAGTATTTCAGTGATGCCGGCTATGCCGCATTACAAGCCGCCTTTGGCTATATCTTCCACATTGGTCACCTACCGCTAGACTGGGGCCTCATTGCCGACTTAACCCACATGGCAGCCACAAAAGAGCGCTTTATGTTCTCCTTGCCATACATTGGTTATATGCGCATCCACGGCTTCGGTGTAACGAAAAATATACGCTTTGGTGTACAGTCCTTAACACGTGTACTGGATGAAGAAAAACGCGCCTTAGAAGAGGAAGACCGCGTTCTCTTCTACGATATTACACGAGCTTTAACGCGCGTTGCCTTAGGGTATGCCTATGAAAAAGGCTATGTTTCAGGCAAACCTGATTTGGATACTGCTGTAGCCTATTACGAAGAATCCCATCAATACATTCTGTCTCACAAAGCTAATCTAGATGAAGAGTTAAAGGGTATTCCTATCGATGATGAAGCAGAAGAACGATTAGCGGCCTTCGAAGAGGTCGATGGTCATTGGCGTTACAAGGAAGGTATTATAGAGTCTACTACAACAGTACGTCCTGGTCATACTGAATGGCCTCAAAATGCAGCACGTTTATCTGTAAACATGGATGACTTCTTATGGGACACTACCTTATATGATTGGCAAACCATCGAGCACGCCTTAGCATCACAAGACGAAATGAAACTTAGCTTTTACAATCATTTCCTATCCGTTCCAGACAAGCTACGCAACATTTTTAAGCTAGATGTAAAGCGTATGCTACGTGATACGTACCAAGTCAGAATACATGGTTATGACCCTACAGAAGGTCAAGAGATGATCTATCGAGCACTATTCAAAAAAGAGAATACCATTCAGCTATTAAAAGACCTCTACGATACGCACCAATTACCTGCATTAGGAGATAACTGGTCCATCGAAACGAACGAGGAAAAACCAACTTGGCATTATGTACTCGATGTAGATCAACAAGCATTTCTACTTGAAGAATACGATGATGCTAATGCGATGATACAAACTGCATTACAAGGCTTAAAAGATAAAAAGTACGAACAAATTAATGTTCGTACCCATGACTTTATTGGCCCATCCTATTTCATTTTCAGAGGCAATCACGCAAATCCATTTAGAGTGCAACTCTATTTGAAAGAATCCGTACGCCACTCTATCGACAAAGATGGAAAACCTCTAGATACGCCAGGTAATACCTATTTATTTGAGCAACATCTAGGTAACGAAGTATCATTAAACTACTGGATTCAAAAAACGATTAATACCTTAGAAATCCCTGAACTAGACAACTGGAAAAAGCTCAGTGTCCCAAAGGCATTACAATAGAAATAACCGAAATCATAACCACCCGTAGAACGGGTGGTTTGCTCTGACCCTATAAGGGTCTTTCTCTAGTGGTGGCCCTCTAAAGAGGGCATTGAATGATCTGACAACCACTCTATTACCACTGGCTGCCCCCTACTCGGGGGCTTTTGTTTTGCCTATTTTACTGGCTCACCCGTAAACGGGTCGGTGTATTCTTTAAAGTTTAATGTATCTTGCGCTATATCTTCTTGTAATTGATTGCGAATATACTCTTTTATCGCTCCTTCATATCGTCCTACCGTATCCACATAATATCCTCTACACCAGAAATGTCTATTTCCATACTTATATTTTAAATTAGCGTGTTTATCGAATATCATGAGGCTACTTTTACTTTTTAAATATCCCATAAAACTCGATACGCTTAAATGTGGTGGTATCGTTACTAGCATATGAATATGATCCGGACAGCATTCCGCTTCTATAATCTCTACATTTTTCCTCTTACATAAATCTCGTAAGATTTTACCTACATCAGCTTTTATCCGACCATAAATTATTTGTCTTCTATACTTTGGAGCAAAAACAATATGATATTTACATCTACATTTACTATGTGATAAGCTTTTTACGTCATTCATTGACATTGAACCTCCTATGTTGAAATGTTGTGGTTGCCAGACCAACTTCATTCTATCACTAGGAGGTTCTTTCCTTTTCTCTAAGAATTTTTACCGACCCCCAGTTTAACTGGGGGTTTAGTCATGCCTATTCGGCGTACAA
>NZ_PPCW01000004.1 GCF_002959755.1 Veillonella sp. T11011-6 | reverse complement strand
GTGTATGTCTCCCTAGAAAGGAGGTGATCCAGCCGCACCTTCCGATACGGCTACCTTGTTACGACTTCACCCCAATCATCGACTTTACCTTAGACGGCTGGCTCCCGAAGGTTACCCCACCGGCTTTGGGCACTTCCGACTTTCGTGGTGTGACGGGCGGTGTGTACAAGGCCCGGGAACGTATTCACCGCAGTATGCTGACCTGCGATTACTAGCGATTCCGACTTCACGTAGGCGAGTTGCAGCCTACGATCCGAACTGAGAGAGTGTTTCTCGGGTTTGCTCCACCTCGCGGTATTGCTTCCGTCTATTAACTCCCATTGTAGTACGTGTGTAGCCCAGGTCATAAGGGGCATGATGATTTGACGTCATCCCCGCCTTCCTCCGCATTGTCTGCGGCAGTCTCTCATGAGTTCCCACCCGAAGTGCTGGCAACATAAGATAGGGGTTGCGCTCGTTGCGGGACTTAACCCAACATCTCACG
Source organism: Veillonella sp. T11011-6 (assembly GCF_002959755.1). GTDB lineage: Bacteria > Bacillota > Negativicutes > Veillonellales > Veillonellaceae > Veillonella. The sequence goes on along the minus strand of NZ_PPCW01000004.1, from coordinate 627,808 downwards.
ACACGAGCTGACGACAACCGTGCACCACCTGTTTTCTGGCTTCCGAAGAAGAGGAACCATCTCTGGTTCTGTCCATCAATGTCAAGACCTGGTAAGGTTCTTCGCGTTGCGTCGAATTAAACCACATACTCCACCGCTTGTGCGGGCCCCCGTCAATTCCTTTGAGTTTCAACCTTGCGGTCGTACTCCCCAGGCGGGGTACTTATTGCGTTAACTCCGGCACAGAAGGGGTCGATACCTCCTACACCTAGTACCCATCGTTTACGGCCAGGACTACCGGGGTATCTAATCCCGTTCGCTCCCCTGGCTTTCGCGCCTCAGCGTCAGTTTTCGTCCAGAAAGTCGCCTTCGCCACTGGTGTTCTTCCTAATATCTACGCATTTCACCGCTACACTAGGAATTCCACTTTCCTCTCCGATACTCTAGATTGGCAGTTTCCATCCCATCACGGGGTTAAGCCCCGAACTTTTAAGACAGACTGACCAATCCGCCTGCGCGCGCTTTACGCCCAATAATTCCGGACAACGCTTGCCACCTACGTATTACCGCGGCTGCTGGCACGTAGTTAGCCGTGGCTTTCTATTCCGGTACCGTCAATCCTTCTAACTATTCGCAAGAAGGCCTTTCGTCCCGATTAACAGAGCTTTACAACCCGAAGGCCGTCATCACTCACGCGGCGTTGCTCCGTCAGACTTTCGTCCATTGCGGAAGATTCCCCACTGCTGCCTCCCGTAGGAGTCTGGGCCGTGTCTCAGTCCCAATGTGGCCGTTCATCCTCTCAGACCGGCTACTGATCATCGCCTTGGTGGGCCGTTACCCCTCCAACTAGCTAATCAGACGCAATCCCCTCCTTCAGTGATAGCTTATAAATAGAGGCCACCTTTCATCTATCCTCGATGCCGAGATTAGATCGTATGCGGTATTAGCAGTCGTTTCCAACTGTTGTCCCCCTCTGAAGGGCAGGTTGATTACGCGTTACTCACCCGTTCGCCACTAAGATTGATAGAAGCAAGCTTCCATCGCTCTTCGTTCGACTTGCATGTGTTAAGCACGCCGCCAGCGTTCGTCCTGAGCCAGGATCAAACTCTCCAAGATATCTTGAAGCTATTTGAATAGCTCATTATTTGTTGTCGTTACATTTAAGTAACTTTGAATTATGGTTGGTTTTGACTTTGTCAAAACCCGCACTCTGGCATATGTTCAATCGTATTGATTGATTACCTATCATTGTTCAGTTTTCAAAGATCTGTACCAGTTAAACCAGATTTTATCTAGCTTCGAAGCACTTTCTTTCGAAGTGTTTCATCAACTGGCGACTAGATTATAATAACATGTTGTCACTTTCATGTCAACATCTTTTTATAATCTTTTTTAGAATTTTGTAATTTCTGTTTCAGCCAGGAATTACATTTTTATTCTAAAACGATTATCAACAAACATAGATTTTATCTAGTGTTTGCTAACTAATAAACAGTCGCTTCGAACGACTGTATAGCTATTATAGTACAAAGAACTGAGGTACGCAACCCCTAATTTTAAAATTTTGCAAACTTTTTTCTACCTCTCTTTATATGGTAGATTCTTGTATTTTCCATACTATATATAGTACTTATTAATAATATCAATAATCAACTTAAATTGGCTTACTATATACGCTATTACCACCACATCTATACCGTTATTCTTCATAGGTAGTAATTCCCATTCAGACTCTTTTATTAATCACCTCTTAAGCTACATGTATCATCAGCATAATTCTGTCGTTATATAGTATATATATATATAAAAACAACGCCATCCAACCGGATGGCGTTGTTTAATAAGGATTTGTGTTCCCTAGTCGGGGGTCCAGGGTACGGGGGCCCTCACAAACTCATTATAAGGGCCATTGTGTCATTGTAGATACACGTGCATGTAAGGGATACACGTATATCATCAGTATGTATTAGAGATCAACTAAGCCTTTAAACGAGAGAAGACAAGGCTTTAATATCTACATCACTATAGATACCAATTATTGTTGGATTGCACTACGTAAATCAACTTTGTTGTAGTCATTGCTACCCATTGGTTCGTTGATAGCTTTGCGAAGGTCTACTACGTGCTCATCAGCAGCCGTTGGTTCTTCGCTTGCTTTATTTTTAACTGTTTGTTTAGCAGCGAACCAAATTGTTTCGTTCATGTAGTGACGAAGTTCTTCGTTAGATACATGTTCTTGCTCTTGAGCAAGGATATCCAAGATTGCATCTTCTAATGCTTGTGCTTCGTCGTCATTCATAGGACCACCAACTTGTTTTTGTTTTTGTACAACTTCGTTAACACGATCTACCATGCCACGCAATACATTGAAGCCATAGCTGTTTACGAAGCCATCTTTTTCATTGTATTTTGGTGTTTCAAAGTATTCGTATTCGTTTTTGTTGCGGTTTTCACCGTTCCAATTTAAAGCTGTTTCAAAACCGTGTACGCGGCCAATGGAATGCGTACGGAAGTAATCAGCATAGTTATGTTTATCTTTGGAATGTAACCATTTTTTATCAGCTTTAGTCAATTGTTCATGATTGTCGCGTTTAGCTTCTGCTAAGGCGATTTTTTGTTCCGCATTTTCCCATGCTTTCACATAATCATGAAGAGATTGTACTACTTGTGGACTAGCCACAGGTACCAATACAACATTGCTCAAACCAGGTGCGGATGCAGGGTTAGGTAAGATCAAGTTGTCATCATATGTTGGAGCGCTTGCTGCGTGACCAGTGAAGGATGCTGCGCTCAATAAAACTGCTGCTGTGAAAGCAAGCATTGTAGATTTTTTCATATCTATTCCTCTTTTCATAGTCGAATTAATGTGCTGGATGAGGGCTCCCGAGGGAACCCTTACCAGTCATATCCATACCTAGGATTAGATTCCTAGTTTTTTTGAAAGTTTTCTGAAAGTGTAACTAATTACATACCCATTTTCGCCATCATTGCAGCCATTTGAGCTTTCAATACTTCTACTTCACTTTGTAGACCAGCGTTTTGAGCTTTAATTTGTTCGTTTTCATATTTCAAGTCGGATACTTCACCTTTTAATCCGGCATTTTGAGCTTTCATTGCAGCCATTTCAGTTTGAACTGCGTATGCAGAACTGATAGGGCCTTTGCGGTAGCGGTCTGCTACAGCTGCTTCAGCATCTCTGTTACCAACTTTCCAAGTTACACCAGCGTTTGCCATCATGTGGCTAGAACCGCCAGCCCAGGACAAGCCGCCATGGAACATTGTGGACTCGTTTTTGTAATGAGCTACGCCCACTGCAATCGCGGAGTTACCACGGTAGTTACCGTAACCAGCCATGATTTGAGTTGGTTCCAATGGATCGTATTGCATAGGTTTCAATGCGGACAATGCTGCACCTTGTGCACCTACACGACCGATTTCTTCGTTCAATTGATCAACGCGAGGGTCAACTGCGCCTTTTACGGAAAGGTCATAGTTCAAGCCACCGTCAGCAGATTCAGTTTTCTTCAATACTACGGAATGATCATCAGATGTCAATGTAGTACGGGAATCTTTCAATTGTTTAACGTTTACTGCATCTGTATCATTAGTGCCTTTTTGAACATTAGTGATTTTGTTACCACCCATGTTGAGGTTGCCACCAGTGATATTTACAGTATCGCCACCGAAGGATACTTTAGGACCATTGGAGTTGTTGGAAATGGAAGTGATGTTAGTGAGGTCGCCTTTCACGTCGAAGGATACTTTACCGTTCGCATCAGTGTGAGCAGTAGTATTCACGCCGTTGGAGAAGTCTAAACCTTCAGATAACATTACTGTTCTAGCGTTGCCACCATTTTCTTTGTAAGTCAATGGAATTTGTTTAGCTGCTTCCTTACCATTGAAGTTAACTTGGTAGTTAGTTGTATGGTTAGTAGCATTTGGTTGAACATCTACAGTGATCGCTTTGTTGTCACCTGTTACAGTAACTGCTTCACGAGCTGCGTCTTTCACGTCGTTTTTATCTACAGATACTTCGTATGTTGCACCAGCTGCACCGAATGTATCGCCAGCTTTAGGAGCTACTTTAGCAATGTTATTAGCATCAGCTTTAGCTTGTACTTTTTCAGTAGATTTTTTAGCTGCTTCTTGTTGAACAAGTTTCAATTGTTCTTCAGTTGCTGCACGACCTTTAGTTGCGAAGTCAGCAGAATCAAGAGTTTTGTTAGTTAAGCCAGTGATATCACCAGTTTTACCATCAAGCTTGATTGTGTTGTCGCCAGCTACGTTAACTACTTGGTCACCTTTGAATTCTAATTTACCATCCCCTTCTTTGTTAGTAATGGAAGTGATTTTGTTCAAATCGCCTTCAACATTAACTTTGTAAGGGTTGTTTTTAGAACCGTCGCCAGTCACTTTAGTGTTTTGACCATCAGTAAGGTTAGTTTTAGCTTCTTTCAATTGACGTACGTTAACCGCATCAGTATCGTTTACACCGTCTTCAACGTTAGTAATTTGTTTATTACCAGCGTTGATACCGTCTTTAGTTACGGATGGGCCATTGTTGATTACCAAGCCACCATCAGTGATCTTAGTATCGCCAACTGTTAAGGAACCTTCGTTAGTAAGATTTACATTGTTGCTCAATGCATATTCTACTTTAGCGCCGTTTTCGTCGCTAGTTTGTTTTACAGTAAGGTTTTTACCGCCGGAGAATTCAACAGTTTTACCATCTGTAATTTTCTTAGCTGCTGTTTCAGAATCAGCAGTAGTATTACCAGAAGATTTAACGTTGAAGCTACTCATTGTACCAAGGCCAGCACCGCTAATTGTCATTTCACCATTAGCAGATTTGGATACTGTGATACCGTCAGCACCTTTAACATTTACTTTACCGCCGTTAGCTGGAACATCTGTGCCATTAGCTTGAATTGTCCAGATATCGTCAGTGTTAGCGAATGTTTTGTCACCGTATTTAATGCGGTCCCCATCTTTCTTAATTGTTGTGTAGTTATCAGGTGTACCTAAGTGGATTTCCTTAGTTTGGATAGAGTCGATGCCTTTGATGTTTTTATTCAAGCGAATGTTCAAAGTATCGTTACCATCAGCAGTTACAGCGATGTTACCTGCAGCAGATTCAAATGTTTTTTCTTGCTCTTCAGTAACGCCTTCACCTTTAACTTTAACTGTGGAGTTAAGTTTGTTTTTGTTTACAACGCTTTCATTGTTACCAGTGAATTTCAAGCCGTCATCAGTAGTAGCAACTTCGTGTTTGTTGTTGTTGCTATCTTCGTAAACGATACGAGTCATACCGTTAGTACCGTTTTTACCGTCTACGCCGTCTTGACCGTTAGCACCTTTGAAAGTAAGACCATCTTTACCGTCTTTACCATTCAAGCCGATAGAGCCGTCTTTACCGTTGATTACAACAGCAGAACCGTCTTTACCGTTTACACCGATCTTACCGTCAACGCCTGGTTTACCGTCTTTACCATCATTACCAACTTTGATATCGTCGGACAATGCATAGTTGTAAGTGTGGTTGCCAGTTACTGCATCAACGATTTGTTCAACAGTTAAGTTTTTACCTGCACCGAAGTTTACAGTTGTGCCAGGTTTTACGATTGTTGCACTGTGATCGCCTACTGTGTTACCAGTAACGTCACCTTTCCAACCGGAGTTGTTGATTGTATCTACTACAGTTTTAACTGTTGCAATACCATTTTCACCATCTACACCTGGTTTGCCGTCAACGCCGTCTCTCACTTTACCAAGTGTTACGTCGTATTTAACAACACCGTTTGCATCAACGGAAGCTTTAGTGTAGTTACCGTCAACGAAGTTCAAGCCTTCAGACAATTTAACTTTTTGTTTAGCACCGCCGTTAGCTGTGTAGTTAAGTTCAGCATCGCCAAGGTTAGTTGCTTTTGCATTTACTGTGTAAATGTTTTGACCATCAGCACCAATTGTTTTATCAACTGTTACGTTGTCACCAGCTTTAACTTCTGTCTTAGCGGATTTCAATTGTTTTACGTTAACTGCGTCAGTGTCATTTACGCCAGCTTTCACGTTAGTGATGTTTAAGTTACCAGCATTGATGCCACCTTTAGTAATGGATGGACCATTGTTGATTACCAAACCACCGTCAGTGATCTTAGTATCGCCAATTGTTAAGGAACCGGATGGAGTCAAGTTAACTTCTTTGGACAATTGAACTTTCAATTTGCCATCTACGTTGTTCACGCCAATGTTGTTGTCAGTCAATTTGGACTTATCTGCACCACCAACAACATCCATAGTTTCGTTCAATTTCTTAGCAATAACTTTGGATTTATCTGCACCTTGTGCATCGTCGCCAGCATATTTCATGCCATCATCCAATGTAGCCACTTCGTGTGTATTCTTGCTGTTATCTTCGTATACGATACGAGTGATACCATCTTTACCGTTTACACCAGGTTGACCATCTTTAGCTTTCATAGTAAGACCATCTTTACCGTCTTTACCATTAAGGCCGATGGAACCATCTTTACCGTTGATTACAACAGCGGAACCATCTTTACCGTTTACGCCGATTTTACCATCAACACCGTCTTTGCCATCTTTACCGTCGTTACCAACTTTGATGTCATTAGACAATGCATATGTATAAGTTTGTTCACCAGTTGCATTATCGATATTTTGAGTAATTGTCAAATTATCGCCTGCTGCGTAGGATACAGTTTTACCGTTGCCTACTGCTGTTACAGCGTGGTTACCAACTACATTACCTTTCGCATCTGTGGAGAAGGAGTAGCCGTCTTTAATTTGATCAGCCAAACCAGACAAGTCGATTTTCGCGATTGTACCAGCTTGGTTAGCACCATTGCCATCGTTGTATTTCAATGTAACGGATTTGTCTGCTGCATCATAGGAGTAAGATGTAGTAGTTTCACCTGCACGGTTGGATTGAGTTGGTGCAATGTGTAAGTCGTTAGCTTTGGAAATACGAGTTACGTCGCCAATGTTAGCTGCGTTATCGATTACATCGCCGCCAGATTTAAGGTTAGTGATGTTGTTGCCACCCATGTTCACGTTGCCACCATCGAATTTGAATTCGTTGCCGCCAATTGTCATAGTTGCAGGGCCATCATTCTTAATGGAAGTGATGTTTTTCAAATCTTTGTTCAATTGAACTTCGAGAGTATCAGTGCCATCAGCTTTTACGTTGATGTTACCAGAAGCACTCTTGAAGGATGCAGAAGTTGTTTTATCTACGCCTTCACCTTGAACTTTAACAAGACTGTTCAATTTGTTTTTGTTTACAACGTCAGTGTTATTACCAGTGAATTTCAAGCCGTCATCAGTAGTAGCCACTTCGTGTTTGTTGTTGTTTTTGTCTTCGTATACGATACGAGTGATACCATTAGTACCATTTTTACCGTCTACGCCGTCTTGACCGTTAGCGCCTTTAATAGTAAGACCATCTTTACCGTCTTTACCATTCAAGCCGATAGAACCGTCTTTACCGTTAATCACAACAGCAGAGCCATCTTTACCGTTTACGCCGATTTTGCCGTCAACGCCGTCTTTTCCATCTTTACCGTCGTTACCAACTTTGATGTCATCGGACAATGCGTATTCAACTTTAGCGCCATCGTTGTTGCTAGTTTGTTTTACAGTCAAGTTTTTACCTGCTACCATTTCAACTGTTTTACCATCAGAGATAGTTTTTGCAGCTGTTTCGGAATCAGCAGTTGTATTACCAGAGGATTTTACATTCCATACGGATTGTGCAGCACCTGGAGCTACATGCAAGTCGTAAGTAACTTGGTTGCCGTTTTCTGTTTTGTTAATTGTTACAGAGTTATCGTTAGAAGTTACTACTGTACGGGAGTCTTTCAACTGTTTAACGTTAACTGCATCAGTATCGTTCACGCCTGCTTTCACATTAGTAATGTTCAAGTTACCAGCATTAATACCAGTTTTAAGAACAGATGGGCCACCGGAAATAGTTAAGCCACCGTTGTTAACAACAGTATCACCAATAGTTAAGGAACCATTTGGAGTCAAGTTTACATTGTTGTTAAGATCGTATTTAACTACGCCATCAGCAGCTACGGAAGCTGTTGTATTAGAACCATTAGTGAAGTTCAAACCTTTATCCAATGTAACTTTTTGGTCGTTAGAGCCATTCGCTTTGTATGTCAAAGGAATTTGTTTAGCCGCTTTATCGCCATCGAATGTTACTGTATAAGTTGTGTTATGGTTTGTTTCATCTTGAACAGGTGTAACAGTGATAGGGTTGTTAGTAGTGTTCGTAGTATTTACAGTCACTGCTTCACGAGCTGCATCTTTAACAGCATTACGGGAAACATTTACTTCGTATTTAGCATTTGCATCACCAGTTTGTTTGCCGTCAGCTACAGTGATGTCAGCGATGTTAGTGTCGCCTGCTGCAGCAGATTTTTTAACTACGCTTTCAACAGCAGCTTTATCGCCTGTAGGCAAGTTGCTCAAGTCGATCTTAGCTGTTTTGTTCACTGTATTATCATTGCCATCAACATATTCCAATGTAACTGTTTTATCAGCGTTCACTGTGTATGTTTTGTCTTTGACATGAATGTCGTTAGCTTTAGAGATCGTCTTAACGTCGCCAATGTTCGCAGCGTTAGTGTTATCAGTATCATTGTTATTTACAATACCAGATTTAAGGTTAGTGATATTGTTACCACCAAGACTTACATTACCACCATTGAATGCGAAGTTGTCGCCACCGATTGTGAAAGTAGCATTGCCATCATTCTTAATTGTGTTGATGTTTTTCAAATCTTTGTTCAATTGAACTTCGAGAGTATCAGTACCATCTGCTTTTACGTTGATGTTACCAGCTGCGCTCTTGAAGGATGCAGAAGTTGTTTTATCTACGCCTTCACCTTGAACTTTTACAAGGCTATTCAATTTATGGTTGTTCACTGTATCAGTGTTGTTACCAGTGAATTTCAAACCATCATCCAAAGTAGCAACTTCGTGTTTGTTGTTGTTTTTATCTTCGTATACGATACGAGTGATACCATCTTTGCCGTTTACGCCAGGTTGACCGTTTTCAGCTTTCATAGTAAGACCATCTTTACCGTCTTTACCATTCAAACCGATAGAGCCGTCTTTACCATTGATTACAACGGAAGAACCATCTTTACCATTTACGCCGATTTTACCATCAACGCCATCTTTACCGTCTTTGCCGTCATTACCGATCTTGATATCGTTAGCCAAGTCGAATTCAACTTTAGCACCATCGTTGTTGCTAGTTTGTTTTACAGTCAAGTTTTTGCCTGCTGCCATTTCAACTGTTTTACCATCAGTGATAGTTTTTGCAGTTGCTTCGGAATCAGCAGTTGTATTACCAGTGGATTTCACATTCCATACGGATTGTGCAGCACCTGGAGCTACATGCAAGTCATAAGTAACTTGGTTACCGTTTTCAGTTTTATTAACTGTTACGGAGTTATCGTTAGAAGTCACTACTGTACGAGCATCTTTTAATTGTTTTACGTTAACTGCATCAGTATCGTTTACGCCAGCTTTCACATTAGTAATGTTCAAGTTACCAGCGTTGATACCAGTTTTAGTAACGGATGGGCCACCTGTAATTGTTAAGCCACCATTGTTAAGAATAGTGTCGCCAATTTTCAAGGAACCATTTGGAGTCAAGTCGATGTTGTTAGACAATGCATATGTGTAAGTGTGTTCGCCAGTTGCAGCATCGATATCTTGTTTTACAGTCAAGTTATCGCCTGCAGCATAGGAAACAGTTTTACCATTGCCAACAGCTGTAACAGCGTGGTTACCAACTACATTGCCTTTAGCGTCAGTGGAGAAGGAATAACCGTCTTTGATTTGATCCGCCAAACCGGACAAGTCGATTTTTGCTACTGTACCAGCTTGGTTAGCACCGTTACCATCGTTGTATTTCAATGTTACAGATTTGCTTGCTGCATCGTAAGCGTAAGATGTAGTAGTTTCACCTTGACGATCGGATGTTGTAGGAGCAATGTGCAAGTCGTTAGCTTTGGAGATACGAGTTACGTCGCCAATGTTAGCTGCGTTATTCACTACATCGCCACCAGATTTAAGGTTAGTGATGTTTTGGTCACCCATGTTGATAGGGCCATTAGTGATGTTGATGGAGTTAGGACCGAATTCCATTTTTGGACCATTTGTAGTGTTGGAAATGGAATTGATATTAACTAAATCTTTATTAACATCGTATTTAACAACGCCTTCAGCATCTACAGAAGCTGTTGTGTTTTTACCGTTAACGAAGTTCAAACCTTTATCCAATGTAACTGTTTGAGCATTTTGGCCATTCGCTTTGTATGTCAAAGGAATTTGAGTAGCCGCTTTGTTACCATCGAATGTTACTTGGTATGTAGTGTTATGATTTGCTTCATCTTGTACAGGTGTAACAGTGATAGGGTTGTTAGTTGTGTTTGTAGTATTTACAGTAACGGCTTCACGAGCTGCGTCTTTTACGTCGTTACGGGATACGTTTACTTCGTAAGTTGCGCCTGCATCACCGAAGTTTTCACCAGCTTTAGGTGCAACTTTAGCGATGTTTTTGTCGCTAGAACCAGCTACGTCTGCTTTAGCTTGTACTTTTTCAGTAGAAGCAGCAGTAGGTTTTACGTTGTTAACATCTACAGTATATACAGTTTTTGTGCTGCCATCTGCATTTTGAATTACATTGCTTGTTACTTTCGCAGCATTTTTACCTTCTACTACAACAGTGCTGTTCAATTTGTTTTTAGCGCTGTCGGACAAGTCAGCCACTACATTAGAACCAGAAGCAGTTGTTGTAATGTACTCACCATTGTTAGCACCTACAACGCCGAAGCTCAAGCCGCCTTGTTTGTTCAATTTTTGTAATTCAGTAGCGCCTGTGTTACCAGTCAAACCAACTGTGTTATTGAACTTGTTATTAACAATGTTCAATTGTTCTTCAGTTGCAGCACGACCTTTTTTAGCGAAGTCTGGAGCATCCAACGTTACGTTAGTTAAACCAGTGATGTCACCAACTTTAGCATTCAAGTTAATGTTGTGATCGCCTGCAACGTTTACAGTTTGGTTACCACCAAATACAACTTTGCCGTCGCCATCTTTATTTGTGATGGATGTAATGTCAGTTAAATCACCTTCAACGTCTACTTTGAAAGTTTTAACGCCATTTACGTCACGGTGAGAAGCAGTTGTGTTCTTACCGTTTTCCATGTCGATAGCTTCTTTAGCAAGATTTTTAATGACAGTCTTACCACCATTATTGATGTTGGAAAGATCTTGTTTAGCAATACCTGTGATAACAGCAGTTTCGTTAGGAACGTCTTTGTTGTTACCATCAAGGTATGTCATTGTTACTTTGCCGTTGTTATCAACTGCGTATTCACCAGGTTTGATGTGACGTTCATCAGCACGAACTTGTTTCAATTGGCTAACATTAACTGCATCGTTGTCGTTTACGCCAGCTTTCACATTAGTAATGTTCAAATCACCAGCGTTGATGCCAGTCTTTGTAATGGAAGGACCATTATTGATAGTCAAACCATTGTCAGTGATGTTAGTATCGCCGATTTTGATAGACCCATCTGGAGTCAAATCGATGTCTTTGTTCAATGCAAATTCAACAGCTGCATTACCATTTTTATTAGTTTGTTTAATGGTCATGTTTTTGCCGGCTTGCATTTCTACAGTTTTGCCATCACGGATTTCTTGAACACCAGCGGAACCTTGTGCAACTTTACCTTCTGTAGCTGTGGATTTCACATTGAAGGAACTCATATCACCAGTTTTCAAGCCACTCAAGTCAATAACAGCCTTAGGACCGTTAACAGTTTTACCATTACCATCTTGGTATGTTAATGTAACCTTTTTGTTCGCATCTACAGTGTATTCAGCCACATTGTTATTAGTACCTGCTGTAGGAGCTACATGCAAGTCGTTAGCTTTGGAAATACGAGTTACGTCGCCAATGTTAGCTGCGTTGTTGATTGTGTCGCCACCAGATTTAAGGTTAGTGATGTTATTGCCACCTAGATCCAAGTTACCACCAGTGATGCTGATGTTGTCACCACCAAAGTGCATTGTAGTACCACCATTGTTAGTGATAGAAGTAATGCCACCAAGATCGCTATTTAAAGAGTATGTATATGTTTGTTCACCAATAGATTGGTTGATATCTTGTTTAATTGTTAAGTTCTTACCAGCTGCGTAGTTGACAGTATTACCATTTGCTACAGTTGCAGGTTTTGCAGTGCCGTCTAAGTTGCCACCGTTAGCTTTTGCATTTGTTAAGAAGTCATATTTAGCAGCTGTATCAGCAGCGTTGATTGTGTAAGTAGTTTTACCGTTTACAGTTACTTCATCAACCTTAACATTTTTACCAGCTTTCACCATGCCAGTGTCATCAAATTTTAAAGTTAATTTGGAATCCTTAGCACCATCATCGCTAGCAGCTACAGATACACGACCTTCACCACGAACATTTAATTTACCGCCATCAGTCAAGAAGTCGCTAGAACCAGTGTTACCAGTTACAGCAACACCAACGTTTTTCAATTGAGCTACGTTAACAGCGTCAGTGTCTGCAGTACCAGCAGCAAGACCTGTCAATTGACGAGTCAATGTTTTACCATTACCGATGGATACAGCAGCTGTAGTAGCTGTTTGTACATTACCTTGTAAGTTAGTATATTTACGAGTATGTAAATCAGATGGATTGTAGCCAAGAACGCCTTTATCTGTTGTTGTAACAGAAGAGGAGCCAAGAGCTACACCATTAGCAATGTTAGCTTCAGTTTCATTACCTAAAGCTGTTGTAGCTTCAGCATTTGCTTTAGATTTACGACCTAATGCAACACCATATTTACCGCCTGCACGAGAAGCTGGGCCTTCAGCAATAGCAGATTCACCAGATGCTTGAGATTGCATACCAATAGCAATAGCATTTACACCAGATGCTATAACACGATCAGAAGTTTTACCACTTTGACCGATAGCAATGGAGTTATTACCAGATGCATCAGCACGAGCACCTAATGCTGTTGCACCAGATCCAGTAGCATGTGTATCTCGACCGATAGCAATTGTATCTAAGTGAGTTGCAGTATTGTCTCGGCCAATAGCGATTTGGGAGTTTTCATTACGAGTTTCAGGATCATTTGCACCACCATTTGTGGAGTCAGTTAAGTTATTTTTACCGATGGAGATACCACCCATTGTTTTAGCATTATTAGATTGACCTAATGTAATTGTGTCTGCTACATGGGATGTATTTTCAGAACCAATCGCAACGGAGTTTTGACCCAATGCATTTTCTTTGTAACCAGCGGCAAAAGATCCAGGACCAGCAGAATTGGAATATACACCCATAGCAGCAGATTCTCTACCAGTTGCACTAGAATAGTTACCAACTACTGTAGAGTATGCACCTGCATTTTTAGGTGCTGTTTGCCAAGTACCTTTTGTGTAGTCAACGTTGTTATAGGAACCGATTGCAATGGCACTTTGTGCATTAGCATTACTTACGTTACCAATAGCTACCGTTGCCGCACCAGCTGCTCTGTTGCCAGCACCAATAGCAGTGGAAGCACCGCCGCTAGATTCGTTTTGATTACCAACAGCTAAACCAGAATTACCATAAGCTTGGTTATTTGCACCAAGAGCCGTAGTACCATCTTCATTATCAGTTCTATTTTGGTAACCTACAACGATAGAATTAACGCCAACACTGTTAGCAGGTTTAGCATTAGCATGAATATCAATTCGGCTACCTTCTGTATTAATACTGCCATCGGAGCTAACTATTGCGTGAGCTGGGTTACCAGCAACTGCACCACCAACAAGTGCCAAGCCAGCCAATACGCTAGCTAATACTTTTTTCTTGCCGTTATTATTTTTAGCAGTTTCAGGTACTACTACGTAGCAGCCTTTAGATTTGCTATAAACGACCTTAAAAACCTTATTCATAGAAACTATGAACCCCTTTCTCTCTTATAAAGAAAACACTAAATGCCTTATATACATTTTTTGTTTCATGAATTGTTTATGACACACGTTCACATACCATTCATTAAGATATTAATATGATAACAATTTATAAACTAATTGTAAATAGAAATTCCTAAAATAATTAAAATAAATTTTATATTTCTAAACAAGATAAATTGAATTTTCTAGATATGTGGAAATATCTCCACATCAGCATAGAATAAGGGTTTCTTTTATAGTTATATTATATATAATATAATACATTATATATATAAGAGTATAAAATAGATCCTATCAGTTTATATTTACATTATATTTGTATATCTTATACAAGTTTATCTTCATCTAAAATATATAAACTTTCTAAATTAGATGAAGATAAAACATAGTAATAAAGCGTTTCTTCATAAATACATAGAAAAAGGTAGTTAATATAAGCAGTCTATTATTTTATAATTGTTTATATTTGCACAGCTATTGAGCCTTAAGTAAGGACAACAATAGATAAACGCAAAAAAACAACGCCATCCTTTCGGATGGCGTCGTTTCGCATAAGGATTGTGTGCCCTAGTCGGGGTCCAGGGAACAGCAAGGCCCTCAAACAATCGCCGTATGAGGGCCATATGTAGTTGTTCATTATATACACTGTGCGTCACACATCATCTTCCTAATTCATTGTATATCGTTTATGCCGAGCTCTCAGTGTGTTAATGATTTATAGTTAAATTTACAACCTTATTATTGAATCGCAGCGCGCAAGTCTACTTTTTTAGTTTCTTGGTTAGCTGGACGATTGATCGCTTCACGAAGATCTACAGTATGTTCATCTTGAACAGTAGGTTCTTCACTAGCTTTATTTTTAACTGTTTGTTTAGCTGCGAACCAGATTGTTTCGTTCATGTAGTGACGAAGTTCTTCGTTAGAAACGTTTTCTTGGTCTTTAGCCATTACATCCAAAATAGCATCTTCTAATGCTTGTGCTTCGTCGTCAGTCATAGGACCGCCAACTTCTTTTTGTTTTTGGATGATTTCGTTAATACGATCTGTCATGCCGCGCAATACATTGTAACCATAGCTGTTAGTGAAGCCATCTTCTTTATTGTATTTAGGCATTTCAAAGTATTCGTATTCGTTTTTATTACGGTTTTCACCATTCCAGTTCAAGAACACTTCTTGACCATGTACACGACCGATGGAATGTGTGCGGAAGTAGTCAGCATAGTTGTGTTTGTCATAGGAATGTAACCATTTTTTCTCAGCTTTTGTCATACGTTCATGGTTTTCGTATTTCACTTTAGCTTTTGCGATGTTGATCTCCGCATTTTGCCAAGCTTTCACATAGTCATGAACAGCAGACACTGTTTGTGGACTAGCCACTGGAACCAATACTACATTGCCCAATGCTGGAGCAGATACTGGATTACGTAAAATCAAATTATCGTCATATGTTGGAGCGGATTGTGCACCTACAACGCCTGTAGAAATAACAAGAGCCGCTGCACAAGCAAGTAATGTAGATTTTTTCATTCTATATTCCTCTTTTCTATCGTTAGATTATGGTGAAAGTATCTCTCACGCGTTTCACGTTCATATTTAAAAGCATTGTTTTTACAAACAATAGGGAGAGGCAGGCGCTACACGAGGTAGCGCATACCTTCCTTTGTTCATTCAGTTCTTACACTCACAAATGATTACATACCAAGTTTTGCCATCATCGCAGCAATTTGAGCTTTCATTTGTTCGTTTTCAGCTTTCAAATCAGATACTTCTGTTTTTAATCCAGCGTTTTGTGCTTTAACGGAAGCCATTTCTTGTTGCATTGCATAAGCAGAGCTGATAGGGCCTTTGCGGTAACGATCTGCTACAGCAGCTTCGCTATCACGGTTGCCAACTTTCCAAGTTACACCAGCGTTTGCCATCATGTGACGGGAACCACCTGCCCAAGCTAAGCCTGCATGCATCATTGTGGACTCGTTTTTGTAATGAGCAACGCCCATTGCAATAGCGGAGTTACCACGGTAGTTACCATAACCAGCCATGATTTGAGTTGGTTCTAATGGATCGTATTGGATAGGTTTCAATGCTGCAAGAGCTGCACCTTGTGCACCAGTACGGCCGATTTCGTCTGTCAATTCATCGAAACGAGGGCTTGCACCAGTAGACAAGTCGTATACTTTAGCGCCATCAGCATTTTCAGATTCACGAACACCTACGGAACCATCAGTGGATTTAACGATTGTACGGGAATCTTTCAATTGTTTCAAGTTAACCGCATCTGTATCGTTAGTACCTTTACCAAGGTTAGTAATTTTGTTACCACCCATGTTGAGGTTACCACCAGTTACGGAAAGGTCACCAGCGTTGAAGTTCAATGCAGGACCATTGTCGCTATTCTTGATGGAGTTGATACCTTTAAGGTCTTTGTTCAATTTAACAGTTAAAGTATCAGTGCCATCAGCTACTACGTTGATGTTACCAGCAGCGGATTGGAATGCAGTGGATTGAGCCGCAGTCACACCTTCACCTTGAACTTTAACAAGTGTATTCAACGCATGTTTGTTTTCAGTATCAGTGTTGTTACCTGTGAATCTCAAACCATCGTCCATAGTTGCTACTTCACGTTTGATTGGGTTGCCATCAGTATCTTTCAATGGGTTACCATCTTTATCTTTTGGTACGTATACAATACGTTCAGATTTGTCGCCATTGTTAGCTTCTGGTTTAACAAGAGTTTTGGAACCGTGGTCTGTAGAGATATCTACACCAGTACCATCTGCACCAGCAGGACCTTGAGGACCAGTTAAGCCGATGTGACCTACGCCGTCTTTACCAGCGATGGATACAGCATCTTTACCATCTTTACCGATGGAAACTTTACCGTCGATACCGTTAGCACCGTCTTTACCGGAGATGGATACACCATCTTTACCATCAACGCCATTTTTACCAGGAACGCTAATGGAGTTCAAGCCGTTAAGATCTTTATCTAGACCGATTACAACTTTACCATCTTTAGTCATAGTTTTGATGTTGGATGCGCTGTAGTTGTCATCAGCTTTAGTGCCTTCGCCTACGATTTCAAGTTTTTCACCCAAGTTTTTGTGGATGTCATTACCAGATTGAGCACCGAAGTTCAAACCTTTATTGCCGATTGCATCAGCAGTATTTTTAAGGTCAGTAACGTTTACAGCACCGTTCTTAGTATTGTTGTCACCAGCAGCAGCATCAATCTTATCTAAGAATGTATTACCAGCTTTGTCAGCGATGGAAGAACCAACGTTGTTCAATTTCATTGGATCTGTAGTAGAAGCGTTAGGGTTGTTCATGGAAGCGATGATATCGCCAGCATTTACAACATCGCCAGAACCATCTTTAGCTGTATTGAAAGTACCATCTGGTTGTTTGTAAACTTTAGTACCATCTTGTTTAGTGTATACTACTGGAATTTGAGCATTGTTTACAACACCTTGGTTATTGATCTTAATGTCATATTGGTGACCTTTAGCTGCATCATAAGTTGCAGATGTAGGATCATTTTTATCAGTTACGGAGATAGTGCCATCAGAAGATTCAACAGTTGTAACTTTATCTTTCAATTGTTTAACGTTTACTGCATCTGTATCAGCTTCACCAGCTTTAACGCCTGTGATTTTCTTATCGCCAGCATTGATGCCATCTTTCTTAACAGATGGGCCACCAGTGATAGTTAAACCATCGTTGTTAACAGTAGTGTCACCGATTTTTACGGAACCATCTTTAGTAAGATCAATGTCTTTAGCCAATTGAACTTTCAATTTACCGCCATCAGCATTTACACCAATGTTGTTGTCAGTCAATTTAGAGCTATCTGCACCACCAACGATATCTACTACGTTGTTAAGATGTTTCTTAATAACGTTAGGGTTAGTATCTTGGTTAGTTTGACCGTTGTCACCAGCGAACTTCATGCCATCATCGTGAGTTGCAACTTCATGTGTGTTGCCATCTTTGTCTTCGTATACGATACGAGTCAATTTATCACCAGGTTGGCCGTCAACACCAGGAACACCGTCTTTAACGGAAATCTTAGCACTTGCGCCATCTTTACCGTCAGCACCCTTAGGACCAGTCAAGCCGATAGAGCCATCTTTACCGTTGAGTACAACAGATGCGCCGTCTTTACCGTTAACACCGATTTTACCATCAACGCCGTCTTTACCATCTTTACCAACAACTACGCTGTCAGCTTTAAGGTTTTTATCAAGTTTAACGTCGATAGTTGTGTTACCATCAGCACCTTGAGAGATGATAGTCTTAACGTTTTCACCGCTGTATTCAGTATCAGCTTTAGCACCTTCACCTTGGATTTTCACAGTGGAACCAAGTTTATTAGTTTTTACACCACCAGCGTTAGCATCAAATTTCAAGCCTTTTTCAATCAATGCATCAGCTGTATTTTTAAGGTCTGTTACATTAACTGCACCGTTCTTAGTTTTGTTGTCAGCAGCTGCTGCATCAATTTTATCTAAGTAAGTGTTACCAGCTTGATCAGCAATAGTGGAACCTACGTTGTTCAACTTCATAGGAGTTGTTGTGGAATCACCACCATTGTTCATGGATGCAATTACATCAGCAGGTTGAACTGTAGTACCAGTACCATCAGGCTTAGTATTGAATGTAACATTACCAGTAGCAGGATCTACGATTTTGTAAAGTTTGTCGCCATCTTTATTAGTATAAACAACTGGAGTTTGAGCTTTTTCAACTACAGTTTGGTTATTGATAGTGATGTCATATTGGTGACCTTTAGCTGCATCATAACCAGGTTGACCAGCAACGTTTTTGTCTACTACTTTGATGGAACTATCGGAAGACTCAACAGTTGTAACTTTGTCTTTCAATTGTTTTACGTTAACTGCATCAGTATCGTTTTCACCAGCTTTAACGTTAACAATTTTGTTACCGCCATTATCTAAACCAGTGTTAGTCAACTTAACATCAGTAGTAGTACCACCTGCAGGAGCAGTGATTGTAACACCGTTGTTATCAACTTTTGTATTACCAGTAGTCAAGGAGCCATCAGCATCCAAGTCAACATTTTTAGCCAATTGAACTTTCAATTTGCCATTAACATTGTTAACACCAATGTTATCGTTAGTAGTCAATTTATTTTTATCAGCACCACCAACGATATCTACTACGTTGTTAAGATGTTTCTTAAGAACTTTAGTATCATCTGTTTGACCATCGTCACCAGCAAACTTCATACCATCATCATGAGTTGCTACTTGATGTTCGTTGCCGTCTTTATCGTTGTAGAAGATACGAGTGATACCATCAACACCGTCTTTACCATCAACGCCAGCTTTACCTTCTTTAACAGTAATATCAGCAGTTGCATTTTTACCATCTTTACCAGCAGGGCCAGTTAAACCAATGTGACCTACGCCATCTTTACCGGAGATAGATACTGCATCTTTACCGTCTTTACCAGAAATACCAACTTTACCATCGATACCATTTGTACCAGGAAGGCCAGGAGCACCTGTAGCACCTTGAGGTCCAACAATAGTTACGCCATCTTTACCTGCTTGACCATCTTTACCATTAACAACTACTTTATCCAAGTTAGTTAAATCTTTGTCTAGGCTGTAAGTATAAGTTTGAGTTTTATTGGCTGCATCAACAGTTTGTTTTACAGTCAAGTTTTTACCTGCTGCAAAGTTTACAGTGCCACCATTTTCAACAGCTGTTGCAGTTGCTGCACCATCTAATTTACCATCACCAGCAATTGCATTAGCTTTGAAACCGTAGTTATTACCAGCTGCAGGAATGTTCAAGTCGGAGAAGTCGATAACTGCTTTAGTATCAGATACTGCAGTACCTTTGCCATCGTTGTATGTCAATGTAACTTTCTTAGTAGCTGCATCGTATTTGTATACGTTTTCAGTACCGCTTACTACGCCGCCTTTAGCTTCAGTGCTACCAGCTTTAACTGCTGTAGGAGCAATGTGAAGTTCATTTGCACGTAAAGCATCAGCTGTAGATTTCAAGTCAGATACGTTAACAGCTGCATTTGGAGTCAAGCCATTAGCTGTATCCAATTTAGTTAAGTAATCTGCGCCTGTTTGATTTTTAATAGCAGAGCCAACATTATTAACAATGGAGTTACCACCAGTTGTATTGCCTGCTGCATCTTGGATGGATACGATAACATCACTTGCAGGAACATCATTACCAGGAGCACCATCAACATTAGTTGTGAAAGTACCATCTGGGCGTTTAACCACTTTAGTGCCATCAGCTTTAGTGTAAACAGCTGGAGTTACAGCATTTACAGTGTAAGTTTTTTGACCTGTTGTAGCATCAGATGCTACAGTTACGTTAACATTTTCGCCACCTTTAACGATTGTGCCAAGACCAGTGATTACATTCTTGCCAGCATTATTGATGTTGGAAAGATCGTTTTTAGCAACGCCTTTAATAACAGCTTTTTCACCTGTTACCAAGTCACCATTACCATCTGTATACGTCATAGTAACATTGCCATCGTTATCTACTGTATACTCATTGCCTGCAGTTGTTGCTGTAATGTGTTTTTCATCTTTAAGATTAGCAACTTTATGAACTGTAGTACCACCATCGTTAGTGTATGTAATGCGGTCGCCATCTTTCTTAATGACAGTTTCACCAGTACCACTAGGATCTTTCAACGTAATTTCTTTAGTAATTGTTTTACCAGTTGTTACGCTGTCAAGATCTTTAAGGTCTTTATCAAGAGCAAATGCAACAGAAGCATTACCGTTACCATCGTTAGTTTGGTTTACAGTCAAGTTTTTACCTGCTTGCATTGTTACTGTTTTACCATCAGCAATGTTTTGAGCTGCATTGGAACCTGCTGCAACAGTACCTTCTGTGCCAGACACTTTATCGGAAGCGATGTTCCAAGTGGATGCTGTACCAGCAGCTGCATTTACATGTAAGTCATATGTTACTTGATTGCCATTTTCTGTTTTATTGATTGTTACAGATTTATCATTAGATGTAACAACTGTACGAGCTGCTTTCAATTGATCGAGGTTAACTGCATCAGTACCGTTAACTGCAGGAGCTACATTAGTGATAGTTTTGTTACCAGCGTCAATACCAGTTTTAGTTACAGATGGACCACCAGTGATTGTTACACCATCGTTGTTAACTTTAGTATCACCAATTGTTAAGGAACCATTTTTAGTCAAATCAACGTCTTTGTTCAAGTCGTATTTAACTACGCCATCAGCTGCTACAGAAGCTGTTGTGTTGGAACCGTTAGTGAAGTTCAAACCTTTGTCCAATTTAACTGTTTGGTCACCAGTACCATTAGCTTTGTATGTCAAAGGAATTTGTTTAGCTGCTTTTTCACCATCGAATTTCACTTCGTATGTAGTATTATGATTTGCATCATCTTTCACAGGGTTAACAGTGATAGGGTTATTTGTATCAGCTGTGTAGTTACCACCAGTAGTTGTACCACCGTTGTTAACTGTTACTGCTTCACGAGCTGCATCTTTAACAGCATTACGGGAAACATTAACTTCGTATTGAGCATCTGGGTCACCAGAGTTTTTACCATTACCTACAGTGATGTCAGCGATGTTAGTGTCGCCAGCTGCATCAGCTTTTTTAACTACACTTTCAGTAGAGGAAGCACCGCCAGGTACAGAAGAGTTAGCAACAGCTACTTTATAAACTGTTTTATTAGGATCAGATGTATCTTTAGATACTGTTACATTGCTAGAACCAGAAGCTACTTCAACGGTATGGTTCAATTTAGCTTTTGCATCATCGGACAAATCAGCTACTACATCTGTACCAGAAGCAGTTGTTTTGATGTATTGACCGTTGTTAGCACCAACTACACCGAAGCTCAAACCACCTGTTTTGTTCAATTTTTGAGTATCTGTATTACCAGTGTTACCTGCTAATTTAACTGTGTTGTTGAAGCCATCGCTTACTTTTTTCAATTGGTCTTCAGTTGCTGCACGACCAGAAACAGGAGTTGGGTTAATAATATCCCAATCTTTGTTTTGTAAGCCAGTTACATAGCCACCTTTACCATCTAAGGAAATAGGGTTGTCGCCTTCAACTTTTACAACTTGATCACCAGCGAAGGAGATTTTGCCAGAACCAGTACCATTTGTAATGGAGGAGATATCTGTCAAGTCACCTTGTACATTTACTTTGTAAGGAGTAGCTGCTGTACCATCACCTGTTACAGTAGTATTTTTACCAGCTTCAACTTTAGAAGGATCTGTGTTACCAGTAGCACCAGTGGAGCTTACTGTGTAGATATCATGACCATCAGTACCTTGAGATTTAGCTACAGTTACGCCGTTACCAGCTTTAACTTCAGTTCTCAAGCCTTTAATTTGGCTGTAGTTAACTGCGTCAGTATCATCTGTACCAGGAGCTAGGTTAGTGATTTTGCTACCACCCATGTTAAGTGGGCCGCCAGTGATGTTGATGGAGTTGCCACCAATTGTCATTTTAGGACCATTGTCAGCATTAGAAATAGATGTAATACCTTTCAAATCGCCTTCTACATTAACTTTGTATGGATCGTCTTGAGTACCTTCACCAGTAACTTTAGTATTTTTACCATCTACAAGTTTAGTTTTAGCGTCTTTTAATTGTTTTACATTAACTGCATCAGTATCGTTTACACCAGCTTTTACATTAGTAATGTTTTTATTACCAGCATCGATACCAGTTTTAGTAACAGATGGACCACCTGTGATTGTTAAACCATCGTTATTAACTTTAGTATCACCAATTGTTAAGGAACCATCTTTAGTCAAGTCAACGTCCTTGTTCAAGGAGTATGTGAATTGTTTATCAGTTTGATCTAATACAATGTTTTTACCAGCACTCAATGTTACAGTGTCGCCAGGGCTTACTTTTTTGGATGCTTGAGTACCTGTTACGCTACCACCGTTATTGGAGGAAACTACGTTCCAACCAGATTCGTTGATTGCTTTTGCAACATTGTCAGTTGTAGCAATGCCGTTTGTAGTAGGCGCTACTGCTTTACCATTAGTATTAGTAATATCAGCACCTATTTTAGCTTTTACTGTAACACCATTTTTATCAGCAGATGTAGAAATAAATGTAGGATCATCACCTTTAATTTTCAATGTACCATCATCTAACAATACATCGCCATTGCCAGTGTCACCAGCGTATTTCAAGTTAACGCTTCTCAATTGAGCTACGTTAACAGCATCGCTGTCAGCAGTACCTGCTGCAAGACCTGTAATTTGACGAGTTGCATTAGCACCGTCACCTACGGAAACTGCTGCCAATGTGGAAGTTTGTACATTACCAGTCAAACCAGAGTATTTGTTTGTACGAGTTTCTGCAGGATTAAAGCCTTTAACACCTTTATCTACAGTTGCTTTAGAGTTAGAGCCAAGAGCAACGCCATCAGCAACAGATGCATTAGCTTTATAACCATGCGCTACGGAACGAGATGCACTTGCTTCAGCACCACCGCCAACTGCTACAGAACGGTCACCAGTTGCTTTAGACATAGCACCAACAGCCACTGCATAATCAGCTGCTTCTACAGTTTTATTTTCAGAGGCAGAACCAAGAGCTACTGCATAGTCACCTTTCGCTTTTGTACGCGCACCTAAAGAAACAGCACCAGTTTTTGTAGATTCAGCTTCACGACCGATAGCTACAGTATCTAGACTTGTTGCCTTGTTGTTTAAACCGATAGCGATTTGAGAGTTTTCTTTATTTGCAGTAGTAGGATCCCCAATAGAGGAGTCAGCGATATTATTTTTACCAATTGCGATACCGCCCATTGTATTAGCAGTATTGCTATTACCCATTGTAATAGTATCACCAAGATTGGAATTATTTTGTTTACCGATAGCAATAGATGCACTACCTTTTGCTTTGGATTGATAACCCATTGCAGTAGCAAAATTAGCATTTACTTCAGATTCACGACCGATTGCTACCGCATAACCACCAGTGGCTTTAGTCTGTGCCCCGATTGTAACAGTATTTACAGAGTTACTTGTGGAATCACGACCAATAGCTATACTATCACCACTAGAATCAGTTTTAGCATTATGACCAATACTGATGTTATCAGTACCTTTTGCCCAGCTTTCACGGCCCATAGCAATAGAGAATTGACCAGAACCTAAATCTTGGTTCGCTGCATTAGAGTTCGCACGATTACCAATCGCAATGGAGTCTTCAGCAGATGCCATAGATACGTTACCAATAGCGACAGAAGCACGTCCTTTTGCTTGGTTATAAGCACCCATAGCCACTGCTGCACCGCCAGAAGCTGTATTACCATTACCTAGAGCCATTGCAGAATTTTCTGTTGCAGTATTTGCTGCACCAATTGCAATAGTACCATCATGGTTATCAGTTCTATTTTGATAACCAACTACTACAGAGTTTCTTCCAGTAGTATTTGAACCATTATAAGCATCAGGAGAGATATTAACGGCACTACCCCCAGTATTAACGTTCGCATGTACAGGTGCACCTGCTGTAGCAGCTACCATAGCCAAACCAGCTAACACGCTAGCTAGAGCTTTTTTCTTACCACCATTGTTTTTTGCAACTTCGGAAACTACTACGTAGCACTCTTTAGTTTTGCTCCAAACAACTTTAAAGATTTTATTCATATTACTATGAACCCCTTTCTTAACTAGACACAATTACAATCCTTATAATTAAATCAATAAAATACAAAAGAACAAAAAGCCTAAATTTCCCATACCTTTACGCCTTTCTGAGTATCTTTCATATTTCTTTCATTTTGTGTCATGAACAGAATATCATATATCGAAAATGTTGTAAATAGTTTTCTTCATGTTTTTATCATAAACAGCAAGGTTTGTTGTCAGAACCTTTATTTTGTTAAACAAAATTTAATATATGAGTGTTTTTTTACTCATTTTTTCGGTGTTTTATACGTATTTTATAAAATATAATCTATTTTTCTCTATGCAGTACTAGTTTTTTCGATAATAATATTAATGTAAGTTATAAATAAACGATTAATTGATTTAATCTCATTGATTTTTCTCGATTTTGGCATCTATTTATATATTATCTATAAAATATGGATCATAGAAAAATATGAATATAATAATCCAACAATCTTTTAAAGGCACTTTCACATTTTTTTCATATACGAACTTATAAATGAAATAACTATGAATTTTTTGACCGATTTTGATAAAAATTATGATATACTAAATCATTATGAGGAGCATTTTCCGAAGATTAGTTATAGAGGGGATATATTCTAATGAGTAAACAACACATTACTAGTGTAGATCAATCTAAAATTAACGACCTAAAGGAATCTTACGACGATTTTCTATACGTATCAAAACCATTTTCCAATACATGTATTACATCTTTAATGGCAAAAGCTCTTATTTATGGCTTAGACCCAGTACCAGTTGAAGACGCGCGCGTATTAGAGTTGGGCTCTTCTTGCGGTGGAAATATCATACCCCAAGCCCTATATAATCCAACAGCAACTTTCACAGGCATCGACCTATCCCCTACACAGGTGAAACATGGGAATGAATTAATTGAATCTATGGGGCTTAAAAATATTACCTTATTAGAAAAAAATATCATGGATATTGATGAGACATTCGGTACCTTCGATTACATTATCGTTCATGGTATTTGGTCTTGGGTGCCTGATGTGGTAAAAGATAAAATCCTTAATATTTGCAGTCGCAACCTATCTGATCGTGGTATTGCCTATGTTTCATATAATACGTATCCAGGTTGGAAACGGTTAGAGCAATTGCGGGATATTATGTTATATTCTGAAAAACATGCACCTAACGACTCATTACAAGAGCGTACGGTCTACACAAAAAATGTATTAAAACTCATTGCAGAAACAATGAAGCTAGATGAACGTTCCCAACAAATTTCTGATTATAAGATCAAAAACATAAATCGTGTACTCCAATCTAACGATTACTACGTTGGGCACGAATACTTAGAAGCTATTAACGATCCTGTATATGTATCAGAATTTATTGAACGTGCGCAAGAGCAAGGTTGCGCTTACATCGGTGACGAAACATTGAATCGTTCCTTCATTACATGGCTTGATAGTAATGTCGAAAATAATATTAGAACATTAGCTAGAGATAGCTACATTGATAAGGAACAGTACTACGATTATGTGTATGATACTCAGTTCCGCATGGCCCTATTAACAAAGTGTAGCAACGAAGATAAAATTTCCCATGACGAAAGGGTTGAGAAGAAAGTACTAGATACACTATACTTCAACAATGCATTAGATGAAGAGCCTGGTGTTCCTCCAGAGTGGACCAATGTTATGCACATTAGCATTCAAGAATTAATGGATACAAAACGACCATTCAATGTAGCGGATATTATGAAACATATTGAAGAACACCATCCTGATTCTGAAATCGATACTGATGCTATGTATAGACGTTTATTCCATCTTGCTATCGTCGGTCATATCAACACATATGCAAAAAAATATGACCAATTACCATTTGAGGAAAACAAAACCTATATTCCAGAACACTTTATCAACTATGTATCCACCCTCGTTGAAAAAGGTGGCTATCAATACATGTGCCTCGGCAATATGTATAACCAAATAGACTTTTCAGTAGATGAAGGCTTATCCTACGTCATGAAATTGATGGCAAAACCAATATCTCGTCAAGAATTGATTGATACTATGAACGAAAACATGACCGTTGAAAGAACAAAAGATGATGGCACTAAACACATTGTCTCCTCTGAACAATATTTAGACGAGTCCATCGCGCATATCCAAGCGCTAGGATATTTTGCGAAATAAATCGCAAATAATATAATCACAAACAATATCGAAAATTACATAATATGAGAACTACAAAAGGAGTAACTGAACATATCAGTTACTCCTTTTTTGATGAACTACTATGCGACCTCGGGGTGGAGTTGAGGTATGCATAGTAGTTACTTATTAAGTTGTGTGAACACTATCAACTAATAGTATCCTTATTTTTTGTTAACGCGAACGCGTTCAATTGTTGGTTCGCCTTTAGCATTTTTCGCAACTGTATCCACACGGAACAATGCCATTTCAGGGCTGAATTCTGTTACAAGGCGATCATTAACTGTTACACCGTCTTGAATAGCACGGTATACGATTTGAGCAAATTCATAACGTGTTAACATGCGGTCACCACCGAATGTGCCATCTGGATAGCCTTCTACAAGACCACGGCGGGATAAATCTCTTACAGCTTCATATGCCCAATGGTTTGTAGGGATATCGGGGAACAATGTTGTGTGGTCAGCTTTCATCTTAGTACCAGCAACACCATTTAATAATGCAGTCAATTTTTGAATTTGAGCATTTTGTTCAGCTACTGTTTTCTTAAGAGCTAATACTTCTTTACCAATCGCTACACGAGAACGAGATACACCACTATGAGCCCCTACTTTCACAGATAATCCAGCATTAAATACTGTTTCATCACTGCCTACAGTAGAACCTACGCTAAGTTGTACGTCTTCATTAGGACGGTAGAAAGCGCCTAATGCGGCAGCATTACCACTGTGGTAATGACCATAGCCAGCTGCAAAGTCCCATTTAGCATCTGGATCGAAATCAAGTGGATGCAATGCTGCTAACGCTGCTGCACCTGCTACAGATTTATCAACACGTTTATCGATTTTAGATAAATTACCTTTGATATTTTTTATATCATTTGTATTTTTGTTGATATTTGTTGTGTTATTTGTAATTTGGTCAGCAATATCATCAGCAAGAGATACTTTGTAATCGTGAGTATTACCATTTACAGTTGGTGTTACCTTAATGTGGTCACCAGCTGTTACAGTTGTAACTTGAGTGGATGCTGCAATTTGATCTTGTACGCGTTTAAGTTGAGATACGTTAACCGCATCAGTATCTGCTACACCAGCTTTCACATTATTGATGATTTGGTCGCCTGCGCTGATACCATTTGTAGTGTAGTAAACAGTTTTACTACCTTCACTTGCGTACATACCGTATTTAGTGAAGTTTGCTTGTTCTAAGGTATCTGTGTTTTCGATTTTGATACCATCAGTAGGTGTAATACCGATATTTTCGCTACCGTTAAAGAAGCGAGCACTGTCTTTATCGATACGAGCACGAACGTCGTCAGTTGCTTTGCCGAAGTTAGCAGAGCTCATTTCTACTAAGTCTTTATTAACAGCTACTTTATATTCAGCACCACCATTAGCATTTGTACCAGGTGTTACAGTTGTATTATCGCCTGCTACAACAGTAGTATGCTTTTTAGCATCTGCCTCAACAGTAGAGATTTTAGTTTCTACCTTTTTAAGTTGTGCTACGTTAACTGCATCAGTATCATTTGTACCAGCTGCAACAGATGTAATTTGACGTGTTACATCATTAGCTACATCGCCAACGGATACAGCAGCAGCTGTCGCTTTCCATGTGGAACTTGTATCAGTAGATGCTGCTTTGGTACTGATATCATAACCAGCTGCACCTTTATCTACAGTCGCATTAGATTTATAACCAAGAGCTACTCCACCTTCAACAGAAGCTGTTGCATCATAACCAATAGTTGTTGTATTGGCTACAGAGCGAGTTTCGCTAGAAGAAAGACCACCGATAGCAATTGTATTATCAGCAGTTACGGTACGATCATTACCCATTACAATATTATTAGACGCATTAGTAATTATATTATTGTACCCAGATACCTGATTCAATTTTGCAACATTGCCAGCAGTCCCTGTAATAGTATTATTAACACCTGTCATTGATGTTAATTGTGTATAATCAGCTTTATTGCCACCACCAATAGCTAAGGTAGAACCACCAGATTTGCTGTCTTTTACTAAATTACGTACAGTTTCTGCCATTTCAGTTACAGAGGATGGACCTCCAAAAGCAGTTGGTGTTATTGAACTAGCATCTATATCAGTAACAGAGTTAGTAATTTCATTACCTGCACCGAAAATCAAAGAACCATTAGAATTATTGGTTCTATTAGCAGTACCAACAACAGTATTGCTTAATCCAGAATATTTACTAGCAGCTGTAGCGGACTCAATAGAGTTTAAAGAGCCATTAATAGTAGCCCCATAATTTTTAATTGCATTAGCAGAATTATTGCCATCATAATTACTGGAAATAACATTCAAAGCACCTGTATTGGTTGCCACAGTACCATTGGTAAAGCTATTCGCTCCCACTGTTGTTGAGTATACGCCTAGTCCAGCTTTACGCTTCTCTGCATATGTATCTGTGTTGACAGTGATATCACCAATTTTCCCACGATAATTATGGGACCCGACCATGGTACCACCACTTCTAACATAAGTATTATCGCCTACTGCTACACCAGTAACAACTTTATCTGGTTGTTGTGGAAGACTTCCCAAACCAAAAGTATTAAAAGTAGTTTGATTAAATGCAAAGAATTTGTCTTGTTTCCCAATCGTATTTTCTACATACGCATTCTTTCCGACAGCTACTGAGCCGGATTGATCGTAATAACTATGAGTTGTTGCATTTTCGCCGATAACGACATCACCATTAACTTTAGCATAGCCAGACCCGCCAGCATAATTGGTATGTGCACCTTTACCGATAGCAACTACTCCATCTTTTTGAGCACTAGAGCCGGTGCCAATAGCTACGCCACTACCTGCCCCAGCTACATTATCTGCAGCATTAGCTACCATACATAAACTAGATAGCAGCACACCGTTAATTAACAAGGTTAATAAACGTTTTCGTTTGTTCATAAGTTAGAACCTCCATTTACAAACTACAAAACCTATCATTCTCTCGTACTTTAAAATTCATGCTTTATTCATGAGTCTTATATGAACATTGTAGCACGTATACGTATTTTGTAAACAGTAATTTATATATCTATTAAGAGAATATAAAAAAGGATAGTTAATCGATGAGGATTAACTATCCTTTTTGGGTAAGAGGAAGGCGAACCTCTTACCGTTGCCGCATGATTTAAGTTTGTTATTAAGAGAGAGATTTTGAAGTAAACACAACACAAAGATTATCAAATAGTTGGAGAGTAACTAAGATGAACGGGCGATCACACGGCATCAATAATAAGATAATAACTATATAATACATTAACAAATAAGCTACATAACGTATTAAATATAAGTTACAT
Source organism: Veillonella sp. T11011-6 (assembly GCF_002959755.1). GTDB lineage: Bacteria > Bacillota > Negativicutes > Veillonellales > Veillonellaceae > Veillonella. Next base: position 597,590 of record NZ_PPCW01000004.1, on the reverse strand, counting down.
AATAAGATATAAGTTACTCATTATAGTAGTATATGTCTACATAATAAGATAATGGCTTTTTATAAAAGCCATTATCTATAAAGAACAATTGATATTAACACTAAATTCCCTTACCTAGAGTATATCACTTATATAGTAACAATAGTAGGTAATTTTTCATTTAATTTTCATTAAAATTATATGAATGAAAAAGATAGCATTACTATTCAATTTGTGTATTCAGTTATCAAAATTATTACTCAACAAAAATCGTATTTGTACGTCTTACGAGGTTGAGCATTTTATCACGAACTGTTGCAGATTCTTCTAAACGGTGCTTGCCACCATACCAAGCCATTGGCGCACCCGCTAAGCGGAAGGTAATCTTGCCATATGCACCGCCAGAGCTGTGTTCCGGTTTGTTATACCCCATATCTACAGATACGCGCGGTGTCAGTTGCATCTCCGAACCGATGCGCAAACCATTCTTATCGGCTTGTCGTTCTTGGTTCCAGTGGTAGCCTTCTACATAGACTCTAGCCCAGCGGGCATTTTTGAAAGTCTTACCGTACTCTAAAGTATAACCATTAGCTACCCGTTCTAAGGTATGAAGATTAGCATCTAGGACGCGCTCATCGGAAGCAGAACCGTACCAGTTAAATCGGAACTCGCTTTCACCAGACATATATTCAAGACCTGCACTGAGTCGATCATGGCGATTCAAGAAGCGATGATCATAGAATAGATGTGCCCCATAAAGGCGACGGTCATCCTTAGAAATACGACGATACCCAACGCCTACGTTGAGGGTTGTCCCTGTGTCTGAAGCACGAGAAATACGCTGCTGCATAAACCACACATCGCGAGACGAATTATCGTAATGACCTAAAGGTTGAACAGTCTCCACAGAATAGAGCGGCTTCCACCCTTCTTGGAACTGAAAGCTCAGTGTAGTGCGTCGCATCCATGGTTTACCTTTAGCACCGTACATCGCATTGGACACATTAGACATGGCCACCGCATTAATGGCGCGGTTCACGGCATCCACATTGCTATACTGCACGGTCTTAGTATCTTGACGATCCATGACGAGCGGACCACCTTGGCCAATCACATGGTCTGGCGTAGCAGCAGGCGTAATGTGAAAGCCTTCAGATGCAGCCTTCATGCGTGCTGTTTTCTCATCGGAGTTTACCTTACCCTCAGTATTTACATGAGTAGCAACATCTATATGAGCCTCTGTCTTTATAGAACTATCTGTTTTTGCAGACACTACGCCCTTATCTGTATGTAATTGTTGTTTTTCTGCCTCAGCTGTACCCACACAACACAATAGGGCGCTCAAGGCGATACACACAATACGTTTCATTACTCTCTACATTTAAAATTCATGAACAACAAATGAAATATGTATAAGTGTATCGAATAATGTATATGCATGTCAAGACAAGTAGTCACTAGAAACGCATTATTTTACTATTATATGTATATAAAAAAAGAGGTAATAACAATGTTATTACCTCTTTCATACTGTCTATCGTAAGATATTATTCTAAAAAGCTATATAATAATATATTACATAGCAATGATTACATTTTAAATATCAGATATTAGATATGAAAACTTATTTTTCATTAAGTTTTTGCACAAGCATATCTACTGTTTCTTGTAGTTTTTTGTTTTGTGCTTCTAGTGTATCTACGCGTTGTTCTAATGCGTTATAGGATGCAGGGGAAATCTTAGCAAGTGTCTTATTTTCACCGAATTTATAGGACACGCCTACATTGGCCATCAAATCACCACTTACAGTTGTACCTGCAGTGAGAAGTAGGTTTTCTTTTGGATAGTAACCTACGCCAAGAGCCAATGCATTTTCGCCTTTATAGTGACCATAGCCACCCATAACTTGAACCTTGTGGTCTGGATCAAATTGTAGTGGATGTAATGCAGCTAGTGCTGCAGCACGAGCATCACCGCGGTTGGATTCTTTTTCTACGTGACGTACATCGCGGTGCAATACATCAATTTGTTGGTTTGTACCGTATAATTGAGAGCCGTTAACTGCATCTGTAGAGTCCGCTGTAATACGGCCTGCTGCTACATGAGTAATGGTGCGTTCTTGACCAGCTGTACCAACGGATACAGTAGACACAGGAGCAGTACCAGCGAATTTTTCAGTAACGCCATTATTATAAGTATAACTAGGAGTGCTCACTACATCACTACTTTCAGCAGTAGAATTATTACCTAATACAACGGCATTATCTAGGGATGTTTTCACATTATTACCCACTACGAATGTATTATTAGCACTCACTTGGTTCTTGTTACCAACGCTATAGGAATTATCACCCTTAACAGTGTCCACATCATATGTACCAACACCAAAGGCGCCAGATTGGTTACCTTCAATCTTGTTATATGCACCAATAGCGGAGTTCTTATCGCCTTTAAAGATGACGCCATGGCCCATACCATAGTTAAAATCACCATTTACAGTAGAGTTAGAACCGATTAATACAGTATTATTCCCCTTACTACCGCCTGCTTGAGAGGCACCGAGCCATACGTTTTTATTACCTTCAGAGCCAGCTCCTGCAAAATAACCTACCGCAATTGTATCGGAAATCGTTGAGTTATAACCGGCTGCAAAGTTACCTAAGAAGTTATAGTCACCTTTACCACCTACAAAGCTCTTAGCACCTAATGCTACATTGCCACCGCCTTGAGAACCATTCAAGGCAAGACGACCGATGGCAATATTATTACCCTTTGCATTTGGATCTCCTGTATGGGAATATGGATCGCTATTAGCTGCCCCAGTTTGACCACCAAGATGTACATTGTCTGAGTTGGTGAAAGATGACCAACCTTGTAGACCAATGTTATAAGTGGCACCACCAGAGGAAACAACAGGAATATCTGCAGCTTGTACCAAGCTAGCAGAAGATATGGTTAAAACTCCGAGTACTGCTAATAATTGTAGTTTCTTTGCGTGATTCATAATCATACGCCTCCCTTGTTATACTACAAAACACTTCCCCTTCATATTACCCTCATGATTACTACGATTAAATTATACTGCTATCGAAAAAATATGTAAATAACATAAATAATAATTCATAAAGGACAGATTAACCAATACAATTAACAAACAAGCCCCCGCAGGAATGAATCCTACGGGGGCCATTTGTTTTAGTACGACCTATAGCTTACGAGAGAGAACATAGTATCCAAAAGGATTGTAATTGCTTTGTAACTAGGAGTAATTGCATATACTTGAATACTATTATGTAAATTTATGTATAGTATGTAAGGGCTTACCTATATATAAACAGCTATAAGGTCATGGAATTAGTATAGTACCATTAAGGCCACTATTATATGATTTAACTCACATTTTCCTAAAATAATGTAGTCATAAAAACTAAAAGAGGCAACGGCTTTTACCGTTACCTCTTTCAAAAGTATAAATTTATAATTATACCGATTAGCGGATGCGTTTAACGCGGTTGTTACCATCGCGCATAGCTTGTTGCAAGCTGTAGATTACCATTTCGTTCATGTAGAAACGCAATTCATCGTTAGACATGTTAGCTGTATTCTTTTCAAGAATTGCCAAGATTTGGTTTTCATATTCAGCTTTATTCATGTCAGACACAGTTGTGTGATTTTCGAAGAATTCTTTGTAATCTAAGTACAAGCGATCTAATGCTACGCGAGCATAGCTGTCTTTTTTATAGCGATGGCTTGTAATGTACCAGTCACGACGAACATTCATGTAGTACAACACGTTATTAGTATAACGTTGTTGACCAGACATTACGCGATTGTCGTCTTTGATTAAAGCATTGCTCATTCCCAATTGGAAAGCTGCAAATTCAGATACTACAGCTTTTACCTCTTCACTAGGAACAGCAAGAGAAATTTCTTGTTGTTCTGCAGTCAAAGGAGCCGCAGGTTGTTCAGGCATCATCAAAGGATCTTGTGCCGCATGTACTTGGCCAGCAACACATACAGAAGCAATTGCCATAACTGGTAGTAATTTAATTAGTTTCATAAGTCCCCTCATTGGAAGCCGCCCTCCCCAGGGCGGCTTTCCTATGTTTTAAATACTCAATACACTCTCAAGTGAATGATTATTTGGTTAACCCAGCTTGTTTCATAAGCATTGCAATTTGAGCTTTCATCTCTTCATTATCTCGTTGTACTTGTTCGTACTTAGCAGATAATTCCTCATCGCGTTGTTTCATGCGTAAGTTCTCAGCTTTCAATGCAGCTACTTCATCTTGCATTACATAAGCAGAGCTGATTGGGCCAGCTTTGTAACGCGCTGGAATTGCTTTTTTAGCGTCAGATGTACCGAATTTATAAGATACACCAGCGTTAACCATATTATCATGACCACCTAAGGAAACACCCATATGAAGCATTGTAGATTCATTTGTATAGTGAGCGATACCAATAGCAGCAGCAGTACTACCTTTATAGTTGCCAACAGCCGCCAACACTTGTGTAGGTTCTAATGGATCATATTGCAATGGTTTAAGACCTGCCATGGCTGCGCTAGCTGCACCAACATCAGCGATTTTACCATCTACACTATGCATAGCATTGCGCAATTGGTTAACGTTAACCGCATCAGTGCCATTGATGCCTGGCGCTACATTAGTAATAGTATTATTACCATTGTTTAAGCCATTTTCTGTAAGACTTACAGTGTGACCTGGTACAGGTTGACCGTTGATGGATGGAGTAATTGTGATGCCACCACCATCTACTTTTGTATCTACTGTATAAGGAATTGTAGTATTAGTTCCTGGTACAGTTTTTGTATACGTAGTAGAACCGTCTTTTAGGTTGAGGTCCTTAGCCAACTTGATATCATAGCCATCGCCTGCAGCGTTCTTCATAACAGCCAGATTGTTGTCACTCAAACGATTTACATCAGCGCCACCTTTTAGGTTCATTGTATCGCCTAAACCGCGAACAACTTTACCATCGTTACCAGCTTGGTCACCTTGGAATACACGACCATTTTTAGCTTTTTCGTTAAAGTCGTCGTTAACAGCTTTTAATTGATCTTCTGTTGCCGCGCGACCTGTAACAGCTACAGGGTTGTTAGGATTCCATGTTTTATTGTCCAAACCAGTCACAAAGTTACCATTTTGACCACCTGAGCTTTGGTTACCCATGATTACATCGCCAGCTTTCACAGTGTTACCTGCTGTAACAGAACCTGTGCTGCCATCGATTGTAACTTGGTTAGCGCCATTACCCGTAGTAATCGTACCAGTAGATCCATCAACTTTAACTTGTTTTGCTGGATCTGTGCCAAGTGTAATTGTATCATTCAAGGACATCTTAATCGCAGTGCCATCTACGGAAGTCTTGATGTTGCCGTCGCCTTTGAGGTCGATTACTTCACCAAGATGTTTCTTCACAGATTGACCATCCTCTGCTTTAAGACCGAAGCCTTGTGCTTTGATGTCTTCTATTGCAGTATGCAATTGACCGCCATTTACAGCGTCTTTGCTGCCGGCAGCAATTGTACCATCTTCTACATTAGTGATTTTCTTATCACCAGCATTAATGCCGTCTTTTGTTACCTTAGGACCGTTTTCGATAGTCAAACCATCTTTATCGATAGTAACCGCTTTGTTACCACCATCGTTGATTTGCAAGCCATCTTTAGTCAACTTAGTCGCTTCATTGGCGCCGTCTTTAATAGTTACACCATTTGTATCCATCTTAGTGTCGCCTGTTGTTACTGTGTTTGCTGTAACAGTATCTACATTAAGATCTCTAGCCAATGCTACTTTCACAGCACCATTATCTACAGATGTAGTAATGTTCGTACCGTCACCTTTCACAGTTACAGTATCACCAAGGGATTTCTTAACAGAAGCGCCATCTTCAGCAGTTAAACCGAAACCTTTAGTTTTAAGGTCTTCTACCGCTGTATGTAATTGACCGCCATTTACAGCATCTTTACTGCCAGCTGCGATTATACCGTCAGCTACGTTATTGATTTTCTTATCACTAGCGTCGATACCATCTTTAGTCATAGATGGACCATCTGTAATCACAACGCCGTCTTTAGTAACGGACGTCAACGGATTACCTGCTGCATCATTAATAGTGAGACCGCCACCGTTTACAACAGTGTTGCCATCTGTACCATTGTTGAAAGTAGCAGAATTTAGGCCTTTAAGGTCTTTCGCAAGACGAAGCATCAATGTATCAGTGCCATCAGCTACTACCCCAATATTATCGTCATTGGAAAGTTTCGCTGCGTCTGTAATACCACCCTTAACATTTACTTGGTTGTTAAGTTTTTTCTTGATTACAGTGCCACTGTCGCCACCGTACAACATGCCGTCGTCCATAGTGGCTACTTGGTGCTCACCAGTCTTATCAGTATACACGATACGTGTGATTCCGTCTATACCGTCAACGCCTTTTTCACCCTTAACACCTTTGGCAGCATCATCGTAACCATTTTTCACAGAAATATCGATGCCATTTTTGCCATCTTTGCCGTTTGTACCAGCAGGACCTGTTAAGCCGATGTGACCAACGCCGTCTTTACCGGAAATGGAAACTGCATCTTTGCCGTCAGCACCTGTGATGCCTACCTTACCATTGTTGCCATCTTGACCAGCTACGCCTGTAGGGCCTGTAATGGATACGCCATCTTTACCGTCTTTGCCGTCTTTATTGACCTTAATAGAATCGGCTACAAGGTTTTTGTTCAATTTAACATTAATCGTTGTAGTGCCAGTTGTATTATCTTGGTCGATGAAAGTCTTAATATTTTCGCCGCTGTAGTTAGCGTCTGCTTCATTGCCTTCGCCTCTTACAATTACAGTGGAGCCTAATTTATTAGTCTTAGTACCACCAACGTTAGCGTCGAATTTAAGGCCTGCATTAGATTGGTTAGCCAATGCATCTTTCAACTGATCCTCTGTAGCAGCGCGACCCGTTACGATATTGTCAGCATCCCAAGTTTTGTTATCAAGACCTGTTACATAATTGCCAGTTTCTTTAGTACCATCTGCTTTAGTCGCTTCTTGGTTACCCACAGTCGCTGTACCTGCTTTCACAGTTTCAGAAGCTGTTACGGTATTAAGGCCTTTAAGGTCTTTTGCCAAGCGAACTTTCAACGTATCTGTACCATCAGAAACTACACCGATATTGTCATCAGTAGTCAATTTAGTTTCGTCAGTAATACCGCCCTTAACATTCACTTGGTTGTTAAGTTTTTTCTTGATTACATTACCAGCGTCGCCACCGTACAACATACCGTCATCCATTGTAGCTACTTGGTGTTCCCCAGTTTTGTCAGTGTACACAATACGTGTAATACCATCAACACCGTCTACACCTTTTTCACCCTTAACGCCTTTGGCTGCATCGTCGTAACCATTCTTAACAGTCATGTCGATACCATTGGAACCGTCCTTGCCGTTTGTACCAGCAGGGCCAGTTAAGCCAATGTGACCAACGCCGTCTTTACCGGAAATAGATACAGCGTCTCTGCCGTCAGCACCAGTGATGCCAACCTTACCGTTGTTGCCGTCTGTACCAGCAGCACCTGTAGGACCTGTAATAGATACGCCATCCTTGCCGTCTCTGCCATCTTTGTTAACTTTGATGGAATCGGCTACAAGATTTTTATTTAATTTAACGTTAATTGTTGTGTTACCAGTTGTATTATCTTGGTCGATGAAAGTCTTAATGTTTTCACCACTATAGTTAGCATCTGCTTCGTTGCCTTCACCTTTTACGATGACAGTGGAACCAAGTTTATTAGTTTGAACGCCACCAACATTAGCATCGAATTTAAGACCTTTGTTGATCAACGCATCGGAGCTGTCTTTAATCTTATCAGTTAAGTAGTCTACGTTAACTGCTTCGCTACCGTCGTTGCCTGTTGCATACGCCACGTTAGTTACATGAGTACCACCAGATTTATTAGTGTAGGTAGGGCCTTCATAAGTTACCTTAGATTTATCTACATTACCTGTACCATCTAAATCATACTTAACAGCGCGGTCTTCTAATTTATCTAGGTTAGATTTAGATGCTACGTCCTTGATAGTTACTGTTTCAGTTTGATTTGGATGGTTTTTATCTTGTACAGTCAACGCCACATCGCCGTTGTTGTCTACAGAATAGTCGCCATTGGAACCAGCTGTTTGGTTTTGAACCAAGCGATAATCTGTAGAGTTAGAGCTTTGATTATTGATAGCTTCTGTAACCTTTTTCAACTGATCTTCCGTTGCTGCACGGCCGCTAACAGCTGTTGGATTCGTTACATCCCAGTCCTTATTATCTAAGCCTGTTACATAGTTACCAGTGTTAGCTGCAGGTGTACCGTCGGATTGTTTACCCATCACTACGTCGCCAGCCTTTACAGTTTCAGTTGCTGTTACTGTGTTAAGACCTTTAAGATCTTTTGCCAAACGAACCTTCAACGTATCTGTACCATCAGATACAACACCGATATTATCGTCCGCTGTGAATTTAGCAGGGTCTGTAATGCCGCCCTTAACATTCACTTGATTGTTAAGTTTTTTCTTAATAACAGTACCAGTATCGCCACCGTACAACATACCGTCATCCATTGTGGCTACTTGGTGTTCACCAGTTTTGTCAGTGTACACAATACGTGTAATACCATCGACACCGTCTACACCTTTTTCACCCTTAACACCTTTGGCAGCATCGTCGTAACCATTCTTAACGGACATGTCGATACCGTTAGAACCATCCTTGCCGTTTGTACCAGCAGGGCCAGTTAAGCCGATGTGACCTACGCCGTCTTTACCAGAGATAGATACAGCGTCTTTACCGTCAGCACCAGTGATGCCTACCTTACCGTTGTTGCCATCTGTACCAGCAGCACCGGTAGGGCCTGTAATGGATACGCCATCCTTGCCGTCTCTACCATCTTTGTTAACTTTGATGGAATCGGCTACAAGGTTCTTATTCAATTTAACGTTAATTGTTGTAGTACCAGTTGTATTATCTTGGTCGATGAAAGTCTTAATGTTTTCACCGCTATAGTTAGCGTCTGCTTCGTTGCCTTCACCTTTCACGATGACAGTGGAGCCAAGTTTATTAGTTTGAACGCCACCAACGTTAGCATCGAATTTAAGACCTTTGTTGATCAACGCATCGGAGCTGTCTTTAATCTTATCAGTTAAGTAGTCCACGTTAACTGCTTCGCTACCATCGTTACCAGTTGCATACGCCACGTTAGTTACGTGAGTACCACCAGTTTTATTAGTGTAAGTAGGGCCTTCATAAGTTACCTTAGATTTATCTACAGTATTTGTAGCAGGGTCTAAGTCGTACTTAACAGCGCGATCATCTAATTTATCAAGCTCAGTTTTAGATGCAATATCTTTGATAGTTACAGTGTTTGTAGTACCAGATTTATCATCTTTAACCTTTAAGTCTACTTGGTTGTTTGTAACCTTGTAGGAACCGTCAGTTGTATTAGTTGGATCACCAATCAAACGGTAGTCAGATGCACTAGCGCTCGCTGCTTTCACCGCATCACTGACAGTTTTCAATTGGTCTTCTGTTGCCGCACGGCCAGGTACGAATACAGGATCAGCCATATTCCAATTTGTATTATCTAAACCTGTTACAAAGTTACCAGTTTGAGTGCCACCTTTGTTATCAGTACCAGTTTGTTTACCTACTGTGGCAGTGCCAGCTTTCACAGTATCTGTAGCTGTTACAGATTTAAGGCCTGTAATATCTTTAGCCAATTGCAATTGAAGTTTTGCATTGCCATCCGCATCAACTGCTGCAGATGTAACACCGATGTTATTACCTGTTGCAAGGTCAGCCGCGTTTGTAACGCCACCGTTTACATCCACTTGTTTGTTGAGTTTTACATTAGATGTAGCACCCATATCGCCTTTGAATTTAAGGCCATCGTTCAATGTTGCTACTTCCTCAGTAGTACCATCTGGTTTTTCGTATACGATACGAGTTGTAGTTGTGCCAGCCGCACCGTCTACACCAGGTTTACCATCACGTGTAATAGAAAGGTTCGTTGTTACACCATCTTTACCGTTAATGCCAATTTTGCCATCTTTACCATTTGCACCAGTAGCCGTTACAGTTTCAACTTCAAGATTTTTGTTCATCTTAACGTCAATTGTTGTGTTACCAGCTGTATCTTGTTTGATGAATGTTTTGATGTTTTTACCGCTGTAGTTTGCATCAGCTTCTGCGCCTTCGCCTTGTACTGTCACAGTGGAACCAAGTTTATTAGTTTGAGCACCACCTACGTTAGCATCGAATTTCAAACCTTTGTTAATCAACGCATCGGAGCTGTCTTTGATTTTGTCAGTTAAGTAATCTACGTTAACTGCTTCGCTACCGTCGTTGCCAGTTGCATACGCCACGTTAGTTACGTGAGTGCCACCAGATTTATTAGTGCTGTTATATGTAGGGCCTTCGTATGTCACCTTGGATTTATCTACATTACCAGAGCCATCTACATCGTATTTAACAGCGCGATCGTTTAATTTGTCGAACTCAGTTTTAGACGCAATATCTTTGATAGTAACTGTTTTTGTAGTACCGGATTTATCATCTTTTACTTTCAAATCAACTTTATTGCTAGTTACAGTGTACGCTTTATCAGTAGCTGTATCGTTTTCGATCAAGCGATAATCACTAGAACCGGCATTCGCTGCTCTCACCGCATCACTAACAGTTTTTAATTGATCTTCTGTAGCTGCACGACCAGAAACGAAGACAGGATCAGCCATGTTCCATGATGTGTTGTCTAAACCAGTTACAAAGTTGCCAGTTTGTGTAGCTGCTTTGTTATCAGTAGCAGATTGGTTGCCCATAGTAGCAGTGCCAGCTTTTACAGTATTTGTAGCAGTTACAGTATTTACATTAAGATCTTTATTCAAAGTAACAGCAATCGTGGAGTCATCACCAGTTTGCGTGATTTTTGTTGTAATATTCGCATCACCAGCGACCGTTACTATAGAACCAAGTTTGTTTGTCTTAACGTCATTATTATCTGCGTTGAATTTCAAACCTTTGTTGATGAGCTCAGTTTTAGTATCGCTAATTTTATTTGTTAAATCAGATTTTGTAGTATCTAACTCTGTTTTAGAAGCGATGTCTTTAATTGTTACAGTCTTCGTATTCGCAGGAGTACTAGTATCTTGTACAGTTAAATCAACTTTATTACCAGTTACAGTATATGCTTTATCAGCAGCTGCACTATTCTCTACCAAGCGATAATCACCAGCCGCCGCTACATTGACCGCATATGTTTTATATGTGCCGTCTGTACCTTCTGTAACTGTTGTATTTTGACCAGCAATTACTTTTACGGCCTTTTGAGCCTCTTCACGGATAACAGTTTTACCATCGTTATTAATGTTGGACAAATCTGTTTTCGCAACCTTAGTAGGATCTACGTCAACCGTATAGTTACGAACACCACTTGCGTCAGGTGTACCACCTGTAAGGGTCATCAAACCACTAGTGCCTAAGGAAACCTTTGTATCCATAGCATTTACAGTATATGTTTTTTGACCTGTTGTGCTGTCTACTGTAGGTGCAGCAATCGTTACATTATTACCAGCCTCAACAATTGTGCCCAATGCAGTAATATTCTTTTTACCTACATTTGTAATGTTAGAAAGATCTTTATTTGCTGCATTATCGATTTTATCTTTTGTAGCATTTGTTAAGGTTACATCAATTGTTTGGTTGTTCGCTTTAGTTGTTACATACGCGCCATCGCCTTTTACAGTCAATGTTTGGCTATCTAACAATACATCATTTTTACCGTTGTTGTCGTTTGTATTGCCTGCAATTTTAAGGTTTACATTGCGCAATTGAGCTACGTTAACTGCATCTGTATCCTTTGTACCAGCTGCAAGGTTTGTAATTTGACGTGTTTCATTACCAACGCTAGTACTTTGACCTACAGATACAGCACCCAATGTAGATGTTGCTACATTGCCTGTTAACGCAGTGTATTTATTGGCACGATTATCTGCCGCGCTTACATCATAACCAGCTACGCCAGCCGCCGTATTCGCTACGGAATTAGAACCTAACGCAACACCATCATCTTCAGTTACCTTAGCTTTATAACCTAATGCAGTGCCTTTATCGCTTGTTGCCGTTGCATCAGCACCTAGTGCCGTACCATAATTACCAGCTGCAGAAGCACGTACGCCCGCTGCTGTCGCATTTGTACCTGTAGCACCTTTATTATCATAGTTAGCATCAGCAGATGTACCTTTAGCGCTGAAGAAGTTAGTTTGCGCTGCTTCTACCGCTTCTTTTACTGTATGGTATATGCTATTTTTAATGCTGAAATCAGGTGCTTTATAAGTAGAACCATTTGCTTGATACCCTGTATATGTAGGACCTGCAATGGTCATAGCCAAGTTATTATTTACATAACGCAATTGTTTAATCGTTGCAGCGTCATTATCGTTTTGACCACCGGCTACGTTAACAATACGACGAGGCGTACCTGTATTACCAACGGCTACTACACCCGCTTCAGCAGGGTTCATTTCATTGGTGAAAGCAGCATAGGTATTTACTAAAGGATCATTGAACTCTGTGCCTGCACCAAGAGCGATGGAGTTATTAGAAGAAATCTTCGCACCAGCACCTAATGCCATAGAGTTTTCACCAGTAACCTGTGCACCATTACCGATAGCTGTAGAGTTATTACTACTTGCTTTCGCAGCCGTACCAATAGCCATAGTACCCGCCTTACTAGCTTCAGCTGTACCGCCGATGGCAAGAGCATTCGCTTCTAAAGCTTTTGCATGGCTACCCATTGCAATAGAATTCGTCTGAACTGCTTGAGCTTTTCTACCCATGGCAATGGCATTAGCACCTGTAGCTTGTGTTGTATTACCAAATGCAAAAGCATCTCTAGCAGATGCATTAGCAGAGTTACCTACTGCAACAGCATTGGATCCACCTGTAGTAGCATTAGAACCAAATGCCATTGAATCTGAAGCTGCTGCACTTGTACGTGCTTTTGTACCAAATGCCAAAGAACGAGCCCCTTCGGTTACTGTATTAGTGTCACCATTATAGGATGCACTTGGCTCATTACCACTGCCTGCTACAGTAATAGGCTCTGCTGCGCCGATGGCAATAGATTGATTGCCCTTTGCTTGCGCAGAATAACCCATAGCAAAACTGCCAGTACCACTAGCCCAAGAAGTTGTACCGATAGCTGTAGAGAAATTACCTGTTGCTGCCGCTTGGCGCATCATCGCCAAGGAGTTGAAACCACTAGAAAGTGAAGCCGTACCGAGGGCCATGGCAGATGGCTTTGTAGATTGTGCATAATTACCAATAGAGAATGATAAACCACCTGTAGCCTGTGCATAGTCACCAATGGCTACACCAGAATAATAGGTAGGATCACTATCCTCTTGAATCTTAGTATTATGACCGATGGAAATACCATTTAATGCACTACCAGAATAATATCCAGTAGTGGCACTTCCGTCCAATGCCCCCATATTCCCAGGGTTATTATAATTGTACAAATAGCTCCATTTATTACCGCCTGCTTGCCCTGTCGCATAACCAGAATTATTTACATTATTAATCATGATAGCTGCCGCATTTACAGATGTAATATTCACACCTGCCAATAGCGCAGCTACGGTCATAACAGCGCCCATGCGAGCATGTGTTTTGCCTGTGTGCAAGGATTTAACCTTACCGCCACCGCTTTTCACGATCTCAGAAACTACTACATAACACTTCTTTGTCTTGCTCCAAATTACATTGTAAATTCGATTCATAATCTTCCCTCTAGCTTACAATACACACAGATAAGTTCATTTCTCACAATAATTTCACTAAAACTTCATCATTGTTGATTGTCATAATAATATCAAAATATTTCTATATGGTAAATAAAAATTCATTTTATATTCATCTTCGCTTAGTTTATAAATTTATACCAATTATGTACACTTTACACCGCATAAAAATAAGCATTATCCATAAATAATGCTTTTTAATGTAAATCATTCTTATTTTCCCTTTATTTTTCTATAGACTATATAATAATCATTCTATTTTTTATGTATTTTTTATAATTAACAAAATATCCATTAATAATTTAGTGTCAAAAAATTTTACAATTTAAATTTATTAATTTTGGTTTATTAATAAGAAATATTTATATGAAAATGCTGTTAAACGCTATAATATCTTGTATTATGGTATGTGCTAGGCTAGGATATAAATTAATAACTCTTATGATTACTGATGTTATATATAAACGTACTCTATGATTTGTATAAATAAATATTACTACTAGATCAAAACTCTCTTTAACCAACAAAAAAGACCCATGTATTAGGTATTTTCCAATACATGGGTCTTTTACTATTCTTTTATCTGTACATAAATTTGTATATATATTTATATACGTTTATCTAACATACTTAGATATCAATATACCTTTATATACTATATTAGAATTTGTGCGTGAAGCCTGCGTTTACGCCCCAGTCTGCTTGGTAGTCACCAGACAAACCAGTGGCAACGTCAGCAAATACGCTATTGTTGCTATTGAAGCCATAACGGCCACCGAAGGCAAGTTCAGTCCAAGTGCCTTTGAGATCTTGTTCTGTTAATTTCACAACACTGCCACTAGCGAATGTAGTTTTTACATTGCCTGTGAAGGCATGACCTGCTGCAAAACGAGTGTAAAGGTTACCATTACCGAATTGTTTGCCCAATTCAAGGCCAAGCTTACCAGAAGTGCTATTCACACCAGATTGGTTAACAGATACATTACCTACATTGAAGTTACGACCACCGAAGTGTGTGAAGTTCAATTGCGCTTGTGGTTCTACATAGAAACCATTAGCGTATTTCAATGTTTTGCCATAGCGAACACCGATGCTATACGCATTGGATTTTGCATCGCCAGACATAGGGTCACCAATTTCATTACGCGCTGTGAAGTCATTAGATACACGACCTACTTGCGTTTCTACATGTACATATTGATCCTTACCAAGGTCTTTCAAACCATAAGCACCAACAGAGAAGGATTTAATCTTGCCAGAGCCATCGAATACATAGTCTTCAGAACCACGAAGGTAGGATACTTGACCACCAACAGTCCAGCCACGGCTGATTTTAGCATCATAACCACCTTGGATGCGTGTATAATCTGTAGCTGTATCGATACCGCTACCGGAGTAGCTGTATTTACCGCCACCGATGCGAGCCCAAATACCTGTTGGTTCACCTTGTTGCAATACGCGAGGACGATACATATCGTCAGCTAATGTACGCCAAGCATTGATATTACCTACTACAGCAGAACGAATCCCGCGCATATGAGGTGTATCGTACGCACCACGAACAACAGGATTAGGAGTTACTGGTGTAACTGGTTTTGGCTCCGGAGTTACAGGTGTAACAGGCTTAGGATCCGGAGTTACAGGCGTAACTGGTTTAGGATCTGGAGTCACAGGTGTAACTGGTTTAGGATCTGGAGTTACTGGTGTAACAGGCTTAGGATCTGGAGTTACAGGCGTAACTGGTTTTGGATCTGGAGTCACAGGTGTAACTGGTTTAGGATCCGGAGTCACAGGTGTAACTGGTTTAGGATCTGGAGTTACTGGTGTAACAGGCTTAGGATCTGGTGTTACAGGCGTAACCGGTTTTGGATCTGGAGTTGGTGTAGGTTTTGGTTCTGGCACCACATAGGAGCCTTGGCCATTACCGTCTTTCCAAGTAATGTCCCCTTCTTTTTGGTCTGTAGTCAATGCTTTTTGGAAGCTAGACACGATGCCTTTAGAAGCGATGGATACGGTACCAGAAAGGTTTCTTTCACCCTTTACATAGTTTTCATAATAGAATTTATGAGCTAAGTTATCTAAAATCTTGTTTACATTACTTTCAGAAGAAGTATCAAGATGATCTCCTGTTACATAGCCATGCACACCAGAACCAGCCACAGCGGATTTTACGATGAAGTTACCGCCCTCAATGTCAGCTGGATCAAGACCATCTTTCTTAGAACCTGGTTTAGCATAATTTAAGCCAGTACCACTGGTCATATCATAAATAACGTTAATATGGCCGTCCAATTTATTTACATGAATGTCGCTGCGAGAGTCTTGGGAAATACGACTGAACCCTTCACGCGTACGAGTACCTGTGAGGTTATTAATGCTACTGCGTTCCGTTTTACCATCAATTTTGAAAGATTCCAAGCCACCCATGTAATCATGGCTCCACATGCCACCATCAAAGGTCATGTTAATTTCGCCACCCTTATCCTCTAAGGTGTTCACTGCCTTACCAGAAAATTGGTTAGGACTATTGTGTGCGCGGCCTAGGCCAATATTAATAACAGATGGTTGCTGTTCTTGATGAGGAGGCATCATTTTATCAGATACAAGCACATCGCCTTGCATATTAAATACTTTGTGCTTTACAGTACCCGCATCATCGACACCAAGATTAATTTTACTATTATAAGCAAATGCCACTGGATATGGAGACTTCCATGGCGCAGTAGTCACGTCCATAACACCGCCATCTACTTGGATGGAACTGTTATTTAGCATGCCTGTAATGAAAGCTGGTTGACGATAGCGTTTAGGCAATTGAGATGCATCAGGAGTGTCCAAAGAGCCAATTGTAACTTGACCACCATCAGATGCGACTACACCATTCGCAGTCGTATTACCTGTACTTTCAAATTTACTATCAGCAGTAGTTGCAAAAATACGTCCATCAGAATTAATACCTGCTGCAGCCCATGTACTAGGCATAGCAATTGTAGATGACAATAAGGTCATCATAACAGCAGACAATAAAATCTTATTACTACCTTTCATCCTCTTATACCTCAATAAATACTTCACTTACAATACAATCACATTTGTGAAAGCTCCTTCATACTTGAATATATATCTATGAGTTGATTTATTAGTCTTTTTTTATGATAAAAGATAGATATATACTCACTTATTAAAGAAACTTAAGACTAACACATTTAAAATATGTATAAAATATTACACCATTTTTAGTGAATTGTAAATGAATTATACTTATTTATTTTAAAAATAATTAAGATTTGATATGTATTAGATAAAAATATAGCAAAAGAGGCAACGATTGACTCGCTGCCTCTTAGTAAATAAACCCATATAATATTGTTTAATATAAACTTGTTTATCCGTATTTGACGATATATGATATAAACCCTATAATATAAACAGATAGCCAAACGAGTAGAACCGTCGGGCTCATCTCAAAAGGATAAAAAACATGATGAAATGGCCTTTCAGTTATCCAGTTACTGGTAACGAAGGGCTATTTGTCTTTTCCAAGACAAATAAGCGCCACGAGTGCACCAAAAGCAATGATTACAGTCATTACTTCTAGGATTAACATGATTAACTCATAATCACTCATAGACAACCCTCCCTTCATTAACGAAGAGAGGCCCAACCTCGCCTGACTATCCTAAGTCAATTATATAGAGAACATATGGGCGAATCAATAAGAATCTATTAATAGAAATATACGAAATATATTATAAAAGCCTCCTAATAATAAAGTTATTACTCTACTATTAGGAGGCTTTATATATTGGCTATGTTACAAAGAATAATTTATTAAATTGATCCTTAGAATTTATGTGTAAATCCTGCATTTACAGACCAGCCTGCTTTATAGTCGCCAGATAGACCTGTACTAAGGTCAGCAAAGATGCTGTTATTAGCATTGAATCCATAACGACCACCAAATGCTAGATCAGTCCAAGTTCCTTTAAGGTCTTGTTTTGTATATTTTGTAGTATTGCCAGTTGTGTACGCTGTATTTACAGTGCCAGAGAAGGCATGGTTTACACCAACGCGAGTATAGATGTTACCTGCGCCAAATGTTTTACCAATTTCAAGGCCAAGACCACCTGCTGTGCTGCTCACACCAGATTGGTTAACATGCATACGACCCGCATCAAAGCTATCCCCACCAAAGTGAGTGTAGCTCAATTGCGCTTGTGGCTCGATATATGTACCATTTTGGAATTTCACAGTTTTGCCATAGCGTGCACCAATTGTATAGGCATTGGCTTTAACGTCACCAGAAAGGCTTTCACCAATTTCATTGCGAGCTGTGAAAGTATTAGAAACGCGACCTACTTGGGATTCAAGGTGAATATATTGATCTTTACCAAGATCTTTCACGCCGTACGCACCTACAGCAAAGGCTTTTTCCTTACCAGAACCGTTGAATACGTAGTCATCATTGCCACGAAGGTAGGATACTTGACCACCTACAGTCCAGCCGCTACCAGTTTTAGCATCGTAACCGCCTTGAATGCGTGTATATGTTGTATCTGTATCAATGCCTTTTGCATCATAGCTATATTTACCGCCTCCAACGCGAGCCCAGATACCTGTTGGTTCACCTTGTTGCAATACGCGTGGACGATACATATTATCTGTCAACGTTCTCCACCCGTTGATATTGCTCATAATAGCAGAACGGGCGCCGCGCATATGAGGTGTATCAAAATCACCCATAATAACGTGAATATGAGAATTACGCTCTGGCACTGGAGCTGGTTTCACTTCTGGTTTAGGAGTTGGTTTTGGTGCCGGTTTAACCTCAGGTTTTGGCGTTGGTTTAACCTCTGGTTTAGGAGTCGGAGTTGGTACCGGCTTAACCTCAGGTTTAGGAGTTGGTTTAACTTCTGGCTTAGGTTGAGGTTTTGGTACAGGTTTATTTTCACCATATACGTATTTACCTTGACCATCCTTATCCGCTTGCCATGTAATATCACCTTCTTTAGCATGACCAGATGTAATTACTGTAAAACGACCAGATTCAGAACCATCAGATGCAATGGCTACTGTACCTTGAAGGTTTCTTTCACCATTAACATAGTTATGATAGTACATCTTGTGAGCCAAGTTATCTAAAATCTTGTTCACATTAGCCTCAGAGGACATATCTAGGCCTCGTTGAGTAGTGTACACATGAGCCGCTGCACCAGGAGCCGCACTTGTAATATGAATATCACCACCCCAGAAGGAATCTGGAGTTAAACCATTATAGGTTTTCGTTGGTGGTTGATAGCTTGGATCCTCAGTATCGCCACCTTCATCATTAGGATCGTAAATAAAGTTTACATGCCCTTCAAGCTTATCTACATATAGCTTATTATGCTCACTTTGGGTTACCATATTCGCATAGTTGCGATTCTTAGAGCCTACAAGTCGATGTACATGGCTAGGTTGTGTACCACCATCTAATGTTCCTTCATGCAAGCCGCCTTGATAGAAAAGCTCCCAAGAACCATAGTCGCCAAGGAATACATTGATATGACTTGGATGCTTTGCGTCTTTGTCTGCTAAGTTAAAGGCTAAACCATCCCAAAGAGATTCTTTGCCAATGATACCAATATTGATCTCAGACGCATGATTTGGGTCGCTTTTAACGATAACATCACCTACCAACGACAAGTCCTTGCCGGTGAAATTACCTTTGTTGCCGTCTACGCCAATATTAACGGTGCCACCTTGAGCCACTGCAATAGGAGTGCTTACATTGTGAACATCATAAACGCCTTCCTTAAGGCTAACCGTACTACCACCTTTGCTGCTAATGAAAGGCTTGTTATTATAGCCAATATTAGCAACAGCTTTATCAATGCTGACTGTACTACCAGTATCTGCCTCAATGGTAGATATGTAGTTTGTCATTTCACCAGCCTTAAACTTCCCACCGTTATTTGCCGTAATATTTGCACCATTAGGTGTAGTAACTAATGTACTCCCCGCCATTGCATAGGGCACTACAGAACTAGCAATTGTCAAAGCAATTGCTAAAGATAGGTTTGCTTTATACACACGTTTCATAAAAACCCTCTCTCATTTATACACTATAAACTATTATTAAATAATTTAATTATATTTAATAATTATATTCTTGTAAATATGAGGGAAATTTGCCACATAACCAGAAAATTACCACAAGTAAAAAAAGCAGTAACTATAGTTACTGCTAACGTATACGTATATATATTTTTGTATATTTCTATAAATAGATTCTTATTGATTCGCTTATATGTTCGCCATATAATTGACTTAGGATAGTTAAGCGAGGTTGGGCCTCTCTTCGTCTATGAAGGGAGGGTTGTCTATGAGTGATTATGAGTTAATCATGCTAATCCTAGAGGTAATGACTGTAGTCATTGCTTTTGGTGCACTCGTGGCGCTTATTTGTCTTGGAAAAGACAAATAGCCCTTCGTTATCCCTAGATAATTAGGTAACTGAAAGGCCATTTCATCAATTATTTATTCTCTTGAGATGAGCCCGACGGATCTACTCGCTTGGCTATCTATTTATATTATAGGGTTAATCTTATATATCGTCAAATACGGATAAACGATACTATAGTACACTTATACAGACCAAAAGGCAGCGATCGAATCGCTGCCTTTATTCTTTATCTACGTGCCACACGCATAGCGGCCATCATACCTGGAGATTTCCATACAGATTGGCCATTGTCTGAAACGAGTTTGTTGTTATAGTAGAATACATCTGCATTGTAATAGTTACTATCGCTAGATGTTACCTTATAGCTAAGTCCAGATGTAGTATACACCGTAAAGTTGAGTACATCCCCTACTCTCTTCACAGAGTCTTGGTCTACATACCAGCTATTACCATTATAGGTTGTAGCATACACATCTGTACGAGCTTCTACATCATGTGTATTAATACCGATCAACACGAGTAGAGCTGCTAACATATATAAGAATTTACGCATTAGAATTACCTCCGTTTTATCGTTGGAATACTTGTTTATTATACCAAAAAACGGTGAAATTCGCATTAAAATAGCAACTTCTGAGCCAACTACTATCGGCTGCTCAATATACAATACAATACGTTTCATAACAGATTTGTTATATAAGAGAACATTCAATCCCTATTTCTTATCTTCGTATATCTAATAAAGATATTATAGGTTGATCTAAATTTAGTATCCCATCAATTTGATTTCTACATAAAAGAAGGTATCAACTGCCGTTGATACCTTCTTTTAATTCCACTATATAGTTATTAAGAATTATCTTAATATACTAGTTCTCCATTAAATGTACGATATTCATCACCAATTTTTGTTAAATCCTTCACAAGTAACCTTGAACTTTGATGGTCTAACTTCATAACTAATGTATATCCGATGGATTTAGCCTTATGTATTACTTCACCAAGAAAATTAACAATGTTAAAGAATATCTCCTGAGGAGTACAATCTAAACATTTTAATAAAGAATCATCTTCCTTTAATCTAATACTATATACAGTTTCTCGATCGTCTTCCAACGTAAAATTCAATAAAACAGAAGTTGTCTCTACATCATAATCCAAATGATATGTATTAAGACGACCGCGCACTATAGCTTTATTATCATCTAAAATATTTGTAATTTCAAGCTCTATAGGCCTATTCTTATCAACTGAAAGTACATATTTTTTCATAATTAAAATCTCCCAAACCAATATATTAACTAATGTAGTCCCCTAGAAATGAATACTCCCAATATATTCATTCTATAATATTTTGCTATACAAATTATAACTAATTATGAGATAGAAAAGCCATAAACTATATATCAAATATATTCGATATATTTTAAATATTAGTTACAATATACACATTATACTTTATTTAGAATAACCCCCTATTCTCTGGTTATATCATTATGCTCATAAAATTTAATATAACAAATCAAAATTCCTACAAGAATCGGATATGCCAATAAAAATTCATTACTCATAAAGCATGCAATTTGCCCCAAAAATGCCACTAATAAGTAGACTAATGTAGGGTTATTAATATACTTCTTAATCTTATATGTTCTATATAAAATATATAAAATTGGAGTAATAAATAAGATTTCTCCTATTAACCCAAACCATGCCAATATGGCTGCAAATTCATTAAGCACTGGATATTCAAATGCTAGAAAGCCCTTTTGTAATACGTCTTCTGTCCAACGTTTAACTTCTCCACTATCTTTAGCAAAATCAGGGAATTTATCAACCATATAGCTTGAGTGCAATCCTCTACCAACACCAAATGCTAGATGATCTAGACCAACGTTAAACATAGCTACTGTATTACCAAATCTAGCTGAATTAGATCTAGAACTAGTATTGCTGACTGACTTAACATTACTATCAATATACTTATCTAGAGCCTTTTCTACGGATATAGCCTTAGGTGCTTCCTTGGTAGTATTCGTTTGAGAAATACTAGCCTTAATTATAGGGCTTACTACGGAATCACCAACAATAGCAAAAGAATAACTTAGAACACTAAGTCCAATTGTAAATAGACATAGTTTCCACCAAGATTTATATCTAAATATTAGACTTAATACAATAAACGCAACTAGTTCGAATAGATAAACAACAACACCTGTTCGAGCCTTAGTTAAGAAAATCATGACAACTAAGAGAAATGCTAATATAATATCAAGTTTATTCTTAGAATTTACATAATGAATACCTAATAATGGTGCTAAAAATACAGCAATCATACTAAAATAGGATGGTTCTAACGCAAGGCTTCTAAGTTGCCCTGGCCATAATTCTGGAGGCCACCACCCACTTTGTACAACAGGGTCATATAAGCTATTATTAATAGTTACTAATATACTAGCCAAGTAATCCGAACCACTCCATAGCCAAGAAACCTCTATAACGGAGTAGGCTATACATAGTATTGTTAATATCCTTGCAGCATTAACAATGGTATCAAGACCTTTTTTACAATCATCTTTATATAGATTAAAGATGATTAAGAATAGACCAATTAAGGGGAATATAAAGTTTCTAAACAGATACCAAACTAGTGATACCATTAACTTTACTTGTAGAATAAATTCATTACCTACAAACGAAGGAAATAAAGCATATAGCTTTTGCACAACAGATGTATTGATTAAATACGTGTAAATAACAGTATCATAAAAAGGAAAAGAAAATACCCCTAAAATAGTACAAAAAACAATCCAAGCAACAGATATTGTAAAATACGGTTTAAAGGGAAACTCTGTCTTCTTGTTCCATATGCTATATACAATAAATAGTAAAATGGAAAAGAACAAAAATACCATCGACAGATTATTTCCCATGGAAAACAAGGTATACCGATCTGGTATCCGCATCAGTGGTAATGAAATTATCATTGCACAAAGCAATAACTCTTGAATTTTATAATATGCTGTACTAATCATATTAAAACAAACCTCTCAAATCTCTCAAACTATTTAAACCTATTGGAAGAGTTGTTTCCTTAATAAGCCTCCCATAATAATCATAATTAAAAATTCTGTTAATAACATTGTCATTGCTACGCCTTTAGCTCCCCACAAATAACACAATGGGAATATAGATAACAAGCTGAAGAATGCTGCCAATACTAGAGTTCGGCTATATGCACTATTCATATTGAGTGGTAACATCGTTTCTTCACCAAATACAGTACTAATAGCAACAGCTAAAGGAACAAATGACAAAATTCGTAATACGTCAACAGTTAAATTATAATCCGCTCCGAACAATAGCTTGACTATAGTATCTGAGAAGAAAAATAGAGACGTACAGCCAACAAGGCCTACAACCAAATACAGGAATATTTGTTTCTTTATAAATTGTAATCCCTTAGAAATATCATTCTTTATCATCTTACTTATAAACGGATATATTGCATCACTTACAGCATATATCCCTCTACGAACACAGGTAATTAATTTATCAGCAGCACTATAGTAACCAACGATAACATTATTCGTAAGCATCCCCAATACCACTACATTAGTTGCAGTATATAAATTAACTGCCAACGAGGATACGAATATAGACCATCCTTCTTTATAAGAATTAATAATTTCACCCATAGGTGGTAATTTGAATAATCCAGTATAGTGTTTTCTTAACCAGACTATTGAAAAAATACCTGCAATTAATGGAGTACAAGCCTGTAAGAATGCAGCAAGTATATAATCCTCTGGAGATTTTACAAGTAAAAATATACCAAGCATCGTACAGATACGACCACTCATATTTAATATGGTAATATACCGCATCTTCTGTATGCCCTGGAAAAACCATACAGGAAATAAAACATTGCCTATAATTCCACAGTACATAACTTGAAACAATAATATATCGATCGTGTTCCCTAGGAATATGCGTTGCAAATTATAAATAGCAAAAAATACGGCCGTAACAAATATTAATATACATACTTTTCCATAAAAATATTTGGCAAATAGAGATCCTATCTTCTGTTCTTCAGCCTGTGCTATTGCCTTTGGAGCCGTTAAGGAGTACCCAAAATCAACAAAGATTCGGAAATATTCCATAATACCTTGCATAAATGCAATCATTCCAAAATGCAAAGGTCCTAATACGCGAATTAAATATGGTACCAAAATAAAAGCGAGTACATACTCTAAGGCGCGTAGGGTTAGTAGAGAAAATATATTCTCTATTAATACGGAGTAACTCTTCCTCACATTACTTTTCCTCTATCATTAATATCTATCAAACCTTACTAACCATGCTTTCATAATTAGAGAAAATCCCATAGTATTATCAATAAAACATAAAGATAATCTCTATGGGTTTTAATCATATGTTACATACAACCGTATAAATATGGTTATGATTCATATTCAATAATACAATTTAACCAATACCCTCTTTATATCTTGTTTGCACTTCCATAATGGGTTATGGCTAGTATCAACTGTATGATCTAAGACATAGTGCTTATATTGAGTGAGTAAATCATTGTACTCTGTCTTACATTTATTAACATGAACTCTACGAGATAATTCCACATAGGAATTTAAAAGATACAATTGCAGTTCGTTCTTTACACTACTACAGTGCTCCATAAGATAATCATTCATATATATATGGGACTCTACGGTATCTGTCATAAAACGTCTACTAAAATTAGCCATTATACTACCAGCGCGTTGTACATAATAATAAAGAGGTTCATTTACTGTTACTATAGTATTAGCATTCAAAAATAGCCTGAAAATAGTAAAATTATCCTCTTGAACTCTCCCCTTTGGAAAACGAACTAATACTGTCCCATTGAATAACTCAGATTTAAAGAGTTTATTCCATACTACATTGAGATCGAATGGTTCCGTTTTTAATAGATAATATCGTAACATATCCATGCCTGTGAAAGTTCTTGTATCATCTTGAACAGACATAGTATGTATACTAATATCATCATCACCTCTATAGATATAATAATTACAAGAAACCATATCAGCATTGCTACTATTCGCTACAGTAAGCAATCTTTCACACATTGTATTTTCTATAAAATCATCACTATCAACGAATAAAATATAGTCTCCTGTAACATGATCTAAACCATAATTACGGGCATCGGAAAGCCCTCCATTTTCTTTGTGAAAGACCTTTATGCGTTTATCCTTCGCCGCATAAGAATCGGCAATAGAACCGCTGCGATCAGTTGCCCCATCATCGACTAAAATAATTTCTAAATTTTGATAGGTTTGATTAAGTATTGATTGAATACATTTATCAACATACTGTTCAACATTATAAATGGGAACAATAATAGAAAGTAACGGCTCCATATACTTAATCCTTTCGCTCTATCTTATATGCAACAATATTATGTCCACAGCGTTGATCCTCAGGAGGCATCTGCATATAGTCATCATACATATTATCTAGATATTCTCTCCAACAAGACATAACAGAGAATGATTGGTCTTCAAACTCAATAGTAGTCATCTTCTCAAAATCTTGTTTAGGCAATCGTTCCTTTACACCTTCACCCCAGGCAATTACACCAACATACTCTGATTTAGTATAGTCATAAGATTTAGCCAAACGATCCATAATATCGATACAACGTTGTTTACCAAATAAACGACACAATGGAACAATAACTAATTTACCTAAAGCATGAATAAGAGATTTCCCCTTAAACAGTTTAGCGCTAGCTAATGTAAGTATTTTTTGATAAAAAATCGATTTATCATAAATCTCTTTCATAATGGACATATCTTCACTAAATCCATCAACAGGAAAAATATCTATCCATAAATACTTGCTACGTAATGTATTAGAATATGTATTTTCACAAGGAATATTTTTATTGATGATAGCTGCATAGGTTGCATCTAAGCTATGATTGATAGGATTTGCGATTAACTCTAATCCATCATGATCATAATGCTCTTTTAACGTTAATAATCGTTCGTAATCAGGTCTTGGCATGCAAACATCAATATCATCATCCCAAGGTATAAACCCTTTATGTCGAGCTGCACCTATTAATGTGCCATAACATAAACTATATTTTAAATTATATTTTTTGCAAAATTTGTCAAAATCCTTGAGAAGATTCAACTCTTCTAGCTGAACCTCTCGTAAAGATAATTGTTGCATACTCACTCAATCCCATACTAAATAACGGTAACATTTGTATTAGATACAAATTTATTGAGGACGCGTACCTCTTCAATCATATCTTGATGACTCATCAAGAAGCTTTCAGAGTCCTCTCTAATACATTTTAAGAACTCAACGATTTCATATCGTAAGCCTTCACCTTCAAACTTATAGAAGTATTTTTGGTTTAAGTTCACATCTTCAAAACGCAATTCAAAGAATTCTGTTTTCCACCAAGGCGCTGGTACATAAATATATCCTTTAGAACCAGATATAACTAAATCTCCCTCTGCCTTAGCATTGATTGCCACAGTAGCGGAGGCCATAGCATCATCATAAAGAAAATTAATCTTTGATAAAATATCGACATCGTCAACCTTATGACTTATAAAATCAACGCGATTATAATCAAATCCTAGGAGTTTAAAGATAGCTAATAATGGATAGGATGCTAAGGATAAAATACTACCACCAGCTATTCTAATTTGATTAGCCAAATCTTCCCCCAAAACTTGTGTAAAATTAGCTTCTACATTAAAGATTTTACCAATTTTTCCACTACGAGCCATGGCAATTAACTTATTAAATGCAGGACTATAAGCTGTTTTCAAGCCTTCCATCAATACTAAGTTGGAAGATTTCGCCAAGTCCATTAAGCGTAATGTTTCATCAAGGTCACTACTAAATGGGAATTCTGTTAATACATGTTTTTTGGCTTGTAGTGCTTTTTCGATATAAGCACCACGTTTGGATAAAGGCATATTAATATATACTGCATCTACTTTATCCAGCAATTCTTCAGATGAACCAAATTGTTCTAAATTATTAAATTGATGTGATTTATAGATAGTATCAACCGACTCTGCCTCTGTGTACCCACCAATAATATCAATGCCACTAACAAATTTAGACTCATCCAAAAATCTATCTAATATAACTTCATTACCAATGATACCAAGTCTAATATTCTCAGAATTTCTAATCTGCGTACTTGAAATACCTTGTGTTCTTGGTAAGTAAACTACCTTGCAATACTCATTTAAATAGTCAAAATAGCCTTCCCAATCAGATCCAACGGTAAATATATCTACATTAAATCGTTTGATATCATCTATTTTTTGGCCAAAATATTCTTCTACTACAATTTCATCTGCGAAACCTGTAGCACGCACATTATCAATGCGCGTCATTAAAGAATCACGAACATTAAATTTACCTCTAGATTTATCAAAATAGTCAGACGTAACCCCAACAATTAGGTAATCACCTAATGCCTTTGCATTCTTTAATAGATTGTAATGTCCCTCATGAAACAAATCGTATGTTCCATATGTTATCACTTTTACCATATTATTTACCTGTAATCTCTTTAATGACTGATTTCATTGTTTCTACGAGCATTTTATTATCCTCAATGGTTGTATCACCAATATGAGCAACGCGTAGAACGTATTCTTCATTAACCCCACCCGTAGGATTTACAAAAATATCATATTTGTCCTTCAAAATTGTAAATACATCTTTAGCAATTGGTTGTTCAAAACGGATAGGCGTAACCGCATTACTGATGCTGAAGGCAGGAAGAGATACTGGTAATTCTTTAATTCTATTTCTGAAATCTTTCGCCACACTATCAATACGAGCTAAATAATTTTCAAAACCTTCCTCTTCAATCAGATGTAATGCTTTATTCATTTCTAAACATACCCCAACAGCAGGTGTGAATGGTGTTTGACCTCTTGTAAAGTTTTTTACATATTGGTTGAAATCAAAGTAAAGATTCTTAATATGATTATTTTTTACACGTTCTTCATATAATCTATCACTAATTACAATAGGGGATATACCTGGTGCAATACAAAGACCTTTTTGGGAACTCAAAATAGTAACATCAATATTATTACCAGCCATATCATAATGATCAATTAAGAACGAACTAATCGCATCAATTACCAAGTATGCTTCTTTCTTTTTAGCAAAGTTGCTTAATAAATTAATATCATATAACTGTGCGGTCGAAGTTTCATCAATATTAGCAATAACAAATGTAAATGATTGTTCTTCTACGGCAGCAAAGTGTTTTGCGGTTAGCTCCTCACCCTCGTCTAATTTAATCACAGTATGAGGTATCTCGTGGAGTTCACATAAATCGACGAAACGTTGACCAAAAGTACCACCATTAATAACTAACACATGGTCTGTTTCATTCATACAATTCATAATAGTAGCTTCTAATGCACCCGTACCAGAAGCTGTTAAGTAGATGGATTTATAGCTTTCTGGTGCATTCATAAATTTTTTAAGCAGTCTATCTGAATCTAACATAACTTCAGAAAATTCTGTTGTTCTAAAATAAGGAACTTGTTGATGTCTTACATCAAGAATTTCCTGTCTCATTTGAGTTGGTCCTACTGTAAATAGTTTCATAATATAATCCCCTCTTATTATTTCCAATACACTCTATAGTTATGATGCGGTACCTGTCGATCTTTAGGTGGTGCTTCCATATAATTATTGTACAAATGACTTAAATAGAAATCGCTATCTGTAAGTCCCCAAAACTCAGTATCCTCAAAAGGATATAAACTTCTATTATCAAACAAAGTTTTTTCGTATACTTCCCGTTTATTACCACTTGCACAATCGACGAGAACACTTATGTATTTCGAATTGGAAAATGGATACTGTTGGGCATCTTGATTAATCTTTTTGATTAAACTTGTAGTTGGTAAAAAATGCATTAAACTAATAGCACCAAATTTTAAGAATGTACGAACATAACCTTTTAACTTTGCAAAGCTACCTTTAGAGTCTACATAACGATTACTGAATGTAAACTTCATAGAAGACCCATGGAATAACAAGTTTAAAAATTGTTGATGTCTAAATATTTTTTGTTGTACCTGTGTTTCATCCGGTAACCCATCAATTGGGAAAATATCTATAAATACACCTGCTTTATCAAAATTACGCCATAATGTATTATCAATCATAACCGTTTCTTGATCGAATACCTTAGCCATTGTATAGGTATAAGTGTCATCATTTTCAATAGAATATACTTGATATCTTGAGTTATGCTCATTATATGTCTTAATAAAGCGATTATAATCATCCCGTGGCATCATGATATCAATATCATCATCCCATGGAATAAAACCTTTATGTCTAACGGCTCCCAACATTGTTCCATAGGCTAATACATATCGAATATCATGTGTATCACAAAAATGTGCCACATCTTTTAAAATATCTAAAGCGACACTCTTAATCTCCGAAAATCCAATTTCTCTCATCAAAAAAATTCCTCCATAATACAAATAGGTCTATTATTTAAAGAATTTTCTTTTCAAGAATAATCCACCTTTTTTAATCCAGTTTTGTGGCTCCATAAATGATACATTTTGTTCCTTATAATCAATGTTATTGGCTTCAAGCCATACGTCGAGCAAGATTTCGCTTACGAAACCATAGATACGCGCTTCATATGTATCATAATCGGAAATATCAACGCGATGTTCAATTTCCTCCAAGATGGAGAACATCCATTCACAGTATTGATCAAAGAGGTCGCGTCGCATGACGAACATATTGAACATATGCGCCCAAGTGCGATTACAAACCTTTGTGAAAGCAGCACTATATTCAGGATATTTCTCAGCGATGATTTGCTCTGCCGCATCAAGGCCATCGCTATGGTGAGCATTATTATAGTGAGAACGGTTAGATTCAATATAATATTTACGCTTATCCGCCACGACTACAGGATATTCTGAAAGTAGTTTCTCCCATTCCGCTCCTGTAAGAATTTGGTTCTTTTTATCCTCTACAGAACGAACCTCTTTGCGCGTAAAGTAACGTCTATAATGCACGAGACCGATATAGTCCGCATCAAGGTTTTTCCAAGCCCAATAGAGGCCTGTCAATTCGCAGTAATTTGCATTTTTTGAGGAAATATTATCCCCTGTATGATCGCCGGTATAACCAATATCAGCTTTGCCCTCTCTACCTACATGGATTGGCATGTATACGGAGTCCTCTGGCATCCAATATTGCTTATGTGTGGCTACTAAAATCTTAATATTCACTAGTACTCTCCTACATGAGTGTTGTCTCTCAAGTCCATCTACTTACCATATGAAAAATTAGGCTAACTCTTTTTCTACTAATGCCAAGGCACTAGCAATAACCTTATCCATATCGTAATATTTATATTCCCCTAAACGACCACCAAAGATAACATTGGAAATCATTTCAGCCTTTTTAACATATTTTGCGTAAAGGTCTAAATTCTTTACATCGTTCACTGGATAATACGCTTCTTCGCCGATTTTCCAGTCTTTTGGATATTCTTTAGTTACATATGTAACAGGTTGTGTACCAAATTCAAAGTGTTTATGCTCGATGATACGAGTATAAGGAATTTCGCCTTCTGTATAGTTCACAACGGCAACGCCTTGATGGTTTTCCTCTTCAAGACGTTCTGTTTCAAAGTGAAGGCCACGATATTCTAAAACCCCTTCAGAATAACCAAAGTATTCATCAATAGGACCTGTATAGATGATCGTATCTGCCAAGGCTTCGTATTCATCACGATGTTTAAGGAAGTCAACGCCTAAACGAACTTCGATGCCCTCTAACATGCGTTCAATCATCTTCGTATAACCGCCCATAGGAATGCCTTGGAAACGGTCATTAAAGTAGTTATTATCATATGTATAACGAACTGGTAATCGTTTAATAATGAAAGCTGGCAATTCTGTACATTTACGGCCCCATTGTTTTTCCGTATATCCTTTGATGAGCTTTTCATAAATATCTGTACCTACAAGACTAATGGCTTGCTCTTCTAAGTTCTTTGGTTCACTTGTAATAGCAGCCCGTTGTTTTGTAATGATATCCTGTGCCTCTTTTGGAGTACGAATATTCCACATTTTAGAGAATGTATTCATATTAAACGGCAAATTGTACATTTCACCTTTATAATTTGCTACAGGGCTATTTACATAGTGATTGAACTCAGCAAATTGATTAACATAATCCCACACATGCTTCAAAGATGTATGGAAAATATGGGCACCATACACGTGAATGTTAATATCATCTTTACTTTCACAATATAGATTACCTGCTATATGACTGCGACGATCGATAACAAGTACAGATTTACCACGCTTATGCGCCTCATGGGCAAATACAGCACCAAATGGGCCCGCCCCAACTACTAAATAATCAAATTGTTTTTTCATATGTATATCCTTATTTTTTCATTCCAAGACATAGCAATCGTGAATAATGATTTTTTCTTAAAATATAACCTATCAAGATAGATAGAATTGTAGATGCTAAGAAGCACACAATAAAAGCTTCATAGTACAATCCTAATTTAGACCAAAGTACAATTCTGAATGGAATTTTAACAATATCACTAAAGATATAAACATCCATGGAGACAGTACCTAAAAAGATCAAAAGTGTTTTATATAATCCGATTCTAGATGAGATTTGGTTAGCTATATAGTATGTAATAGTAATCCCCGAAACTGCTGTTATAAGAGTAAGTATTTTAAACACATTAATATCATGTAGTAATGCATAATTACCTACACTAAAAATCACAAGAGATGTAAGGGCTACTCCTGCGGATTTCATATAATCTAATAGCATATATTTCTTTATATATAAGCCTAGGATATAGAAGAATTGGAAGTACAATATCTTTGATACCATAGGTACAGAAAAGATATTTAATACATCAGATAACATGCCAATGATGAAAGATATTATTAATAAACCTAAATTTACACGTTTAACCAATAAAGCAATAATAATTGATATAAAGAACAAGCAATATAAGAACCATAGTTCGCCATCAGGATTAATACCAATAAAAATTTTCCATATATCTTGTGGGTCTAATTGCTGACTTGCAAATTTTGATAAAGCTAATTTGAAGGGAAAATACAATAAACCAATAGTGAAATAAGGAACCATTAACCGTATACTTTTATCTTTTACGAATTTTTGGAAGCCCTCTTTCAAAGGTATATGCATAAAATAGCCAGCTACAAAGAAAAATACAGGCATATGGAAACTGTAAATTATAGTCCGCATCAAATATAAAGGATAACTAGCAATACCACTAGCACTTGCTTGGTCTGGAACAGAATGGCCCAACACAACAAGCAAAATTGCAATCCCCTTCATAATATCAAAACTACTATCCCTCATAATCCCCGACTAATAAGCCCCTTTCGATTTAACGACAGCCAACACAGTTTTCAATAGATATACAATATCGATCCACACAGACCAGTTATGAACATACCAAGAGTCCATTAATACCCGTTCTTCATAGGTAGTATCGCTACGACCACTAACTTGCCATACACCGGTAATCCCTGGTGGTACAAGGTAAAAGTCGTTGATATAGTCGCCGTATTTTACGATTTCATCACGCACGATAGGACGAGGACCTACGAGGCTCATATCACCAACGAGAACATTCCACAATTGTGGTAATTCATCAAGGCTTGTTTTACGTAGGAATTTGCCGATTCTTGTAACACGAGGATCATCTTTTAATTTGAAATCTCGTTCCCATTCCTCACGGGCTGCAGGATTTTCTTTCAAATATACCTCTAATGCCTCTTGTGCATTCGGCACCATGGAGCGGAATTTATAGCATGGGAATTCTTTACCACCTTGGCCAACGCGCTTATGACCAAATACGATAGGCCCTGGAGAATCTAGATAAATCAGTACGGCTACAATGGCTAAAATTGGCAAAATCAAGATGCCCCCACATACGGTAGCTACAATATCAAATATGCGCTTCATAATGCGGTTAGACTTGCGAGCCAAGTTATTTTGTACGCGCAATACAACGGCTTGCTCTTCCATCATGCCTCGAGCCGTAATATTACTTGTGGGCAAACCAAATAATTCAGGCACAAAGGCTACTCGTTTTACCAATAATTGCAATCGATTGATCAAAGATACTAACTTTTTAGGTTCTAACCCTGGTGCACAAATAAGAACTGTTTGTACACCTGTATCTTTGATAACATGTTCAACATCGGAAAAAGCACCTAAACATGGATATTCTTTAGCAATAGCAGAGGATTTAGGATTATCATCTACATAACCAATAATCTTGTACGTAGCAATTGGCATGCGATCTAAGGATTTCTTTACGAGCTCTGCTGTTTTACCTGCACCAACTAATAAAACTGGTATCGTTAAATATCCTGCCTTAGAAAGAATCTTGCCTACAATAAAACGGGAGCTAAAGATAAAGATCAACATGAATAAGTAAGCAAAGACAACAAATAATCGGGATACATCGTTGATTACGTGCCCTGTATACATGAGCACAATGGATACAACTACGCCAATAGTGATGCTGCGGAATAAGTTCTTCATAGTATCCCAATACGGAGATACTACAGAATAGGCATTATTTAGAATCAATATAGCTAAGAATACGAAAGGTATAACGCCATATACATAGATTTCATCTACCTTAAAATGTGGACTTACCGGTAAAAATGGCAAATTTAACCGCAAATGATAAGCTGCTAATGTGCCTAACACAATAGAAACATAATCTGCTATAAGCACTATGATTTTGCTAATAAGCAATTTGTTGTGATTATTATATCCAGAACTATTCATACTAATACCCCAAACTATAAAAAAAGGTTGTTTTCTCAATACAATTTTTAAGAAAACAACCTCTAAACCATACGAATACAATGTACCAATATTTACATATATTGTATCATATTCAAAAGTTTAAAACTATGAAAAAACATAGATTTTAGCTATCTTTTATGCAGTTTTTTGGAGATTTTGGGTCTATTTAAATTAGACATAAAAATCAATTAAATAATGCGTAAATATTTCCTAAATAATCCTGTGATTCTCAATCAATTCTCAATTAACTCTCAATTGCTTTCAATTGAATCATGATGCCCATAACAATCCAAAACATGCGAATACCAGATGAATTTCCCCACGTATAATCAACTGATCCAAATAGGAATAAGTAACTAATTAAACCTACAAGGATTGATAAATCATAAGGGTTTCGTGTCTTCACATAGTGTTTCAACGATTTACAGAACATAAAAATTGAGAATCCTAAGAAACCAACGAGGCCTAATAGACCAGATTCAGAGGCTATTTGCAATAAATTATTATGAGAATGGCCTAAATCTTGAGTTTCTTGTTTTAATTTATAGTGCTCTCGATATGTTTTTTGCCATAATCCAGGACCAACACCTGTTACAGGGTGGTCCATAATCATTTGCTTATCTGCTTCCCATACATAAATACGGCCCAAATTTGAACCATCTGTGCTTATATTAAAAGTACTTTCAAAACGAGCTACATAGGCTTGATTGCTACTAAATGCATATCCTATACCTACAACAGCTACAAGTAGTACTAATACATAGCGAATATTTACAAAGCAATAGCGCAATGTAATGAGCGCACCATTAATGCCATTAAATAACCAGGAACCACGGCTTTGGTTCCCCCACATGCCTAATAGCATGCCAAACAAAGAAAATACAGCAGATTTTCTTACATACGAAGGAAATCTCTTATCATAGGCAGCAATTAATGCTAATGGAAAAGCCAATGTTAACAACATGGCTAGTCCCATCATAGAGCCGTGTATAACACCACCTGCACGACCTCCTGGTCCTAAGTTATAGCCCAGTAAATATTGTGCAAAGGCCGATATAGCATCGATGCCCATATACACAAAAAATACTGATAATATGGCGTATAATTTGCGAGAACTCTTAATACATAGCAGAATTGGGACGATGACTAATACCTTCCAAACCCAAATATTAAAGAAATATTTTGTGGTCACCGCTATATCATTACTAATTAATGCGGACGGCAATACGCATAGTAACATGCCTAAATAAGCCCATCCATATTGGCGTATCGATTGTGGTATGGAGATTTCATGTCGCCTATACCAACAAGTTATTAAGGTCATCAATATAATGAGGCCATATAGTAAATTCCCTAATGCCATAGATGACCGTGTCGTACATATCATCAGCGAAATGAGTACGGTCAGGACCATTTCAGAATTCTTAATTATCCAAGATTGCATACTAACCCCTTTTTCCCAACATAGTTACAATCTACTGTCTATCATAGTGGTATCTATTCCCTTTATAGATATTATTTTACTCGTAACAATGGTCGTACATGATTTTGAATTTCTTGTTCATATTGATCGAGTAATTCATAACGTTTTCTATATTGGCTACGTTTTTGTGATTTAATCTCTTCAATGGGTTTACGATATTCCTCTAATGGAATTTTGAAGAACCGTTCATCACTACATACAACACCGCCAGATTCCTCCCATAATGGATCTAGCTCAGCTACCTTAGCACGGTGACCGCGAACTAAGTGGGTATTTGCGTAAAAGCCTTCATCAGAAACAGCGTAAATGGATTCTACCTTACAAATGGCTGCAATATGGCGTAATAAGAACATGATAAAGTTTTTTGGTCGATACCCAAACATCTTTTTAGTCACTGTTTTAGCATTATCTAGACCATCTTTATAGCCTTGAATTGTACCAATCCACATAGCAGGTTCCCCATTAAAACCTTTGCCAAAGCGGAAATTAGCATGGTATACGCCTTGTTTACCCAAGGTTAGTAACAAGGTTAAGAAGCCTTCTTTACGCTGACCAGGGCCATAATATAAGCGCGCTACCATATCAAGGTCTTCTGATTCCCATACGATAAAGCCACGATTCATACGACTAACATCGTCGTAAATATTATCTGGATCTACAGAATACATTTCGCGAATCGCTTCATCCGTAAATACATCTTTTAAATAATCAAAATGATTAACAATAGCCTCTAATCGTTCCTGTGGTGTTGAGCTTTTAAACAAGAAAAATCGTGTCATTAACTCAAATAAACCAACTTGACGGTCTAATAAGGTTGGATCAGGCGTATAGTTTGCAAAATAGGTCTCTAGTGCCTCAATTTCCCCTTTATTGCGGATAGAGCGCATTGTATGAAGGAAAGTACGTCTAGTTTCTCTCCAACTACGTTTGCCATAAATCTTACGGCCTCGCTGCCATTGTGTTTGTAAATATCCCATCTCATACTCCTATCCACTCATATAACTACAAAATATATCAATGATTAGTGGAATGTAAATTATCTATAATTGTAACTAATTCATCAGCTACACGATTAACGATGAATCGTTCCTCTACAACATGTCGTGCCTTTGTGATGATATTCGGCAAGTTTACATCATCACTCATCACATGTTCCATAGCCTGTTGTAATGTGTGTTCGTTCAGAGGATCTACAATAAATCCAGATTCTCCATCGTCTATGATTTCTCGCTGAGCCCCAGAACCGCTTGTAATAACTGGTACACCGCAATACATAGCCTCACAGATAACAAGACCAAAGGCCTCCCGTGTTATTGTTGGCAATAGTAAGCAATCAATTGATCTATATAAACCTTCAATATCTCGTGTAAAGCCTATAAATTCAACATAAGAATGCATTTGATGCGCTTCTATATAGTCTGTTAGTTTTTTAATTTGATCCTCTGTACCAGCCCCAGATATAATCAATCGAACTTCTAGATCGTTTTGATGAATCTGTTCAAGAGCACTTAAAATTAGATACAAACCTTTTCGTTCTGTAATACGCGCACTATAGCCAAAGGTTCTAACCTTGGATTTCATAGGAACTACATCTGAAAAGGACTGGAATCGGTTCGGGTCGATACCATTATGTACAACATGGTATTTGCTAGTATCCTTAATAACAGGCGTCATAAGGTCATCATAAACGAGTTTAGACACACAAACAAAGGCATCCACTTGTGCATTGATCCATCTATGATACATATCTGTTTTACCAGGTACAAGATTATGTTTAATAAACACCAATTTAGCACCTGTTAGCTGCTTAAGGGCAATACAGAATAAGATATATTTACCAGAGTGGCATACAATCGTATCAATCCCTTGTGCTTTTACCTGCTTAGCTACTGCATTAACAGATAGAAATCCCTTTAGAGTATAAAGATTGGCCGTCATCACATGTCCCACTTGAGCATAGCGAGATTGCATATCTTCATTCGATTGGTCCACTAAGATATAGGCAGTCCTATGTCTCTGTTGTAATTGTTTACAAATATCATATACATATTGTTCGCCACCACCCCAAATTTTGGCGCCTACAACATTGATTATAGACATAGGTTCCTCCTATCATACACATATCAATACACAGTGAGTAGCATCTATTGATGTATACGAAATACTGGTTACATATACATCAATAGATATCATTGTTTAATTATACTACGACTTATTCATACTGTCCTCATGATTAATGAGCCACATGGTCAACAATGTCCAATCACGTGCATCATCTGCATGATTATTAATAGGTCGAATTGGCTCAACCGGTTTATAGGACGGTATGTTGCTTTCACCATAATCCATACGAACATCGCCCATCATATGCGGTGTAATCCACTGGTACGGTGTAACTAAAGTTTCTGGCTGCTCCTCAAACAAGGACGGCACAATGGAATAATATTCAAAACCCTTTGGTGCAATGGCTTCAATGATTGTAGGCATGAGGCTCATATGCGTGCCAATGGGCGCTGTAATACTGTCCTTAGTGAAAGCAGGATGTTGCAATAGACCTACGGTACAGAATGTGTCGCGCAAAGTATAATCCCGTTGAATTAAGGATGTATTATTCAGAGACCCAAATAGATTCGAGTGGTCACCGGTGACAACGAATAAACTATCAGGAAAAGCCTCTTTCATAGCACGTACAAAGTTAAAAATCGCCTTATCACTATAGCGATAGGTAGCCAATTCTTTATTACGTTTCTTGTTAGATTTCAGATCATCTCCAAGGTTAGGCATGACCTTTTCAGGATCATAATCTAATAAGGAATCCTCCATTTTATAAGGGCCATGATTGGATGTTGTGTAAATAAAATGGAATGTAGGATGTTCTAAAGATTTGATTTCCTGTTCAATATGTTCTAAAAAGACATGGTCATAGACGCCTACCCACGTTTTAGGAGCATCGGGACCACAGAAAACAGAAGCGCTTTCCACGCGATCAAAGCCTTGAGCCTTACCAAAGTGATTAAAGTTGCCGTACGACGCATTACCACCATACCAATAAATCGTATCATAGCCTAATCGCTTCATTTGAGCTGCCAAAGAGGTCGGCAGTGGCTCATGCCAAAAGGCTTCCCGTTCATTGATTTCCATACCCGCATCATAGACACCAGATAATAGACTTACAATGGATGGACGAGATACATTACCGGCAGGCAAGAAATTAGGCACTTGCGCCGTATGTGGATTATCTTTAAAATCCCATAAACCAGGACAAATATTGAGATCCTTATAAGGTTCATCAAGAGACCATTGAGGGATACTTTCACCAACAATAAAGAAAATATGCTGCGGTTTATCAATACGAGGACCTGATGCAACGCGCTTAAATGCATGAAGTGGTGTGCTCAAATCCTGCCAGGAATCTTTGTATTTGTCAGGAACAATACGGTGTATGGCGTCATCAATATCCTCAGGTGATGCTGTATATTCATCACGTAGCGGATGTTTGAGTACCGTTTCTAAAGCACATAGATCTGGCACTGTAGCACGAGCAAAGAATATATCCTCTTTTACCACTGTAGGAATCGTATCCCATTCTGGTTTATCATCATGAGATAAGGTGCCACCATAGCGGAACCAATAGAAACCTAACACAGAGGCAGACACAAGTCCTATATTCCAAGCTACCGTAGGCCATGTTCCTTCGATGTTTGGATACGGTATTGATGGCAAGGACAAGAAGAAATCTCCCATGTACCAGGATATAAATGTAATAGGAATCAATCCTAAAATGACGAGAATTCCTCGATCTTGATTAAAGAATACATCAATCAAATTACGTTTCTCTGCATGATTTCCATAATGAACCATATAGTTATACGTATCATGGAAATGCTTGTAGAAAATCATTTTTCCTGCAAAAGCTGCATATAATACACAGGAATAAATGGTTAATCCTACCAATCGTATAGTATCTTCTATTTGATGATACCCATCAAATAATAATGCAGGGAGCGTCACCAATACTAAGGGTAATAAGAATACATATGCATCAAAATCCATGCCCCACCAGAAGCCGTAACGCAATGAACCTAATACAGATTTCCAGCGTCCCTTCCATGTGGGGTAAGGATTATAAACGATCATGAATATGATTCGAAAGATGGTGCTCAATATAGGAGCCCAAAGCATTAGTTTTATATTTTGTTGTAGGGATAGAAAAAATTGTTCACTCATTCATACTTCCATATCTACGTCAAGAACAATAATTCCCCATAGTAATCTACTATACTAAATTACTGATTATAATTGCCCATTAGATTTGTTTAAATAATATAATTTTACATATTTCGTCATGGTATACATCATATGGTAGATAGATAATAGAAAACCTATTTTTCCATCTAATATGCCGCCTTGCAAAATATATATCTTAAAAAATGCCCATGTTGGACGCAATATAATATCCCCTAAAAAACTACAAGACTTCCCTTGTGCCTTGTACTTGTTGGCCGCTGCTGTAGTATATTTATTGAACTTTTCAAAGAACTGATGCCAGTTATCATACGTATAGTGATACAATTTTCCCTCTAATGTATCTTGTGGATACGGACTGATAAAGGCTTCATGAACAGCACCTTCCACAGTGGCTCCCTCTCGAGGCATCAATCGTAACACCTTATCAGGTCTCACCACACCATGAGTAGCTGGATTGTGATGGAATAAATTATATCTTCGTAGCCAATAAGCCTTTGGCTCTCCTTTAATAGATTCTTGAATTGATTTTGCTAATTGAGGAGATACACGCTCATCCGAATCTATAAATAGAATCCATTCAGAATGCGCTTGAGATATACCAAATCTCCGTTGTTGTGACCAATCTCCATTCAGAGGATGTGGTATAACTTTAGCCCCCAAGTTAGTAGCAAGAGGTACCGTTTGATCTGTACTTCCATCATCAATAACTAATATTTCATCAGCAAATTGAATACTTTTAATACAATCTACAATATGTTTTTCTTCGTTGCGAGCTAAGATAATAGCCGTCACAGTGCTCATAGATCATCCTT
Organism: Veillonella sp. T11011-6; assembly: GCF_002959755.1. Lineage (GTDB taxonomy): Bacteria > Bacillota > Negativicutes > Veillonellales > Veillonellaceae > Veillonella. The sequence goes on along the minus strand of NZ_PPCW01000004.1, from coordinate 556,805 downwards.
TAACTTACAAATCCCGTTAATTTACTATGTAGATACATATGGTAGATACAAATATGATATCTACCATATGTATCGTATACAAAAATTATTGAATACTATCCCCATGTTTGATACGCCATGCTGCGAGTTCGCGCATGTTCTTAATCACATCACCATAGGCTTGAGGCATATTTGTGCCTTGTTCCATAACTTTTCCATTGTTATCTAGATAGAGTCTATGGTTAAAGACAAATTTCTCTTGTGTAAACAAGCTTGGTACCATGGCTTCATAGGTTTGACCAGGACGACCTACAAGTTCTGCCAAGGTTGGAATGATTTGAATGCTCATGCCGAAAGCGTTTGGAGCAAGCCAGTCTTTATGAATGCCTCGACCATAGAAGATAATTGGAATGGTAGATGCCACATTAGGACTTACTTCGCGAGCAAAGGTAAAGCGTTCGCTATGGTCCCCAGTGATAACGAAGAGCGCCGATGGATCTGCTTTTTCTTCACTGGCGATAAACTGGCCCATTACATGGTCTGCATACCAAATATGACCCATTTCGTTCAATTGTTTATCGGTTTCAGCGATTGTATCAGGCAAATGACCTTTTACCTTGTTCACATCATACCCTTCTTTAGCGACGTTAACGCTATATGGAGGATGATTAGATGTAGTCATAATTACGTTGAGGATTTTTTCCCCTCTATGTTGATCCATGTAAGCGGAAATGGCTTTAAACATATCCTTATCCGCTACGCCCCATGCATTGCTTTCATCACTTGGCATTTCAGAAGCATCATGGAATTCATCAAAACCTTGAGACAAGGCGAAGTTCTTCACATTTTGCCATGTACTAAATCCGCCGTACCAGAATACAGTTTTATAACCTAGCTTTTTCATAACAGAACCAATGCCTAAGCCATACGGTTGTTTGAAGCTTTCACCTTCATAGTTAGGATATAGACCTGTGTCAGGCATGCCAGTCAATAAACCGTTGATAGCAGGCATCGTACCTGTACCTTGGGCAAGTGCTAGCTGTGTACTCATCGCTTGAGGACTGGCAGCATATTTACGACCTTGTTCAACGAGGTACGCACCAGGTTCGTTGTATTCACCAAGGAATGGCCACAAACCATAAGATTCACCGAGAACGATATTGATAGACTGTGGTTGCTCCGCTAAACGCTCTGTCGTAATAGTTCTTGTGAAAGAACCATCAAAATCCTTACCGTTAAACTTACCGCCGATGGCACTAATTTTTTCACTCAATTCTTGAGGGGTTAAGTTGATAACCTCTAACTCCTCCGCGCGTTTTGCAATACTTTTAACACGATAAAGAGCCTGTACATCATCAAGAATGGTTTCGTTTAACAGATTAGAACTGAGTCGCGCCGCACTTTCCCAGTTGATGGAATTTGTATAATTAAAAGCACCACCAAATCTAAAGAATAGTCCTAGTACGCCGATAACTACAGTCAATCCAATGCCTGTAATCCATTGCGTTTTCTTCGTCTTAGGATACCACGTAGTACAAACTAGTTGAGTATTAGCGTAATCGCTATATTTCTTTGTGCCCCACGCCAAGAAACGAACGAGGAACCAACAAAGGGCTGCACTCAACACAACAGCACCAACGATGTACATCAACGCATTATATTCATTGATGGCTGTATTAATAATGGCACCGATATCATCGTTTTTACCATTAATGAGCATCGCATTATAGGAGGAATTAAAAATCTTATAGAATGGAATACGCCCCAAGAATAAGAAGGTTAACAGTACCGTTGCAATAGAATAGATAACCTGTTTAATGCGCAAGGATGGCCATTTTGGTACAAAGGTATGCACCAATGTGCCTCCTAAGAAACCCAATAAACACAAAGAACCAACTGTCTTGAGACTCAATCTAAAGCCTAGCCATAAGGACGTAAGGATATTCTCCATCGTCACAGATGCCAGTTGTGATTGAAATACTGCAAGAAACACGATTCTAAATGCAGTCAACAAGGCAGAGAAAAAGATAAATACCTTAATCTCTGTCTTTATGCCTTCAAATAATCGTTGCCATCGGTTCATCATTAATCCCTACTATTCTTCATATAACGTAACTACTCTATACTACCTAACTATAATTATGTTGGATATTTCTTACACTTAGGTCCCTTACATCGCTTGCATTTACCGCACCCGCGGTCGATAGTTCCAGCATTTGCCGATTTCTTCGCACTAGTACTCTCCTTAACCCTCTGTTCAGAGGCCTTACTATTCCATACAGAAACTATCGTTTTTGCTTTTTTTCGGATCCATCCTTTTCGGATTTTTTATCCTTTTTCTTATCTTTTTTCTTGAAAGTATCCGCCAAAAATACTGTTTTTAACTTGTCATTTAAGACTTTAAGCTTCTTTTCAGCCTTGTCTTTCTTTTTCTTTAACTTATCTTCAGACTTAGAATGTTTATCTTCCTTGAACTTTTTATGTTTTTTGTCCTTTTTATCCTCTTTAGACTTCTTGTCATCCTTAGATTTCTTGTCTTCTTTAGATTTTTTTTCGTCTTTGGATTTTTTGTGGTCCTTAGATTTTTTAGACTTTTCGTCAGTCCCATTGATACGCGCCCATTCATCATCTACGCGTTTCAATTGCTTTTTAAGAAGCTTTTCCATCTTCTTATTGGCTTTATCGGAATCTAAACCAGCTTTGCCAAATAACAAAGCATTTACCGCTGTATACGGATCAATGGAGGATATATCATCAAATTCATCATCTACAGATTTACCTGTATGAGATGCATCTTCATGCTTAGATACAGTGCTATCTTTTTTAGTAGATGCATCCGTATTGTTAAGGGATGTTTCAGTATTCTTAGATTTTGAAAGCAACACAGAATTTTCTGCATCAAATGGGTTTTCTTCATCTAAATGATGGACTTCTAAGCTTTCCACGCCATCTAGTGGATTGACATCCATATGCTCTACAATTGCTTCATCAAGGTCAGACACCTCATGTTTGGAGCTTTCACCAGAACCTGTAAAAAGACCACCCATAGAATGCAATTCGTTCAATTTAATATGGTTCATGCCCACTGTAGAATCATGCTGCACAGGAATATCCGATAATTGGACCTGTTCCATAGCATATATATCATTATTATGACTAGCACCCTTGCCAAGATAAGATTCATCAGAAATGATGATATTCTCTTTATCGTCGCCTAACACATTACCAAATAAATCCTCTTCAAGAGAATCATAGGTATGCAACATGGACATCCGTTTTTGAACCTCTTCAATTTGATTCCATAAATCAACGAGAGAGGATGTATAGTATACGCGTTCCTTAACCTCTAAATAAGCTTGGTAAACGATAGCCAATTCTGACTCATTGAGCCCCTCTTCGGCACCGATTTCTTCAATCATTTGTTGGATCTGTTGATCTCGATCATAACGTTTAATTAAGGCCTTGCGAATACGTTCAATCAATGATGTATCGATGATTTCCACGGGTACCTCCAGTCTTCAATACACTCAGCCCTATCCACTACATTAGCGCATACGAATCAATGTATAGAACCATAAAAATTAATTTGATTTTATAATCTCTAATATATTATTATAGCAGAATTTATCTGCTTTTTCCTTAATAATCTAGGTGAAAGTCCCCTAAAATAAGTTTACTGAATACACTAAAATTCGTTCCTTATCATCATTTTCTTCAAAGAGATCACTGCAATCAATGGGTTCTTCCTGTTCCAATCGCACATGGTTATTCAAGAAGTTTTCTACCTCTTCGTTTACGTAGTAGAAAAACAACTTAATTTCACGAGGATGATGATACAGGGAATCAAAGATATTTCCTAAGACACGCTTAATCGTATGGAGTGCAAAGGGATTAAAGAAAAAACAACGATCTGCTTGATCTGGCAATTCATAAAGCGCCGCATCACCATGCACAAAGCTCACACGATTGCGAGCTGCTGGGCTTTCACCATTGATTAGAGCCTTTTCATAGAGTCGTTCATCGTATTCGATTCCAATGGAGTGACAACCCGTTTGGTACGCCATAAAAATGCTGACACGACCCTTGCCACTACCATAATCGATGAGGGTATTTTTCTTGCGAATATGACCGCTATTTGCCAAGCGCTCTAGCACGCAATAATCAGTCGGCTCATACGGATGATGCTCCGTATCAGACCGACTATCATCGCGGCCTGCTGTCTTTATTTGTAAAACCTGTTCCCATTCCTGTTCACTTGTCATAAATCTAATCCTATCATGAAGTCCAATTTATATGGCCTAATAATTAATACTAATCTTAATTTATATACATACTATACCCTTATTAGAGCCATATTTACAAATTAAAGGCAATCATATATTATATTAATCAAGGAAATCAATAGTTATAACATTTTAATGCATTCAAATGGAAAATAGGGTGGCAGCCCTGCTTTTTCTGTGCTAGTTACTGACGGAAATATCTATCTAGCCATTTGCAAATGTATTGACACAAGAAAAGCACCCATTAGGGTGCTTTTCTTGTATACAAACATTTATTGATGCTAATATGGTATACTAAAGAGTAACATTTCTATTTTCTCATGTGCAGAATATAAAAGGAGTATCTATTTACATGGACAGTGATCTGACCTTAGATTTTATAATTATCATCGTATTAATCATCGCGAATGGCTTATTCTCTATGACGGAATTGGCCATCGTCAATGCGAAGAAACGAAAATTAGAGGAAATGGCCGAAGCGGGCAACGAGCGTGCTAAAAAAGCCTTTGAATTAGCAGAAAATCCAAACGAGATGTTCTCTACTATTCAAATTGGTATTACCCTTGTTGGTATCTTAACTGGTTTGTATTCTGGTGCTACCTTCTCTGGTCCGTTAGAGGATATCTTAGTGGCAAGCATTCCAAGCATCGAGCCCTATGCTGCATCTATTAGCTCCTTCCTCATCGTTGCTATCATCACCTATTTATCCCTCGTTATTGGCGAGCTTGTGCCGAAACGTTTGGCTTTAAATAGTCCTGAAAGCATTGCTGTTGTAGTATCTAAACCGATTTACTGGTTATCTGTAGCATTAAAACCTATCGTTAGCTTCCTCGGTGTTTCCACAGAATTCCTTTTAAAATTACTAGGCGTTACTGTGAAAGAAGAGGCGCCTGTTACAGAGTCTGAAATCAACAAAATGCTCACCGAAGGCGTTGCCATGGGTGCTTACGAAGAAGAGGAACCTATCCTCGTAGAAAATATCTTCCACTTGGCAGATATGAACGCTGGTGACATCATGACACCTCGTACGCAGCTCAAATGGATTGACCTTAACGGTACAGAGGACGAAATCATGGAAGTCCTCAAAAACGCCAACCATTACCGCATTCCTGTAGGTACCGATTCCTTGGACGAATTAAAAGGTCTCGTTACCGTATCTGATGTATTAGTTCAAATCATGCAACGTCCTAGCGAACGATCCATTCATGATATTATTGAATCTTGTTTGAAAGAACCATTACTCATTCCAGAATCCATTACACTCATGAAATTATTGAACGTACTCCGTACAGAAGGCGTTCATGAAACCATCGTTCTCGACGAATACGGTGGTTTCAGTGGTCTTGTAACCTTACATGACATCATGGAAGAAATCGTAGGTCTCATGCCTTCTGGTGAAGAAGAAATCAAGGAAGAAGAAAACAAAATCGTTGAACGCGAAGATGGTTCCTGGCTTGTAGATGGCCTTCTCGACGTAGACGAATTTAAAGAATTCTTCCATATCGATCAAGAGCTACCAGGCGAAGAAAAAGACTTATACAAAACAATGGGCGGTCTCTTAAACGTGCTCTTTGGTCGCATTCCTAAAGAATTAGACAAAGCCAAATGGAATGGCTATACCTTTGAAGTTGTAGATATGGATAATACCCGTATCGATAAGATTCTTGTAACCTATGAAGAACCTATCGTAGTACAAGAAACAGAAGAAAAAGATTAATAGTTAATAGTTAATAGTAACTAGTTACTAGTTAAAAGTTACTAGCTCATAAATATATGAGATTCGTAAGTTTATAAAGAGTGAGTTCTCCTATGGAGGACTCACTTTTTATATATACCCCTAGCCGTTTACAGCTAAATATAGTATTATTAAATTGTATAAAATATATAATCAGACCTAATAGAGCTATTAATTACTATAATTTTAATGGCTAATTTAGATCTACTCTCATAATATGGAGTCCTATGAATGCTGCATCCATGTAGTTGTGTGTCATAGGGCTTATGTGTGGTATAAAGGAGAGATTCTATGAATCAACGAGTTATAGCAACCATAGGAGCCCTCTTAATAGGGGCTGCCCTCATAAGTGGTTGTGGATCTGAAAAGCAACCTGAGGATACAAGCCTCAAGGTGCGTACTATCACCATTGGTGAAGAATCTGGTACTACCGGCGCTGGCTATGCAGGTACCATCCATAATAAAACGGAAACAAACTTAGCCTTTCAAATTGGAGGGCGCGTCATCAATAAATTTGTAAATGTTGGTGATGTGGTACAAGCAGGCCAAGTCATCGCGCAAATCAATGGTTCCGATACATCCGCTCAAGTACAAAATGCTGAGGGTGCTGTAAAAGCTGCTCAATCGGCTTATGAATTAGCGGAAACCAATGCTAAACGATATCGCGAGCTCTACGCGCAACAAGCGATTAGTAAATTGCAATTAGACCAAGCTGAAAACCAATTGAATGCTACCTCTGCTCAATTACAACAAGCACAGGCTAGCCTCAATTTGAGTAGCAATCAAAATAGCTATACTAATTTGACTGCTCCTGATACAGGTATTATTACAGCTTTCAACATTGAAGCAGGCCAAGTCGTAGCGGCTGGTCAAAACGTTGGTACCTTAGCAGCTGGTCGCGACCCAGAAGCAGTCATCGCCCTTCCTGAACAAGAATTGACTAAGGTGCATGTAGGTAGCCCTGCCACTATTACATTCTGGGCTCTACCAGATGTAACTGTGCAAGGTGTGGTCCGTGAAATTTCACCAATCCCTGACCCTGTGGCGAGAACGTATACCGTAAAAATTGCCTTACAAAATCCACCTAAAGAGGTGCAACTAGGCATGACGATTAATGCTAATCTATCTACTACAGATAGCACTAATATTTCCATTCCGTTAACAGCTCTTGTAAAAGACTCTAATGGCAATAATGCAGTGTATATTATCCGAGACAAAAAAGCTCATCTCGTACCGATTAAGACTGGTGAATTTGGTAAGAACTCTGTCATCGTCACATCTGGTTTAGCTAAGGGTGACATTGTCATCACCGCAGGTACCCAACAATTACAAGAAGGGACGGCGGTGAGTCAATGAAACAATTTAACTTAGCCGAATGGGCCCTCAAACATAAGTCCATTATCTACTACTTCATGGCTGTGCTCCTTACCTTTGGTATCTTTTCATACAACCATATGGGACGTATGGAAGACCCAGACTTTACGATGCGCACCATGGTAGTCGGCGTTGCTTGGCCGGGGGCTTCCCCACAAGAAATGTCGGATCAGGTAACGGACAAATTAGAAGAAAAACTGCGCGACCTACCTGGCGTCGATTATACAAAATCTTTCACAGATGGCAGCAAATCAGTTATTTATATTAATCTGAAAGAAAATCTACCATCCGATAAAATCCGTCCCGCTTGGGAAGAAGCGCGGAACATGATTAACGATGAATGGAAGTCATTACCACAAGGTGTTCAAGGACCGACCATCAACGACAGATTCGATGATGTATACGGCATTATCTACGCTATTAGCGGCGATGAATTCTCGTACGAAGAAAAGCGTCAACAAGCAGAAGACTTAAAACGTCAGCTTTTATCTGTTCCAAACGTTAAGAAAATCAGCCTCATTGGGGTTCAACAACAAACCCTTAATGTAACGATTAATAAGGATAAATTAGCATCCTATAAAATCAGTACACAACAGCTATTAACAGCTATTAAACAGCAAAGTATGATGGTTCCAGCTGGTATGATTACGACGGATACGAATAATGTATATCTCCGCGTGAACGGTCTATTCGATAGTCCACAAGCCGTACAAGATATGCCAATTCGCATCAATAATCAAACCTTGCGCCTCGGCGACATGGCTGATGTGACCATGACATACCAAGACCCTAGCAATCCTCAATTCTACTATGAAGGCAAGCCAGCTATCGGTATTGCCATTTCCATGGATGCTGGGGCTAACAATGTGGAATTTGGTGAAGCTATCGACAAAAAGCTAGCAGAGTTGAAGAAAACCATCCCTGCAGGCCTTGAACTCGATCAAGTATCTAACCAGCCACATATTGTTAAGGAATCCATTGGGGACTTCTCACAATCCTTATTTGAAGCCATCGCCATCGTATTGCTCGTAAGCTTTGCATCTCTTGGCTTGCGTACAGGTGTGGTCGTAGCCCTCACTATTCCAGTCGTTGTATCTACCACATTCATTTTGATGTATGAAAATGGCATTTATCTGCACAAGGTTAGTCTAGGTGCATTAATACTGGCTCTAGGCCTCCTCGTAGACGATGCCATCATCGTTGTAGAAATGATGAGCGTTAAGCTCGAAGAAGGTTGGGGGCACTTTAGATCTGCCACCTTTGCTTATCAATCGACAGCGTTCCCTATGCTATCTGGTACGCTCATTACCTGTACTGGCTTCTTGCCATTAGCACTCGCAGAAGGCATGGTAGCAGAGTTTACAAAATCTCTATCCATCGTTGTATTTATGGCGCTCATCCTATCTTGGTTCGCCTCTGTTCTCGTCAGCCCTGTTCTCGGTTATAAAATTATCGAAAACAAGGCTCCAAAACCTGAATCAGAATGGAACAAACGAGACCGTATCATGCATAAGCTCAGTGTTACATTCTATGATAAGTTTGAAAAACTGTTACATTGGGCCTTAGGACATCATAAGGTCGTATTACTCATAACCTTAGGTGCTTTTCTGTTATCCCTACTTTCACTACCATTGATTAAACAGGAATTTTTCCCATCATCAACGCGTAATGAAATCATAGTATCTATGCAATTTCCTCAAAGTTCGTCCATCGAATATACTACAAACCAAGCTAAAATCATCGACGAACACTTACAAGGTAACGAACATATTTCCACCTTTACATCCTACATTGGACAAGGTTCTCCACGTTTCGTCCTCACCTTGGAACCGGAATTACAACGGAACAATTTCTTGCAATATGTAATCGTCACAAAATCCTTAGAGGACCGCGATAAATTATATGCAGAATTGACGCCATACTTAAATGAAGAATTCCCATCTGCCCTTGTAAATACGCAGTTCTTACAAATTGGTCCACCATCTAAATATCCAGTGATGCTCCGCGTTTCTGGACCTGATCAAAAGGTGGTAAAAGAAATTGCCAACAAGATAAAAGAGAAGATGCAAGGCGACAAGGATTTACATAACATAGCCTTTGACTGGCCAGATACAGAACCAGTAGCCAATATCCATATCGATCCTAACAAGGCTCGCTTACTCGGTATCGATAGCTATGCCGTATCCTTACACTTACAAAGCCTATTATCTGGCACTAAATCTGGTGAATACTACGAAGGTAACCAAACAATTCCTGTGACATTCCGTTTAGGAGATAATGAACAACACAACTTAAGTGCTCTATCCTCCTTACCAATTCAAACAGGTAATGGTTCCTACGTACCGCTTAGCCAAATTGCAACCATCACCATGACTCAAGAGGATGGTATTATCTGGCATCGCAACATGATGCCAACCATCAGCATTCACGCTAATGTAAATGCTGGCGTCCTAGGCAATGCGAAAACTAAAGAAGTGTATAAATCCTTACAAGACATTCGCGATTCCTTGCCTACAGGATATACCATTGAACTTGATGGAGCCGCTGAAAAGAGCGTAACAGCTGTACAAAATCTGTTAACACCAATGCCGATTATGCTCTTTATGATCATGACAATCCTCATGTTCCAATTAAAGCGTATCGCCCTCATGTTTATGGCTTTGCTCACAGCTCCTCTCGGATTAATCGGCGTTGTATTGGCTCTGAATATTACGAGAACGCCATTGGGCTTTATGGCTATTCTTGGCATCATTGCCCTTTCGGGTATGATCATCCGTAACTCCATTATCTTGTTAGACCAAATCGAAATCCACAAAGCAGAAGGTCAAGAACCTCGTGAAGCGATTATCAACTCCGCTACACTTCGTTTCCGACCTATCATGCTCACTGCAATCGCAGCGATTTTAGGCATGATTCCTCTCATGGGATCTGTATTCTGGAGTCCACTTGCTATCGCCTTCAGCGGCGGCTTACTAGTGGCAACAGTACTAACACTTATCGTACTACCAGTTATGTATGCAACATGGTATAAGATAAAATAAAAAAATCCCCCTAATATAGTTTTAACACTATTATTAGGGGGATTTTTATTACCTATTAAACTACAACGGCTGTGCCATTGCATGTAACCATGAGCATACCGTTTTCTGCACCTACTGTGCTGTATTGGAAGGATACGCCAATAATAGCATTAGCACCCATTTTAGAAGCCCGTTGAGACATTTCATCGAGGGCTGCTTGGCGGGCACTCATCAAAGAATCTTCATAGCTGCCACTACGGCCACCAACGATGTCGCGAATACCAGACATAAAATCTTTCACAAAGTTACGGCCTTCTACGACCTCACCAAATACGATACCTTTGTACTCTTGAACAGGTTTGTTTTCAATATGCATAGTTGTAGTAATAATCATAATTGTATCCTCTCTAATTGACTACAATATATTTTGATTAATTATAGCAAGGCTTTCACATTAATACAATCACAAAAAAAGACCTGTTCACTATTTCATAATGAACAGGTCTAATTATGTTATTATTTATCGAAATCGCGGTCTAGGTTAACCTCTTTCAATGGAACAAGTTTTGTTTTCTTGATGTATTTGTAACCTAAGTATACTGCGAAGAAGATTGGCAATCCAATGTACGCAACGGATACGCCATACCAGTCGATTGTATCGCCTGTGAAAGCAGAGTAGTTTTGGCCAGCAATGATGATGACGCAAAGGATGAACGCCAAGATTGGACCAATTGGGAACAACCACGCTTTGTAAGGTAATTCACTAAGATCTCTACCTTGTGCAATGAAAGCACGGCGGAAACGATAGTGAGAAACAGCGATACCAACCCATGCGATAAAGCCGCAAAGACCGGAGATATTAACAATCCAAGTATATGCAGTACCTTCGCCGATGAAGCTTGTAAGGAATGCAAATAAACCGATTGCTGTTGTTAAGATTAATGCTGGCACTGGAACGCCACGGCTATTAAGCTTAGCGAAGATTTTTGGTGCTTGACCTTCTTTAGCGAGTGCGTAAAGCATACGTGTAGAAGAATATAAACCAGAGTTACCAGCACTGAGTACTGCCGTTAAGATGATAGCATTGATAAAGCTAGCAGCAAAGGCAAAACCAAAGCGGTCAAATACGAGTGTAAATGGAGAAATAGATACATTCTCTACACTAGAATTCAACAGATTTGGATCAGTGTACGGAATTAAGAAACCGATAACTGTGAAAGCACCGATATAGAACAATAGAATACGCCAGAAGATTGTATTAATCGCTTTTGGCACGTTCTTTTCAGGGTCTTCTGCTTCACCAGCTGCTACGCCGATAAGCTCAGTACCTTGGAAGGAGAAACCAGCTACCATAAAGATGGCAAGAATAGATTCCCAGCCACCTACGAATGGCGCTTCCCCTACTGTCCAGTTTGCAAATCCTGGAGATGTGCCACCAATGCCAAAGATAAGCATGAATCCGCAGAATAGGAATACGAATACAGTAATAACCTTGATGCTAGAGAATACGTATTCACTTTCACCAAAGGAACGAGTAGACAAATAGTTCAAGCCGAATAAAACGAGCAAGAACAGAGCAGACCATACGATGGCAGGCACATCAGGGAACCAATATTTCATGATCAGCGCCCCTGCTAATACTTCAGCAGCCAATGTAATAGCCCAGTTAAACCAATAGTTCCAACCTAAGGCAAAACCGAAGGCAGGGTCTACATAACGTTTTGCATAAGTCCCAAAGGAACCAGGAATCGGCAAGTACGTAGCCATTTCACCAAGAGATGTCATGAGGAAGTACACCATAATACCGATAAGGCCGTAAGCTACAAGCGCACCACCAGGGCCTGCTGTACTTACTACCTCACCACCAGCTACGAATAAGCCAGTACCGATAGCGCCACCTAAAGCAATCATATTCATATGACGCGCTTTTAGGGAACGTTTTAAATGTTGATCTTTATTAGAGGTAAACTCTACATTATTATTTTGATTTTCAGCCATGGGTCACCTCTTATAAATCTAGATTACGTACGTATTTTGCGTTATCTTCAATAAATTTACGACGAGGTTCTACCTTATCGCCCATAAGAACTGTAAATATTTTATCAGCTTCGATGGAATCCTCTAAGCTAACTTGTAAAATCGTACGATTTTCAGGGTTCATTGTAGTTTCCCATAATTGCTCAGGGTTCATTTCACCTAAACCTTTGTAACGTTGGATTGTGATACCATCACGACCTACTTCATCAAGTTTAGCTGTAAGCTCCGCATCAGAGTATACATACCAGTGGGATTTACCCTTCTTGATTTGGTACAAAGGTGGTTGTGCAATGTAAATATGACCTTCCTCTACCAATGGTTTCATATAGCGGTAGAAGAATGTTAATAACAAGGTACGGATATGAGCACCGTCAACGTCCGCATCTGTCATGATAATAATCTTGTTATAACGAGATTTTGTAATATCGAATTCTTCACCAATGCCAGTACCGAAAGCGGTAATCATGGAACGAATTTCGTTATTTGCTAAAATCTTATCAAGGCGCGCTTTTTCTACGTTAAGGATCTTACCACGCAATGGCAAAATCGCTTGGTAACGACGGTCGCGACCTTGTTTTGCAGAACCGCCCGCAGAGTCACCTTCGACTAGATAAATTTCAGTCATAGATGTATCTTTTTCAGAGCAATCTGCTAATTTACCAGGAAGGCTAGATACTTCTAACGCATTTTTACGGCGAGTTAAGTCGCGGGCTTTACGAGCGGCCTCACGAGCACGGCTTGCCATTGTTGCTTTTTCGATGATTTTCTTCGCATCTTGAGGATGTTCTTCGAAGAATGTTCTAAGACCTTCAGATACGATAACATCTGTAATACCTTTAACTTCGCTATTGCCAAGTTTAGTTTTAGTTTGGCCTTCAAATTGAGGTTCCAATACTTTTACAGATACAACAGCTGTCAAACCTTCACGTACGTCTTCACCGGAAAGGTTAGACTCATTTTCCTTGATCAATCCAGATTTACGGCCATAATCATTGAGGGTACGAGTCAAGGCAGCACGGAAACCAGAAAGGTGAGTACCACCATCAATGGTATTGATGTTATTTACGAAGGACAACAAGTTTTCGCTGTAGCTATCGTTATATTGCAATGCTACGTCTACAACTACGTCGTCTTTTGTACTTTCAATGTAAATTACAGTTGGGTTTACTACTTCTTTATTTTCGTTCAAGAAGGTAATGAAAGAACTCAAACCACCTTCGTAGTGGAAGCTTTCAACACGAGGTTCCTCTTGACGCAAATCGCTCAATGTAATGCGAAGGCCTTTATTAAGGAATGCCAATTCTTGTAAACGAATTTTCAATGTATCAAAGTTGAATACAGTAGTTTCAAAGATTTCAGCATCTGGCTTGAAGATAACTGTAGTACCAGTACCTTCTGCTTTACCGATTTCATGTAATTCAGAAGTTTTATGACCACGAGAAAAGGAAATCTCTTGAACGATACCATTTTGAGCTACTTGAACCTTAGTCCATTCACTCAACGCATTTACTACGGAAATACCTACGCCGTGAAGGCCACCAGAAACCTTGTAGCCGCCACCGCCAAATTTACCGCCAGCATGCAATTTTGTTAATACTAACTCTACCGCAGACATACCGGATTCATGCATCCCTGTAGGGATACCACGACCATCATCGACAACAGTAATACTGTTATCTTTATTAATGGATACTTCGATATGTGTAGCGTAACCTGCGAGCGCTTCGTCAACAGAGTTATCTACTACTTCATAAACGAGGTGATGTAAACCGCGAATGGACGTACTACCAATGTACATACCAGGGCGTTTACGTACCGCGTCAAGACCCTCGAGAACCTGTATATTCTGAGCGCCATAATTTTCTTCAGGCATGAAACAAACTCCTCCTAACAATCTATCACACTGTACTGGATTGAAATTTGGTACAACACATGTACAGAATAAATCTTATCTCTTTATTATACTATAAAACTCATCAATTCGTCTCATTAAAGTCTTAATACTAACACCAGATCCATAAACGCAATCATCAGTGACCACATAGGTCTTGATCTGCTCCTCTGGTACCATGGCGATATACTCTAAGCTCTCATAGTGATGAATAGGACTTTTATGGGATTTTCCGCCCTTGGCGTGCACCATGGTAATGATGGATTCGATAGGCACGGAAACGGTATCCCCAATATGAACGTACATAGGAATGCCTCCTCTACTTTTCTAATGTCCCATTTAATGAATCGATTTTCCGCTGTTCCTCTTCAGCAAGGAACTTAGATCGATATTTGTTGCACAAATTAATAACGTTCTGGTCCGTTAGCTCATCAGGCTTCTTATGAGTGATGAGCATAGCCACCATATACATATGACGGCGATTAATGGACCCTTTATAAATTTTATCTAAGTAAAAGTATATAGATTCCCGCATGGCTTCTGCAAAGTCTGGGAAGGTACATTGTATAAACTGCTGACAGTCGCTGTATTTAAAGTACGGATACTTTCTAATGACCGCCTTAATGTCCTTAATATGAGCTCGATGCAATTCATATTCACAGGTCGGACAGATTTCTTTTTTAGATTCCATATGCATGCCACATCGCTTACAACGATGATAACCATGCTGCTCTAAATAGATTTCCCGCTTTCGAGCCGTAATTTGTACTTTTCTGAAAGCAGCCTTTAATTCTTCGTTATCTGTCTTCTCTAACGATTTATCGATGGCTTCTACGTCTTCTTTTGAAAGCACGATATCTCCAAAGTTAATCCGTTTTGTAATAATCTGTTCATCAGGTAATGAAATAGATGTATCAGTATTTGCTTTCACATAGCTCTGACGTTTCATAATAAAGCGAATATCGGTGATGACCTCTTGATGGTAATATTTGTTTATCGCCTCGATGATACGCCGTTTTTGCATCTGTAATTCTTGCATCCACATAGAATTATCTGCACTAATTACCATATCTGGAGGCTTGATAGACACAATTTTTGTATGCTCCGCAATGACATCGCCCACTACATCACGCCACTTGTGAACGAGGGTATTTAATTTATATTGTTCCAGTAAATTCAGTTTTGATAAGGCCTTTGGTAAACAAAGATCAAGGCTGTCCATACTGAACCTTTCCCCCTTCACAAGAAATAAATTGAACCGATTTCAAATCTTTAAAATCGTGAATATCTGTAGTAGTAATAAATGTTTGAATACGTTTATGAATAAACTGCAATAAATTCGCTCGTCTCGATTCATCAAGTTCGCTCAATACATCATCTAGTAGCAGAACTGGATATTCCCCAACCTCGGACTTGATAAACTCAAGCTCGCTTAACTTTAAGGACAATACAGCCGTTCGTTGCTGCCCTTGGGATCCAAATTTCTTTAAATCCATCTCATCGGAAAAGAATCGTAAATCATCGCGATGAGGACCTACGCTAGTGGTCATCCGATGACGATCCTGCGGCAACGCTACTTTAATGCGCTCGTAAAAGCCTTCCTTTGTATACTCTAATGAACCATTGTCCATATAAGGCTGTTCATAACCGATGGTCAAATTCTCAAGGCCACCCGTCAATTTACGGTTCATCAAATCGATGAGAAGATTGATTTTCTTCAAGCTTTCTAACCGTTTCTTTACGATAAAGCTCGCCATATCGGCTAATTGCAAATCCCATTCTTCAAGAGGAATGTTTTTCTTCCCTCTATATTCTTTAAGGATTGCATTACGCTGCTGTAATAACCGATTATACTGCATCAACTGATGATAATAGGTAGCACTAGTCTGAGAAATTTCCATATCGAGAAAACGTCTACGTCCAGACGGCGTACCCTTAATGAGTTGTAAATCTTCAGGACAGAATATAACTGTATTTAATGTACCAATCAGTTCCTTTTGAGATATTTTAGTATCGTTTAAGCGAATATCCTTAGGGCCTTGGCGGAATAACTTGATATTTACCTTTTGTGGCGTATCCTTTTTCTCGAACTTGACTACAATGCCAGCTTCCTCAGCATTGAACAAGAGCATGTCTGACGTATCGTTGGTACGATGGCTTTTACCAATGGTACCCACATAAATAGATTCGAGGATATTCGTCTTACCAGCCCCATTAGTGCCGTACAAAACGATAATCTCCGGATTAAACTGAATCGTTACATCCTTGTAATTACGAAACTGGAATAATTGCAGTGAGTCAATTCTCACCGATTATGCCTCCTCTTGAGTAATCACGAGATCTACATCGAGACCTTCGCAAGAAATCACATCGCCAACGCGGCATTTCTTGCGCTTTTCTGTGACAACCTGACCATTCAAAGTAAGAATACCTTCATCGATAAAGGATTTAATTTGACCACCTGTTTCGATGATTCCTTCTAACTTCAACAACTGATCAATTTGAATGTACTCCGTATGAATGGGTACCTGCTGTTGCTCTTTCATAACGTCCTCCTATAGTGGACAATTTATAACTATATGGGAATTAGGTAACGATGACTTTTAATCATCATTACCTAATAAAAATATGTATATTAATTCAGTGAGATATACAGAATTCTGATATTTTTATCAATAAACTAATAACAGACTGTCTTTAACATTATTAATTATTTAGTACCAGAGTACAGTTCCTCACTGTGAATTTTCTTTAGGCTACGTTGTAGCCTAGAAAATTTTACGTTCGGAACAAAGCGATGCAGTTTCCCTGTCGTCGCAAGCTCCTCCATTGACTACTGCCCTGCTTTTACTTTTATGCATTCGTACGAACTGGTGTTACTACGTATGTATAGTTCGGATTATTGTCTTGGCGAATAACAACAGGACCGTTTTGTTTTAAGAACAAGTGGATATTGTCGCCTGTGCTGTGGCGCAAGATGTCAGAGATGTAGCGACCGTTGAAGGAGATTGTGAAAGGTGTGCCTTTAAATTCAACAGCTACGTCTTCTTTTGCCATACCAATTTCAGTATTTTGAGTAGACAATGTTACATTACTTTCAGCCCAATCATAACGAATTACGTTATAGCTGATGTCTTTAGCCAATAAGGATACGCGGTCAACAGCACCAGCGAATTCGCGGCGGTCGATAACAGCGCTAGAATCGAATTGGGAAGGAATTACCTTTTCATATTCAGGGTAAGTACCTTCGATCAAACGAGAAATAATATAAATAGATTCAAAGTTGAACACGATTTGTGTGCGGTTCCAAATGATGTTGATCATGGCTGGATTATCTGTTGGTAACAAACGAGATACTTCAGCCAATGTTTTTGTAGGAATGATAGCGCGCATTGGCGTAGTTGCTGGTTCATCGATGGTAATTTTCTTAACAGCCATACGGTGTGTATCAGTAGCAACCATTGTTACTTCATTTTCTTTGATTTCAAGAAGAGCACCAGTAAATACAGGACGATCTTCGTCAGTAGCAGCTGCGTAATTTGTTAAATCGATGAGTTCTTTCATTGCAAAGCTATCGATGTTTACATGATCTTGGTCGTGAATTTGTTCAACTAAGGAGAAATCATCTGGATGTAATGTTACTAAGTTGAATTCGGAAGAGCCAGATGTGATTGTTAAAGAATTGCCATCTTCTGGTTTGTAAAGCTCGATGGTATCGCCAGGCAATTTGCGAATTAATTCTTGGAAATAGCGGGAACCTACAACTAATGTGCCAGGTTCTTTGATGTCGCCGTCGATGGTTAAACGAATACCAAGCTCAAAGTCGTTGCCTTGTAATTCTACTTGACCATTTTTTGTTGTCATGTAGATAGCACCTGGTAAGTTGGAGCTTGTTTTATTTTGAGATACCTTTTGCAATACATTGATTGCTTTTTGGAGATTTGCTTTTGGGAATGTAATATGCATATGTTACTCCTTTATAATTTGTATGTTTGTTATTAGTATTATTTAATTTGTAGATTACTATTTTGCTCTACTAATTTATATATTGTTTGTATGTACTGTTTCCATATAATGTAGAAGCATTAATAATTACTTATCTTGTTTGTAATATTCTATGTTTGCTATCGTAGATGCTCTATAGATATTCTGCGATAGATCTGTTTCTACTGGTTTTTTGATTGTTTGTTAGTTTTAGTAGTAGTAATAGTAGGGGCCTGTTCATATGTGTAAAAGTGAATTGGCACTACTAACTGTGCGATTTCTCGGTTGTGTATAACTATGTTGATAGTTTGTAACCACTTATCCACATACTCACAGCGGAGTGCGGTTTTTAGGATATCCACAAAGTTACGCACAATATATCCACAGAGTTATCCACAGGTTGTTAATTTCTGTTTAATTTCAGAAATCATGTTCTTAGTTTCTTCGTTTCGTTCAATTTCCTTCGTAATTTTATCGTACGCATGGAGAATTGTCGTATGGTCACGAGAGAAGGCTGCTGCGATTTGCGGATAACTTTCATTGATCATATCACGGCATAGATACATGGCAATTTGCCGTGGGAATGCGAACTGTGCCTTACGCTTCTTACCGAGCAAGTCTTGCTTTTTAATATTGAAATAAGAACTTACAAAATTTTGGATGCTTTCCATAGTGACCATGTTCACCTCTTCGGTATGAACGAGGCCAGCCAAGGCTTGTTTAGTGTATTCTAGATCGATAGATTCAAGACGTTGATCGATGGATGCAGTGCCGATTAATTTGGTGAAAGCACCTTGCAACACCCTGACGTTTTCGCTAAATTGTAACGCCACGTAGTTGATGGAGTCGTTATCGATGCGGATAACGCGATTTTTCTTATATTCACGTTCTAAAAGTGATCTAAAGATGGCGATGCGTGTTTCTAAATCTGGATTTTCCATTGTTGCAATGTAGCCAGCTTGGAAACGAGAACGAAGACGGTCTTCGAATTGCTCCATATCGTTTGGCATCGTATCAGAGGTGAGGACGATTTGTTTGTTGTTATTTAATAACTCATTGAACGTATTAAATAGCTCAGTTTTCGTACTTTCACGACTTTCAAGGAACTGAATATCGTCAATCATGAGTACGTCGATGTTGCGGAATGTGTTGCGGAACAATTTACCTTGGTTACGCTGCAATGTTTCGACGAAAATGTTCATAAAGTTTTCGCTCGTAATGGACATAACCTTCATGTGTGGATGATTTTCCTTGATGGCATTGCCGATAGCGTGCATCAAATGCGTTTTACCTAGACCTGATGGACCATAGATAAAGAGCGGATTATAGTCACCGCCTGGGAACTCAGCTACATTTTGAGCCGCACCAAATGGAATGCGGTTCGCGTTGCCTGTAACGTAGTTATCGAAACGGTACGCTGGATTAAGGTTAGATAATGATAAATCCACAGGTACATTATCAGATTGTAATGTAGGTGTTGTAGTTTCAACTGTTTTACTAGGCACTACCATTGGCTCATCTGGAATATTTACAGGCGCTGGTGCTCGGTCGATATAAACAGGCTCCTGATATACCGGTGTGTAGAACTCATCTTGTTGAGCTTTTTCCTCTACCACAGGCGGTAATGGCATCGGTGGAGCCACTACAGGTGCATCATCGATGAGACTTTCATCAACAAAAGTAGTATCTACACTCTCTTGATTGAAATCGAATAACACCATATCCCGATGAGAACCGATAACCGTAGTAATAGCATCCTGCAAAGCCTTGCTGATCTGTGGCTGCTGATCGATTAAGTTTTTAACAAATGTTTGCATGACCCCTATATGGATCGAATGACTGTCGAGAGACATGGGAATCAACGATGACGTGACGCGCAAGTACAACGCGTCAGGCAAATGTTGCATGTTCTTTTTCGCCTCTTGCAATATATGTTCCCATATATTATTCAAATCAAATGATTGCATGACGTGCCTCTTGTGTATAACTATTACGATAAATGTGTATAACTTTAGGAATAATGTGTATAACTCTTGTGAAAGCTGTGGAAAAACCTGTTATTCCTGTGAATAACCTGTGCACAACCTGTGAATAAGTGAAAATAAAATTCTATTCCAACCAGATAATAACTGACTTTATAGATTACACAGGTCAAAAGAGAAAAAATGTGGATAACCTTAAAAGTTATCCAACAAAAACTTATAAAAATATATACTTTTTCCTAATTTCAGTTATGATTGTACCAAAAAATCACTAGTTTGTCATTTATTCTGTGGATAACTTTTGATTATCTGAAGGAGAAATGTTAATAACTCAGTAATTATCTCATCTTTTGTTCATCAATTACTTTTGGGGGAGGACTGAAAACTACTTTTATCGCTCCATACGACGCGTAAGTCACTCAAAAAGTAGTTTTCAGTCCGCTCCTCCTATAAGATAATTTTTATGATTACAATATACATAGACGAAAAAGTAATTGATGAACATAACAACATCAACCTTCAGATAATCAAAACTAAATGATAGATAAAAATAACAAACTAGTGATTTTTCTAAGAGGGAGTGTTAGGTGTGGATGTGGATCTTTGACCGAAACGTGTCGTATGGAGTGATGAAGAAGACTTAGTTGTTTGGAAATGTAACATCAATTTTCCCTTTCCCCTCAAAAGGTTAAAAGGTAAGATTTGTTATATCTTAGATCCGTATTCTGAAAGACTTTTAGATTTGCTATAAAAACTGATACTACTTTCTATACTGGTGGTAGGTGTTATAGTAGTCATTAGAGCGTGTTAGGAGCAGGAATAGATGTGGATTTTTGACCGACTTACGTGTCGTATGGAGGGAGAAAACCACATCTATTCCTCCCCTCCTCTTCCAACTAGAGATCAAAAGGTAAATTCGCCAAAATATAAAAGATTAGAATGTGAGTTCTTGTGTTGCTGAATAATTGATGTTACGTTTACATCGTGTAGTGGTGTGTAAGGATAGATTAGGGTTGTCTTAGGGAGGGAATATAGGGTCCTTTTGAGCGACTTTACGGTTAGTATGGAGCGATGAAGGAGCTCTCTTTTGGAAACGTAACATTAATTTTCCCTTTTTCCCTCAAGAGGTTGAAAGGGAAGATTTGTTATATCTTAGATCCGTATTTTGAAAGACTTTTAGATTTGCCATAAAAACTGATACTACTTTTTATACTGGTGGTAGGTGTTATAGTAGTCATTAGAGTATGTTAGGAGCAGGAATAGATGTGGATTTTTGACCGACTTACGATGAGTATGGAGGGAGAAAACCACATCTATTCCTCCCCCTATAAAAGTAGTATCAGTTTTAAGTTCTATCGGATTTAAGTAAAATCTACATAAAAGTCTTTCAGAATAGCCCTAAATGATTGACAAATTTACGTTTTAACTCTATAATTACCCTGTTATGGTATAAGTAAAACAATACAAAATGACGAGGAGGTGTTTTACTAATGAAACGTACTTACCAACCAAATACTCTTTGGAGAAAACGTACCCATGGTTTCCGTGAACGCATGAAAACTATCGGTGGCCGTCTCGTTTTAAAAAGAAGACGTGCAAAAGGCAGAAAACGCTTATCTGCATAATATAATAGCTGTTAGGCAGGAGAAAAAACTTGGCGCTGCTGCCAAGTTTTTCTATTCTTAGGACTTAAGGACAATGCATATGGATTATTGCCTCGATAAAGCAAGACGACTGACGCACAATAATGAATATCGCCTTGTGTATAAGCACGGTAAATACGAAGTAGGCCGTATGTGTGTACTGTATCGTATGCCCGTGGCGAAGCAATCTACGCGCATTGGTTTTGTAACCGGCAAAAAGGTTGGTTGTGCTGTAGAGCGCAACCGAGCTAGACGCCTTATGAAAGAGGTATATCGCCTCAATCAACATTCCATACGCGAAGGGTATCATATCGTAATTGTTGGACGTGGCCCTCTGAAAAACGCTACCTACGAAAAAGCGGAAAAGGAAATTTTGTATCTCTTGCGAAAAAGCAAATTGTTGATACAAAATGATAAATAGGACCACAAGTTAGAAGGCTTTGGTCCTTTTTTGTGTATATGGAGGTTTCCATGAAACGCTGTATAACCGCGCTTTTACGACTTTTAATTAGGTTCTATCAGCTTGCCATATCTCCCTTAAAACCTGGATGTTGCCGTTATTATCCGACATGTTCCACATATACTCTGCAGGCCATCGAAAAATATGGTCCTTTGAAAGGTAGCTGGATGGGTTTAAAACGCATTCTTCGCTGCCATCCTTTCCACAAGGGTGGCTACGATCCAGTTCCCTAACCTATTTGGGCTTAGGCTGGATGCGTTCTGTGAAAGTAACTTTCACAAAAACTATCTAGCACAGTTTTGGAAATACCTGAGCATCTGTATGGATGAAATTTAGACCATACCATAACGATATATAGATGCGCAAAGGACGGTTTCGGACTGTAAGAAAAAGGAGAAACAATGGACTTTTTAAGTGGTATTTTCCAACCTATCGTTGACTTGATGAGCACATTGGTAACGTACGCGTTCCAATTGACTCAAATGGTAGGTTATCCAAGCTACGGTGTGGCTATTATCCTTTTAACAATCTTCATTAAAGCGATTTTGGCACCACTTACTGTTAAGCAAATTAAATCCATGAAGGCTATGCAAGAATTGCAGCCTCGCATGAAACAATTGCAAGATAAATACAAAAACGATCCTGCAAAACTTCAAGCGGAAATGGGTGCATTGTACAAAGAAATGGGCGTTAATCCATTGGCTGGTTGTTTGCCTCTATTGGTGCAAATGCCATTCTTGATCGCAATTTACTGGGCGTTGAAAGACTACCCTTACGATCCAAACTTTGTACAATTCTTGTGGTTGCCTAGCCTTGGCGAACCAGATCCAATGTACATCTTGCCAGTTTTGAGTGCATTATCCACATGGGTTATGTCTCGTCAAACTAGCAATGGTGCAACTGGTGCAGCTGCACAACAACAAAAGATTATGACAATCTTTATGCCTTTATTCATTGGTTACATCTCTTTGAGCTTCCCATCTGGTCTCGTTATCTACTGGGTAGTATCTAACGTATTCCAATTGATTCAACAGCACTTCATTTACAAAAATTTGAACGCTAAGTAGGAGGCAATTATGGAATTTATCGATGTATCTGCTAAAACCATTGAAGATGCCATTGCCAAAGGCGTAGCTCAATTGGCTGCAGAAGGCCAAGAATTGGTAGAAACTAAAGTCTTGGAACAACCTTCTAATGGCTTCTTGGGCATTGGTCGTAAACCAGCAGTTGTTCGCTTATTCTTCACATCTGTAGCTAAAACTGCTACTCAAGAAGAAGTAGCTCATGTAGAAGAACAATCTGTAGCTGTTGCTTCCGAACCGGTGGCAACAACTGAAACAGAAGTAGAAGACACATTAGTTGATTCTACTGAAGGTGATGTTGTAGAAAAACCTTCTAAAAAGGAACTTTCAAAAGAAGATCAACAAGAAATCGCTGAAAAAGGTAAACAATTCCTCGATGATATGTTTACTCAAATGGGCCTCACTGTGGTTATCGAAAAAATGATGACCAAAGATAAGATTACATTCCAAGTACACGGCGAAGATTTGGGTATTTTGATTGGCAAACATGGTCAAACATTGGATGCTATTCAATACTTAACTAATCTCGTGGCTCACAAGGATGTATCTGGCCACTGCCATATCGTTGTAGATGTGGAAAACTATCGTTCTCGCCGAGAAGAAACATTGGTAAATCTCGCGAAACGCTTGGCTTCTAAGGTGAAACGCAACCGTCAAAAGGTTTCTTTAGAACCAATGAATGCTTTTGAACGTAAAATCATTCACACTGCCCTTCAAGGCGATAAAAACGTTGTTACTAACAGTGAAGGGGACGAACCGTTCCGTCACGTTGTGATTACGTACAAAAAATAAAATATAGTGGTGCAGCTTTCAAGTAACTGAGATTATCGGTTGCTTGAGGGCTGTCCTCTTTATTCTTTAGGTTATGGTGAAAGCTAACCTAAGTTAATCTTCGCATGCAAAGATTAGTTTAGTTTAACTTTCACAGGCGAAGAACATATACAAAATCAAATATTAGATAATCGAAATACGGAGATATGTATGTATATAGATGATACAATAGCGGCCATTGCGACGCCGCCCGGTATCGGCGGGGTTGGTATTATTCGGGTCAGCGGCAAGGATAGTTTTCCTATTGTAAATAGCCTGTTCAAGAGCGCTGGCACTGTTCCTTTGATGGACCGCCAAAATAGAACGATACAATATGGGACCATTGTGGATCCCGCAACGAACAAGACCATTGACGAGGTTCTTGTATTATTAATGAAAGGCCCTCATTCCTACACGGCAGAGGATGTAGTGGAAATTCAGTGTCACGGCGGTATTGTGCCGGTTCGACAAATTCTGAAATTGCTCGTAAACCACGATGTGCGCATGGCTGAGGCCGGCGAATTTACGAAGCGCGCCTTTATGAACGGACGCATCGACCTTACTCAAGCAGAGGCGATCATTGATATTATTGAAGCAAAAACGGAGGACTCCCTCTCTCTCGCTGTATCTCAGCTAGATGGGACCGTTTCGTCCTTTGTGAAAGATGTGCGTGAACAGCTCATCGCTATGATTGCCCATTTAGAGGTAACCATCGACTATCCTGAAGAGGATATTGAGGACGTAACGAGCCAAGAGGTTCGTGATCAATTGCAGCCTATTTTGAAAGCTATGGATGATCTCTTATCCACAGCGAATACAGGCCGCCTCATTCGGGACGGTATTACAACGGTTATCGTAGGCCGTCCAAATGCAGGTAAATCGAGCTTGATGAACGCTCTCTTGCGTGAAAATCGCGCTATCGTAACAGATATTCCTGGTACGACACGGGATAGTATTGAAGAATATATGACCGTTGAAGGCATTTCCTTGCGCCTCATCGATACAGCAGGTATCCGTGACACACAAGACACGGTAGAAGCCCTTGGCGTTGAACGTGCTCGCGATTATATCAACAAAGCAGACATCGTGCTCTGCGTTATCGATGGGTCTACTCCATTAACCCCTGAAGAAATCGAAATTTTGACCTCTGTGAGCGGTTTGAACACCATCGTACTCCTTAATAAGTCCGATATGGCACAAGTCGTTACAGACGAAAATATTAAAGAACACGGAACCTTTACGGCTATCGAGCGCATCAGTGCTAAAGAAGGCGAAGGCTCTGCAGTTCTCTCTAAATGGGTGCAAGAACTCGTCTACGGCGGTCGCGTAAAACAAGATAACAGCGCTATGATCAGTAACGTGCGCCACATCAGCCTCATGGAACAAGCGAAGGCTCAAGTCGAACAAGCCCTCTCCTCCATCGACATGGGCATGCCAGTAGACTTTGTAGCAACCGACCTGCGCAGCGCCTGGGAACTACTAGGCGACATCACGGGTGATACCATCCGTGAATCCATGATCGACGAACTATTTAGCCGTTTCTGCCTTGGTAAATAACCCAAAGAAAAGTCACAGTGAGGAACTGTGCTCTGAGAAAACTTTCACAATAAGATAAGTAACAAATATAAGGAATTCAATTGATATGTACACAGTAGATAATTATGATGTCATCGTCATCGGTGGTGGTCATGCTGGTTGTGAGGCGGCCCTCGCCGCTGCCCGCATGGGTCATCGTACGTTGATGGCGACCATCAGTTTAGATAATATTGCGCTTATGCCATGTAACCCTGCCGTTGGTGGTCCTGGTAAAAGCCATCTTGTTTATGAGCTTGACGCTTTAGGCGGTCAAATGGGTATCAACGCAGATGCTACGGCTATTCAAATGCGTATGCTCAATATGGGTAAAGGCCCTGCCGTTCATTCATTGCGCTGCCAATCCGATAAAATCAAATACCAACATTTGATGAAACAAACCATTGAAAATACAGAAAACCTCAATGTTAAGCAAATCATGGTGACCGAGCTTAAGGTTGAGGACGGCAAGGTAACAGGTATCGTTACAGAACTTGGCGAATTCTATGGTGCTAAAGCTGTCGTTCTTTGTACAGGTACCTATTTGAAGGGTAAAATCCTCATCGGCGACATCGACTACGTAGGTGGCCCAAATGGTCAACGCGTAGCGGAACATTTTTCTCAATCCTTGCTCGACAATGGCATTGAGTTGATGCGCTTTAAGACTGGTACGCCAGCTCGTGTAGATAAACGTACTCTTAACCTTGAAAATATGGAGGTTCAAGAAGGTGATACACATCATCACTCCTTCTCCTTCATGGATGAATGGATCAACCGCAACGAAGACGTATGTTGGTTGACCTATACTAACAAAGAGACGCATGAAATTATTACAAGCAATATTCACCGTGCTCCAATGTATAGCGGTAAAATTGAAGGTGTAGGCCCTCGTTACTGCCCTTCTATCGAAGATAAAGTAGTGCGCTTTGCCGATAAAGAACGCCATCAATTATTCGTAGAACCAGAAGGTACAGGCACAAATGAAATGTACGTACAAGGTATGAGTACATCCCTTCCTATGGACGTACAATACGCGTTTCTTCGTACTATTCCTGGTTTAGAAAATGTAGAAATCATGCGTCCAGCATATGCTATTGAATACGATTGCTTGAACCCAACACAATTGACACCAGCTCTTCAAGTAAAACATATTGAAGGCCTCTATTCTGCTGGTCAAGCGAATGGTACATCTGGCTATGAAGAAGCGGCTGCTCAAGGTCTCATGGCTGGTATTAATGCAGCATTGTGGCTTGAAGGTAAAGAACCGTTCATCCTTGTTCGCTCCGAAGCATACATTGGTGTTCTCATCGATGATCTCGTAACAAAAGGTACAAATGAACCGTACCGTATGATGACGAGCCGCAGCGAATACCGTCTATTACTTCGCCAAGATAATGCAGATATGCGTCTCACTGAAAAAGGTCGTGTTATCGGTCTTGTAAAAGACGATCGTTGGGCTAAATTTACAGCTAAGAAAGCTGCTATCGAAGAAGCGATGGATATGTTGCGAAATACACCTGTAAATCCATCCAAGGAAACACAAGCTTTGCTTGAAAGTTTAGGTACAGCACCTATTAGAACAGGTATTCATGCCTACGATTTAGTAAAACGTAACGAACTCTCCTATGCTATCGTAGCCGATGCATTTGGTTTAAAACGCTATACACCTGACGTAGAAGAAGCTGTTGATATCTCCATTACTTACGAAGGTTATATTAAAAAGCAAATGGACCAAGTCGATAAGGTTCGCAAACTAGAAGAAAAAATTCTTCCAAAAGAATGGGACTATACACAAATTAAGGGCATTTCTCTTGAAGCTCAACAAAAGCTCAATAAAATCCGCCCTCACTCCATCGGCCAAGCAAGCCGTATCTCTGGCGTATCCCCTGCGGACGTATCTGTGCTGTTGATCCAACTAGAACAATACAATCGAAGCAAATAATTTTTAATAATGTAAAAATACAAATATAGTTTGAAGAGGAGAAAAATTTTATGAAGAGAGTAACTAAATTAATATTTATTATAATGTCACTTATCGCTACAGCTATAGTATTTGCTGGTTGTGGAAGTATAACTGCTGAAGATTTGACTGGTGAATATATTTTAGTGGATCACGGTAAAGAGACAAAAGAAGATGGTAAGAAATATTATTTAATGATTAAAGAAAAAGACACATTCTTTGAAAATAAACCTGCTATCGAAATTAGATTTACTAAACAAAGATACAATAAAAATTTAGATAGATATTATTATACAAACTCTGACTTTTATGTAGATGCTAAAACATTAAAAGAGTTCGATAGACAATTTAGACAATTTACATTAAATGATGATAAAACAATTGTTATTGATGATATACAATATAAAAAAATATCTAATAATAACGTAAATTTAAATGATACTAATTATACAGATAACGATATTTATAAAGAGTTAGACGTTCCAAGAGAAGTAATCTATTACTAATAAGGTAAAAGTATAATAAAATAAATCTACTTTTTTATTAATTACATACAAAAAGCTAGTTAATCTTGTGATTAACTAGCTTTTTTAGTTATAAGACTTCTCTTTCTTGATGCTCATCGATTTCGCGACCTTTGCTCATATAGTCTGGAGTAAATAATGATAGGCCCATTTTAAATAATATCCACATAAATTTTTGTTTCATGGGTACCACCTCCCTATTAATGGTAGTGTATCCATAAATAAGTTTATTCGCAAGTTTTATTTTTTATAGATGTAAAAGAATTCTATATAAGTAAATATTTGTATATTTATATGAATATTTATAAAACATATAGTATTCTATAATTAAAATATGTACACCAGGAGAATACATTGAGTGTACATTCAGAATAGACAAAATATTTTGTAAGTGAAGAAAAGTTCATGGTGATAAATTAGAAATAAACAGTGAAATGTAGTTGCTGAAAAGATGAATGATGAAATTGAAAAAAGATGGACCGATTTCTCAATATTGTTATTTAAATGATAATGATTGATTAATACTTCTTCTATCCTATGTTTAGATGGTGTTTTTAGAAAATATATCTATTTAAATGAGAATTAATTGAGAATATGCTATAATATAAAGAAAAATGACTTAAATATTTCGCTTGTATGGTCATTTTATTAGTTTTCATATATAACTTATATAAAATAGATTAAAAACGGCGTAGAACGCAAATTTTTGAGTTTTATAGCCTTTGAAATAAGAAATACTATTCTTATAACTTATTATATTATTAATTATCTGGATTTGTTTATATGATCTACCATATGACATGAGATTTTCTAACTATGTGTCGATTACTTTCACTATCATATAAATATTGGATAATTCATTAGGAGCACTTATGAAAGAAAAATACGATGTGCCTATTGCGCCTGAGTCTGAATTTGTTTCATATATGATGGAGCAAATGAGCGAATTTGGTTTGCCTTGTACGGAAGATCAAGCAAAAGACTTTTACGTGTATTATGCGCGCATGATTGAAACAAATAAATATCTGAACCTCACGGGTATTACAGACATGAAAGAGGTTGTGGTGAAACATATGATCGATTCCCTCTCCTGCTATGACCCACATATCATCAAATCTGGTATGTCCATCATCGATGTTGGTACTGGCGCTGGTTTCCCAGGTATTCCTTTGGCTATTTACGACCGTAGCCTCAAGGTTACTCTGTTTGACTCTTTAAAAAAACGTCTTACCTTTCTTGAAACCGTTATTGATGAGCTACAATTGACGAACTGTACGACTTTACATGGCCGTGCAGAGGATCTTAGTCATCAAGATTACCGTGAAAGCTTCGATGTCGCTACGAGCCGTGCGGTAGCAAGATTACCTATTCTGTTAGAATGGACCGTACCATATGTAAAAGAAGGTGGCTACGTAATTGCTCTAAAAGGCGCCATCTACGAAGAAGAAGTGGGCGAATCTAATAAAGCCCTTAGCACACTAAAAGCTAAGATTGAAGAAGTACGCACTGTTACACTTCCAACCTTGGATGATAAACGAGCTATCTTGTACATTAAGAAAACAGGTAAAACACCTAAACAATACCCACGTAAACCAAAAGAAATTAAAGATAAGCCATTAATCTAATGTATGAATAAAGGATGCAAATCTATGATTTGCATCCTTTTTCTTTTTCTCTAGGCTTATTAAATAAAATAAACACCTTTCCCTAAGGACGACTTAGGATTACTATGGAGTCCATGGGAAGGGTGTTCTATGATAATCTCACAATGACTTATACGTGATCAATGATATGTAATGTTGTATCGATATCGTTTAAAGGCATAATATGTACGCCTGCAGCGATTTTTTTGATTTGTTCCAATGTTTCGATAGCGATTTCTGTACCCGCTTCTTTACCGCCCTTTTCTACGCGGTCTAGGATTTCTTGTGTAAGGTTGATCCCAGGCACTTTTTCGTGTAGATATGTGGCCATTTTGAAGCTTTTAAGTGGAATTAAACCGAGCATAATAGGCACATCGAACTCAGACATTTTATCGATGTAGCGTTTTGCTTGTTCTAAATCGTAAATTGGTTGTGTTTGTACGAAATGCGCACCATTTTTAATTTTAGCAGCCAATTTTTGACGTTCAATTTCTAAATCTGGCGCACCAGGGTTACCAGTAGCACCGATGTAGAAGTTTGTAGGCTCGTCTAAGTCATTACCTGCCAAGTCTTTGCCAGAATTCAAAGTTTTAGCGATGTTAAGTAAGCCCATGCAGTCTACTTCAAATACGGATTGTGCAAATGGATGGTCCCCATTATCTGGTTTGTCACCAGTAAGGGTTAAGATATTATTTACGCCAAGTGCTGCAGCGCCAAGTAATTCGGATTGTAAGCCGATGATATTACGATCGCGGCATGTAAGGTGGAAGATAGTTTCGATATCTTTATTGTGTTGTAACAAATAAGACAAGGAAATTGGGCTCATACGCATTTTGGACATAGGGCTGTCAGCGATGTTAATAGCATCTACCTTACCTTTTAAACGTGCTGCTTGGTCAAATACTTTTTGAGCAGAACTACTCTTTGGTGGGTCTAATTCAACGGTGATGGTGAATTTCCCTTGTTGATGTTTCTCTCTTAATGTCATCATGTACCTCTTGATCTATACATATGGTGAAAGCTTATCTGGTTTAATCTTTTAAGTGGTTTTCACCATCAAAATAAGTTTTTAAGATGAGCTTTCACCTTGTTTTGTGTCATGTTAATTAGAAATTATTTTTCTAATGTTTCAAAATAATCATTTGCGTGGTTAACGGCAGCGATACCATCTTTAGCATAGATATCTGCGCCCGCTTGGTCTGCGTAGTCTTGAGATACTACGGCACCACCAACCATGACCTTAGTGTTAAGGCCTGCAGCGCGGATAGCAGCGATAGTATTGTCGATTTGAGGCATTGTTGTAGTCATCAAGGAACAAATACCAACGAGAGCCGCCTTATTGTCTTTAATCGCTTGAACGATAACTTCTGGGTCAACGTCCTTGCCGAGGTCGACGATTTTGTAACCATTGTTTTCAAGCAAGGCTGCTACGATGTTTTTACCTAAATCGTGGATATCGCCTTTAACAGTAGCAACAACGACTGTACCTTTATCTAAGCTTTCACTAGCAGGAATGATTTCTTTAATAGTGTTGAAAGCAGCTTGCATTGTTTCAGCAGCGAGCATTACTTGTGGTAAGAATAATTTACCAGAACCGAACTTATCCCCTACTACGTTCATCGCTTCAGATAAGCCTTTTTTCGTAATATCTAATGGGTCCATGCCATCAGCTAACGCTTTTTTCACAAGATCAACAATGGCTTCTTTTTCGCCTTGTTCTACGCAAGCACGGATATTTGCTAATGGATCGTTGCTGTCGAAGGATTTCTTTTCAGGACCTTTTGGAGCAGCGTTACCAGGAGCACTTGTTTCGTCTTCATAGCCGTATTCTTTAATGAATTCTGCAGAACCTGGGTCCCAGCCTAATAATGTTGTACTAGATACGAACGCTTTTTTAGCTGGATAGTTTAATGGGTTCATAATTGGTGTTGTTAAGCCACATGCCAAAGCCATTGTTAAGAATTGGCCATTCAAGTAAGGACGTTGTGGCATACCGAAGGAGATGTTAGACAAGCCCATTACTGTTGGGAAGCCAAATTTCTCTTTGTATAACTGTAATGTACGCAATGTTTGGCGTGCACTATCTTCACCGCTAGCAAGTGTTAATACCAATGGGTCAAGTAATAAGTCATGTGGTTGAAGACCATAACCATAAGCACGATTTACGATGCTTTCAGCTAAAGCAACGCGGTCCTCTGCTTTTTCAGGTAAATCACCACTGCAGATTGGCAAGCAAAGTAAAGCTGCACCATAACGTTTAGCCAATGGCATAACGTGAGTGATGGACTCCTCTTCCCCGTTTACGGAGTTGATAAGAGCGCGGCCTGGGTAGTTTTTAAGAGCTACTTCCATAGCTACTGGGTCCAATGTGTCGATAGACAATGGAGTTTCAACGAGCATGGATAATTCGAAGATAGCACGTTCCATCAATGGAGTTTGGTCCATACCAGCTACACCCATGTTTACGTCGAGGATGTCTGCACCCGCTTCTACTTGGTCCAAAGCGTCTCGTTTTACGCGGATGAAAGAGCCATCGCGTAACTCTTGAGCAAGAACTTTACGGCCTGTAGGATTGATACGTTCACCAATGATAAGAGGTTTTGTATTGTGACCTAATTCTAACAATTTAGTACGGCTAGTAATGATTGTTTTAGGTTCTACGTGAGCACGTTCCTTAGGTGTATGTGCTTTTACAGCGTCAGAAATTGCTTGAATATGAGCTGGTGTTGTACCACAGCAGCCGCCTACATAGCTTGCACCTGCATCTACGATTGGAAGCATCAATGGACCCATTTCTTCTGCTGTAAGTGGGAATACAGTTTGTTTATTGATTAATTGAGGCATGCCTGCATTTGGTTGGCAGATAATTGGCAAGTTTGTTACGCTTGCAATTTCCTCAATAAGAGGTGTGATTTGTTCAGGTCCAAGGGAACAGTTAATACCAATAATATCAGCACCCATAGCCTCTACGATAGTAGTTGCAACTGCTGGTGGTGTACCTGTAATAGTACGACCGTCTTCACTGAAAGAAAATTGACAGATGATTTGTACATCTTCTTTTGTCTTTCCTGCTGCTTCACGAGCATCAAGAGATGCTAATAAAGCGGCGCGCATTTCTTGTACGTCGATGATAGTTTCAATGATGATGAAATCTACGCCACCTTCGATCAATGCTTCAGCTTGTTCGCGGTATGTGTCATAAATAGAGTCAAAGCTCATGTTGCCCAATGGTTGTAAGAAACGACCCGTAGGACCCATAGAACCGGCTACACGTGCAGATGGTTTAAACTCTGCAATAGCATCTTTTGCTACCTTTACAGCGGCAATATTAATTTCTCTTACACGATCTTGTAAGTCGTAATCTTCTAATTTAAGACCACAAGCACCGAATGTATTTGTTGTGATAACATCACTGCCGTGTTGTAAGTATTGAGCGTGAATATTCTTTACTACTTCTGGTTTTTCTACGTTAAATAATTCTGGACAATAGCCCTCTTCTAAGCCTGCAGCTTGAAGCATTGTGCCCATAGCACCGTCAAATATATACATAAACATCTTCCTTTATCATCCTAAATTTTATAATGTTTCACGTGAAACATTATTCTGTTGGTTGGCCTTTCATAGCGATACCAGAGGCTTCGGCTGTTGTTTTGTTACAGCCCTCTTCGCCTTCGTTATTAGACGTTACAGTCGCCTTTTCTGGTAGTTTACGAGATGCACAATCCTTTTGAGAACAAGATGTGCAACCACGTTTTGTTTTGATGTCTTCGTTAGCTGGCATCAAACCAATGATAGCTGTTACAGACTTACGTGGGAACAATAAATAATTCTCTGTTACTTGTAAGCCAATCATCTCTGTTTTGATGATTTTAGCTAGTTGTGGTTGAATTTCTAATGGCCAGTTACCATAGCCAGGGCTAAAGCGCCATGTTGGTTTATAGCCTTGCTTTTTAGCAATTGTATTGATAACTTCGTTTACTTGATCTGCTACTTGTTCTACTGCTGTTGTAGCCGCTGCATCAAGTAACAAACCTACAGTGTAATTACCTTGTTTAAATAACTGTTCACTGCGAATTTCTACATCTTCACCTACTGTTACGCCTAATACATAGACCTTTGTAGACTTTTCTAGATGTTTTTCAATGATGGAACCTTCGATTTTAAGCGGTGGATTGCTCAAAATTGTCTTTGTTTCAGCATCATAATCATATTCTTGATATACACCTTTAGGTGTAGCTAATAACTGGATTTCTTTACATGCTTCGTCTACATAATTTTGAGGAAAATCCTCTGCATGACGAAGTCCTGCGTATCGTTTTACTTCTGCTTTATCGATGGCAGGAAGCATTCCGTTATAAATGGGCATGGAAACGCCTCCTTTTCAAAATAAAAAGCTCTGCGTATCCGTAGAGCGTGTACTTAATATTAGTATATTGTTTATAGATTAAATCAATCTTTATAATGATCTTTTTCATGCCTATAAATATAATTACTATCTATTTAATAGTATATAGATATCACCAATGCCTGTCAAAGCATATAGGGCCTGTATTCTCATATAATTTAGTAGTAAATTGGTATAACTTAAAGCTATATCAAAATATATTTTAATCCTAAAAGTTATAAATATAATTGTTTTAAGTATTATATCTATTATATCTATTATATCTATTATATTTGCTTCATGATCTTACTGTTTTATTTCTAATTGTTTCACGTGAAACAATTGAATTATTTTTATTAGCTTAACTATTTCAATTAGCGGATTGAATTTTTAGGTTAGTTATATATTTTAGATTAGTTGGGTTGTAATTTTTTTAGCTTAGTTATTTCAAAATAAAACTGTGTGAAAAAATATGTGTAAAAATTATAAGTTGGTATATATTTATATACCAACTCTGTTTTTTTTACTATAAAAAATTTATGTTAAAAATATGTATTGAACAACTATAAATTTACGTTTTGAGTAACTATAAAATTTTGATTATCTATAAATGTTTCACGTGAAACATTTATAGATAAGTTTTTACTCAAATATATTTTGAAAAATTAAAAGTAAATTGTTTCACGTGAAACAATCAAGGTATATAATTATATAATTTAAAGGAAATATAGCACATTGGGTCTATATATTTGCTGATATAAACTATATAATTTTTGAAATAATGTGTATGATAGATGAAATTATAGATATTTTTCTGGAATTTGATTTGTAATTACCGTAATTATCGTTGTTTTATGTTATAATTAAAAAGAAATATTTTGAACGAACATGTGAGGTGAATTAAGTGGGCAAAGTTATAGCTATTACTAATCAAAAAGGCGGTGTTGGTAAAACAACAACATCCGTGAATTTGAGCGCTTGTTTGGCTGATGCTGGTAAGAAAGTATTGCTTGTTGATTTAGATCCACAAGGTAATGCTAGTTCTGGTTTAGGCATTGAAAAAGATGATTTAGAACTCTGTGTACATGATGTTCTAATCGATGGTGAACCTATTGCTGATATTGTTCAGCCTACAATGCTTAAAAAGCTATTTGTAGCGCCTGCAACGATTCAATTGGCTGGTGCTGAAGTAGAACTTGTTTCCGTTATTTCACGTGAAACAATGTTGAAAAAAGCATTAGCACCGGTACGCGATGAGTACGACTTTATTATCATTGATTGTCCGCCATCCCTTGGTTTACTAACATTAAATGCTTTCACAGCAGCAGATAGTGTATTAATTCCAATTCAAAGTGAATTCTACGCATTAGAAGGGGTTAGTCAACTTGTAAAAACCATAACTATTGTGCAACAAACATCTAATAAAGAACTTGAAATTGAAGGTGTCTTGTTAACTATGTTTGATGGTCGTACAAATTTATCTATTCAGGTTGCTGATGAAGTGAAAAAATTCTTTGGCAATAAAGTATATAAGACTATTATTCCTCGTAATGTACGTCTTAGCGAAGCTCCAAGTTATGGTGAACCAATTATCGTATATGATCCAAAATCTAAGGGTGCTGACGTATATACTAAATTAGCTAAAGAAGTAATCAAAGCATCAAAAGCTAAATAAATGGTTATATATAGCTGAAAGAGCTAAATGGCTAAGTGTTTAGTTAAACAAATGTATGAGATTAGTAGAATTAATGCATTGGCTATTAAATAATTGAGTGTTATAGATTGATATAGCCACTATATGTAAGGTGAGAGAGGTTAGTTATGCCTAGAGAAGTTAAAAGTAAGAAAAGTAAATCATCTGGCTTGGGGAAGGGCCTTGGAAATTTAATGAAGGTGGACACTGTAGAGTCTGTGTTACCTGAAAAGGAAATTCACGAATTACCAATTTCCGAATTAGTTCCAAATGTAGATCAACCTCGTAAAAGCTTTGATGAAGATAGTTTAGCCACATTAGCTGAGTCTATTAAAAATCTTGGTATTTTCCAACCAATTGTAGTACGTAAACAAAAGAATAAATACCAAATTGTAGCTGGTGAACGTCGTTACCGTGCCGCTATTATTGCAGGTCTAGAGACAGTACCAGTTGTTGTAAAGAAATATAATACAGAAGAAATGACAGAGGTAGCCCTCGTTGAAAATTTACAACGTGAAGGCTTAGATCCAATTGAAGAAGCTTTGGCATACCAAGGTTTAATGGATACTTACAAACAAACACAAGAAATGATTTCTGCTCGTTTAGGTCGCAGTCGTTCTTATATTGCAAACATGGTTCGTTTGTTGAAATTATGTGATTCTGTCCAAAAAGACCTTATCGAAGGTGACTTAACGGTAGGTCAAGCACGCCCGTTATTGGCGTTGCGTAGTGCAGCACAACAAATTGAAGCTGCTGAACGCATTAAAGAGGGCGAATTAAGTGCCCGTCAAGCAGAGGCTCTTGTGAAGTCTATGCAAAATAAAACACCAAAGGCAAAGACTGCTAAACCACAAAGTACAGCAGAAGTACGAGCACTTATGGATCGTTTAAAACTAAGCTTAGGATCCCCTGTAAATATTAAGTTCCGCGCTGGTAAAAAGGTACAAGGTAAGATAGAAATTGCCTTCTCCTCTGAAGCAGAACTAGAACGACTCATTGCTTATATGGATGGTCAAGACCATACAGATGATACTGAAACTGTAGAATTTAGAGTATAATTGCTTAGCAATAGCAATAGCAATAGCAATAGCAATAGCAATAGCAACAGCAATGCATGACTGTATACTCTTTATTACTACGTAATTACTATATATAGTGGATTTTTAATTAAATAACATAATTGGTATACTAAATTTGATATCGAATTACATAAATTTAGTAATGACAAATTGAACACAATTCTGTATAATGTAAATACAATTTACAATCCACGGTGAAAGCGTAGTCTACGGACTGCGCTTTTACTGTTATGTTAAGTAACAAGGATAGACTATGGAACAAACACCTAAAGCAAACCGCGTGCATATAGGCTTTTTTGGCCGTTGTAATGCTGGTAAGTCTACATTGATTAATATGTTAACAGATCAGCCTGTATCCCTCGTATCTGAGGTGGCAGGGACAACGACAGACCCTGTGAGCAAATCTATGGAGATTTTGCCACTAGGACCTGTAGTGATTACCGATACAGCTGGTATAGACGATACAACTGAATTAGGTACATTGCGGATGGAGAAAACAGAAGAGGTTGTGAAAAAGATTAACCTCGCTGTTTATGTACTTCGTACCGATGAAGAACCAACTGCTGATGATATGCACTGGTTAGGGCTTTTAAAACAAAATAATGTGCCTATTGCATTATTTATCAATGAAATTAATGCAGAAAATAAAGAAGTAAATCAAGAAGAACATAAAGTAGATGCATCTGCTTATGTTGAAACTCATAAGGGATTGTCTGAATTAGCTACCGTAATTGGTTCTGCTGATTTTACATCTAAAGCTAAACGTTTAGAATTACTCGATCTTCTGGGCGGATTAACACCGCTTGATGTAGAAGGTGAACAAACTTTATTACAAGGATTAGTAGAAGAGGGGGATACAATCATCCTCGTATGCCCTATTGATAGCGCAGCGCCAAAGGGCCGTCTTATCTTGCCACAGGTACAAACGATTCGAGAAATTCTTGATTACAAAGGCTTAGCGCTAGTGTGCCAAACAGAAGAGTTACCTGCTATGATCAACTCTCTTAAGAACCCACCTAAGATGGTTATCTGTGACTCTCAAGCCTTTGATCGAGTTGATGAGTTAACACCTAATACAATTCCGTTGACGTCGTTCTCTATCTTGATGGCCCGCTTTAAAGGAAAATTACAGGACTTAGTAGCTGGTGTAGAGGCAATTAAGAATTTGAAAGCAGGCTCTAAGGTGCTTATCAGCGAAGGCTGTACACATCGCCGTCAATGCGATGATATTGGAACCGTAAAAATTCCTAATCTTCTTAAGAAGCAAGGTCATACAGATTTACAGCTAGAATTCACGAGTGGGGGAGCCTTCCCAAAAGATGTATCTCAGTATGATTTGATCATACACTGTGGTGCTTGTATGCTTACACGCCGTGAGGTATTACGACGCATTGAATGTGCCGTTGTACAAGGCACACCAATTGTAAATTACGGTGTACTCATAGCCGCTCTACATGGTATACTAGAACGAGCGATAAGCCCGTTTGTTGACGAATTAGAGGGCTAATAAAGTATTGTAATTTGTATCTAATACATATATGTAGATATAACCTTACATGCTTGTTATATGAATTGTTATATAGATATCGCTTATCTATATTAGATACATTAAATATATTAAATTAAATTGTATGCAGTCATTTAACTTTCACAATAAGAATGGTATAATTAAGTGTTGGAGTTTGAATGATTGTATAGGAAGGAATATACATGTTCGAATCGATTCAACCGTGGATTGGCATGGCAACCATCGTCCTTGTTATAGCGTTGTTAGTGTATTGTGTCATCTTACACATTCGCTTAGGGAGCCTTAAAAAGAAATACGATTTCTTTATGCAAGGGGACAATGGTGCGAGCCTAGAACGTAAATTATCTGTTGAGGTTAGCGAAATTCGCGATGCTGCTAAGGGTCTTGAGACTATGATGACCGAACAAGCGGCGATCCGCAATATTCAAAGCAATACGATACAAAAAATTGGCTTTATTAAATATAATGCCTTTGAAAATATCGGTAATGATTTGTCCTTTGCGCTTACATTGCTTGACGGCAACAATAACGGCATCTGTATCTCCAGTATTTACGGTCGTAATGAATCCCGTATTTTTAGTAAACCCATTGTGAAAGGTAAAAGTCTCGTAAGTCTTTCACAAGAAGAATTAGAGAGTTTGAACGAAGCGTTGGGCGAACGCACCAATGAGGAAGCGTTAACGAGCGCCATCGTTTCTAAATAAGGAAGGTTTGTATTGAAAGTACCGGCATTTATTTCAAACAAAGTTGAAAGAAATGGTGACAACTGCATATTGACATTAACAACGAAGCAGGCGAAAATAGCGACCATTGTTGGCTCTATCTTAATCATCGCGGCGTTGGTTCTCGGCATTTGGGGCATCGTGCGCCAAGCTGAGGTGATGCAATTACGTCAACAGACACAATTGCAATCGGAACAGCTGAAATTATTACAACAAAAGACAGATGTTCTAGATAAGAAAATTCAAAACTTAAATCAAATTAGCGAAGAAAACAAGCAAATGCTGAAGGGCGCTGAATCTGGCACACCATCTCAAGGTGGCGGGGACGGTAGCGACCCAAAGCAGCCAGCCGCTGATGAAAGCGAAGTAAAGACGCTGACGGCGGCACAATTATCAGCGCGTCTATCCAAAATGGACAAGGACGCACAAAAATTGCTAGTTAGCTTCTATACAATGCGTAATATCCTTCGAGATGGTGGTGCGCAAGACCTTATGGCTATGCAATCCATCAACTTCTCCGCTGGCTCTGGTGGTGTTACGAATAACACAACACCTAGTATCTGGCCGAGCAAGGGCGTTATTACCTCTCCATTTGGTAGCCGTGTGGATCCTGTAACGGGCGCTATCGGTGCATTCCATGAAGGGGTAGATATCGCAGATGACTATGGTACACCAATCGTGGCTACTGCTGCTGGTGTTGTAACCTTTGCAGGTTATACAGAGGGCGGTTACGGTAACCTCGTTGAAATCGACCATGGAAATGGCTTTGTAACACGTTATGGCCATAATAGTGCTGTATTGGTAACCGTAGGGATGAGCGTAAAACAAGGTCAAACAATTGCCTTGATGGGTAGTACTGGTAAAAGTACAGGCGCCCACGTTCACTATGAGGTACGCCTCAATGGATCTCCTACAGACCCTATGATTTTCTTGCCAATTAGCAACTAATAGGTAAAACCAATACTATATACGTAATATCCTTTACGATATATGTAACATAAAACATAATTCATAGGA
Organism: Veillonella sp. T11011-6; assembly: GCF_002959755.1. Lineage (GTDB taxonomy): Bacteria > Bacillota > Negativicutes > Veillonellales > Veillonellaceae > Veillonella. The sequence goes on along the minus strand of NZ_PPCW01000004.1, from coordinate 516,403 downwards.
AAAAGAACTTGTTATGCGTGCAAATGCACTAATAGCAAGTTCTTTTTCTTTTCTTTTGTATATATATATTGTAAAATAAAGGTATATGAACGGAGGTATATCTATGAAGGCCTATGTACAAGTTTATACCGGCGAAGGCAAGGGCAAAACGACCGCTGCTATCGGTCTAGCTATCCGCGCCATCGGTGCTGGCAAGAAAGTCCTCTTTTTGCAATTTATGAAATCTAAAGTATATAGTGAACATACTATTTTACCTACCTTAAAGAATTTAACCTTGGAAACCGTGGGCAAGCCATTCTTTATCATCAAAGAAGGGATGAAGAGCAAGGATGAACTCGCTAAATGGGGCGATGAAGTCGTTGTCTTTGAATCTGGCAATCCGCCAAAGGATTATGTAGCGCTCATCGAAAAAGGCTACGAACGTGCACTAGCTGCTATCAGCAGTGGTGAGTACGATCTCGTGGTTCTAGATGAATATAACATGGCACTCTTCTTTGAACTCATTACATGGAATAAAACAAAGGCTTTGCTCGATGCTCGTCATCCAGAAACGGAACTCGTATTTACGGGCCGTGGGGCTCCTCAAGAATTAATCGATGAGGCGGACCTTGTAACGGAAATGAAAGAGGTCAAACATTACTACCTTCAAGGCGTAATGGCTCGAAAAGGTATTGAAAACTAATCATAGGTACACCTAAGGAGGTGATGTGGTTGAGTACAGTGGCTATTGTGGCCCTCGTTATTGTGGCCATCATTGCAGCACTCATCTTGATTATCCTACTGACACCAATCACATATAGCATCGAAATCAACGGACGCTCGCCATATCGTGGCGAGGTGCGCGTCAAATGGCTGTGGCGTGTATTTTCACTGCATCTAGCGTATTTGCAGGACAAACCATTTTTTAAGGAATTATACATTTTGGGCATGCTCAAGATTGGTCCTGTGAAAGACTATGAAGAATGGCTTGAAAATCGCGTAGAAGAAGAATACCAAAAGGTGATGGACGATGATGGCGACATGTCGCAAGCGGAAGCCTTCGCCAAGGCGATGCAAGGGGGCGGACAAGGTCCTTCTGCAAGTTCTAGCGGTACTAGCTTTGATGATTTGAAGAGCGCTCAGCGCTCTGACGCTACCTTTAGTGATGAAGAAGCGCCAGGGGCTGGGACTTCTCAAAAGCCAAATGAGCGCATAGAACGTCCTGAACAAGCTTCTAAGGATATGGATGCACAAGCTCGTGCTGATCGGTATGACTCCATTCAGCAAGACCCAACATCCCATATTCAAAGCGATGATGAAACGGTAAGTCGCGTTACTTTCAACAGTGACGGTTCCATTAAGGAAAAGGTATTTACGAAGGTGAATGACCTCAAAACGACGGTGAAACAACGTTTTGAAAAGCCAGATCCAAACGATCCAGTGGCATCATTCAAGTCTAAAATTCCTACATTCTGGTTCATGAAACATGTAACAAATACAGAATTGTGGCACCAGCTATTCCTTGTTTCAAAACGATGCTATGACCACTCTAAACCACGCGATGTGGCCATAGAAGGTCGATTTGGTATCGGTGACCCATATCGCATGGGGATTATCGCATCTATGCTATATAGCATTTGGCCAGAACAAGCTGAGAACATCGAACTCGATTATGTAAACTGGGCCGGTGAAGGTAGCGGCCACATTAAAGGTCGCATCATTTTAGCTGTTATGGCTTGGCATGGCACAAGATTTTTGCTATCTAAACCAATGCGTTCCCTATTGGGCGAAGGTGCTCGCGTCTTCTGGGTTAAACGGAAGGAAGCTAAGCAGTTAGAAAAGCTGAAAGCCGAACAAGGTCAAACAGCGTAAGGATATATTAAGTCAACTAAGTACATGAGCTAACATAGCAATGATACTTTCACAAAAAGCGGAGGTACTGTGATGGAGAACAGTAATGTAAAAGAGAATTTGGAAGTCCTATTCGAGAAATTCAAAAATATGATTAAGGTGGAAACTGTAGTAGGCGAAGCTGTGCAAATCGGCGATACTACACTTGTTCCATTCGTAGACGTAACATTTGGTTTCGGTACTGGTACAAACCACAACACTGCTAACAAAAATCACGAATGTGGTGGCGGTGGCGGCGGTGCCAAAATGGAACCAAGCGCTATCCTCGTTATTAAAGGTGAACGCATCGAGTTGTTCAACATTAAAGGCAATCCTTACAGCAGCAGCTTCGATCGTCTTATCGGTTTGGTGCCTGACCTCGTGTCCAAATTGAAATCCGATAAATACATTTATTTGAACGATGAACAATAATTCGGGGACGAATTATAAATACTAGGTGAAAGCCGTAATACCCACATGTGTGCTCTGAATATGTCCGTAACGACTGCGATTATAGCTTCAGGGCATGTCTGTGGGTATTATTTTAACTTCTATAGACTTTCATAAGCAGTTCATAGGGCTTTATTATGCTATGTAACATAGTCTTGTGAAAGTTAGCGAGATTTGTTATAGTAAAAATAGTACACTATTGGATTGTATAGTGACACTTTTATTTCGAGGAGGATTTCAGATGAAATTATCTAAAAAATTAACTACCCTAGCTATCGTTGGTGCTATGTCTGCTACTGCTGCAGTAGCAAGTGCTGCTAACATTGGCTTAGTAAATATGAGCCAAGTAGTAAATAGCTACCCTGGCTATGGTGCATTAGATATGAAAATGCAACAAGTAGACGCTCAATACCGTCCACAAATTGAGAAAAAAGTACAAGAAATTGAAAAAATTCAAGATCAAACTCAAGCAGAAGCTGAATTCAATAAATCCGTAGCTCCATTGCTTCAAAAAGAAAATGATGAAATCAACAAAATTGCTCAACCTATGATGCAAGCAATTCACAATGCAGTTGAAACTATTCGTGTTGAGAAAAAAATGGATGTAGTATTGGATGATCCATACACAATCCGTGCGGCTGACGCTAACAGCAAAATCGAGAACATTACTAACGAAGTAATTAGCCGTCTTAAAAAATAATACTGGCTAAAAAAATAATATGAAATGGCCCCTTGTCTGATTTCAGACAAGGGGCTTTTGGATTTAAAGGACTTTTATAGTAAGATAGAGAAATATATTAACAGAAATAGTCTGTATAGAGATAAGATATTGTAGGTTATATATAGGTGTTTTCTTTAAAATAGATTAGCTTATTTCAAATAAGGAGTGAGATCTAATGAAAGATTTTAAAGCATTAGCCACAGAGAGGTATTCAGTTCGAAAATTTGATACGAAGCCCGTTGAGCAAGAGAAGTTAGATATCTTGTTAGAGGCAGCGAGATTAGCACCTACAGCTCATAATTATCAGCCGCAACGCTTACTTGTGCTGAATACGACAGATAGTCTTAATAAACTAAAAGACTGTACTAATGGTCACTTCAATGCGCCGTTGGCTATTATTGTGTGTTATGATAATGCAGTGAGTTGGAAGCGGGAATATGATGATGCGGATATGGGTGTTGTAGACGCTAGTATTGTAGGTTCTCACCTCATGTTTACCGTGGCGGATATAGGCTTAGGAACAACTTGGATTGCTCATTTTGATCCCCGTAAAGTACGAGCAGCCTATGCTTTGCCTGATAACATCATACCTGTAGCGATATTTCCAATCGGTTATCCTCATCCAGATTGCGTACCGGCACCGGGCCATACAAAACGCTTTGATGTAAGTGACTTTACAATCTATAATTCCTTTTAATTTCTTTAAAATGTAAGCTTTATAAAATGTAAGCACTACAGAATTTAAGTAATACAAAAAGGGCGGTTAATCAATTACGATTAACCGCCTTTTCTAATAGTGTTTGTAGGTTCTGTTAGTATTTTATTCAGGTTTGTGGATAAGGTTTACTACGAATTCGCTGTCTTCTACAAGTATTGCTTGGATGTAGTTGTCGCCGTTGAATTCTAATACTTGGCCTGGTACAAGTACGTGTTCTTCAGTTTCGTTAAGGAATACTTGTACTTTACCTTTTACTACTGTAAAGATGACATTTGCTTCTGGGTGATTGTGTTTTTCAACTTGTTCACCAGCTTTGCCGCCTTTTTTTACGATTACATAGTTAGGACCTTGGAATAATAAACCTAATTCTTGATTAACTGTGCCTGCCATAATAGACCTCCTAATTCTAGCTTTTTATGTTTTGAAAGCTGACGCTATCACTTAATTAAATTAATTTGTGTAATTACCTTATGTTTACATTATAAATGATATTGCTTATCAATGCTGTGCCTATAGCTACAGTTTTGAAAGAAATATATATTAAATATAGATTTAAAATGGGCGCAAAAACGAACGAAAGTATTTTCATTCGTTTTTGCGCCCGTTTTCGTTCGTTTATAGTCTCTAAACAAACGAAATATTATTTATTTTTTCTTAATTGTATATAAACGTGTGCCGTTTTCTTCAGTCGTTACAAGTTCAAAGTTAGGATCTACCGCTTTTACAAAGGCTTCGAACCATGTTTGGTACGCAAGTGCCATGAACTTAGGATCAACGCCTGCTGTACGCCAGTAGCCTGCTTGTAATCTGTGATCGCCAACCCATGTGAATTCGTCAGGGCTTTCAGAAACAACTTGGTCACCACCATCGCAAGGCATGCCATTTACGTAGAAGTTTTGCAACGCATTGTAAATTGCTGGAGCTGTGTGTTCTTCAAGGTTATCTTGTGCCACAACGCCACATGCTTGGCCTTGTACAGCAAACGCATCAAGAATAGCTGTTACTACGTTCACCGCTTCGTCGCCGGAGTTAGTGTCGAGCAAATCTTTGATGAAAGCTGCTTCGCGAACAGATGCGATGTTGATTTGGTTGGACAACCAGCCATGGATATTGCCATGGTCGATGATGTTCTCTAGTGGAATGCTAGGGTTGATTGGCTCGCCGTATGTATCTACGGAAATAGAGTGTAATTCCTCTGCCAAATCATCAACAACTTTAGTTGTTTTTTCTAAAATTAAGTTTTCACGCTCAACGAGCAATTGAATTTTACGATATAACCAATAATGGATGTGACCTAAGAATGCGGACATATTAAGCTCCTTTTCGTGCAGTTTCTAATTTTTGAACTAAATCGTATACATTAACACCGTGAATTTCTGCAGCTTGCCACAATGGTTCAGCTGTAGAAGATGGGCAACCAAGGCAACCCATGCCGATGCTTTGTAATACAGGCACAACGTTTGGATATGTATCAACGATGTCGCGAATGATTGTGTCTGGTGTGATAGGAGCACCTGCTTCAAGGCGTGGTGCTTCTGGTTCTGGATCATTACCATGACCAGGCAAGAACACAGCTGGTTCGTCGGATTTGCTTTCAGCTGGAGCACCTTCAAGGTCGCCCAATACAGCCGCTTTGAAAGCCTCTAAACCAATGCGGTCAATGAATTCGCCCATACGTTCAATTTGTGCGTTTTCTTTATAGTATGCGATAATTCGATCTACTAATGCAAGAGCTTCTTTTTCAGTTGTTACTTCTGCGATGAGGTCGCCGATGCGTGGATGTGCACCGCCGCTACCGCCAGCGTATACATTCCAGCCCTCTACAGTACCAATAATACCCACATCTTTCATGCGGCTTTCAGTACAAGAATTAAGACAACCGGATACGCCGATTTTCATTTTGCTTGGCATTTCTTGAGACAAATATTTGCGTTCAATTTGCATGCCAAGATGTACGCTATCTTGTTTAGCACGTTTACAGAATGTAGTACCTGGGCAGATTTTTACGCTGCGCACGCGGTTAGAAACAGTGTACGCTGGCTCCATGCCGAGCATTTCCCAAGCTTTATCTACGTCTTCTGCTTTCAAATTCGTAATCATAATGCGTTGGCTGCCAGTCAATTTAAGAACGGCGCCGAACTCATTAGCTACGTCGATATATTTTTGTAATTGTTCAGGTTGAATGAAACCTGCAGGAACGCGAGGTGTAATTGCATAACGGCGTTGACCGTTTTTAATGCGTTGTAAATTTGCTGCAATTTGTGCCATATTAAATCCTTTCTCGAGCCCTCTCTGCGGAGAATAGTGGCTAAAACTACTTAGTTAATCTATGTGATTCTTTGTTTGTAAAATATATACGCCGTTGGGTTTTGTGAAAGCTTCGCACGTATACGAACAGCGTGATGAGATCAACTAGGCGATGCCTCATCAAAACCCGGCGTAACGATCAGTACGGGTATTAAATACTGACCTGATGTTCCTAGTATAAACTATTTTAACACGTAATAATGTAACCTAAGCTACAAAAATGAAAAATTTCAATATTAATTATTAATAGCATACATGATTTTTGATACTACATAGTGTTATTAAATTTACCCAATTGGTAAATTATATATTTACATTTGTATTTGAAGAGGTATAATAGAATTAACCTACTAGGTAAATTATTATAAATGGCCATTTATATTGTATTAACCATTCACTATGATTTGAGAGAGTCGGTGACATATTGGATATACGATATAAGAATAATAAGATACGTAAGGTATGTACAGAAGCAAGATTAGCGCGAAGAAAATATGGGCTTTCCATGGCGGATTTATTAGAGGTAAGACTTAAGCAACTTATAGTAGCATCATCTATAGATTGGTTAGTTAAGAAACGAATTGGTCGTTGTCATCCTCTATATGGTGATCGATTAGGACAATATGCTATGGACTTAATCCAGCCCTATCGTTTAATTTTTACTCAATATGGTAATACTGTAGATATTGTAGAAATTCAAGAAATTGTAGATTATCATTGATTAGGAGTGCAAGTAGTATGAAAATTTATAGGAGTAAAACCTTTACAGCAGTCCCTCCAGGGATGACTATTAAAGAAGTACTGGAAGATCATCATATGACTCAAAAAGAATTAGCTGTACGCTTAGGGTTAAGTGAAAAACATATTAGTAAATTAATTAATGGAGAAGTGCCTCTAACACAAGATGTGGCTATACGTTTAGAACGTGTTTTAGATATTGAGGCTAGTTTTTGGAACGGTCTAGAAGCTGCATATAGAGAAGCTATCTTAAAAGTAGAGTATGAAAACTCCATTGATGAAGAAATCAATTTTGCTAAGCCTTTTGGTTATGCTAAATTAGCACGTTTAGGTATCGTGCCAGAAACGAAAAAGGCAGCGGAGCAGGTTAATAATTTACAAAAGTTTTTTGAGGTAGCTTCTTTAAAGAATGTAGATAATGAAATGGTTATGCCCTTAGTATATGAAAATATTAAGGATATGGAGCCAGCTAAAAAGAGTGCGATTTATACATTGGTACAAATCACGAAAGGACAGGCACGTTTTGTGGAGGTCAATCCTTATGATGCGGAGTTGCTAAGAACATTTATACCTAAAATTGAGGACCTTAAGAGCGAACCATTAGCTGGTGTGAAAGAGCCTCTTAAGGATATGCTAGGAGCCTGTGGTGTTATTATCGTATATTTGCCAATTCTTGATAATATAACCTCCACATGTATTACATATTCCAAAGGAAATTCCATTGTTCTGGGGATACCAACGGAAGACACTGATGGTTTTTGGAAGTTATTAGGAGAAGCCCTACATAATTTGGCAGAACGTGATTATCAACGTAGCAATCGAAAATATCGCAACAATGATCCTGTAACTGTAGTGAATTATTGAGCCATATTTTGATAAGTTTTTAAATGCCTCTTTTGGTAAGTTTTTAAGGGCTTATAGCACTTGTTAGAGGTTCCCATTAACGTAAGGACTTTCATAGTACGATGTATAGGATTCTTATCCTGTAACAAAATAGCGTATAATAGACATATAGAATATTACTGATATAGGAGATACAATGAAGGTCCTTTACGATACAATTTTGAAAGCAACATATACTGGTCGCCCGAACCGTTTTGTGGTGACTTTAGATTTAAATGGTGAAAGCGTACTCGCTCATTTGCCAAATCCTGGGCGCATGTGGGAGCTCTTATTCACCGGTGTAACGATGTACATTGTGCCTCACGATAAGCCTGATGCAAAGACAAAGTACCGCGTAGTGGGCATCGAGCGCGATGGTGTCGTGATTATGCTCGATACGAACTATAGTAACGATGTAGCGCAGCATTTGATCGAAAATAAATTAATCCCTGGTTGGGAGGAATGGCGCGTTGTAAGACGAGAGTATACAGTTAAACTACACGGTACATCATCACGCTTTGACTTGCTCCTCACCAATGATAAGGGCGACGAGTTCTTGCTAGAGGTCAAGTCTTGTACGCTATTTTCCAAGACAGGCGCCATGTTCCCTGATGCCATAACAGAGCGAGGCCGTAAACATTTATTACATTTGAAAGAATTGCAAAACGAAGGTTACCATACAGGTGTCTTATTCCTCGTACAATGGGACCAAGCGCAGTGGTTCTTGCCAGACTACCATACAGATTTGGAATTTGCTAAAACCTTTAAAGAGATAGCCCCTTCTTTAGATTGGAAAGCCGTTGCTGTGGCGTGGGATGAGACTTTCACCATGCCTACTGTAACCCATGAATGTTCCTATCCAAGTAGCATCCTCGACACAGAGGCTCACGATAGCGGCGTGTACGTGATGGTCATGCACCTCGGCCATGATCTTGACCTTGAAATCGGCTCTAAAGGGATGATGCATTTCAAGGCGGGTTACTATATGTACGTAGGCTCTGCGAAGGCGAACTTAACGAAACGCATTGAGCGCCACAAGCGAAAACGGAAGAAAATGCACTGGCATCTAGACTATTTCCGCGGTCACTGCGAAATGATTGCAGGCCTGCCGATTCGAACTAGCTGGGATGATGCGGAATGCGCTCTCGCTGATGCGGTCCGTGGCATTGCCGAATGGGACGTGCCTAAATTTGGATCCTCTGACTGCGACTGTAACAGTCACCTATTTGGGATGACGGAAAATCCTATTCATAACAAAGCGTTCATGGATGTAATAGAGAACTATCGAATGAATAAATTGGATGCGCTAGTTAAGTGATTGTTGTTAATGGCGAATAACCGAAAATAGTATGGATGGGGCCCGAATACAAATATGCTAGATTGTTAAAAAAGGGATTCCATTATCTCTTCGCTCCATAGTGACCTAAGTCGCTCATCAATAAGGGAAGCCCTTTTTTATTACGTTATATGTGAGTCTGTCCCATCCATACCTATGTTTTCTATTAACTAGTTGCTTCAACTATTAACAACAAAAGCCCTTTTCCTTTCGCATGGGGCGAGGCCCCTGATGGGGAAAGGGTGTGAAGTAGAGTATCAACAATCAGCTGATGTTATCAATGATTGTGTCTGCATATTTGATATGAATACTTGATACAAATGGGGAAAAGGAGAGAGGTGTGGTTGTGTATGCCTGTGTTTGTTAGGTTTGTGTTGTTGGTTTTGGTGTGTGTTTGTAGTGTTGTATTGGGTGGTTGTACTTCTTCTCGGTTAACGACGCTCGATGCTGAGCCGTATACGCCGGATGATGTAAAGGCAATGGTTGAGAAGCGTTTTGCGTCGTATCATCCGCGTCTAGTGTTGCAGGCTTCTGAGGTTGTTACTACAAAGCCTTATAAGCACTATGAATATACGTTTTTTGATGAGAATAATGGCATTGTCTTTACTGCGCGTGCTTCTGTTGAGGTTCCTCAGTTGCCTATTCCTGGTGGTCAACGGGTTACGAACGCAGAGTATAGGTATGCAGAGGCTTATTTAGATCGCTTGAATAGTGAGGTAGCACTGCTTGCTGCAAAGTATAGATTTCAGGTAGCTAATAATGAGGAGCGCAAAGCGCTAATGGATGCTAAGATTATGCGAAAAGAGGATAATAGTACGGTGCCTTTGTTTGAGGAAGGGGATTTTATATTTCTTAATCAAACATCGAATGGCGCAGGTGTCGTAGGTATGTTACGAGACATATATTCTCTATATAAACCTAATGGTGACGAGACCTTAGTAAGTAGCGTGTATGGCCGTAAGGTTAGCTTTTACTATTTACCAAATGGTGAAACAGACAAGAGCAAGGCTCTGTACCTAATAAGTTTTAAAATTAGAGGGCGGGAAGATTGGCGAGATACCTTAATGAGTGGTGTTGGTTATCAAGATAAGAGTTCTGAGCAGATTGAACGAGACATAATTACCGTTGTTAATCGGGAAATACAACAGGCTGTGCGAGGAAAATAGGTCAGGGAGAGGTGTATCTATGAAGCAGTTGATTAGGTATATATCATTAGTTGTTGTGTGTATTTGTACATTTTTATTGAGCGGTTGTTCTTTTGTGTGGACGACGGAGAATGGTGATCCTGCGACGCCAGAGGATATCAAGGCTAGCGTGGAAAAGGAGTTCGCTGTTGTTCATCCTAATCTTGTTCTCCAGTCCTCTGTAGTGGAACAGGAAAAACCATTCCAGCGAAATGTGTATGTCTTTTATGATGAAAGCAACGGTTTTTCTTTCACTACGAATTCTGTGGTGCAACGCCCAACCTTACCGGTTCCAGGTGGTGAAAGATACACGAATGCTAATTTTGCCTATTCACAAGAGTATTTAATTCATTTGAACGCTGCTTTGGTGGAACGTGCTAAGCAACATGGCCTGCGAATGGCCACACATGAGGAAGTTTTAAAGCTAAAGAAATCTGAAGCAACACGTGTAGCAGGTACTAATCAGATACCTCTATTTAGATCCAATGAAATTATCTTTGTAGATAAGTATGTAACGGGTGAAGATATTCTAACCTTTATGAAATCCATATATAGCGAATATAAACCGCAAGATAATCCAGCACTGTTACATCCTCGTGCTGATAGAAGCGTTGGTATTTACTATTTACCTAAAGAGGAAGCGGACAAAACAAAAGCCGAGTATTTGATAGGTTTTCGATTTATGGCAAGGAATGATTGGAAAGAAACTATGTTAACCGGAATTGGCAGTACTGGTAATGATACTTCAGGTGTGGAACGAGACTTTGTTAAGGTCTTGGACCATATGATATATCATGCAGCTCATTAAATAAGAAGCAGGAATAGCTTAGAAGTATGAAATAAAATGAGATATAAATATAGAGGGGAATTATATGACATCTTTAGAAAATGCGATTACAGGAAATGTTATTGTATATCAAGCAGAGAATGAATCTGTTTCCACGAATGTACTATTCAAAGATGAAACATTTTGGATGACACAAAAAGATATGGCAAAACTATTTGATGTTAATATACCTGCTATTAGTAAGCATCTGAAGAATATATTTGAAAGTGGAGAACTAGTTATATCAGCAGTTATTTCCAAAATGGAAACAACTGCTGAAGATGGTAAAATTTATCAAACTAATTTTTATAATCTTGATGCTATCATTGCGGTAGGTTATCGAGTAAATAGCAAAAAGGCAACTCAATTTCGAATTTGGGCGACAGGAGTTTTACGGGAATATATTATCAAAGGTTTTGCTCTTGATGATGTTATGCTAAAGAATGGACGTTCATTTGGACACGATTATTTTAAAGAATTGCTACGAAGAGTCCGCTCAATTCGCGCTAGTGAACGACGCATATATCAACAAGTAACAGATATATTTGCTGCGTGTGCAATCGATTATGATGCACAATCACCTATTACTAGAGAATTTTTTGGAACGATACGGAATAAGTTTCATTATGCTATTACTGGTCAAACTGCTGCAGAGATCATTCATAGTCATGCAGATGCTACAAAGGATCATATGGGATTGACTACGTGGGAATCTGGACCGGAAGGGCGGATTTATAAAAAAGATGTAATTATAGCCAAAAATTATTTATCCGTTGAAGAAATTGAACAACTTGAGCGAACGATATCCTCATTTTTTGATTATATAGAACGTATTATTGAACGACGTGAAACATTTACTATGAAAGCTTTTATTGAAAGTGTTGATAAGTTTTTAGATTTTAATGAGTATCAAATCTCAAGAAATAAAGGACTTATTTCTATGACACAAGCACAGAAGAAAGCTGTTAGTGAATATGAAGTATTTAATACACAGCAGAAGGTAATTTCTGATTTTGATAGATTTGTGAAAGAACACAGTTAATAATAAAGGGTTTATAGCCTTTAGCCCTTAAAAATGCTATAATATTATGATGTATTATAATCAGTGTTAGTAAAATGAGGTGAGATTGTGGCAGACCAACAATGGTCCCACGGGAATATTCATCCCGTTCAGATTGATAAAGAAATGAAGAACGCTTATATCGATTATGCGATGTCCGTAATCGTAATGCGTGCTCTTCCAGATGTGCGTGACGGCTTGAAACCAGTTCATCGTCGTATTTTGTACGCGATGCACGAAACAGGCATGACGCCAAATAAACCGTACAAGAAATCCGCTCGTATCGTCGGTGACGTACTCGGTAAGTATCATCCACATGGTGATAGTTCCGTTTACGACGCGACTGTACGTTTGGCGCAAGATTTCAATACGCGCTACCTCTTGGTAGACGGCCATGGTAACTTTGGCTCCATCGATGGCGATAGTGCTGCTGCGATGCGTTATACCGAAGTACGTATGGCAAAAATTACGCAAGAAATGCTTGCTGATATCGACAAGGAAACTGTTGATTTCATGCCGAACTATGATGAAAGCTTGCAAGAACCAACAGTATTGCCAGCGAAGATCCCAAATCTTCTCATCAATGGTTCCAGCGGTATCGCCGTAGGGATGGCGACAAATATTCCACCGCACAACCTTAACGAAGTATGTAATGGCCTTACAATGCTCATCGATAACCCAGAGGTAACTGTGGACGAATTGATGACACAAATCAAAGGTCCAGACTTCCCGACAGGGGCGCTCATTTTGGGCCGGGAAGGTATTAAAAAAGCGTACTCCACAGGTCGTGGTAGCGTAAAAATGCGCGCTCGTGCAACCATTGAAGAAATGGCGAAGGGCAAGCATAAAATCGTAGTGACTGAGATCCCATACCAAGTTAACAAGGCTCGCGTTATCGAAACAATTGCGAATTTGAGCCGCGACAAGGTAATTGATGGTATCACAGCACTTCGCGACGAATCTGACCGTCAAGGTATGCGCATCGTTATCGAATTGCGCGCTGATGTGCAACCAGATATCGTACTTAACAAATTATATAAACACACTCAACTTCAAGAATCTTTCGGCGTGATTATGTTAGCCCTCGTAGATGGTCATCCTCGCGTATTGAATTTGAAAGAAGTATTGGGTTATTACTTAGATCATCGCCTTGATGTTATCGTACGCCGTACACAATTCGAGCTTAACAAAGCCGAAGCGCGTGCTCACATCTTGGAAGGCTTGTTGATCGCCCTCGACCACATCGATGAAGTGATCGCTACAATCCGCAGTTCCCAAACTGACGAAATTGCACGTAACGCATTGATGCAAAAATTCGGGCTTTCAGAAAAACAAGCAGTAGCCATCCTCGACATGCGTCTACGCCGTTTAACAGGCTTGGAACGCGAAAAAATCGAAGAAGAATACAAGGAATTGTTGGCATTGATCGAAGATTTGAAAGCTATCTTGGCTAGCGAAGCGCGTCAACGTCAAATCATCAAAGAAGAACTAGAAGATATGAAGAAGAAATACGGCGATCCTCGTCGTTCTGAAATCACAATCGATACGTCCGACCTTGATGTAGAAGACCTCATCGCTGACGAAGAGATGGTTATTACCTTGACTAAACAAGGTTATATCAAACGGATGAACGCGAACGTATATCGCAACCAACATAAAGGTGGCGCTGGCGTTATCGGCATGAAGACGAAGGAAGACGATTATGTAACGCAAATTATGCATGTTCGTACGCATAATACATTGTTGTTCTTCACGTCCACTGGCCGTACATACCGCCTGAAAGCATACGAAGTGCCAGAAGCAGGTTCCCGTAATTCTCGCGGTACCGCTATGGTTAACGTGTTGCCACTTGCTGTAGGCGAATCTGTTACAACTATGATCGACCTTGAACGTATCCATGAGGATGTAAACTTATTCATGGTTACTGAGTTCGGCGTTGTAAAACGTACAGCTATCGAAGAATATCGCAACATCCGTCGTTCTGGTCTCAACGCTATCAACCTCGACGAAGGGGATCACTTGATTTCCGTTAACGTAACGAATGGTAGCCAAGACATCTTGCTAGGTACTAAATTGGGTATCGCTATTCGTTTCAGTGAAAGTGACGTACGTCTCATGAAACGTGCGGCTCACGGTGTACGCGGCATTAAACTTAATACTGGCGACGTAGTTGTAGGCGCAGGTGTTCTTAATGCTGATGAAAGCGAAGCTCAAGTGTTTACAATCTCCGAAGAAGGTTTCGGTAAACGCAATGATGCGGAAGCTTACACATTGCAAAAACGCGGTGGTAAAGGTTCTAAGAACTTCAAGATTACGAACAAGACAGGTGACGTAGTTGCCGTAGAAGTAGTTCATAACGATGATGAAGTTATGCTTATCTCTGAACAAGGCAAAATCATCCGCTTCAACATGAACGATATTGCTGTGAAGAAAGGCAAAGCTATTTCTGGTGTAAAAACACAAAACCTTGATGAAGGTGATAAAGTAGCTAGTATTGCTGTTATTCCAGGTGCTGAAATCGAAGACGAAGAAGCAGAATAATTTGTATTAATAGTATATGTAAGAAACTATGGGCGGCCATCTTAGATGGTCGTCTCTAGCGTTAAGGAGTTTAGATATGAAAAAATGGTTAGCTGCTATGTTTGCAGCAGGGGTTTTATTCTTAGGCGGCTTTGGTCAAGCTAGTGCTGCTGATTGGTACTACATCGATGCTGATGCTGACGATGCAGCATGGTTCATCGATAATGCATCTGTATACAAAACAGATGATGCGGCTACAGTACTTGTTAAAATTAACAATGTAGAAGGCTTCACATACATCTATACAGTGCGCATTGACCGTAAAGAAAAAACATGGACAGAACTTGATACAACAGTATACAGCGCTGCAGGCGTAGCACTATTGTCCAGCAAAGAAGCACAAAAACCTACAAAAATTGAAGAAGATACCATGGGTGCGGAAGTTATGAAGGCCCTATGGGGTAAATAATCCAACAATTTAATAGAAGCTTATATTCGCTCTGTTTATTTAGATACTCAGAACGTATTTGGCCCCGAACTATCCTGAAAGCCTCCATAGTGACCGAAGTCGTTTTCAGAACAGTTCGGGGCTTTCTATGTTTTGTTGACCTTACAGGGCGAATATCAGTCATCAAATACGTTATATTATCAAAGCCCATAGGACTCAGCACATCGTCCTTAATAGATTTATATTAATTATGCAGTTTATAGAGTTTTTATTAGTAATATGCAATTATGGTGTTATAATGAAGGCGTAGGGAATTTATGGTATGCAGATTGCATAGTTATTTGAATTTTATAGTCAGGAGAGAATAGTTATGAAAAAATGGTTTGCCTGTTTAGCGGTAGCCGGGTTATTATTCAGTGCTGGTGTGGGCGTGTCTCATGCTGAAAGTTGGTATGCTCTTGATACGGATCAATATGGTCGTACTGGCTATATCGACAATGACTCTGTTGATAAAAACGATGCTCGTGCTACATTGCGCCTGAAGATTGTAGATCCAAATGGAGATCACTCCATTTATACAATGACATTCAACCGTGCTGATAAAACAGTACAGCTCATTGATGTTGCTACATATAACCCACAAGGCTATATGATTGGTTCTGAAACATTGGCAAATACAAAAGTACAAATACAAGACGGAAGTAATCTAGATCGCGTGTATCACTTGATTTGGTAAATTTCCTCTTCAGTTATGAACGGGTGGATATATCTCTTCGGTCTCCATAGTTACCTAAGTCGCCCTTAGAGATATATCCACCCGTTTTCTCATAGCCTAATGAGGAAATCTTTCCAAAACTACATTTGGGAGTAGTTACCTAAGTCGGTCTCAAAGAGATAGAATCCTTTCTGCACGTATGATTAAATATATCCAAATTATTTATTCCCTTATTTTATGGTATAATTTAAGGGAATAATTTTATTTATAAGGGATTAGAAGGAAATGGAGGTGTGTGTATGCGTCGTTTTGAGTATGGTCGGATTCAGTCTTTGTCGTGGGATATGGATATTTTAAGTCTAATTGCAGGGATTTATAGGGCGAATGGCAAGGAGGAGGTTTTGCTTTCACAGAGTCCTGCTATACTAGATTCTCTTGTAGAGTTGGCAAAGGTACAGAGTACAGAGGCGTCGAATGCGATTGAAGGGATTGTGACGACGAGTACGCGCCTTCGGCAGTTGGTAGCTGATAAGACTACGCCTCGAAATAGGGATGAGCAGGAGATTATGGGGTATCGTGATGCCTTAAATGTTATCCATGAAAGTTATGATTCTATATCCTTGTCTCGGAATCATATTTTGCAGTTACACAAGATTTTGTATAATTACCAGTTCAATGCCCGCGGTGGACAGTTAAAGAGTGTACAAAATTATATTAGTGCTACCTATCCCGATGGACGTACAGAGGTGTTGTTCACTCCCCTAGCGCCTTATGAAACGGCGGAGGCTCTCGACCAGATTTGTGCTGAATATAATCGTGTTGTAGGTAATGGAGAGGTGGAGCCACTTCTAGCTATTCCTATTTTTATACATGATTTCTTATGTATTCACCCATTTAATGACGGGAATGGACGTATGAGCCGTTTGTTAACAACATTATTGCTGTATCGTAGCGGCTTTATGGTAGGTAAATATGTATCGTTAGAGGCCAAGATTGCAAGACATAAGGATATGTATTACGCTGCTTTACGCGAGTCTAGTGATCCTTGGTATGATGAAAGTTCCTGCCCGATATCGTTTATTCGCTATTGGTTACAAATGCTGTTAGCCGCATATCATGACTTTGAGGATCGCAGTTCTATACTGGCAAATAGTGGTTCAGCAATGGATCAGGTGAAAGCAGCTATCGATAGACATTTAGGGGCTTTTACAAAGCAAGATATTAGAGAATGGTGTCCAAATCTCAGTGATAGTTCCATTGAAGGCACTATACGTACCCTTGTGAAGGATGGCCATATTCAACGTAAAGGAGGAGGACGGTCTACCTATTATGTGAAGTCTTAATGTTTATAATAGATATTCTAATAATTGAGTACGTTTGTCTTTCATAAAATATTTAGTTTTATCGAATATACTAGATTTTATATTCTTGTATTTAATTCGAGAGGTAAAAATATGAAAAAAACATTGGCAGCTGTTTTGGCAGCAGGCGCTTTATTCATTGGTGGTATCGGTAGTGTTGATGCGGCAAATTGGTATACTGTTGGTACAGATAGCAATGGTATCACTTGGTCAATCGATAACGATTCTGTTAAAAAAGATGACAAAAAAGCTACTTTGGACATCAAAGCTATGGACTATGAAGGTTACCACTACATCGTAACTGAAGAGTTCAACCACAAAAAACGCGAAGTAAAAGACGTTAAGGTTACTCTTTACAACCCTCAAGGTTATGTTGTGAAAGAAGAACAACCTAACAAATCTACTCGTAAGGTTGAACAAGGCACTCCTGCATACGCTGTGTACACACTTATCTGGGGTGACAAATAATCTGATCCGCAGAGGGTTATGATTCTTTGTGAAAGCTTCACACACGCACGTTCTCATTAGAGGGCGTGCGTTTTTTCTTTTATTTAAATTGATGTACGTTTTTATTTAAATTGACGTGCGGTTTTCTTTTGTTTTAATTCCCGAAAAGTTGGTGAATTATTTACTCATTCGTGGTACAATGGGAATATTATTACGCATTTATGTAATTTCTATCTTGTTGAAATATACTGACGTACAATGTCATATAGAATGTCACTCATAATGTCACTTATAATTTCATGCGCAATATTATGGTATCTAGAGAGGGTTGATTGACCATAATTTTGCACAAAAGTGTAACATTTCTACATAGTATAAACTTTCACCATAGCGTATACTAAAGGTAAGATGTGGAAGTACGCCTTGAGCACAGTGCTCTGTAGTTTGGACTAATTTCCCAAAAGGTTTGATAGTTTTAGTTTGTTAGAGGAGGTCCTCATGTCTCAATACGAATTTATCGATAAACGTGTGCCGATTGCGCTCGACAATCCATCCATTTATCACGACATTTCCAAGTGTAAAAACTGTACGTTATGCCGTCGTGCTTGTGCGGACGTAATGAGCGTACTCGACTACTACGATCTCGATGCAAACGGTGACGTGCCTGTATGTATCCACTGTGGTCAATGTGCGGCTGCATGTCCATTCGACTCCATGCATGCTAAATCCGAGCTTGAAAAGGTGAAAGCAGCTCTTGCAGACCCTGAAAAAATCGTGGTTATTCAAACAGCACCAGCTGTGCGCGTAGCTATCGGTGAAGGCTTCGGCTACGAACCAGGTACATTCCTTGAAGGAAAAATGGTTGGTGCTTTGCGTGCATTAGGTGCGGACTATGTAGTAGACACTAACTTTGGTGCAGACTTAACGATTATGGAAGAAGCATCTGAGCTTGTAGAACGTCTTAAAACTGGCGGTCAAATTCCTCAGTTCACAAGCTGCTGCCCAGCGTGGGTACGCTTTGCGGAAATCTACTTCCCTGAATTGATTCCTAACTTGTCTTCCACACGTTCTTGTATCGCTATGGAAGCGGCTATGATTAAAACATACTTTGCTGAGAAAAAAGGCATTAATCCTAGCAACATCGTATCTGTATCTGTAAACCCTTGTACTGCTAAAAAAGCAGAAACAAAACGAGAAGAAGAAAATGCAGCGGCTCGTTTCTATGATGACGAATCCCTTGGCATGGATACAGACATTTCCATTACAACTCGTGAGTTCATCCGTTGGATCCAAGAGGAAAACCTCGACTTCAATGCCATTGAAGAGTCCCAATTCGATGACTTAATCGGTATGGAAACTGGTGCATCCATCATCTTCGGTAACACTGGTGGTGTTATGGAAGCGGCTATGCGTACAGCGTACAAGCTCATCACTGACAAAGAGCCACCTCCATATGCTTTGACTCACCTCGAAGACGTTCGTGGTATGGAAGGCGTTAAAGAGGCAACTGTTCAATTAGGTGATGACGTTACATTGTCCGTTGCTGTAGTACATGGCGGTAAAAATACACGTGACTTCCTTAATGCGTTGAAAGACAGCGACAAACACTATGACTTCATCGAAGTTATGGCGTGCCCAGGTGGTTGTATTGGTGGCGGTGGTCAACCGCGCACTAAATTGCCTCAAGCTGTGAAAACTAAGGAAGCTCGTATCGGCGGCCTTTACGAAGCTGATGCGAACTACAAATGGGTTGCTTCTTATGAAAACCCAGAAATCCAAGCATTGTACAAAGACTTCTTAGGCGAACCATTGGGCCACAAGGCACACGAATTATTGCATACACATTACACAGACCGTAGCGCGGTGCTTGGTGATCGCAAAGACGTAACACCTGAAACATGCCCAACATCCCCTAAATACAAGGGCTAATAGTTTTATACATTAGCTAATTTGCTCAGTACGAGTCGTATCGAATGTATTCTGGCGATGAATACATCCATACATACATACATACATTAGTATAGTTAGACTGGTATATGGGTAACTAACTAAACAGAAATAAATCCTACGGGTCATGAGTGACTTGATACTTGTGTAGATATTGACTACTGAGTGTCATCTTACATGCGATTCGTAGGATTTTTATGTATAACCTTCTTATAGTTTTATATATGTTATATGTATGAATTACCTTTTATATTAATTGTTACTACTACTTTATAACTTTATTATGATAAATTGATATAGAAAATTAGCTTTCACATGAGGAAAAGATGAATTATATAGTGTATAATATATAGAAAGGTATCATGTAAGAGAGTATGACAAGGAGTTTATAGGAGAGATGAACTTGTTTTTACGGCGTGCCCTATGTGGCATGGCCTTGATTGTCGCCGCCATCGGTACTGCGGGATGCCAGCATGAGAGTCAGGCAGAGCAGGAAGAGGTACGCACTGTGTCGTATCGGGCCGTCATGCAATCAGACAAGCCTGTCCCTGAGAAGGTAAATACCTGGCTCGGGGCTATGTCTCAAGAGGACAAGATAGGACAGCTGATGATGATTAGCCTTCATGGCAGCACGGTAGGACAGTCCCAAAAGGACGTCATCAGGAAATACCGTGTGAGCGGCGTTATGCTAACCAATGAAAATCTAAATAATAAAAACCAAGTGAAAGCTTTCACAAACGACATCATGCAAACGGCCTCAACGGCGAGCATGGTGACGCCTTATATAGCGATCAATCGGGATAAGGTGTTGCGTACTAATGAAAGTTTCTTGCGCTTGCCAGAGCCAAATCGTTGGGGCCAATTGCCGATGGAACGGATTATTAATTTAGCGACCCGATCGGCTATCGAGATGCGCGATATGGGCTTTAACCTCGTCATCGGGCCGAATGCGAATCTTGGGGTACCGAATGTGTCCTATACATCGGACCCTACGTGGGCAGGGCATATGGACCTTGCCATGGCGGAGCGGTACCAAATCAACAAAATGTGGTTTGGTTACAACTACTTCCCAACAGTGAGCCTTGGGGATGCATCCTTTGAGACTGCTAATGACGCAAAAGCATATCTCAACACTACGGATGTAGCTGTATTCAAACGCCTCATTACACAGACGACGGCGAATACGTATATGCTCGTTATGAGTCATGTGCAAATCCCGGCTATCGACAATGCTCACTTGGCCAGCACTTCTAAGGCGATTATCACGGATTGGCTACGGCATGAGCTTGGCTATAATGGGGTGGTTATGACAGACCGTGTCGACGTAGGCGCCTTGCAAGCAAACCAAAAAATAGGGGACTTTGCGGTAGCCTCCATCGTGGCAGGCAGTGATCTCGTCCTTCTTGATGCGGACACCGTTCACATCGATGAAGTCCATCGAGCATTAACCCAAGCGGTGGCGAACGGAACGATTACCAATGATCGACTCAATGATGCGGTTAAGCATATTCTGCTCATGAAGATGCAAACACAAATGCAACAATAATGTTAAGAACGCCTTCGCAGGTATCGTCCATAAACAAAACTATTACATATACATATACATACAGATATACATATAAACAAATACACAAATTTACAAGACGTGCTTATCCTAGATAGGTACGTCTTTTTTTATACTTTCCTCTGTATAGTTGTATTAGGGATGCAACTGTATAGAATGTAGTAAATATGAGGACTTTCACCAACATATGGGGAAAAAGTAAACCATTAAATAAGTGCATTTTATGCGTAAAAAATTTAACATAATCAAAAGTCATGTTAATAATATGAAAATAAGTTTAAAATTGTTTTAAATTTATGATATAATAGTCTCCATAGAATGTTGGAGGTGAGAGTATATGAATTTTGTGGGACGTGCTGAGATTATTGAGAGTATCCAGTCCCGTATTGCGATGAATCAAATGAGTTTGTGTGTTGTGTATGGTCCGCATCGCAGTGGCAAATCCTATGTGGCTTCCCAGCTTGTGCGCCGTCATAAGGCGTTATACTTGGCGGGTCGCATGGCTAATGAAGCAATCCATGTAGCCGATATGAATCGAGCTCTTGAGGCACGTTTTGTTCCTGCTGATGGGCAGGATAAATTCGAACCGATCACTAGCTTGCAAGAGGCCTTTGAGGGTCTATTTGAAAGCAGTGTAAAAACGCCTCAGACTGTGGTGATTGATGACTACCCTTCCTTGGTGGAGGCTGTACCTCAGTTCCCTATACACTTGCGCGATTTGTTAGATGCTTATAAAGAAACGAGCCATTTGAACATCATCTTGATGGCGAATGGGTTAGAACAGCTCGATGGCCGCATCATTGGCGATCGCAGCTTGATTGGTCCCTATGTGTCGGAATATTTCGAGGTGAAACCGTTCTCCTTGGTGGACATGAAATCCTTGGGCCTTCACTATGCCAAGGATGACTTGCGTACCGTGTTTGCCGTAACAGGTGGTTTGCCTGCTTATGTGCAGTACTTTGATAATGGTGAAAGCATTGATACGAATATCATTAATTTGTTCTTCTCCGTATCGGGTGCACTCTTTGAAGAAACACAGCATATCTTACATCGAGATATGAAAAATATAACAGGTGCTAATGCGATCCTATCTGGCCTTGCTACACTAGAGAGACCATACTATGTGGAGTTGTTGCAAGCTAGCCAAATTAAAAGCGGCACCTTTACATCTCGCTTAAACGACTTGATGACTATGGGCCTCGTAGGTCGTATTCAAGCGAATAGCCGTGGACCAGCGAAATACGCTGACTACCACTTTACAAATAGTATGTTCCATTTCTGGTACCGCTATGTGTATAAATACTGGGGCGACATCGTCCGTGGCAATGGTGCAGACGTGTACCAAACCTACGTAAAACCACAACTCAAAGACTTTGTGGAAGCCTCCTGTATTGCAATGTAATCAGACAATTTAAAATACGATTATCTGTACAATTACTTGTAACATCAGATTACGTTATTCCTAACGTGTATATCAGTAATTGTAGCTTACGTACTATTACCCAATGGTAGTACTAATTCCTCTAAAAGAGACACCATATTCCTCTGTGGTGTCTTTTTTGTATTATTTTCAGCAATTACGTATATAGGTGTATAGTTATGTCTTTTAATGGATAGAAATTAATGCTAGTTTGTTACAGAATATGTAGGAATTCTAAAGAATTGCCAATTTGTCAAAATCCCCGTTCCGCGCTATTGTGTAGATAAGCGCTATGCCATGGCAGGAAAGGGGATTTATGTTATACACAAACGAAGAACCGTTAGTACAACGAACCTGTATTAAAACTGCAAGCTTACAATCTGAGGAAATATCTTCAAAGGGAACAGCTTCCAAAGAAGTACTTTCTAAGAGACCTTCTTCTAAGGAGCTAGAATCTGAAACGATACCGCCTAAGGAACCAGAGTACAAGGTACCAGAGGAGTTGAAATTACAGACTCTTATCTGTGGTCATCAGGTCTTAACGTCCTTATCGGATAAGAGTCTCGTGTCGATTTGTCAAAATCCGAATATGCGGATTCAGACGGTTGGATATCAGCCGTGGTCCGTTGATGAGTTGCGCCATGATGCGGCTCAAATCGAGCTCTGTCGCAGGTATCGGCCACTCATCTTGCACTATACGAATAAGACGGGGAACCGCGAGTTCCGTGAAGACCTAGAGAGCTATCTGTGGGCCATCCTACTAGAATCGATTTATAGCTTTGATTTGAAAGGATCTGTACCGTTCCCTGGCTTTGTGAAAGCCGGTGTTAGATATGGTTATATGCGGTATTGGAAGCGGGAGCGGTTGCGTAATCATCGTGAGATTCATATACCAGACCGGATCACTGATGATAGCGAGGTAGCTGTTGGTATGGATATATTCTCATCGGGAGAAAATATAGCAGACATGATCATGACGGCCGATGAGGAACAACGATTACGGGCTCGCCTCGTATGGGCTCTCGGTAGATTATCTCCAGATCAACAAGACCTATTGCGCCGCGTGTACGGTGATTGTAAAAGCCTCGTATCCGTCAGCGAAGAACTGAATTGCAGCCGCCAAGCTATCCAACGGCGCCATGAACGAGCCCTGCGGAAGCTGCGCAGATACTTGACGACAGACTTTAAGAAACTACGAGTACACTAGATACGAATGCACTAGGACTATACATTCATTAGAGATATATATGTTTTAGAGCTGTGCACGTATTAGAGTTATGTGCTAATTAGAGCTAAGTTCTTATTATAATGATATGTGTTAATATAATTTAATTTCTTATTTATATTCTGATTTTTGTATAATTACGTTAATCGCGATTAACAGATATACATAAAATATGCAATTCTCAATTTAAATGAGAAAATAATGACGCATATAGGTATATATTACTTTTACAAGATCATAAAGTCTTTAATTTTACATAAATTTCTATAGTTTTGTGTATATATTTACAAATTATACAGTGTGATATACAATTAAACCAACAGCAGATTAAAGCATGCGAATCTGCTTTCACAGAACACGTGTTCATTGTATTGTTGAAAGGAATGTTCCTAAGTTGAGGGGAGAGAATTCCTATGATGACATGTAATGAAGTACCAGTAGCGGTGGCCACTTGGCTATCTAAGGGAGAGAATTTGGATTTGATCTATACAAATCCAAAGAATCATATTGTTTGTTTTATTCCTACCTATGAACCTGGCGGTGGGGACAGCACGATGTGCTATTTCGTAGATGGTCGTCAAGAATTGGTACATCTGCCAATTCGTACCATCCTACGTGAGCTGGCCTTACAAGAAGGGTTGAGGCCGAATTATATCATGACCAGCGACGGTCGGCGCAGCAGCTATACGGCGCCTAAGACTTATGGGCCACATCTGACCTTTGGTCATATTAAATGTAGACGCCCTATTGGCAAGGATGTGGTGTACGGACTCTTTAATGTGGCGATACCCTATCAATACATCGTTACCGATGGCCCTGATCCAGATACGAGCTACATTCACGTGGGCGACTTTAAACCTATCTTGGTGTACCAAGCCCCACACCACGTGAAACACAAGCTGAACGAAGCCATGCTAGAACATTGTAACTACGTGCGCAAAATGCTAGCCCGCATCAAACTCAGCCAAAACCCACAAGTCGTGGCTGAACTATTTATCGCCTGGAGAGACCTAACAAGATAAAACGTTAGGGGGAGAGAAGAATAAGTAGAGGGAGAAGAAGTAATAGGGGAGAGAAAGAGAGGAGGAACTATAGGGAGAACAATAACATACGGGAGACATAAATAAAAGGTTATCATTAAGACAAAACAAATATCTTTTCACTCTTGATAAAAACCACCTCATATAGGGGTGGTTTTATTTTTGTTATTTATATATAGCCTAGCCACGTGGCCAAATTTTTAGTGCTATTTCAGCAAAGTCTTCTTGTCGCTTTACAATTGTGAATGTAGTCCAGTCATCAATGGAGACTAGGTCATGAGTCATTTTAATTTCAGACTTCTTATAGATTTATTAAATTATCGATACTCTTTGGTGAATCTATGAAATATTCACTTCATTTTATATTCATTTTATGAAAGGGTTTTTTATTTATAATTATTTGTTTAACTGTATATAGTATATTGGAATTAACTAGTATGTTTGTATTGTAAAAGGAGATTGAATATGCTGAAGAAAATGATTAGTACAGTACTGTTAGGTACATCACTATTAGTCTTGGTGGGATGCGGTAATTCAGCTGAATTGGAACAATTAAAAAGTGAGAATAGTGCACTTCAACAAGAAGTTACACAATTAAAGGCAGATAAAAAGAACTTAGAAGATAAAATTGCTATGTATGTGCCTAGTGAATTAAAAGGTAAGCCTATTACTGACTTACCAGATCAACCGATGAAAGTTGGAAACTTTAGCATTGGACCTGATGATATGGGGATTACAAGAACTCGCGTAGAGTTGATTAATGTAACTTCAAAGACTATTGATGCGGCAGAGTTTGTTATTTTGAAGTTTGATAATTTTGGTCGCCCAGCTAGCCAAGGTGATGGAAATGTAACATCTCCACTTACCTTACAAGGGGAGGCAGCACCAAATGGTGTATTGACAGGAGCTTGGACTTTATATTTATCTGATAGAGCGACAAAAGGAAAAATTATCCTCAAACAAGTGCATTTTACTGATGGCTCTGTTTGGAGAAATAGTCAATTCCAAGATCAACTAGACAAAGAAAAAGGGAGTTATAACTAGTTTTACAAAGGGAGAGTTATCATATGAGAAGAGCAATTACCATTGTGTGTGCGTTGATTATTATCATAATATCTATATTTTTGTATTGGCAAGCTAATATTGCTAAAGCTTTAGGTGGAATGTTTGGTGCTAGTCTTGTGGATGGATATATAGGAATACTTTCTTCGGCTATTGGTTTTGTAGGTGGGCTTTTCTTACTGTTTAAATCTAAAAGTATGAAAGTTCTTACATGTGTTGGCACTCTATTAGTAGTTACAGGCGTATTAGATATTGTTACAGCAACATTCTTTAAAGACTTAATGGTCTGGGGTGCGGCATTTATCCTGTTCGGTTTATTGGTATTTTTTATCGGCCGAACTTTTAATAATCAAATTACTCAACCTGAAGAATAATATTAATAATTGATTGAGATATAAGTATGGAAAATTCAGTGGTTGAGATAAAACAAAGGAGATATATATGTCTAAAAAGAAGATTATTATTGCCGTTCTTATAGCTGTTATTGCTATCGTATTAGGTTGGTATTTTGGGTATTTTACAAAAACACCAGTATATTCATTAAATCTTGCTCGTGAATCCGTAGAGAAGCATGATGTTGTTACCTTTAAAAAGCATGTTGATGTAGAAAGTATTATAGGATCTGGTTATGATGATTTTGTAGATGTACAAATGAATGATCCAGTGATTAAAGATAATCCATTCAAAGGCTTTGCAGAAGTAATGCTTAAAGGTTTAAAATCTCAAATTGTACCAGTATTAACTCAAGAAATTTATAATGGTGTTGAAAAGAAATCTGAGGATTCTAATCAAAATACTAAGTCTAAAGAAGCTGCTAGTGAAGTAAAAGAAAAGACTGGTGTTAAGGACCTTGAGTTTAAAAGTATTGGCTCTGCTACTATTGATGGAAATAGTGCAATTGTACCAATTATTTTTAGCTCAAAAGATCTTAATCAAGATGTTACCTTTGATCTTCTTATGAAAAAACTTGAAGATGGTACATGGCAAGCTATTAAGATTAATAACTTTAAAGAGTACCTTGATTTAATTGAGAAGAATAAAAATAATAAAACGAATAAGAATTAAATATACGAAGCCAGTGCCTGAATAGGTACTGGCTATTCGTATTGTATCAGTTTTTTGGTAAATATTATGTTTACTATGTGTAAATAACGGGAGAATTGTAATGAAATCCTTTATAAGTAAGTTATTATTGCTATTTGTTTTTAGTGTTAGCTTAGCTCAATGTGCAATAGCACATACTGATGATTCTGGTGTATTAGGTGGTTTAGAAAATAATCCTGATTTATATAGCTATTTAAATAACTACAACTATTCATTATTTTTAGCAGATCATAGATATGGACATCATGATATGTATATCTCAGCAGATAAATCTGTAATAGTTTCTATTTGGGATGCACCAATACGGCCAGATATTTTTATCATAAAACCAGGCTATGCCACAAATAAAGGAATAACTGTAGGTATGAGTAGAAGTGATGTAGAAGCTACATATGGTCCTTTAGTGGAATACTCGATTTATCAAACTCCGTCAGAGCCTTATGGTGAGATTTCAGAGGGCTATGATAAATATAGCGGCTATTATATTGGTGAATATGTAGGAGCACATAATAGTGGGTTATCATTTGTATTTAACAAGTATACTGATAAAGTCGTTTTGATTAGATATAAATATGACCGTCATGGTAGCACTACTGTACTAAATGATGTAAAAGAATATACATTACTACCTTATTTACTCTAATATAATTAGAATCATAAGATTCGATTAATTCTTGTTTGATATCTACAGATATGGGGATTAGGGAGATTAGATATGAAATCAAAATTGAGATTGTTTGTGTGTATGTGTTTTAGTTTTATGTGTTTATTTTCTGCCTTAACAGTTGAAGCAGCTCAAATGCCATTAGATTTAGTTATTCGTGCGTCTCAAAAGGTAGCTGGTGATTGGTATGATGCTAGTGGCAATAAGGTATTGAGTATTTCTAACGGATATATTAATGGTTGCCGTATTGTTGATGGTGCTGATTTTGTTGGTGGTTATCCTGGGGCAGGTGTTTTTATTATTCAAGAGGCTCAAGGTAGAAAAGCTATTCATCTAGAGTGGTTGGGTAATGGCGAGCACAGAACCTTGATTATGAATAAAAAAAGCCAATTAACTAATCGATTGCAAAAGGAGCATTATGAATCTGTTCGTGGTGTGCATTTAGGAATGAGTCGACAACAGGTAATTGATCTGCTTGGTGCTCCAAGTTCAAGTGATGTTCGTGGACGTGAGACCTTAAAATATATGGATTTAGGCCTTAGTGTTAGTCTTGACCATAATATGGTTACAGTTATTACAATTACTGGTAAAGGTAGTCATTTTGATAAGTCTGGATTGGGAACTGATGCATCCATGATTGACTATTATAACTTCTATCAATTTAATCGAATGCCATCCGAGTTTTCAAAGAATACATTCCAAGGTGCATTCTCTATTGGTCATGGTGAATATATATTTTTTGGGAATAATGAGGTTTCTTTGTCTGTTTATAGTAATTAAAGAAGTAAGCATTATGTATTATTAAATCCATACAATATAAAGCGTGTATGAATGAAAATTCAACTGTAAACATAAGGGGAGTTATAATGAATAAAAAGTTTTTATTGTTAGCTGGTGTTGTGTCTGTATTGAGTATGAATGGATTAACGGTTTATGCGGATTCTACTGTTTCTACAAATAGTGAGAATTTATTGGTGAATGCGAGTACGAATGCGGATGGTTCTACGAATTATGAGATTTCTACGACGAATTATCCTACGTATCAGGGAACGTTTATAGGCACTGCTGGGGATATTAACCACGGTATTCGTATTGAATCTGATGGCATGTCTATTAGTAATACTGTAGGAGAGAATGCTGGTCATCCTGATGATCGTCATACGCGTATTGGTGCCGGTTACTTTGATATGTATAACGGCACTCATGAGCTCGTTTGGATAGAGGATTATAGCTTGGCCATTCTGGATCGAAAAGAAAATAAATACATGGCACAAATGGAGCCTAAAACTTTCACCATGAGCAATATACAAAGTGGTGATAAGTCTGAGCTTAGCACTGATGGTACGAAGATTGTGCACTATGACAATGAGAACAGCACTGAATACAATACGAATTATGGGTATAACGGAGTGACCATCACGACTACCGATGGGGACCATGATAATGAGAAGACGGTGTCTCTCACTAATAAAGGCCTCGATAATGGGAACAATAAAATCGTAAATGTGTCTAAGGGTGAGGTTTCTAAAACGTCTACGGATGTTATCAATGGCAGCCAGTTGCACGAGGTGAAAACGCAGGTCGATAACAATACGAATCGTATTTTTACGCTCGAAAATAATACCGTGAATATTGGGGACAAGGTGCTCAACAATGCCAAGTCCTATACGGATCGTCAAGTCTCCAAGGTGGGCGCTGCCTCTGCGGCATTGGCGGGGCTTCATTATTTGGACTATAATCCAAACGATAAATGGTCCTTTGCGACCAGTGTAGGCCATTATAAGAACTCAAATGCGGGCGCTATTGGGGCCTCTTATCAGCCAAACGAAAACTCCATGGTTCACGCTGGTGTTACCCTTGGTGGTGAAAGCATGTTTAACATCGGTGCTTCTTTCAAGGTAGGCGAACAAGACCCAACACTCAAAACAAGCCGCTTTGAAATGGCAAAACAAATCAAAGATCTACAAGCCGACAATGCATCATTGCGTGCAGACAACGAAGAACTACGGGCTGAAGTTAACGAAATTAAAGCAGAGTTGAAAAAATTGCAATAAGCATAAATAGGCACGTTCTCTAGGTTATAGTATACTTATACTAATGAGAGAACGTGTCTATTATTGTTTGAGAGGTGTTGTATGAAACTAAAAAGTACCTTGTTGGGCTTAGCTGTGGCATTAGCTTTTACCATGCCTATTGATGCGGCGCAGTATACTGTTCCTGAAGGACAACCACCTGTACCAGGGGCTGATGCTAGTATTCCAGATACTGCATATCAGAACTATCGTTACGATAAGACTCGCAATATTACTACTGCTGACCACATTAAGAAAATGGAAGATTATAATAAGCGGATTGATGGAGAGGTTCTTAAGAAAAAAGGTACTGCAGAGCAGGCAGAGCAATTAAAAAAAGCCTATGCGAAGTATTTGGATTTAATTACGCATGAATCTACTGTAATTTTATTGCATGAAGGTGACTATAAGGCTAAAGTGACATTGCCTATTTCAGTGGTAGAAAGTTATTTTGAGGATTTGGATAAAAAGGGTAAAGGCTCGTATGTTTTTGATCGTTATGCTATTGCGGGGCTAGTAGGTGCTAATGAACGAGTTGAAGATTCAGGATTTAATAAAAAGGCTCAACGGCAAGGGGAATTTATGTATACGGGCCTTAGTAAAGGTTATTGGGGAATAAGAGAGCAATATGCGAATGGAAATCTACCTGTAATGTATGCAGCTGTTACTTTCGATAAATACCCAAATCAGACGTATATGGCATTTTTAGGTAACAAGAATCAGCCCGTTACAAAAAAGTTAGAATCTACAATGGCTAATTTTGTAATTCCTTCTATGCAGACATTAGATAATCTAGATAAAACTAGTGATACTGTTACGTGGGATAATCTAACCTATCGACTACCCAAGGGTATGATGTTAGATAGGGAAGAAAAAAGTGATAACTTTCAAGGTCGCGTGTATGTTGGAGATAGTATGAAACTCGTTGTTGCACGTAGTGCCTTAGCAGATAAAGCGGTGCCTATACAGTTGTATACTCAGACTGTTTTAAAACACTTTTTCTATAAAAAGAATCCAATATTAGTAAAAGATATACCTCTTCAAGCAGCCTTAATATGGAATAATGGTGTTCCTTCTTATCTTTTGGAGCAATATAATCCAGGTAAGAAATCTCGTATTTTCCAACTGATAACAGATGGTAAATATGAATATTATATTTCGCTTACCTATGAAGATGGTAAAAATAAGTATAATCATATTGAACTACGTAATATAATGGAATACTTAGACTTCGGAAATGCCAAGCAACTAAGACATACCAGCAATAAAAGACTGAAGAAATAAGAAAAAGACCGTACCTTAGGGTGCGGTCTTTTTCTTATTTATCTATATATTTCTATTATTCGTTCCTTATTGTATCGTATATTAGTTCGTTCTATAATAGACTTAGGATAGTTGGACGAGGTTGGGCCTCTCTTCGTTTTTGAAGGGAGGGTTGCTTATGAGTGGTTATAAAATCATTATGATTATCCTTGGGATTTTATCAGTCATGATATCCTTTGGAGCACTTGTGGCGCTTATTTGTCTAGAAATAGCAAAATAGCCCTTCGTTTCTTCGGAAATTAGATAAAACGAAAAGGCCATTTCTACATATTATTAAGTTTGTGAGATGAGCCTGACGTCACTACTCGTCTGACTATCTATCTATATTATAGTAAGGTTATGATATATCGTCAAATTGTGATGAATGTGTGTATGGCACATAATTTAAGGATATCGTTATAAAATAAGAAAACTCCTATTGGTTTAACCGATAGGAGTTTTTTCTTAGAGAACTCTTTTAGAACGTTCTCTTACATTATTCTTTTAAGTTATTCTTTTAAATCATTTGGTATAGCCGGTGGAGCCGGTGGTTTACCCATGGCTCTTTCAATGCATACGACAGCTACAAAGACTATGAGGCTGACGATGGAACCAAAGATGATGGACATAATGCCATATGGATTGCCCACGAATTCCCAGTATACGCCTGCGATAGAGCCGAGCACGATGGACCAAATGCCAGCGCCAGCTGTTGCATTTTTCCATGTGAGGCCTAGTAGGAAGGCAGCGAATGGGCCCGCAGATCTCATGGTGAAAGCAAATACGAGCATTGGAATGATGGCTTTGCTTACGAGAGAGATAACGATAGCGATAATGCCGAGGAATAGCACGCATAGACGGCTATATCTCGTGAGCTGAGCATCGGTGAGGCTTTTACCAAAATGATGTTCCACAATATCCTTGGTAAATACAGTTGCGGCGCCTAAGAGGTCGCCTGCGCCTGATGAAAGTGTCGCCGATACGACAGCGGCCATAACGAAGCCCGCCATTACTGGAGGCATGAGGTTAAGTGCAACCGTTGCCACTGCATTATTGGCTTCAATGTTCGGGAACTCAGCCAATGCTACGAGGCCTAATACGGCAGGAACAAAGGCGAATAGAGCCATGATAATACCACAAATGATGGAACCGAGAACGGCCGTTTTTTCGTCTTTCGCGGCAAAGTACCGTTGAACCGATTCTTGGCCGGTGGAGAAGGTCATGAAGTACATGATAATAAGGCCGATGATGGTTTTCCAACCAACCTTAGTAAAGCCCAGCTGTTCAGATGGTAATTTCGTTACAACTGATTCCCAGCCGCCCACATTGTGCAGTACGAACGGTACGGCAAGGGTAAAGCCCCCAACGAGAACGAAGAAGTGGATAACGTCTGTCATCGTTACGCTCCACATACCGCCGGACATGGTGTAAATAACGAGTACCGCGCCACAGATGAGGATGGCTAGCTCTGTTGAAAGCCC
Organism: Veillonella sp. T11011-6; assembly: GCF_002959755.1. GTDB lineage: Bacteria > Bacillota > Negativicutes > Veillonellales > Veillonellaceae > Veillonella. Next base: position 483,940 of record NZ_PPCW01000004.1, on the reverse strand, counting down.
GGTAAGAACGCTAATAATGGTTGCTGTTGCAGTAATCTGTACGCCTGCTAAGGTAATGGTTGCGAGCATAGAGAGAATCGACGTTATAAGATGGCTAGAGCCACCAAAGCGACGACCGATGATTTCCGGTACGGTCGTTGCCATGGCACGTCGTAACAGTGGTGCGATGAAAGCAACGAGAATAACCCCAATCCCTGCAGAGACTACGTACCAACCTGCAGATAAACCCCAAGAACCATATGCTTTCGCGGCTACACCAACGGTACTCCCGCCACCGATCTCTGTAGCAGCTAACGTGCCTGCCGTCATAAGAACCCCAATACGACGACCTGCGAGTAGATAATCAGTACTATCTTTTACACGAATATGACAATACACGCCGACCAATAAATTCAGTAATAAATAGGCACAAACAATGACCCATATAATAGTTAAAGCGTCCATATGCCACCTCCTAAACTACAAACTAGTTAGAGACATATACTAAATCACCCTTACCTACTTGTGGTGCGTATGCAAGTATAACTCTATTATCCTTAAAAACTGGGGAAATTACAAAGAGGAGTTTCTTGGGGAGTTGGAGAATGTATATATATTAGGAACTAAAAAAAGCCCGTTATGACGGGCTTTTTTCTATGCATTTATCTGTATATCTCTATTATTCGTTCCTTATTGTATCGTATATTAGTTCGTTCTATAATAGACTTAGGATAGTTAGACGAGGTTGGGCCTCTCTTCGTTTTTGAAGGGAGGGATAAGTCTATGAGTGATTATGAAATAATCATGCTCCTCTTACAAGTACTGGCTATTGTCATTGCTTTTGGAGCCTTAGTAGCCCTTATTTGCCTTACAAAAAGCAAATAGCCCTCCGTTACCGCATGGTAGCTAAGTAAACAGAAAGGCCATTTCCTAAGTATTTTGATTTTCGAGATGCGCCTGACGTTTCGACTCGTCTGACTATCTACTTATATTATAGGGATAAAGATATATATCGTCAAATGGTGATAAATCTTATAAATATCAATTAAAAGTACATTCTATATACTAAATTATAAATTTATTAATCATAGGCACAGTCTTATTTGCATAGTATACTTATGCTAATAAGGTTGTGCTTATTTTGTTGTAATGTGAGAGAAGAAAAAGAGAGGGTTTTATGTTACGTAAAAGTGTAATTATGATGGCAGTAGCAACTGCTTTCACCATAAATGTAAGTGCTGTACAGATCGAAGTGCCAGCCGGACAGCCGCCTATGCCTGGAGCAGATGCGAGAATTCCTGCCAATGCGTATGAGAATTATCGGCATATTAATAAAGTAGCGGAGCAAGAGGCAGAGTCATATAGTCAATTTGCAAAATCGAATCCTAAAAATCCGCCATCTACGCTTGATAAGCTAAATCTGGAACATCCTGGTTTTTCTAAGGCTTTGGAGCTTGCAGATTATTCGCAGTCTACAGTGGTATTGATTCATGAAGGGGATAAAAATATCAGATTATCCGTACCAAATGTTAGCTTCCGTGGTGATGTGATAGAAACTGAGCCTGGAAAAGGGCCATTATTTGCTGTTCGTAGTCTCAGTTCGTTTTTAGTAGTAGGACCACCTCATGGTAAAGAGCTTAGTAAATATGCTGAAGGTGAAGGAAAATATAATTATCCAGGGTTGAGGAATGCATCTTGGAAGTTCATGTCAAACAATTCTCGTATAATGTATACGGAATTCACTCCGGATGATACAAAGACAACGTATGGAGTTACTTATGGGGGATGGGTTAATACAGAAGATCCATATCAAGATCAAGCACCTGAAGTGGTGATGAGTAATTATATTATTCCATCCATAGAATCCTTATCTGGATTAGATAATTACAGTCAGATTGAGCATTGGGGGAACTTTCACTATCGCATTCCTAAGACGGCTAAGTTAGTCAGTGAAGCCGTAGAAAATGAGAGACATGAGGTGAGAACTTATGAGGATACAGGGGTTAAAATACGGGTAATACGTAGCGCAATTATGAGCAAAGAGACAGATAACACGCTGATTAAGGTTCCAATAATATATTATTTACATAAATATAATGATTTGGATACACCTACACAGTACGCCGTAGTGTGGAATAACGGAATTCCTGGTTCTTTAGTTGATGCCTATAAGCCCAATCGTGAATCCTATCTTCGTCATGTTGTGAAAGATTCTGTATACTATTACAGTTATCGTATTAATTATGATAAAAGTAAAATATCGTATACGCATAAGCAGCTAAGAGATATGATTGAATACGTAGGCTTTGATGATGCGGCAAAGTTACGAAAAGAGCCACAATGGCGGGAAGAAGGGGCATATAAGGAGAGACTTGAAAATAGTTCCATCTTTATTCCATGGTATATGGAATGGGTTAAGCTGTTAAGTAAATAAGCTGTATTTGACTATTTAGTTTGAGAGAGGTTTTTATGGTTCAACGTATTTTAATGCTAGTCCTTGTATTGCTGGCTTTCACCATGCCTACAGAGGCAATTACCTATCAAGAGTTGAAAACATCACCACAGTTTAAGCTGGTTCATACACGATCGATGAATGGTTCCATGGAGAGTGGTGGCTTGTATATCTATTTGAATACGTATTCTATTGAGGCCCTTCGCTATGCACCGCCACAGTATTCTTTGCGCGGGACCTACTATGTTGTGATGGATACGTCTTATCAATCTACCATTGACGAGCGACAGCTCACTGTGGATTATGATACTAACTATTCGTTAGCGACCCTTATTCATTCGTCTCGTATAATGAATCCGAGTCCATCTATGATGGCTTTGATTGAGGCTAGTGAAAGTAAGTCTGGTTTGGCTATGACAGAGGTAGATGTGGCGAAGTATACCTTTGATGGGGCGACAAAGCCAATGCATTATGTGAACGATACGCGTAAATTCCCTCTTAATCGTAATAACACTATTATGTATGATATAGCGGATGCTATGTTTATGTCCGTGTATCAGCAGCATTTTGACGATATTGTGGTGCAGTGAGGTGGACGATGAAACGCATATATTTACTTTCACTATGGTTATTAGCCTGCCTCGTATTGCCTATGAAAGGTCAAGCCGTATCACAAGCTGAGTTATTAAACTCAGAGCGATTTGAGCACATCGATTCGAGTGCTGACTCTGGACGAGGGGATGGAAAATATTTGGACCTTTCATCTGTTAAGTCTGTAACGGCACCGAATGGTCATCGTCGTATTGAAGCCAGCATTTATGTTTCCATGCCTGCTGCTAATATGATCCAAGGACTTTCAGTACAATACGATTACCAAATGGATCGTTCTTTGCGCCATTTGATTAATGTTCATGATAAAAGTTTAAAACAAGGTGATAAGACGCCATATATCTCTATTTGGCGTGCAAAACAAGAAAACTCAGGTATCACTGGAACCGTTAATGATGGCGGTACCTATTACAATAATGGACAGACTCGCCAACAACGAATCTATGCAGAAAACCTAAAAGCTATGATTCTACCTGCTGATTTTGGTGATGAAAAATATAAATTGCCTAATTTGCTCTATCAAAAAGCATATGGTATAGCTTATGACGATGAGACATAATAAATTATTGATAGTATTAGAATGGTCAGAATCGAGGATAGACTTAGATTGATGATTAAACTTATTTTTTTGTTTTTGTTAAAGTTTGTGCTTTTACTTATCTGGGGAGCCTCTATTTGGGGGATTTATACATTACTGTACAATCGATATGTATTAGAAGCATATCCATTAAGAGATTATGTGCCGGTATTGATTTTTTGCTTTGGGAATATTTGGGTTTTACCATGGGTGATTTTATGGTATGAGAAACTATATCCTGTGTTTGATAAACCGAAAATGTATTATAGAGTGAAAGCATGGTTCATTTCTTTAAAAGAAGAATCTACCGTGGGTATGTGTATATATAGTTGTATAGATTTTTTAATAAAGTTATGTCTAATAACGTATGGCACTATGGCTGTTTTAGCTGGTTTTATTTTGGGTGGTGTTATATTAGTTATGTCTCTGCTTATGATTCTTGGATTGATATTTCGTTAGCTCTTGAAAGCTTTTGAACACGCATATTTTGTTTCTGATACGCTATAAACCTATTTACACAATGAAAAAGCCAAGCTATTCATATTTAAAAATAGCTTGGCTTTTATTAGTGGAACACTTGTAGCGCTTATTTGTCTCACAAAAGACAAATAGCCCTCCGTTGCCTAGTGTGACTAGATAACTGAAAGGCCATTTCCTAATGTTTTACTTTTTTCGAGATGCGCCTGACGTTTCGACTCGTCTGGCTATCTACTTATATTATAGGGATAAAGATTTATATCGTCAAATTGAGATAAACCTTATAAATATCAATTAGACGTAAATCGTATATACTAAATTATAAAATTATTAATAATAGGCACGGCCTTATTTGCATAGTATACTTATGCTAATAAGGTTGTGCTTATTTTGTTGTAATGTGAGAGAAGAAAAAGAGAGGGTTTTATGTTACGTAAAAGTATAATTATGATGGCATTAGCAGCTGCTTTCACCATAAATGTAAGTGCTGTACAGATTGAAGTGCCAGCCGGACAGCTGCCTATGCCAGGGGCAGATGCGAGTATTCCTGCTAATGCGTATGAGAATTATCGGGCCGGTAACTTGAGTAATGTAGCGGCTAGTGATGTTATAAAGTTACATTCTGAATCTGAGAAGCGTATGGAAATGTATGTAACTGATTGGGGACTAACACGAGATGAAGTCAATCAGATAGCAAGCGATTCTAAAAAGCTGATGGACTTACTTGCTAATGAGACTGCAGTTGTGTTGTTGCATGATGATCGTAATAACATCCGAGCATCTGTCCCTGGACTACTATTAGCAAGTAAATATTACCCAAAACGCAGTGATGGTGAACGTTTATCTATTGTAAGAGAGAATTCCATATTTTTTGCGATCGGTACGAAACCAAATTATGATGATGCATTAGGTAAACTAAAATCGGAGCGAAAAGGGGAGTTCATATATCCTGGTATTTCACATGGTAAATGGGCTATTGATACAGAATCTTTTGGTGAGAATACGCCTGCTATGGTTGCTGTAGTTGGTTTAGATAATCAACCAAACCAAGAATATATGATAGGCCTTAGCTACAAAAATCAGCCCGTTACCGATAAGCTCGAGCGCGTTATGAGTAATTATGTAATTCCGTCGATTCGCTCTTTAGATGATATGGATCATTATAGTGAAAGTATTAACTGGGATAATCTCATATATCGCATTCCTAAAGGGCTTAAACTAACAGCACAGAAATCATTAAAGGATTCTGCCGAAATAAGGGACTATAGTGGCTTAGGGATGCGACTTGTTGTGGCCAAGAAACCTGTAAAAGTAGATGATAAATATATTTACTCTTTTATTAATGAAATTTCGGAGGTAAAGCCAGAAAGTCAAATTATAGGTGATGCACCTATTCAGTCAGCATCTGTTTGGAATAATGGTGTGCCTAGTTTTTTGGTAGATAACTATCAACCAGGTAAAAAATCTTTAATGTATCGATTCTTACGGGATGATAAAAATGTATATATTATGAGTTTAGTTTATGCTGATGGGGCTGCGCCATATTCTCATATTCAGCTGCGTAACACAGTAGAATATTCTGACTTTGCAAATATTGAAACATTGAGAAATAAAGTAATCCGCATGCAAAGTCGAGAAAAAATGTAATACAGTTGTGTGCATTTAGTTTGTATATTTTGATAGGGGTGAACCAATGAGTAAACTCAAATATATCAAAACTATCTTAGTGCTTTTGCTTAAGGTTTATCTTATCTATCTATGGATTAACTTTGTAGAGACATTTGCTCAGCTACTCTATAATATCTTTGTATTGAAAGTATATTCATTGGAGCATTTTGGTCTATTTCTATTCTTTCTCTTTGGTAATATATGCTGTATTCTGCGGCTCGTTTTATGGTGTAAGCGATTACCGCCAGATTTTAACAAGCCCCAAATATACTATAAAATTAAAGATTGGATACGATCTAAGAAACAAGAAGCACCTATCTATAAAGTCCTGTTTGTCAGTTTAGCGCTTATGTTAAAACTATGTTTTGTGGTGTATATCTTAATTGTCGTCTCTACTGTGTTAAGCATTCCACTGGTAAACTATTAATCTATTTCAAACGTCAAATAAACTAAAAGCCGAGCTTTTATTCCTTAGAATTAGCTCGGCTTTTATTAGTTTATTCGTATATTTATATAATATAATGATTGTTGTATCGTATATTAATGCATCATATAATAGGATTAGGATAGTTATACGAGGTTGGGAAAATAAGATAAACCGGAGGTCATTATGAAAGCATTTGAATCAAAAGATTATAAAGCGTTTTCTATGTTTGAGGATCGTTGGGCTCTTGTTACAGCTGGTACGCCTGAGGCTTTTAATACTTGTACGGTTAGTTGGGGCAGTATGGGCAATGTATGGGGACCTAATGGTGGTGACATGTCCACGGTGACGGTGTATATCCATCCGGCTCGTTACACTCAAGAGTTTATGGCTAAATACGATACTTTTACCGTTAGTTTCTTTCCTGAAAGCTATCGCAAGGCGCTTGGTTATTTGGGTTCTCATTCGGGCCGCGATGAAGATAAGGTGGCTAATTCTGGTTTAACACCAGTTGCAGCAGCTGATGGCGTAACTTTCAAAGAAGCAGATTTAACATTTGTATGTAAAAAACTGTATGAACATCAATTTGACGAAGCTCACTTAGCGGATAATGTAAAGGAATATTATGCAGCAAATCCGTCTATGTATACCCAAGTTGGCAAAGATCGTTGGGAACCACACTATATGTACATCGGCGAAGTAGTTGAGGCTATAGAGGGATAGTCTTATATACAACTTATTTATATTGAGGGAATTGTATGATTAAAAGAACTATTTTAATAGGACTTTATTCGTTTGGTCTTATAGTAACAGTACATGCTACCAATATAAATCTTCCTGGTGGAGATGCCATGGTGCCTGATACTGCTTATGAAAGCTATTCGTATAATAGTGTTGATATGAATCTGGTAGAGGCTCAGTTTAGACGTCGCTCAGGCCCTGTGGTAGCGCAGACTGTGAAAAATGGGCGTAGAACGGTAGAGCAAGCTAAGGCATATATGGATGGTAATGCCAAGTTTTTAAAACGCCAAGCTAATCAAAGTACGGTGTTCATCTTTGACGATGATACACAGCATATTCGCTTTTCTATGCCTTATCCAAGTCTTGAAAGTAAGGCGATTAATGATAACACTAATTCCGTTGTTAATGTCGTAAATGGTATTCCTCAATATTATATTAAAAGTATGAATGCAGATATCGTAGTCGATGTGGATGATAAGACTACCTATACGGATCGTGCTTTCACATATAAAACGGTAAAAAATGGTCAATGGCAGCAGAAGTATGGGATTATGACACGCATCCCCGGAAAAGAAGAGAAAGCTGAGCCGCTTACGAGTACGGGTGTTGAGTTTTCCCTGCCTAGTGATACGAACCATGTATATCGTGTTAACATCATAAATCGTGGTAATGGCAATCCAGATCATATTAGGTATGCAGAAGGGGCTTTAGCGAATTATGTGATTCCATCGGTAGAGGATACAAAGGCGATAGAACGCTATTCTAATGTTGAGAAATGGGGAAACCTTGAATATCGTGTGCTCAAGAATAGTACGAGAAAAGCCGATTATGAGCCTACCTCCTATGGTGAGGAAACGCGCGTTTATAAGGTGGGAGATATAGTGCAGCTGATTAAGCGCCGCCCGATTTTTCCAAATGATGAAAAACATTTTTATTCAGGTGCTTTTTCTACGATGGATACGATGAGCCGAAAATACCCATATTCAGTTAATGATAATGCGACTATTTGGCGTAATGGTATGCCTGCATTTAGTGGCAGTGTAAAATTTGATAATGGTATTAATTATACATATTTTACAATCCGTGATGATAAATATGTGTACAGCATTGAAGTTGCTTATAAAGCCAATGCGGTAAAGACGTCTTATCATGATATTCGTAATATGGTAGAAATGGCAAAATTGATCAATCGTCCGCATAAGCAAGAGTTTCCTGCGTTGAAGTACATTTGGGAGGCTGATGTCTTTAGATTGCCTTAAAGATTAACTAATATTTTGTCTATGTGTAGATACACTTATGCATAAAAAGAAATAGAGAAAGAAAAACAGCCAGTATTGCGATTTGCAGTACTGGCTGTTTTGGTTACACATCTTATTAGATTTTGAACAATGTTTTAATGGGCATGGCTCTTCTCTGTATCTGGGAATAAAACATGCTCTTTTAGTTTAAAGCTAGGATTATTGGTAGACTCAAAAAACTCAATCATATTCCGTAATTTTTGAACTTTCTCAGCATGTAAAAAACTTGGGTAAAAGATGATATAGGTAAAGCTATAGGTCCCATCATAGGATTGAAAGGTTAGGATGTGATCATCCTTATGAGGTGTATAGATGTGTGTGGATAATCCAGGAATATTATTATTCCATATAACGGAATAATTAATATAATCTGATGTTGGCTGGGAATAGTATATATTCCAGAACGTATCTAAATTAATGTTAAAATTGTAATGCCCGTTTACAACAAGATCGCGCGCATATGGGTTTTTAGGAATATTATTAGTAGAAACAAAGAATGTTATGTTCCCCTTTTTGTAGTATCTAATATCTTGGTACTCGGTGCCTTTTTCCTCACCTATGTATATAGCGTCTTTTGGTACGCGGTATTGTACACCGTTTAAGTTTTCTATGCGTGAATATTGATTTAATTCATTTAGATTTTGCACAGAAGGAAGCACATAATTAGCCAATAATTTATCTGTAGGAACTTTGTTCAGAACGGGGTTGTTATCATAATAGACAAACCCTGCATGATATAAGGGTTGACGCATGTTATAGTTCTTAAACTTAAAATTGATCGTGTCGATGGTAAGAGTTGTTTTTTTACCGTTTTCAAAGTGTGGCATCTTCATGCTATCCCAAGTGCTGTAGGTCAGAGTTGGGTATGAAAATACAGTGCCCTTTATATCAGAAATCTGTTTTGCCGGATTTTGTTTGGCCTTGTCTAGAAAGAAGTCACGAACATTTTTATCTGTCAATTTTTCATAAGCTATTTTGGTATTGCGCCAGTCGTAGTCTTTGAAATCTGCGTAGTCAATTTCTAAATTGAGACTTCCATTATCGGTTAAAACCCGATAGTCTTCAATGGTTCGACTTGGGTTTTTGTAACGTCCTATATCATAATCACTTTTTTTCCCCGCTATAGGGAATGAAAGCCGAATTTGGTTGTATTGGTCATGAATGGAGATGACTGTATTATGGTAATGTTGACCGCGATATATAGAGGCAGCTTTAGCATACTCAATTTCGTTTTTACTAATACCGTTAGCCTTGTCTGTTAACTTTAGTGCTTTCACATAGTTTGCCACATCCTTTTCAATATCAGGGCTCGTGGCTTGATAATTTATGTAGGCATCCTTTGGAATCTTCGAATCTGCACCAGGAATATTAACATCGATGGCTCCTATTGGTGATAATATAGTGCTTATCATAAAAGCACCCGCTAATAGTGGTAGTTTTGTCATGGTAGTATCTCCCGTTTATACTCTCATATCTATTGATACTGTCATAATCCATTGGTTATGTTACTAAGTATAATTATATAACATAATACTTATTGTATTGTATATTAGTGCATTATATAATGGGGTTAGGATAGTTAGACGAGATTGGGAAAAAGATAAACCGGAGGTCATTATGAAACCATTTGAATCAAAAGATTATAAAGCGTTTTCTATGTTTGAAAAACGTTGGGCTCTTGTTACAGCTGGTACACCTGAGGATTTTAATACTTGTACTGTTAGCTGGGGCAGCATGGGCAACATGTGGGGCCTAGTTGGTAATGATCTTTCCACGGTGACTGTGTACATCCATCCAGCTCGTTATACCCAAGAATTCATGGCGAAATACGATACGTTTACCGTTAGTTTCTTGCCTGAAAGCCAACGTAAGGCTCTTGGTTATTTAGGATCTCATTCTGGTCGTGACGAAGATAAGGTGGCTAATTCGGGCTTAACACCAGTTGCAGTAGATAATGGTGTCATGTTTGAAGAAGCAGAGTTAACTTTTGTATGCAAAAAGCTTTACGAACATCAATTCGATGAAGCACATTTAGCGGATAAAATAAAAGAGTATTATGCATCCAATCCTCCTGAATATACAAAAGCTGGCAGTGATCGCTGGGAACCACACTATATGTACATCGGCGAAATAGTTGAGGCTATAGAGAAATAGACAATCTATGTAATATACAAATAAGGCAGTCCATCAGGACTGCCTTATTTGTAGTTATATTTTTCAAAAGGAGAAAGTGAGACGGTATTTACTACCTTTATTAATAATAACATAGGGTATGGGCACAAAATGCCACATAATTTTGATACTAATTCTTAGGTGATGGAGCTAGGTTTTATGATGTAGTTTACACTAGATTTTATGGTGTAAATTTCACTAAATTTTTTGGGTGATTTATTAAAATAAGTCATAAAATTGATGAAAAATCAGTATATATGAGCCGACAGTGAGGAATAGCTTATATAGTGGGGGCTTTCATTGAGAACTACTATAAATTGTATATTTTGATAAAACTTTATGAATTTCAACCCCACAAAAAGTGCAAAATCTGATATAATAATAGTATCAAAAATAACTACGCGAATGCGTAGTTTTCTTATTTTGTGTTTGGCGTAGGTAGTCCCATGAGTGTAGTGAAGCCCTTATTATGGCTATTAGAACCGTATATCGTATATAAAGCCTATTTATGGGCGCTCCGCTTTATAGCTCATCCATTGACGTGGGAAGGCGAGATAGACTTATTCTCCTTGACCTTAACGGTGCTGCTCATCCTTGATGCGGTGGCATTGCCCTTAGTGATTTTGTATTGCCCAGGTCTCAATCCTAGAAAGCGTATGCCCGACTGGATTGTTCGATTAGGTACACCTATTTATATCGTCCATAATTGGCTTGATGGCAAGGTGGGCGGCGGTACGTCTACACCGATTGTATGGCTCCGCAGAGCTTTACATTCACTGTTGCTATTCATCTATTATCTTGTGCCGTTTTATGTGGGCGGTCATCTCGTGATGGGCCTCGTGGTAGCGCTCATGTATGATGTCCTCGTTTGGGCCCATGGAGGTGTGTAGTGGCTACTTGTGAATGGCCGACGACGCCTTTGTATCAGGCATATCACGATCATGAGTGGGGCCGTCCTATTCATGATGATCGATTGCAGTTTGAACATCTCTGTCTTGAAAGCCTCCAATGTGGTCTTAGTTGGCTCACGATTTTGAATAAACGAGACATCATTCGAGGCTGCTTTGATCACTTTGATATTGACACAGTTGCTGCTTATGGTGAAAGCGACGTCAATCGGATTATGGAGACTGAGGGCATGCTTAAGTCTCGCCCTAAAATTGAGGCTATCATCAATAATGCTTCTGCTTTTAAACGTATTCAAGATGAATTTGGTTCGTTTTGCAACTATATCTGGGCTTTTACACATAATAAAACTATTATTTATGAAAGCCATCCTGATGGGCATATGCCCGCAAAGAATGGCTTGTCTACGCGGATTAGTAAGGATCTAAAGAAGCGAGGGTTTAAGTTTGTAGGCCCTGTTACTATTTATTCCCATCTGCAAGCCAGTGGCCTTATCAACGATCACGGTAAAGACTGTCCTTGTTTTGACGAGATTAATAAGACCGCAGATATTGCTCGATTGCCTGCAGACGCTGAGGATTAATACAGGTTGTAACGTATTTGTATAATCGTTAGTTAACAATAGTTTTTATACATGATTAGTTTTACAAAATTGAACTTGTGTTAAACCGCACTTTAAGGTGTACACTATAGTCGATGGAAAGATAGCGTTCCATCATATGTCGGCCCGCTTTATATACAAACACATATATTCTCTCTCTCCAAAGCGGGTCTCTCATATACTTCTCTCTCAAAGCTATAAACACAACATGAAGCCCCTATCCTTCACGGGATAGGGGCTTTTTGCTATATGTTTTATCTAGGGCCATATAACGGTACAGATTGGTTGTATGCTATGATAAATTGATTTATTTCGATATAGTTGATATACTGATGATGAAATAAGCTAATACTTTCACAATTCAGAAAGGAAAATATATGATTGGTTTGGGCACGGCCATTAATATTGGCCTCATCATAGCCGGCAGCTTGTGTGGACTTGCATTTGGTCGGTTTATGAAAGAAAATTTAAAACAGACGCTCATGATGGTGAGCGGCATTATTGTTCTCCTCCTCGGGATGAGCGGTGCCATGCAGTATATGCTAGTCATCGTGAACGGAACGATACAAACGACGGGGCCTATGCTGATGATCATTAGCATGGTGGCAGGCGCCGTAATTGGTGAGCTTATCGACCTTAACCGTTGGATTACTGTATTTGGCGACTGGGTGAAAGCCAAAACTGGTAACACTGGTGATCCGCAGTTTACGCACGCCTTTATTACGGCATCCCTTACGTTTACAGTGGGAGCCATGGGCGTACTCGGTTCTATTCAAGACGGCTTAACGGGTAATTACCAAACGCTCTTATTAAAAGGTATCCTCGACGGCATCATCGTTATGGTTATGGTTTCCTCTATGGGGAAGGGTGCGTTGTTCTCCTTTATTCCGGTAGGGATTACGCAATGGATCATTACCGCTATGGCACACATCGCAGCACCGTTGATGACACCGAGCGCCATCGATAACCTATCCTACGTGGGATCTATTCTGATCTTCTGCGTCGGTATAGACCTCATCTGGCCAGGTAAAATCCGCATTGCGAACCTATTACCAGCCATCTTCGTGGCTATGGGGCTTACATTCTTGCTGTAATGCAAATCGTGTTATGAATACTAAGAAAAATAATATATAGATTTTATAAGAGACCTATATTCTCTAACCTTTCACTGCTGTACTTTGCACATGAGAGTCTAGAGAATATAGGTCTTTTTATATTTGTAGCCATTATAAAAGTTAGTACTAATATTTGCTGATCTTCAAGTGATGACTAGAAGTAGATACATTCCGAAATAGGTGACCAATAGAGTCAGAAGAACAGTAGGATTTGAGTGCTGTTTTAGAGAAATCTTTTACCGAAATCATTTATAGAATAAAGTTATTCCACAATATACCTGAAATACAGGTATATATTATTGAGTTATACCTGTAAAACAGGTATAATCAAAGGAGAGGTTCTATGATTATCGGATTTAAAGATAAGGAAACAGAAAAGGTTTACCATCAGAGTTTTTCTAAACGCTTTTCACCGTTTATACAAAGATTAGCTCTTCGTAAGCTAATATTATTAGATAATGCTGAATCGATACAGGATTTAAGGTGGCCACCTGGTAACCGATTAGAGTTATTGCAAGGCAATCGCTTTGGCCAGTATAGTTTACGGATTAATAGCCAGTATAGATTATGTTTTAAAGTGAAAGATATTAATAGTTTTTATGATGTAGAAATTATAGATTATCATTAATAGAGAGGGAATATATATGGACAAGTTTATTCCAACACCTACCATCAGTGAAATATTGAAAGAAGAGTTTATGGAGCCATTAGGACTATCTGCATATCGATTAGCTAAAGATATACATGTGCCTGTTTCGCGTATTCAGGAAATCTTGAATGGGACACGAGCTATTTCAGCAGACACCTCTCTACGTTTAGCTAAATACTTTGGTGTTTCTGAAGGATATTTCTTGCGGTTGCAGATGGATGTTGATTTACGTACCGCAAAGCATAGTGCAGGGATGGAGGAAGTATTAAGCTCTATTGATCATTGTAATGCATTAGAACCTGTAGACTGTCAATGAGATATTGATAATTTTCGATATATTTGGTACACTTAACTTATAAATATATCGTTATAACATTATGTATTACTATAAGGAGACGCTATGTTATTTGTTGAATATCCTAAATGCACAACATGCAAAAAAGCAAAGAAATTCTTAGATGATCATAATATTAAATACACAGATCGTGACATTAAGTCTGAAAACCCTACAGCTGAAGAAATTGCTGCGTGGTATCCACAATCTGGTAAAGATTTAAAAGCATTCTTCAATACATCTGGTATGATTTATCGTGAACAACAATTGAAGGATAAATTACCAAACCTTAGCGAAGAAGAAAAACTCGCTTTATTAGCATCCAATGGTATGCTTGTGAAACGTCCTATCTTGGTTCTTGAAGACAAAGTACTCGTTGGCTTTAAAGAAGCAGAATGGATCGAGGCGTTGAAGCTCTAATTTCATATTAGTTAACCGAAAGAACAGGTCCCTAAAAGCCTCCATAGCGAGCTAAGTCGTTTTTAGGGACCTGTTCTTTCTACGTCTAATAAAGAAATAAGAGCTTTCAACTAAAGCTCTTAAGGGAATGTCATTTTTAGAGATAGGTGCTTTTCTTTTTATATGAAATTAGGATCTTCAACTTAGGCCTATTGGAAGGCCTCCATAGTGAGCTAAGTCGTTTTTAGGGATCTGTTCTTTCTATGTCTAATAAAGAAATAAGAGCTTTCAACTAAAGCTCTTAAGGGAGAAGTCATTTTTATAAATTTATTCTTTTGGTACTACATAAAGGAATTGCAGTTCTTTATTATTTATCGAAAAAAATGATTTGTATATAATTCGTATGTTTTGTATAATGTTTACATTGTAGATATACCCCTATGGGTACAAAGGTTTATAGAATCCTTTAGGTACAGAGAGTTTTAAATTGCTTTAGGTATAGAGTATTCTGAATTAATATTGTGTTGTTTTTTGTTTTATTTCCGGAGTAAGTAAGGCCGGTTCTAATGTATAGAGAGGTCTATATGAAATTTTTACAGTCTTTATCGGCGCAGGTGTCGTTATTCACACAAGGTGCTATTTTAGCGCTAGGTGTTTTATTTATTCTATTAGATGCCATCACAGAGTCATTCAATCCTGTTATTGACTTGGCTTGGGTGACGGTTCTCGTTTGTGGTTTGCCGCTGCTCATTAATAGCGTTCAAAGTATTTTGAAGCATTTAGAGATCCATGCTAATTTCCTTATTGTTGTGGCCATGGTAGCGCTCATTTCCATTGGCGATTATCATACGGCGGCCTATGTGGGCCTCATCGTACAGGCTGGCTTTTTCTTGGAACAGCTTATCACAGGCGAGTCACATTATACCTTAGATGATGATATGCTTCCTGCCATGCCATCTCAACTCGTTGCTATGCGTCAGGGCATTAACAATTATTCATCTGTTATTGTTGTGGCTGTATTGCTATTATCTATGGGTTCCTTTGCATTGACACAGGATTTCATACATACCGTAACCTTGTTATTGGTACTATGCCCGTGTTCCTTGGAGCTTATCTTAGTGGCGCTCATGATGGGCTCTCTTGTGGATGATGCATCTCCCGTATCAGAGCTTTCAAAAGGAACAAAGCAGTCTCATTTAGGTTTACTCATCGTGTCCATTGTATTCCATATCGCCATTATCGGTGCTGGTGTATTTGGCTTCATGGATCCTGTTACGGCTGTTGCGTTGCACGGATTGGCGCGACTTGGTCTCGTGTATAATTTGAAAGTTCTCAATAGTTCTTTATGCGTAGCATAGAATGTAGTGCAGTGTATAGTTTTAGACATAATAAAATCCCCTAGTAACGATGTGTTACTAGGGGATTTTTGTGTTCAAACAACTGTTAGTTGTAGATTACTGTTCTTTTGCTTGGGATTTATCACCAAGTGTGAGAAGTAGGAATACGATAGCGAGGATACATGCACCAACGAGGGCTACGAAGCCGCCATCCCAACCATAAAGGTCAACCATGAGCCCCATGAAGGCACCAGCACCAGCGGAACCGATGAGGTAACCAAGAAGGCCTGTAAGACCAGTAGCACCACCTGTTGCTACCCGTGGTACCATGTCTGCTGCTTGAAGACCGATCATCATAACAGGACCGTAGATGAGGAAGCCGATAGCGATAAGTGCTAAGTTATCGATAAGGATATTGCCTGCTGGGTTGAACCAGTAAACGAGGATTGCTAAGATAACGAATAGCATGAAGCAGATAGTAGCTGGCGCACGGCGGCCACGGAATACACGGTCACTCAAATAGCCGCTTACGAGCATGCCTGGAATACCAGCCCATTCGTATAAGAAGTAAGCCCAACGGGAACCTTCTTTTGTAAAGCCTTTTACAGCTGTCAAATAAGTAGGAGCCCAGCTTACTACGCCATAACGGATGAAGTATACAAAGATATTTGCAATTGCAAGATACCATAAGTATTTGTTATGCAAAATATATTTGTAGAAGATTTCTTTGAAAGTAGTTTTATTTTCATCGCTTACTTCAGCTGCTACTGGTTCGTGTTTGTATTCTTCGATAGGTGGCAAGCCACAGGATTGAGGTGTATCTTTCAACAAGAAGAATGTAACCACAGCTAACACGATAGAAATAAGAGCAGGGAAGAAGAAAATACTATGCCATGTACCAAATAGATAGATACCTAACGTAGCAAGGGGTGCGATGATACCGCCACCAAGGTTGTGGGATACGTTCCACCAGGACCACCAAGCGCCGCGTTCAGAACGGGAGAACCAAGTTACCATATTTTTCGCATATGGAGGATAGCCCATGCCTTGGAACCAACCATTTAAGAAGGCGAGCACGCACATGATAGGAATACTGCTTAAAACACCAGGTAAGGTGCCGAATAATAACATAACTAAAGCACTGAGCAATAGACCTACTGTGGAGAAGTATTTTGGGTTAGAGCGGTCAGACGCATTACCCATGACAAATTTACTTACGCCGTACGCTACGGATAAGAGGGTCATGACAATACCAAGATCCGCTTTAGTGTAACCGTACTCAGCAATCATGTACGGAACAGCCAAACTAAAGTTTTGGCGGATCAAATAGAATGTAGCATAACCAATAAAAGTACCTGCAAAGACTTCTTTGCGAAGACGTTTGTAGGTGGAATCGATTTGCCCCTCTGGTAATCGTTCAATATGAGGAGCTGGAGAGAAGATCGACATCATCACACATCCTTTCTACAAAATGTCATTGTAATCATACCATGTATGACTAAAAGTCGACTATATTTTATTTTTAATTATGATAAATAGTTATTTTAACGTACCATTATGGGTATTTGGCATAGGTTGAGTATTATTAAAAAATCTACTGTATGGCGGTAGTCTTCTTGTAAAAGCAGCTCGCAAACGCGTATTTGAAGGGTAATTAAAATTTATTTACTGATTTGATTGATAAGGCATCATGAGCTAAACCTAATATAGTCAATAAAATAGCGCTATCTATTCCGAATAAAACTCAATTAGAGTTGTGGGATAGATAGCGCTTTTGTATTGTATATTAATTGTGAATATATTTATATACGTACGTGAATATATTGATTTTATAGTCTCAATTAATCAATATATGTTACAGGATAGCCTTTTGCTTCGATTTCGCGGCGGTTAAGACCGTTTGGTAAGTCTGGATAGCCAATAGCAAGGCTAGCATATACTTTTTCACCTTCTTTAAGGCCTAGTTCACGCATTTTAGCTTGGATGCGTTCATTGTCTTGGAGGTGACGGATTTGGTTTACCCAGCAGCTGCCAAGGTCGAGCTCGTTGCAAGCAAGCATCATGTTTTGCATAGCACAAGACACATCGGCAAAGTTGTTTGCATAGCTTGCTTGGCTTGCTAGTACGATGAGAGCCGGTGCACCATAGTTAAATACAAACTTGCCTTCAGCGGACATTTTAATGATATTCACCATGTAAGGTAATGTATTTTCTGTAATTGGCATTTTGCCGTATTCCTCTTGAATGAGTGTTACTAGCTCTTTGAGCACATCTTGGTTTGTGATGACCATAAAATGTGTCAATTGTGTATTACCGCCAGATGGAGCACGGCGGCCAGCGTCGAGGACTTGATCGATAAGCTCTCGAGATAATTGATCAGCTTTAAATTTACGCGTACTATGACGTGTTTTGATACATTCTAAGGTGTTCATATAGTCCTCCTATTATCAATCAGTTTTATATAGAGTTTCTTTTATTATACTACAGGACATAGATCTAGAAAGAAATTTAGAATGAGATTTAGAAAGAGCTGCAGAAGATGCAGCACATGGCGGGATGTGGTATTGAATTCTAATATCAAAAAAATTTATTAATAGTTTCACAGCTTTATGGTGTGATTTCTGCCCATAAATTCTATAGATGCGCTCATTTTCTTAATAAAAAAGAAAAAATATATTAATTAATTGACAAATTTAAAAAATTGTGGACAAAGTAGGTTTTTTACGTTGACTGCTTACTGTAGAATTGTGTACAATTAATTTGTAGATTATTGTGTGCATATGGAGGTAGAATATGGCAGAAATTGGCGTACTGGAAGGTTACAAACATAAAGAAGACGTACCTGATGCAGAGTACATGAAATTAGAAAACCAATTGAGCTTCCCACTTTATGTAGTGGCGAAGGAAATTGTTAATGCATATCGCAGTCACTTAGATCCGTTGAATTTGACATATACACAATACATCGTAATGATGGCATTGTGGCAATATGGTGATTTGTCCGTAAAAGAATTAGGCCAAGTATTGCGCCTTGATTCCGGTACATTAACACCACTTTTAAAGAAACTAGAAGCAAAAGCATTCTTAAAGCGTAAACGTAGTCGTCAAGATGAACGCGTCGTTATGGTAACCCTTACTGATACAGGTAAAGCATTACGTGATGAAGCGGTTCACGTACCACGTCGCTTATCTGAATCTGCAGGTCCAATCTTTGATGTGGAAGAAACACGTCAAATGCGTATGTTGCTCAATAAATTGTTAGAAGCAATTGATAACGCAAATGCTAGAACAGCAGCGGACCATAAGCGCTAATATTGCGGACTCTAGTAAGATCTCATATGCATACATTCTGTAATTTAATATATCTAATATTTTCATAAAATGTGATATACTATACATATAACGTATTGTACGGAGGTCATGTGAGATATGACCTGTTCGTGAGATGCCGTTAAGGCAAAAGGAGAGCATTATGAATAAAAATTTATTAGGCGCATTTGTATTAGCCGGTACATTATTAGTTGGTGGTGTTGCTAATGCAGCAAACTGGAATGGTTTAGCTAACTATCCAGAGGTTCCAAATAGTGCAAATGGTTCTGAAACATACTTCTTTGATAAAGCATCCCAATTCAGTGGTATTGATAGTAGCCGTAACTACGTATTCGGTATCAATGTAGTGAACATGCATAACAACCAATATGGTGAAGCTACATTGTTCAAATACATTGTTCACCCAAGCTTGCATACTGTATATCGTTTCTCTCCAGATGGTCAAGCGTACCAAATCACTCCTGGTTCTAATGAATACAACATGTTCTTGGCTGCTTGGAAAGAAGTATACGGCACTGATTTCTCTTTCCCAGCTTTATAATTTGATGGCGCAAGCCGTAATAATTACATAACTATTGCTGGTGAAAGCTCCTTTGAGCTTTCACCAGTGTTGTTTATGGAGGTTTCCTATGTCTAAATCTGAATTTGCTCAAGCCTACACGGAGCGAATGTTCCCTGATATTGCAGCCCCTGCAGGTTATATCGACCCTGAGTTTGAAGTATTGTTTGATAATTTTGCCTTTGACGAAGTTATTACCGAAGAGGGTCGCAATGTGCCTGCCAAGGATCGTTTCTTGGCTATCCTTGCCACATTAGTGGGTGTATCTGCCGTCGATGAATATGCGTTGATGCTACCAGCAGCACTTAACTTTGGCTTGATTCCCGATGAAGTAATAGAGCTCCTTTATCAAGCTGTGCCATATCTTGGCATCGGTCGTGTGCGTCCATTCTTTAAGGTCACAAATAAGATTTTTGACTATCGTGGGGAAACTGTTGTAGATCCATCTCGCAGCACAATCACTAGTGAATCTCGCCTCGAAAAGGGTGTTGAAAAACAGGTGGAAATCTTTGGTGAGTCTATCCGTAATTCTTACCAAGAAGGCCCTGAAGAGACACGTCACATCAAGAAGTGGCTTGCTAATATGTTCGGTGACTACTACACTCGTAAAGGATTGAGTGTGGCTCATCGTGAAATGATTACCTTCTGTTTCTTAGCGGCTCAAGGTGGCTGTGAACCTCAGCTCAAGGCTCACGTAGAAGGCAACTTGAACGTAGGCAACAGTAAACAATATTTGATTAACATCGCCTCCCAATGCGTGCCGTACATCGGCTATCCTCGTACGTTGAATGCCCTTCGCTGCATTCAAGACGGCTACACCGCATGGGAAGCTAAACAATAAAGGAGTTTTATGTTATTTTCTGGTATTAGTTTAACGATGATTTTAGCATCCATACCAGCGCTTATCATCGCAGCTGCAGGACATGAATTTGCTCATGCCAAGGTAGCCGATATGCTCGGTGATTCTACGCCGCGCTCTATGGGGCGATTGACATTGAATCCCGTGGCACATCTTGATTTAATTGGCTCTATAGCCTTCCTTATTGGTGGATTTGGTTGGGCTAAGCCCGTAATGGTTGATCCATCTAATTTCCGCGATCCTCGTACAGATTCTACTTTAGTTTCTATTGCGGGACCGGCATCTAATGTATTGATGGCCTTTTTGGGGTATTTAGCCCTTCGTTTTCTTGAAAGTTATGGCTTGTTGACGAATGAATCATTAGAATTAATATTGACACTGATTGTCGTATATAATATCAATTTTGCTATTCTTAATATGATGCCAATACCACCACTAGATGGCAGTCGTATTATTACAAGTCTATTGCCTGGGAACTGGCAATTTACGTTGGAACGTTTAAGTTTTGTAAGTTTGATTTTGCTGATCTTGGTACTTAACACACCAATTGCTAGTAAGATTTTCATTCCCTTACAACAAACTATTTTGCAGTTGTTTGAGCGTATCGTAAGCGTTATTTTGTAAGAGCTATACAGTAAGGACTTTAATCCATCTTCCTCACTATATTAAAAAGTATCGATATAATTCGATAAGTATGGTATACTAGATATAGAAATCGTAAATTTTCGATATATTGTTATTTTAGTATATCGTATATAAAGCAGTGCTAAATACTGTACATTAAGTAGTAGTTACTATGCATAATGAAGTATTTAATACTATAAGTATATAGACACTGTATATAAGTTAGTATAAAGATATTCAAGTGAATAGAAGAGGAATACATATGGATTTTGAAGAAAACCAAGTGCCAGAGGCGATTCTGGATAAGCTTACAAAGGTGTGTACATGCCGTAGCATTACACGTAAAACGATTAAGGAAGCCATTTTGAATGGTGCTCATACATTTCCTGAGGTAAAAGAGGCAACACGTGCCGGCACAGGTGCTTGCGGTGGCAAAGGCTGTGGCCCTCGCATAGTAAAGCTTTTAGCTGAAATGAAAGAGCAAGGTAAAATTTAAAACTAAGTAAAATTTAAGATTAAGCAACAGTTAAGTGTAAGTTTGACCTTAACTCATATAAAGACTATTACTTCAAACCAATACGGTAAATATTCGTAGGTTTTGAGTAATAGTCTTTTTTACGCTCACGATGCACTACATGTATTGGCCTTGTTGGGGTTGTCTTTATTATTTGATATACTATACATAATACTTTTTAGAGATTTTGGAGGTATATATGTTTCGACGTATCGTAGCGGCTACGATGATTGGCGCGTTGGCGCTCACAACGGGTTGCGGTTTACATAATCCATTTACTTCTAAGGCGGAGCCTGTGACCTATGAAACTGTGGCACAGAGCCAGCTTTCACCAGAGGAAAAGGTGGACAAATTAGTGGCTAATATGTCTGACGCAGATAAGGTGGGGCAATTGTTGATGATTGGCATCCACGGCAAGACCTTGAACGATGATGCGAAGTTTATGCTCAATGAGTACCGCGTGGGCGGTATTATCTTGTTTGACCGGAATATGGAGTCCAAAGATCAAGTGAAATCGCTCATTGCGGACATTAATAAAACTGGTAAAAGCGCGGGGTTAACGCCGTTGTTCATCGGCATCGACCAAGAGGGTGGTGCCGTGGCGCGCATGGAGGATCAGCTCATCAAGGTTCCCCCTGCAGAAGAGTTAGGCACGGAGCCTATTGAGCAGGCGGTATCCTTGGCCAAACAGTCTGGTACGGAACTTAAAGACTTGGGATTCAACATTAACTTTGCTCCTGTGGCGGACTTGGGGTTAACCTATGGCCGTTCCTTTAGTGCAAAACCCGATGAGGTCGTACGGTATGCCAGTGCAGTAGGCAAGGCCTATGATGAAGCGGGCTTGTGGTATTCCTACAAACATTTCCCAGGTATTGGTAAAACGGATGTCGATTTACATGCTGATACCAGTGTTGTGCCAGTGTCTAAAGAGACATTGTTGAATGAAGATACAAAGGTATTTGTAGACCTCATTAAACAGTCTAAACCGAATACATATGCAATTATGGTGTCTCATGCGATGTATCCTCAAATCGATCCAGACCATCCATCTAGTCTATCTAAAGCTATAATTACAGACTGGTTGCGCAAGGATATGGGCTATAACGGCGTTGTCGTAACGGATGATATGGATATGGGCGCTCTTGCAAAACACTACACCTTTGGCGATATGGCGGTTCAATCTATCTTGGCTGGCAGCGATATCTTGCTCGTGTGCCACGAGTACGAACACATGCAAGAAGCGTACAATGGCCTTATGAAAGCCGTAAAAGACGGCCGAATCTCTAAAGAACGACTCGATGAATCTGTGAAACGGATTTTGCTTATGAAGATAACTAAAATTTCTTAGACTATTTGTTTTTGTTGCAGGAATTAATTAACCATATAACGAATATAGAAAGTGGAAGTACTATTCATTGAAATCGCATCTGAGTTGACACTCGAGGGAGAACTTTGTTATAGTTATTACACAGAGAAACTGTGCGAAGCTTACGGGCAACGTACAACGCTCGTCGACTCAAGGGTCGGCGAGCTTTTTTGTTTGTAGGAGGGACTTATGTCTAAGCCGTTTAAGTCTTTAGATTCCCTATTACGCTTGATGAGAAAACGAAATATTACAATAATTATATAGTGTATACATAACACAGTTTCAAGGATTTTAATAAACCGATAGAGAATTACTTAGTATAGTTATTCTCTATCGGTTTATTTTTTATTCGTTAGGAGTGATTGTATATGGCTCGGAGAATTATGTTGAACGGTACGTCCTATTTTGGGCAAGGGGCGATTCAGGAGATTGTGAACGAAATTAAGAATCGCCATTTTAAAAAGGTTCTTGTTACGTCTACACCTGATCTATTTGAGTTTAAGGTGGCTACAAAGGTAACAGACCTACTTGATGCGGCAGGTATTGCTTACGATGTATATGACAATATTAAGCCAAATCCAACCATTGAAAACGTAACATCTGGTGTGGCTGCTTGTAAGGCGGCAGGTGCTGAAGCTATCGTTGCTGTAGGTGGTGGCAGTGCTATCGATACAAGTAAGGCTATTGCTACGATTATTACAAATCCTGAGTTCGGCGATGTGCGTAGTCTTGAAGGATTGGCACCTACGAAACATCCATGCTTGCCGATTATTGCTGTATCTACCACATCTGGTACGGCTGCAGAGGTTACGATTAACTACGTTATTACAGACGTTGAAAAGAACCGTAAATTCGTATGCGTTGATCCTCATGACATCCCAATCGTAGCCATCGTGGACCCTGATATGTCCGCATCGATGCCAACTGGTCTTTGCGCATCTACCGGCATGGATGCCCTCGTTCATGCCGTAGAAGGTTACATTACTAAAGGTGCGTGGGAACTCACTGATATGCTTCATTTGAAAGCTATTGAAATTATCGGTCGCTCCTTGCGTAGCGCTGTAGCTGGTGACTTCGCAGGTCGTGAAGCTATGTCCCTTGGTCAATATATAGCAGGTATGGGCTTCTCCAATGTAGGCCTTGGTATTGTTCACTCCATGGCACATCCATTGAGTGCTGTGTACGATATCCCTCATGGTAAAGCGTGTGCCATGCTTTTAACAGCAGTCTTGAAATTCAACGCTCCTGCAACAGGCGAAAAATATCGTGAAATTGCTCGCGTTATGGGCGTTCCTGATGTAGACGGTATGGATCAAGACACATATCGTCAAGCTGCTATCGATGTGATCCAAAAGCTAGCTGACGATGTAGGCATTCCTAAATCCCTTAGCGAAGCTGGTGTAAAACGAGAAGATATTCCATTCCTCGCTGAATCTGCTTTCAACGATGCGTGTACGCCAGGCAACCCACGGGATGCATCTAAAGAAGAAATTATCGGTATTTACGAATCCATATTCTAAGGAATTTTAAGATTTGATAGCATATAGTGTTTTATGATGTATAGGATTTAATACTATAATATGGTATCAATATTTAGACTAGTTTAAATATTTTACTAGTCTAAATAATCTAATAGTCTAAATGATGCCGAGCTCTGGCCCTAAGAACTTTACATCTTTAGAATCTTTACATATTGCATATGCCTCCGAATATGTAAAGAAAATACATTTACACACTTGCTTAACAAAACTAGCCATCTCGTTTTAGAGGTGGCTAGCTTTGCGTTTGAAGGACTATCTATTGTGTTGTGACTCAGATTTTTATCATCGCGTTAAGTGAGATAGCTGTTTGATACGTAATCCTTTCTTGAAAATGGTGGTTTACATAAGTATACTAAGGATATGAATACATAGTTCGGTTGTATATATGTTATTAGATAATAAATCAGATTCGGTCAGTGCTAAGGAGGATGTTATGAAGCTATGGAAATTTAATAAGCGTAGTTCTACCTTAGCAGATATGTCCATGAATCGTATGTTGTTGACGGAGCTCATTGCAAAGGGCGCTCTTGTGGGCGTGATTGCAGGCTTTTGTGGTGCTACATATCGTTATTTAATCCTTGAGTCAGAGCATATTCGTTGGCATTTGATGGACGGCATTACTCTGGAGTGGGCCATAGGCTGGCTTGTGATGATGGTCATCTTTGCCTTTATCGTAGATCGATTGCTCGCGTGGGCTCCATTATCTGGTGGTTCTGGTATTCCTCAAATCGAAGGGGAAATGCTAGGCCTCTTTGATATGAAACCGTATCGGACACTAGTTTCCAAGATGATTGGCGGCGTATTGACAGGGTTTGCAGGCTTTTCTGTAGGCCGTGAAGGTCCAGCCGTACAAATCGGTGGCTCTGCCGGCAAGATCGTGTCCTATTGGATGAATTCAGGACTCCGTGAGCAGCGCATCTTGACCTCTGCTGGTGCAGGGGCGGGCTTAACAGCTGCCTTTAGTGCACCTGTATCGGGGGCTATGTTCGTCTTTGAAGAGGTCCATAAAAGCTTTTATCCGTACCTCGTTGTACCAACCTTTGTGGCTACCTTGATTTCTAATTACATTACGGTTAGTATCTTCGGCCTAGAACCGGCCCTTGGATTTTCGGTAACCTCCGGTGTCCCTCTTGAGTACTTCCCAGTCCTTCTTATGGTGGGCGTTATCATGGGGCTTTGTGGGGTGCTATTCTGTCGCATGATCTTTGCATTTAAGAAGTTCTTTGACTGGCTCAAATGCTCTCGGTTCTTGAAATTAGCCCTTACCTTTGTGGCCGTAGCGGCCATCGGCTTTGATTCTCAGCTCCTCTTAGGTGGTGGCAATGATTTAGTTGGTCATCTTGCTTTTCAATCTCATGGTGTCCTGCTTCTAGGGGGCATCGTATTAGGCAAGATTTTGCTTACCACCTTTTGCTATGGCAGTGGTGCGCAAGGCGGTATATTCTTGCCCATGCTCGTTATAGGGGCTTCAGCAGGTGCCTTTTGTGAAAGCTTACTTTCATCTGTGGGCATTATTTCTCCTGATTTTGTACCACAATTTGTTATTTGCGCTATGGGCGGTATGTTAGCAGCGGCTATGCGGACACCGATTTTAGCGATTCTACTCGTTCTTGAAATGACCAATAGTTTCTCCAATATTTATGCTATTGGTACTGTGACCATCGTGGCGTACCTCGTAGCTGAGCTGTTAAAAGAACCACCTATTTACGATTCCTTATTACAAGCTATGAGTGGTCAAAACAATTTAGAATCTGTACAAACCTTCTTCCAAACGAAGGTGCCTGTAGTAGCGAATTATACAGATGTACAATTACAAGACTTGGCCTTGCCAGATGGTACATTAATTGTAAGTATTCGTCGTAATGGAACATACATTGTGCCGTTAGGGGATGTAAAACTTGAACCAGGCGACGAACTACAAGTCTCCTGTGAACGAGGGCGCTTGAAGGCGGCAAAGGAATTTTTCCAATCGAATCAGTTATAGCAAAGAGATTTTTCCAATCTAAGTAAAGGGAGGCTCCATTATGTTGGATAACATTATAGTATTTTATATCTTCTTTACCATAGTTGGCTTTTTAGCCGCTATGCTAGGCACCATTATTGGTGCTGGGGGAGGTCTAGTCTTTGTGCCTCTTTTCATGTACTGGTTCCCTGAGTGGTCTCCATCTATGATTGTAGGTACATCGCTATTTTCTGTTATGTGTAATGCGATTTCTGGATCTATTGCGTATATTAAACAGAAGAAGGTGCTTATCAGCGCAGCCATTGTATTTAGTTTAGCAACTTTACCAGGCGCCATTTTAGGAGCCCAAATGTCTGGTTGGTTCTCTGGTAAGGGCTTTATGTTTGCCTTTGGGTGCTTTATGCTTTGTGCTTCAGGTTTGATTGGGTTTAAGAATTTCCGTAAAGGGGAGCGGAAGGAAGAAAGCCTTACCCTTGATCAGCTAACCTATAGCAAGCCTATCGGTATTAGTATTAGCTTCTTTGTAGGATTTATCTCCAGTATCTTTGGTATCGGCGGTGGCCTCATCCATGTGCCTGCCTTGATCTATCTCATGGGTTTCCCAACCCATATGGCGACGGCTACAAGCCAGTCTATCTTGGCTGTATCTACAACAGTAGGTGTTATTACTCATTTAATTGAAAGTCACATCGTATTTAGCATTGCAATCCCTACGAGTATTGGTGCCATTTTTGGTGCCCAAGCAGGGGCGCGCATTGCTAAACGTTTGAAAGCAAAATCTATCCTTGCCCTCATGAGTGTAGCCGTCTTTGCATTGGCAGTACGCCTTATTCTTAAATCTGGTATTATTGGATAATAGAAGCCTTCTAGTGGTTGCTCGAAAGAGTTATATCACTAGAGGGCTTTTTATATGTAAAGGAACTATTATTAAGAGGATAGTACTATTAAAAGAAGAATCTAAAAAGGTATGAGTAAAAGTCATAGTTAAATATAAATGAGAACGAGAAAACTAAAATAAATAAATTATACCGAATTTATGCATAATTTTTGCAAACTATTTCCTATAGAATTATATGCAGTGTAACTCATGTTTTACGGGATGTTTAGCACTCATTTATTATGGCGTTATGAATATGCTTAGTAAATAAAATAGTTTTAATATAACATATGAAAAGATGAGTACATGATAATGCTATTGAGATGCACTTTCAACTAAAGAAATAAAAACACAGTGCATATCGAGAATTGTTAGGAGACATATAATTTATGCATAATTATAGTAGTGAGAATGAGAACGGCGTATACTAAATATAAGACATTATTAAGATATATTCCTTAAGAGAGGATAGGAGGAAATATAAGTGAGTACGCTTACTAGAGATTATGAACGTTTTGCCAAGGAGGCAAAAGAGATTTGTAAAGATCGTGTATATACCGATCATTTACGTCGTTATGCATATGGCGTTGACGCGTCCTGTTATAGCTATTTACCAAAGGTTGTTGTAAAGGCTGAGGATGAACGTGAAGTAAGACGCCTTATTCGTTTGTGCCAACAATGTGGTACACCATTTACATTCCGTGCAGCTGGTTCTTCTTTGTCTGGTCAATGTTCCAGTGAAGACGTGCTTATCGTATGTAATGATGGCTTCAAAAAAATGGAAGTTATCGACGATGGCAAGGCTTTAAAATGCGAATGTGGTGTTATCGGTTCTGATGCGAATGATTTATTGAAACCCTATAACCGCAAAATCGGTCCAGATCCTGCTACACTTGCAACAGCATTAGTAGGCGGTATTTTGAACAATAACTCCTCTGGTATGTGCTGTGGTACGGCTCAAAACTCCTATAAAACAATCCGTTCCATCCGCGTTGTATTACTAGATGGTACTGTTCTCGATACATCCGACAAAAAATCTATTGAACAATTCCTTCGTGAGAAACCTCAAATGGTTGAAGATATCTTGCAATTGCGCAAAGAAATCTTGGCTGATGAAGAATTGACTCATTTGATTCATCACAAATATAAAATCAAAAATACTACAGGCTATGGCTTGAACTCCCTTGTTGATTTTGAAGATATTATCGACATCATCAATCACTTGTTCATCGGTTCTGAAGGTACATTGGGCTTCGTATCTGAAATCGTGTACAACACTGTTGAAGACGTACCTCATAAAGGTTGCGGTCTCATGTTCTTCAGTACGTTGAACGATGCATCTCTTGCGGTTGTAGCCTTGGCTAATATGGGCCGTGAAAAGGTTGTTGCTGCAGAAATGATGGACTATCAATCCTTAAAAGCAGTTCAAACCCTTGAAAATGTACCAGACTTCGTTCGTGAAGTACCAGAAGGTACAAGTGCAATCTTGTTCCAAACTGAAAGCTATTCCAAAGAAACTGTAGATGAAAACTTAGCTTTCATTAAAGAACAATTGAAAGATATCCCAACAGCTATCCCAAGTCTTTATTCTCAAGATCCTAAAGAATACGATTCCTGGTGGGCCATCCGTAAAGGTATCTTGCCTATCGTTGGTGGTCAACGTAGAAAAGGTACTACTGTTATTACCGAAGACGTTTGCTTCCAAATCGAAGACTTCACTAAAGGCATTGAAATGCTTACTGAATTATTCCACAAATACGATTTCGTTGATGGTGGTGTAATCTTCGGTCATGCTTTGTCTGGTAACGTTCACTTTAACATTACACCTGATTTCAGCGACCCTAAAGATACTAAAAACTTCGGCGATTTGGTAAAAGAAATGTCCGAACGCGTATCTGGTTTCGGTGGTTCTTTGAAAGCCGAACATGGTACAGGCCGCATGGTAGCACCATTTGTTGAAATGGAATGGGGCAAAAAAGCGTACGAAATTAACCGTCGCATCAAAGCTATCTTTGACCCTGAACGCATCTTGAACCCAGATGTTATGATCACTGATGATCCAGATGTGTACAAGAAAAACCTTAAAGCTCAATGCGTTATCGACGATGCTTTCACAATCTGTATGGAATGCGGTTTCTGTGAAAAACATTGTCCAAGCCGTAATTTAACATTGACTCCACGTCAACGTATCGCTTTGTTGCGCGAAACTAAACGCCTTGAAAACGAAGGCAATTTCACATTGGCATCTGAACTTAGAAAAGGCTATGAATACTTCGGCGTAGACACTTGTGCTGCATGCTCCATGTGTAAAGGCCTTTGCCCACTCAGCATCGATACTGCTCAAATCGCATTGTCCATGCGCCGCATCGACCCACCTGCACCTGAATTGGCTAAGAAAATCTACGATAACTTCTCCACAACACTTCAAATGTGTCGTGCTGGCGTAAGTCTTGAAGGCATTGCAGGTTCCATCATTACACAAAAAGCAATTTCTAAGATTACTGAAGGTTTGCATGGCGTAACAGGTGTTACACCATATGTTCCTAAAACAACTCCTAAAGCTAATCGCTACAAATTGAAAAACCGCATCAAACCAACTAACTTTGAAAAGGTTGTATACTTCAGTACATGTGCAAACCGCGCATTCAAACCTAACCAAGGTTATGACGATGATCGCAGCTTGCAACAAGTTGTTGAAAGCCTCTGCAACAAGGCTCATATCGATATTATCTATCCAAAACATATCGAAAACCTCTGCTGTGGCTTGAGCTTTGAAAACTACGATGACGTTCATGAACGTGCTGTTAAAGACTTGCACGATGCATTGATGAAAGCATCTCAAAATGGTAAATATCCAATCGTGATTGACCATAGTGCATGCTTCAACCATGCGTTCAAACACATGCCAGACTTAGAAATCAACGATATTTCTGAATTCTTGTGCAAATACGTAGTGCCTCATCTCGACATTGAAAAATGCGATGAACGCGTAATCGTACATAAACAATGTAAGATTAAATCTTTGGGTAAATCTCAATACATCGAAGACTTGGCTCGTCTATGTACAGACCATGTATTCAACATTAAATCCTTCGCATGCGACGGCTTTGCTGGTCAAAAAGGTTTCTTCACACCAGAACTTAACAAATCTGCCACAAAAGACCTTGCTGGTGAAATTGCTGAATACGGTGCAACACTAGGGGTAAGCTCCAGTTCCACATGTGAAATTGGCCTTGGTGAAAGCGGTGGCATCCCATTCGTAGGCGTTGCATTCCTATTAGATCGTTGCTCTAGAGCAAAAAAATAAGATTTATAACATTACCTACCATATAACGAAAAAGGACGAGTTGCGGCTCGTCCTTTTTTGTATATAGTTTTGGTATAATTGTAATGGTATTAAATAAATTATAAGTTACTACTACATATTGTCATCATATTAAATAATGAATATATACGACATAATGTGGTTGTATATATAGATAATATAGAGGTGTTGTATGAAATATATTCTATTATGTCTTTGTTTGCTTAGCCTATTAGGTTGTGGCACAGAGACTAAGACCCAGCAAGACACTAAACCTACAACAGCTAACGAACAAGCTAAAACAGAGCAAGATGCTCGTGTTATGGCAGCTAAGCAGGCTTTATCCTCTGGCGATTATGCTAAAGCTATTGAGGAAGCATCAGCTTCTATTAAGGATAATCCTAATAATGCTGAGGCGTACTCCATCCGTGGCTTCGCTACGGCGTTAAATGGTGATACAGCTAAGGGCTTAACAGATACTAAAAAATCATATGACCTAGATCCTAATAACGTAGCTAATTACTACAACATAGCCATGGTGTATAAACTACAAGGCCAGTTAAATGAGTCTAAACAATGGTTTGAAAAGGTATTAGAAAAGGACCCTAGTAACGCTTGGTCTGTGTACGGTATTGCTACCATTTATGCAGACCAAGGGGATGATACGAAGTCCCTTGATTGGCTTGAAAAAGCAATTAAAATTGATCCATCTGTGAAAGCCGTAGCTGCTGAACAAGACCATTTTGAACGCTTTCACAATAATGCGCGATTTAAAACATTAGTAGGATTATAGGCATGGATGTGAAACATATGATTCGCCTTATTATAAAGGCGATAGGATTTATATATTGGTTTGTTTTTCTATACCTTGGTGGTCTAATGGTCGTAGACTGGTCAGGGTTTATGTCCCAACATAATATAGAAACACCTCTATTCCTTACATACTTAGTATTTGTAGGATGTTTTGTAACACCGTATATTATGCTGTACTGGAAGAAGCTAAATCCTAATGTGAAGGTTCCATTTTTGGTGCGCCATCTCTCCGAATTTATGGCGCGATTAGAAGATCGCCATAGCATATGGTTTGATGTGCTATATGTACTAAAATTATTGCTCTATTTCGTAATAATTCTGTGGATGCTTTGTATCATATTACTCACCTTAGCAGTTATTGCGTGGACAATAGTCCTAATTTTGCTGAGCAATTGATGATGTAAATTTACATTCACATTGTTTTCTCTACTAATGCTTCTTGTAAAAGCTGAGAAAAATTAATTCCTTTAGCTAACGCTCGATCATTTAGCCAGGCAGGAATTGTTAAGGTTTTCTTTACGGATTTACTATTTTTAGCTAAATCAATATCTGTTTGTACTAATGTAGGATACGTTGTATCCGTACAAGGTAAGTTGCGAATAGATGTAGGTGTAGGTAAACTTTCCCCATCTTCTAAAGCTCCTAAAATATATAGTTCCATAGCCTCTTGCGCATTAGTTACGAGCTCTGTTAACGTTGAGCCAGTACTGCTGGTATATTCTAAGTCTGGAAATTCAGCCCAGAAACCATCAGCATCATCATGGATTATAGCAGGGTATATAAATTTCATAGGTCCTCCTCATTTTAGTCCCGTACGCTTTAAAATTGCATTTAATAAGCCGGCAGGTACATCTTTTCCGTGTACGGCAATCACTTCAACTTGATTATCCTTTTTCAAACGATGATGACTGCCGCGTTGCCGTACATCCTTCCAGCCGTTTTTGAGTAGCAGTTTTAGTAGATCTTTATCCTTCATATGCTCTCCTTTTATGATAACACGTGTATACGTATAAAACAATTGTTAGGAGTTATATATTCTTATTTATAGTCTAACTGTATATAAAGGAAAACAGGGGTGACCAATGGTCACCCCTGACTCTATTAGTCACTTGACAAACTAGATGTATGAGTTATGTGCATTAATTCTATTTATATAAATCATATTGGTATATAATTAAGGTATATAAATTGGGTTGTATATTGATGAAAGGAGAGAATTCATCATGAAACCATTGGGTAAACGGATTGCAATGGCTGTGTTGTGTGCGGCGACGTTGACATCCCCCTTATTGTTGAGCGGGTGTAGTATGTCTGAGCTATGGCAGGGCACTGAACAGAGTCGTAAGGAAATTGCGCAACGGTCTGAGCAGGATCAGGTACAGTTATTTAATCAATATGTGAAAGCCATAAGCCGATTTAATCGCATGGCTGTAATGTTTGATTATGCGAATAGACCAACTCTTAATGAGTTAAAAGCGGGGCAGCATTTAACTGTATTTAATGCACCGAACTTTAAACAGCTACAAAAAGAATTAGAAGAGGCTAAGCAAGCGGGGGTTCCTTATGATGAAATGAAGGAGCCTTTAGATAAGCTACTTTCAAAATTGAACGAAATTACACCGGTTGCGGAAGAACTTGATGCATATTATAAATCTAAAGGGTATACTACAGATAACTATGCTAAGGAGCAACAATTAGGTCCTAAATATGTTCAGTTATACGAACAATTTATTCCTATTTATGCTGACTTTGATAATTTGATGCATAAGATTAACACGGACCGATTGCAACAACGGTTACAACAATTGCGCGATGCAGGTAAGAAAAATGCAGCCGCTGCACAAGAGGTTTCTTTGCGACTTACTGCAGTCCTAGAAAAGCTAGATAGTGAAAAAGAACCAGATGTAAATGCTATCAATCAAGAGCTACAAGCCATTGGCGATTTAGCGAATGGTATTTCTAGCCCTAAGTATGACCCTGTTAAGACCTCTGTAAACTCTACGATTGGTGCCATTCGTACCTATATGGGATCCAAACAAGATAACGATTATAAACATATGGTTGAGGCCTATAACCGTTATATTTCCAATATGAATACCACCAATATGAATGAATTGGATCAATAGAGTTAATACGGTTTAAGACGGATACGTTATATATGAGTTAATATAAGTATGAGCATCATATAAGCGTAACTTAGTGTGGATATTATATAAGCATAAGTTAATGTAAGTATTATATAAAAAGCTGTATCGAATGAGGATATCATTTGATACAGCTTTTTTAGTTGATTATTATATTGCTTATTTTTTTAGGCTAATGCGCGTTGTAATTTGATTGGATAATGAGAACAACACTAAGGCTATCCAGATACAACCGAAGGCAATCATTTGCGGTGTGCCAAAGCTTTCACCAAAGTAGAAAATAGCTAGCAATAAAGCAATAGTTGGAGATACATATTGAAGGAAGCCTAGTAGGTTGAGCGGCAATAGTTGGGCCCCATAGGAGAATAGCACTAATGGAACCGATGTTGTTAGACCGCAGGCTATGAGTAGCATGGATGTATACCAATCTGTGCCAAAATAGGACCACACTGTATTATCGACCATAGTCGTATAGAATAAGGCTAGTGGTGTTAATAGCCAAGCCTCAAAGGCGATGCTCGTAAAGGGAGAGATGAGTAGTTTCTTTTTGACGACCCCATAGAGACCAAAGGAAACGGCGAGGATCATCGACACTAACGGCAAGGATCCCACTTGATAGGTGAGCAAGACGATGCCGATGGTAGCGATGAGGACGCTTAGTTTTTTCGGTATAGATAGAACCTCTTTAAATAGGATGACACCTAACACTACATTAAAGAGTGGGTTGATGTAATAGCCAAGGCTCGTGTCCATAACTTGGTTGTTGGCGATGGCCCAAATGTAGGTAAACCAATTTACGCTGATGATGACTGATGCTAGCAACAGTAGTAATAGTTGTGAGCGCTGTTCTTTTAGTAATTGAAAGTCCTTTTTGAACTGTTTAAAATGTAAGCCAAATACAACGATGGCCATGCAAATGCCTGACCAGATAATGCGCTGCGCCAGTATATTATATGGTGAAACATGGTTTAATAATGCCCAATAGAGAGGGAGTAAGCCCCAGATGATATAGCAACTAAGGGCTGTCATTAGACCTTTTTTACTTGTATGCTCCATAATGCCTCCTTGTGATTGTATTCATTATATCACGCATTGTGTTTGCATTTGTGCGTGGGCTTAGATTTTATGATGATTTGTACTCGATTTATAACTCGATTTGCAGACAATGAATACGTATATTTGATAGCGATGAATACGTGTATTTGAAAGTGATGAGTTTTTATCATTTTAAATATGCATTAGTTATAACCTAAAATTTGATACTTATGATTAACTGTTATGTTCATTGACTTTGTGCATAATCTTACACTATATTGGTCTTAGAACAACGAATATAGAGAATAGGTGTCGCAAGACTTAATAGAGAAATCGGTACAAGCCGATGCGGTCCCGCCACTGTAAGGACGAGCCTGCTTTCAAAAATGTCACTGGAGCAATCTGGGAAGGCGAAAGCAAGGCGATGAGCCCGAGCCAGGAGAACTGCCTATTTGATAATCACCGTTATGTACCTACGAGCGATAGGAAGGGGATTGAGGTATGCTGGTTTCAGTGTTTTTTGGCATACTTTTCAACAAGGAACCTTACGTGTCACTTTTGGGTGGCACGTTTTTTATTGCCCTTGAAAGTGACTGTTGAGCATATACATCAGGCTTTATTGTTAGTAAACTGATGGACACAGATTTGAGGTTGATGTGATCCATAGATAGGAAAGCTTTGGTGGTGTATAAGCATAACATTTGTAGGTACGGTGCGCTGTTTCTCGGTATGGTTTCGAGTTGAAAAGGAGGCACATATATGTCTGACAAAAAGACTTCAAAGGATGCTGAACGCGATCTATTAGCTCCTGTATCCTTTGATGAATTTGAGAAACCTACGTATGAACAATGGCAGGCAGAGGTTGAAAAGGCGTTAAAGGGTGGCGACTTCCATAAGAAGATGTTCACGAAAACCTATGAAGGTATTACGTTGCAGCCGATTTACACACCTGCATTGCATGCAGAAGCAATTCCTAAGGGCGTATACCCTGGGGCAGGTGAGTTCCTACGTGGCACTAAGGCAAGTGGTTATATTAAAGACTCTTGGGGTGTATCCCAATATGTAGATGACTCTTTGCCTAAAGATGCTAATCATGCAAGTTTATACGAGATTGTAAAGGGTGGCACTATTCACAACATCCGCCTAGATGAAGCAACACGTCATGATCAAGACGTGCAAGTAGGCGCATCTGTTGGCGTTGGTGGTACATCTGTATCCACCATGGATGACTGCAAACAATTGATTGACCGCTTCAATTTGAAGGAAAATCCTTTGTACATTGAAACTGGTGCTTCTGCAGCCATCTTGCTTGGCATGTTAGCGGCTACAGTGAAAGGCGCTAAAAAACAAACGTCTGACTTGAAAGGTCTCGTTGGTGCCGATCCTATCGGCGTTTTGGCGAAAGATGGTGCTTTGCACATTTCCTTAGATACAGCCTTTGATGAAATGGCACATACTGTTGTATGGGCTAAAGAGCAAGCTCCAGAGCTTAAAACAGTGCTTGTATCCGGCGATGTATACGCTAATGGCGGCGCTAACGATGTGCAAGAGGTTGCCTATGCATTGGCAACGGCTGTATGCTACGTGCGTCAATTAGCACAACGCAATATCGATATTCACACCATCGCGAAGAGCATGATGTTCACATTCTCCTTAGGTGCTAACTTCTTTATGGAAATTGCTAAATTACGTGCCTTGCGCGTACTTTGGGCTCGCATTATGGAAGCATTCGGGGCCGAAGAAGCGGACCGTGCCGTTCATGTACACGGCAGAACATCTGCTTTCACAAAAACAGTATACGACCCATATGTAAACTTGTTGCGCAATACGACACAAGCATTCTCTGGCGTTGTAGGCGGTTTGAACAGCCTTGAAGTATCTCCATTTGACCAACCAATTCGCAAAGCGGACGATTTCTCTCGCCGTATTGCTCGTAACATCCAAGTTATGTTGCAAACTGAATTCGAGTTGCGTCAACCTGTGGACCCTGTAGGCGGTTCCTGGTACGTGGAAACATTGGCGGCTGAACTATGTGAAAAAATTTGGACTGAGTTCCAAACCATCGAGTCTAAAGGTGGCATTATTGCAGCGTTGAAAGAAGGCTACCCTCAAGCTCAAGTGAAAGCCATCCTCGAAGAACGCTTCAAGAACCTTGCATTCCGTAAGGACGTCGCAGTTGGCAACAACATGTATGCAAACATGACGGAAGAATTGCTTGATCCTAAACCAGAAAATCAAGAAACATTGCGTCAAAAACGAGCTGCTCAAATCGATGAGTACTTGGCAGGTGCAGAGGCTGATGCGGTTGTGAAAGCACAGGCTACTCTAGAAGCAAGTACAACAGAACCAGGTGCATTGATAGGCCTTATCGAGCTTGGAGCATTACAAAAATTGACAATCCGTCAAATCCGTAAGGCTTTAGATGCCGGCGATATTGCTTCTGAAACAATCGAACCAATTACAGCACATCGCTGGACTGAACAATTCGAGGCACTTCGCATGCGCACGGAAGCGTATAAACAACGTACGAAAGATAATGTGAAGGTATTCTTGGCTAATATGGGCCCAATCCCTCAACATAAACCTCGTGCGGACTTCTCCACAGGCTTCTTCGAAGTAGGTGCTTTTGAAGTTATTAAAAACGATGGTCATGAAACAACGGCTGATGCGGCGAAGGCTGCTCGTGAAAGTGGTGCCGATGTTGTCGTTATCTGTTCCACAGATGATACATATCCAGAATTAGTACCACCACTCGCTAAAGAGTTGAAAGAAACTATGCCGAATGTAACAGTTATTTTGGCAGGGGCGCCTCCTAAGGACCTTGAGCCTGTATACCGTGAAGCTGGCGTAGACGACTTCATTTCCGTTCGTGCAAATTGCTACGAAATCTTACATACGTTACAAGATAAGAAAGGGATGTGAGCTCATGTTTAAAAATCCAGACTTCTCCTCTCTTGGCTTGGGATCTCAGTCGCCGACATCTCGCGATGCATGGCTTGCTGAACTTCAAAAAGAAACAGGAAAAAGCTTTGAAGATTTATATAATACGACAATGGAGCAAATCCAACTAAAACCTCTCTACACAGAGATGGATTATGAAGGAATGACACACCTTGACTACATGGCTGGTGTACCTCCATTCTTGCGTGGACCTTATTCCACAATGTACGTAACTCGTCCTTGGACAGTACGTCAGTACGCTGGTTTCTCCACAGCCGAAGAATCAAATGCATTCTACCGTCGTAACTTGGCAGCGGGCCAAAAAGGTTTGTCTATCGCCTTTGACCTTGCTACACACCGTGGTTATGACTCCGATCATCCTCGCGTAGTGGGTGACGTTGGTAAAGCCGGCGTTGCGGTAGACTCCATCCTCGATATGGAAATTCTGTTCTCCGGTATTCCTCTCGACCAAATGTCCGTATCCATGACAATGAACGGCGCCGTATTGCCTGTCATGGCGTTCTACATCCTAGCTGGTGAAGAACAAGGTGTTGATAAAAAGGTTATGGCTGGTACGATCCAAAATGATATCTTGAAAGAATTCATGGTACGTAATACCTATATTTACCCTCCAGCTACGTCCATGCGCATCATCGGTGATATCTTTGCGTACACATCTCAGTACATGCCTAAGTTCAACAGTATCTCCATTTCTGGCTACCATATGCAAGAAGCAGGCGCTACGGCAGATATCGAATTAGGTTACACATTGGCCGATGGTCTTGAATACATCCGTACCGGTGTAAATGCAGGCCTTCACGTAGATAAATTCGCTCCACGTTTGTCCTTCTTCTGGGCAATCGGTAAAAACTACTTCATGGAAGTAGCG
Source organism: Veillonella sp. T11011-6 (assembly GCF_002959755.1). GTDB lineage: Bacteria > Bacillota > Negativicutes > Veillonellales > Veillonellaceae > Veillonella. The sequence continues at coordinate 445,444 of NZ_PPCW01000004.1, read as the reverse complement.
AAAATGCGTGCAGCTCGTATGTTGTGGGCTAAGATTATTAAGAGCTTCGGTTCTGAAAATCCTAAATCCATGGCTCTTCGTACACATAGCCAAACATCTGGTTGGTCCTTGACAGAACAAGATCCATTCAACAACGTAGCTCGTACATGTATGGAAGCGATGGGTGCTGCATTGGGCCATACCCAATCTCTACATACCAATGCGCTTGATGAAGCCATTGCGTTGCCTACGGACTTCTCTGCTCGTATTGCCCGTAATACTCAGCTTTACATTCAAGATGAAACTAAGGTATGTAAAGTTATCGACCCATGGGGCGGTTCCTACTACGTAGAAGCCTTGACTGATGAATTGATTCGCCGTGCTTGGGGTCATATCCAAGAAATCGAATCCCTTGGCGGTATGGCGAAAGCGATTGATACAGGTCTTCCTAAGATGCGTATCGAAGAAGCGGCAGCTCGTCGCCAAGCTCGTATCGACTCTGGCCGTGAAGCAATCATTGGTATCAATAAATATCGTCTAGATAAAGAAGATCCATTGGATATCCTCGACGTAGATAACACGGCTGTACGAGAAGCGCAAATCCGTCGTCTCGAACAATTGCGTGCTAACCGTGATGAAGATAAGGTTCAATCCTGTCTCGAAGCGATTACCAATGCTACAGAATCTGGGGAAGGCAACTTGCTTGCTCTTGCACTTGAAGCTGCTCGTGCTCGTGCATCCTTGGGTGAAATTTCCTTTGCTGTTGAAAAAGTTTGTGGCCGTCATAAAGCGGTTATTCGCTCTATTTCCGGTGTATACTCCAGCGAATACGAAGATGACGATGTTATCAAAGAAGTACGTCAAATGGCAGATGACTTCGAAGAACTCGAAGGTCGTCGCCCTCGTATCATGATTGCGAAGATGGGCCAAGATGGTCATGACCGCGGTGCCAAAGTTATCGCTACATCCTTCGCGGATATGGGCTTTGACGTGGATATCGGACCTTTGTTCCAAACTCCAGAAGAAACAGCGCAAGATGCGGTGGATAATGACGTTCACATCGTCGGGTTCAGTTCCCTTGCAGCAGGTCACAAAACATTGTTACCTCAACTTGTGGAAGAACTCAAAAAACGCGGTCGTGGAGATATATTGGTTGCCATTGGTGGCGTAATCCCTGCTCAGGACTATGAATTCCTACGCGAACATGGCGCAGTGGCTATCTTTGGCCCTGGTACAGTCTTGCCAGTAGCGGCTAAGAAATTACTAGAAACATTGACCAGCCACGTTCAAGAAGAAGAGTCTGATGACTGATAATAAACGGACTACTCCGGACGCATTGCATACGACTCAGGATGCCACCTTCACCACTGGTGAAGGTAAGGCTCCTGAATTAGGTGTAAAAAATGCAAATGCCGAGGGTAGCACCTACCGTCCCGATTGGGTGCCGGAAGATGCGAAAAAGGATGATACCTTCGCGTGTCATGTAATGAAAGGCGTCAAGGAAATGCACGATGGCCTCTTATCTAGCTCCGCGCATCTGGCTCCGTCGGTACGTCCCGTACAGCGGCGAAAGAAGTTAACTGTCGCTGATTATGTACGCGGTATCGAGCAGGGGGACCGCGTTATACTTTCACGGGCTATTACGTTAGTAGAAAGTAATAATAAGGAACACTTTAAATTAGCTCAACAAGTATTGCAAGCTATATTGCCTCGCACGGGCAAGGCGTTGCGCATCGGTATTACTGGTGTGCCTGGGGCTGGTAAAAGTACATTTATTGAAGCCTTTGGCAATATGCTCATTGAAGCAGGTTACAAGGTAGCCGTACTTGCTGTAGACCCTACGAGCCAAGTCACAAAGGGCAGTATTTTGGGCGATAAGACGCGGATGGAAACATTGACGAAACATCCTGACGCGTATATCCGTCCATCGCCGGCAGGTGGTACACTAGGCGGTGTAGCTCGTAAAAGTAGAGAGACCATGCTACTTTGCGAGGCTGCTGGATACGATATCATTCTCGTTGAAACCGTTGGGGTTGGGCAAAGTGAAGTTACCGTGCGTTCCATGGTAGATTTCTTTATGCTCATCGTATTAACAGGTGCAGGCGATGAATTACAAGGCATCAAAAAAGGCGTTATGGAGCTGGCCGATGCTATTGTGGTCAACAAGGCTGATGGGGATAACCTCAAGCGCGCTCTCATCGCTCGTAGCGATTACGATCGGATGTTGCATTACATTCGTCCTGCTACGGAAAAATGGAAAACCCAAGCCTACACTTGCTCAGCCGTTACAAAGGATGGCCTCGATGAATTGTGGGATGTAATCCAAGAATTTACTGAACAAGGCAAAGAAAATGGGGTCTTCTTAAAACGCCGTCAAGAACAATCCCTCCGTTGGGTACGCGATATGATTGACGAACACTTGCACAACCTATTCTTTAATAATGTCGTCATTCAAGGTCGTATGGGCGAAGTGGAAGCAGCCGTCTTAGATGGTGAAATGAGCGAATCTCAAGCCGTTGAAGAATTAATTGGCGTTTTCGATAAGTCCATTAAATAAGTAGATAGCTACATACCTATTTGATAAGCTGGCATAACTTATCTATTAAGACACTCCGATTAGCTATCATACTGATTTAGACATATAAGATGTATCCAGAAAAGGCATAGTATAAACATTACTATTGGGTTTACCCCAATGGAGATGTATACTATGCCTTTTTATGTGCTTGTGAAAGCATATTCATGAAACAAATTTCATAAAAAATACGGTTGATACTTTCATAAATAACATATATGATATATAATTTAATCATAAACTGTTACTTGTGTGTGTGATTAAAAAGAGAGGTTCATTATGAAACCACTAGTAAAGAAAATGTTAACAGCCGTATTGTGTGCATCTACTCTAACAGCTCCATTATTTTTGAGTGGTTGTAGTTTTTCTAAGATTGCCAATGGGGTGCAGCAAGGCGCTCAAAAGGCATCGCAAAAAGACATTCAAGTCTTTAATCAGTATATTGAAGCAGTTGGTAATTTTAACAGTGGTACCGTACGCTTTGGATATGCTATTAATCCTTCCATTCAAAAACTAAGAGAGGGTCAACATTTATCAAGCTTTATGGCACCAAAGTTTGATAGCTTACAACAAAAATTACAAGCCGCTAAAGATGCTGGCGTGCCATATGATGATATGAAGGAACCTCTTGATAACGTATTAGCCGTATTAAAGGACATTGTACCAGTAGCAAATGAATTGGATACGTACTACCAAACTAATTCATATCAAGCAGATAATTATGCTAAGGAACAACAATTAGGACCTAAATACGTTCAACTATATGATCAATTCTATGCAGCATATAATCAGTTAGACGCAGTAATTCACAAACATAATACGGAAAATCAACAAGAACAGTTGAAAGAACTTAAAGATTCCGGTAAGAAAAATGCAGCTGCTGCTCAAGAAGTTCATTTACGTTTAACTGCATTATTGGATAGCTTTGAAGAAGGCAAGCAAATCGATGTAAATGCGGCGAACCAAGAGTTGCAAGGAATCATGGATGTATCCAGTAGCATTACTAGTCCGGACTATAACTCTGCTAAAAATCATTTGAATACAACTATTGGTAGAATTCGTACATTCTTAGGTGACCAAACAGCTGATCATTACAATGATATGATTGAATCCTACAATAGCTTTATTGGCAGTGTAAATCGCTTGGATATGAATAAACTTGATAAATAATATCTAATCGTATATACCATGTTATGTAATGTTAGGAGAGGAACATTTAAATGAGCAAGAAAATGTTATTACCCGTTGGTGTAGTTGTTCTAATTATAGGTATTGTTATCCTATTATTAAATCCAGATCCAGCTACAACAAATTTGGAAATTGCAAGAAACGCTACTAATGCACGAGACGCAGCGAAAGCGATTTCTTCTAATAATCAAACCTATGCATGGATGTATTCCCTCGGTATGTTCTTTACTGGTTTTGGCGTGTCCTTAACAATCGGTGGCATACTTGTGAAATTCCTAAAAAAAGATTAATAGAATGTAAGAGATTACAAGCCTCCTAGGTTAAATTAAATCGGGATTATAGCTAAATTAAGATTACATTAAAGGCTATACTAATAGGTATATCACTATTAGTATAGCCTTTTTTTGTCTCATAATTATTTTTAGATGCCTTAAAACATGATATAATTAAATTTAATGGGGCCTAGAGGGTAACGGCTTTTGGAGGTTAGTATGAGTAGCATAGCGCATTTATTTGTGGCTGGTGGATTTGTAATGTATCCGCTAGTAATTTTTTTGCTCTTTGCGTTGATGATTGGCATTGAGCGTATCGTTTTATATCGCAAGTTTACGAAGGACTTGCGTCGCTTTAATAAGGTGTTAGAGAAGAATCAATCTTGGGTCATGTTACCAAGTGTTCTGGAACGCGACACAGAGGAGCTTGGCTCTTTATTTGCTCGGGCTATGCGCAGTGCAAAGAACTATAATGGTTTAGAAAACCGTTTACAAGACGTAGTATCTTACGCCGATGAGCGTTTAAAACGCGGCCTTAGCTGGCTCAGCATGATCGTAACGATGGCACCGTTGTTAGGGCTGTTGGGTACCGTGCTTGGCATGATTCGTGCTTTTGCTGTCGTAGGTGGCGATATTGGTGCGCCTACCATCATTACAGGCGGTGTATCCGAAGCCTTGGTAGCAACGGCGACAGGCTTGACGGTAGCCATTATTGCACTAGGCTTTCACAGTTACTGTGCGGCAAAGGTCAACGATTCTATTACTACATTAGAGCATGAGTGTGGTAATATCCTCGATGCGTACAACGAGGAACATGATATATGAGACGACGCACATTAGGGGTTAAAAAAGAACCGACAATCATGATTATCCCTATGATCGATATCGTATTCTTCTTATTGGTATTTTTCATGGTGGGTACGCTGTACATGAATACAGAGCAGCAAATTCCTCTAAATTTGCCATCTGCATCTACATCTACGGCAAAATCTATCGAGCCTATTACGATTACCTTAACTACAACGCATACGTTATATATTGATAATCAGGAAATTTCTTCGGAACGCTTGGCGGAAGAGGTGCGGTCTATCGTTAAACAAGCACCGCGACAAGCCTTTGTTATCCGTGCATCTAAGGATGTATACTACAGCGAGGTTATCGCTCTGTTAGATATGCTCAAGGTTAATGGCGCTAAATATATTAGTGTCGCAACGGAACGGAAGTGATTCTATGTTTGAATCGCATTATTTGAAACCGTTCATCGTGTCCTTAGGCATTACGACGATACTCGTATCTGGAATGGGCCTTTCCTTGCGAGGCATGGCGGGCACTGGGGCAGCTCATGATGCGGCTGAAATTAGCTTTGATTTGCCTGATGATGGTGAAAGCAGTACAGAGGTAACCGAACCAACGCCACAACCGGAGGAGAAGGTAGCACCTGCAGAGGCTGTGCCAGAACGTACAGAACCAAAGCCTAAATCTCAGTCACAACCTATGGTGGAGTCCGTGACGCCTGATGAAAGTGAACGAACTAAAACATTAGATACAAATGCTAGTACACAAGAGCAGCGACGAGAATGGGCTATACCTAAGGCCATCGAATCTGAAGCGGCTGGCGTAGAGCAAGCGGTTGTAATGCATGATAAACAATCAAAACCGAAAGAGGCACCTATGGGGAAGGATGTTACATCTGACCCTAATGCCAATGGTGATGGTCGTACGGAATCAGCTGACTTATCATTCCTATCAGATCTTGCATGGAGCTTGTTAACGCCTGGTCAGCAAGAGCTCTTAAGACAACCGGCTATCAATCCAAGCGCCTATCTTCGTCGTGTCCAAGAACAAGGGGCGAGATCTTCCGTAACGGGTACTGTTACGGTGAAGGTGAACTTTGGCGAAGATGGACATGTCATCGTTGCTCAGAATACACCGCGCATCGTGGTGGATGGTGTACCGCCTGATGTAATGGAAGAGGCGTTGCGCATTGTTAAAACCAGTGGCAGCATCGTCAACAACTCTGGACGTATACAAACCTTAACAATCCCTGTCGTTATGGGACAATAAAGAGGCATATCACATACTATGTATGTAAGATATGCCTCTTTTACTTTTGTAGTATTAATTATTTTACTTTTGCAGTATTAGTTATTTGTAGCGTGTTATTTATACTCTCCACAATATTATGGAAATATAATTCATACGGAAAAACTGTATCCTATTAATCTTGGTTTGTAAGCATTGTTTTGGTAGAGTTGAATACTGCAAGGTATACGATAGCACCACCGATAAATAATGTAACTTGCATAGGTGCGCTAAATTGATCGACACGCCATAACGCAAAGGCGTAGAAGAACATTGTTACTAGCATGATGAGGAATGCGATGATAACGCGTACATTGGTATTAACCGCTAAGGATGTAGTAATGCGAGATTTATTGAGTATCACGTAAATTAAGGATACGATAATATCTGCTGTAAAGATGGAGAATACATAATTGAGATCAAGCTCTCCAAATAGAACTACAGCCAAGCCGATGAAGCTGAGTCCAAAGAATAGGCGCAATAGCATGCCTATAGTATTCGATTCATTGCGCTGTGCACGACGCTCTTTGCGATTTAAATTTGCCATGAAAGCCTCCCCATAATGATATACAAGTCTATGTATATGTCAGATAATTCTAGTATATCATTTTATTAGCACGAATACATAGAGACGGAGTTAACTTCAACAAATACGAACGATTAGTAAATTTAATATAATTATCATTCGGAAAATTTAGGTCCATTCATTGAATGGAGCTTTCACATATGGTACAATTATTGTATAAGAAATCTAGCTTTTATCATGCAAAGGAGACATCATGATACCACGTTATACACGAGAAGAAATGGGCCATATTTGGAGCGAACGCAACGAGTTCGACACAATGTTATTGGTAGAAACATTGGCATCCGAGGCACAAGCTGAGTTGGGCGTTATCCCTAAAGAAGCGGCTAAAGCCATTCGTGAAAAGGGCAATTTCGACGTTGAACGCATTCATGAAATCGAAAAGGAAACAAACCACGATATCATTTCCTTCGTAACAGCAGTGGGCGAATACGTAGGTCCTGAAGCGGCTAAATATATTCACCTTGGCCTTACATCTACTGACGTTAAAGATACAGCGCTTGGTTACATGATGAAACAAGCATGCGACATCTTGATTGAAGATTTGAAACGCTTGTACGACGTATTGCGTCGTCGCGCAGCTGAGTTCAAATACACACCTATGATCGGCCGTACACATGGTATTCACGGCGAACCAACTACATTTGGCTTGAAATTAGCATTGTGGATGGCTGAAGTAGAACGCGATATCGAACGCATGGAACATGCTCGTAAAAGCGTTGCTGTAGGTAAATTGTCCGGTGCTGTTGGTACATACTCCAACATCGATCCATTCGTAGAGCAATACGTATGCGAAAAATTAGGTCTTGAACCTGTTAAAATCGCTACTCAAGTCGTACAACGTGACCGTCATGCTGAATTGTTGTCCACTATTGCTGTTGTAGGCGGCACATTGGATAAAATCGCTTTGGAAATCCGTCACTTGCAACGTACTGAAGTGCGCGAAGCAGAAGAATACTTCAGCCCTAAACAAAAGGGTTCCTCCGCGATGCCTCATAAACGCAATCCTATTACATGTGAAAGAATTTGCGGTATGGCTCGCTTGCTTCGTGGCTACGCTCAATCTGCTTACGAAGACCAAGCTTTGTGGCATGAACGCGATATTTCCCACAGCTCTGTAGAACGCGTAATCTTGCCAGATGCAACAATTGCATTGAATTACATGCTTCACCTTACAATCCGCACTATCGATAAATTGTTGGTATATCCTGAAACAATGCTTAAAAACCTCAACCTTACAGGCGGCCTTGTATTCAGCCAAACAATTTTGACTCACCTTGTAGATAAAGGTGCAGTACGTGATGAAGCATACCGTTGGGTTCAAAAATACGCTATGGAACGCTGGCTTGAAGGCAAAGATTTCGCTACAGGTCTTAAATCTGATGAAAACATCAAGAAATACATGACTGCTGAAGAAATCGATGCATGCTTCGATCCACATAAATTGTTAAAACATGTTGATACAATCATGGCTCGCTTTGGCCTATAATTGTAGGGTACTTCCCATATAACATATGAAAGACTAGGGTAGGTATAGACCAACAAGCCTATGGCACATGCATTAGGTGTTGGCTATATCTACCTGTTTTTATTTATTTTAGGAGGTTATATGAAACGTATCATACGAAAGTACGGACCGCCTATTTTTCATTGTATTAATGACTTTGGACAAGGTTCGCTAGCGGCGCTCATACCGTTCTTTATCGCTAATTTTGGCCTTAATTATTATCAATCGGCATCCATTATTTTCTGTAACACCGTAGTGGCTTCCGTGGCGCAGCCTATCTTGGGCTATGTGGCGGATCGGTGGCGCGTGCCGTGGTTCATTCCTGTAGGTTTTACCGTAACATTAGTCTCTATCAGCGCCATTGCATTGGCGACGAGCTATGAAATGATATTGGCTCTATCGCTCATTGCAGGGATTGGGGCCGCACTGTTCCATCCTGAGGCGGCTCTTCTCGTGAACCGCACGCAATCCAATGAACTTGGTAATGCCATGGGACGCTTTGCGGTAGGTGGCAGCGCTGGTTTTGCACTGGGTCCACTCCTTGCTGGTGGTGTGTACGTCTTTGGTGGTCAATTCCTTTGGTTGTTCACAGTGATTGCATTGATTGGCGTGTTGCTGTATGTGTATGCATTTACTGGCTCTACAGATACCGATGCTATTGGTGAAAGTAAAAGCTCTGCTAAATCTACTAATAGTGGCACTAACGATTGGGTTAGCTTTGGCAAATTATTCTTTGTCATTGCTTCTCGATCTATACTATTCTCTGTATTATCCATCTTTATCCCTATTTTATACATTACTGTTATTAACGGAGAAGCCAGTGCATCGAGTTTAGCTTTAACCATGTACTTTGCAATGGGCGCTGTTCTTACCTATATGGGCGGGGCGTTGTCAGATAAATTAGGCTTCCTTAAAACAGTTCGCTTAGGCAATCTTATCTTCTTGCCATCTGTTTTAGTCTTTATCTTTGTGCCTAATATATGGGGCTTTTTCGGCGCCATGATCCCAATGGCCTTTGGTGTATTCTCACAATACGGTCCAATTACGGTACTAGGTCAAAAATACCTTGCTAAAAATGCAGGCTTTGCCTCAGGTATTACACTAGGTCTTGGCATTACCTTAGGTGGCCTTGTAGCACCATATGTAGGCCATATAGCCGACATCTATGACGTACAAACCGCATTGATGACACTGATACCTGTCGGTTTAATGGGGCTCTTAATGAGCTTCTGGTTAAAAGAGCCTAAATAGCACTTGATTGACAGGCAGACATTGATAATATAGTTGTATTAAATTACTAAAATAGAATACTTTGACTAGTTAAAATGTCAATACATGGGAGGTGACCAATGGTCACCTCCCATTTGTTTACTTTAAAGGCATAGATACTTATATTGGATATAGTAAGACTTTAAATTACTATATCTCTGTATCTTTACTGAATATATGTTTTAACATATAATTTAAGTAAAGATTTCTTCTAGTACTAGGAGGAATATGATGGATACGTTTTCTGTTGTTTTTTATGAAAACACCGAAAAGTGCTATTGAATTAGCTATAAAATATAAGAACGATTATATCGAGAGGTATACATAATATGGAAACGTTAGATCAATATTTAGAGAACCAATTAAAAAATCCGAAGTTTAAAAAAGAGTGGGATGCGTTAGATGATGAGTATCAAATCATTCAGAATATAGTTGAGGCGCGCGTAGCTGCTCATATGACACAAATGCAGTTATCTGAATTAACAGGTATTACACAGTCAGATATTAGTAAGATTGAAAATGGTAATGGTAATCCGTCTTTAAAAACATTACAGAAAATTGCTCACGCCTTTGGGAAGAAACTAAAGATTGAATTTGTATAAATACTTTCACAGAGTCCGAACATTGTTGTATAATGTTAGTGAATTATTTAGACTTTCACATGGAGGATATAGATATGGCAACAAGTATGGTTATCGGCACTCAATGGGGTGACGAGGGTAAAGGTAAAATCGTTGACTGGATCGCGGAACGTGCAGACGTTGTAGTGCGCAGTCAAGGTGGTAATAATGCAGGTCATACTGTTGTGGTAGATGACAAAGCATTTGCTCTTCGCCTTTTACCAAGCGGCATTTTGTACGATAACAAGCAAAATATCGTGGGTACTGGTGTTGTAATCGACCCTAAAGTATTGTTACAAGAAATTGAAGGCCTTGAAAAACAAGGTAAATCTGCAAAATCCCTTCATATTTCTGACCGTGCGCATGTTATCATGCCATATCATATCGCTTTAGATAATGCAGAGGAAGCATCTAAAGGTGATGCTAAAATCGGTACTACTAAAAACGGTATCGGTCCTTGCTATGCTGATAAAATCAATCGTATCGGCATCCGTATCTGCGACTTGTATGATCTTGAAACATTCAAACAAAAATTAGCATACAATGTAGAATTCAAAAACAAAATGCTTACTAAGGTGTATGATGCTGAACCTGTTAACTATGATGAAATCTTAGCGGATTACATCAAATATGCTGAAGCATTGAAACCATATGTAACAGATACTAACATCGCTGTTCTTAAAGCGGTTAAAGAGGACAAAAAGGTATTGTTCGAAGGCGCTCAAGCTACTATGCTTGACCTTGACCATGGTACATATCCATTCGTAACATCCTCTCATCCAATCGCTGGTGGTGCTTCCACAGGCGCTGGTATTGGTCCAAACTACTTGAAAAATATCTTCGGCGTTGTAAAAGCGTATGCAACACGCGTAGGTGCAGGTCCATTCCCTACAGAGCTTCTTGATGAAACTGGCAATAACCTTCGTGAACTTGGTCATGAGTTCGGTACTGTAACTGGTCGTCCTCGTCGTTGCGGTTGGTTAGACCTTATGGTTGTAAAATATGCTGCTGGTCTTAACAGTTTGGATTACCTCGCTATTACACGTTTGGATATCCTTGATTCCTTCAAAGAATTGAAAATCTGCGTAGGTTATAAATTGAATGGTAAAGATGTAGAAGGTTTCCCAGCTAACTTGAAAGATCTTGAAGCATGCGAAGCTGTTTACGAAACATTGCCAGGTTGGGAAACAGATATCTCTGGTATCCGCAAATACGAAGATCTTCCTGAAAATGCTCGCAAATATGTAGAACGCATTGCAGAAGTAACAGGTGTACCTTTGGGAATCGTATCCGTAGGTCCTAACCGTAACCAAACAATCGATTTAGTAAACGTATTCTAAGCTATACCAATTTGATATAATAGGATTGCTCTAGGGTAGACTGGAATTTATCATTATAAATTCTATGGTTTTTCTACTATGCAATCGATTTATAGAATTATACAGATAAGGCCCCTTCATGAGGGGTCTTTTGTATTGAAAGTCATTAGAACACAAAATCGGTATAGTTTATATCTAATCCTTTCGATTGCTAATATAGTGCGGTATATCGAAGTATGCTATATGGTTATTAGAAAATCGCTATATCGAAAATTCTATAGAAAATAATTGTGCAAAATCATTATATATACATTTTTATGTATAACTAAATAAATCTATGAGATGAAAATTTATTTAAAATATTCATAGCAAATAGCCTATAGTGTGCTGAAATTTGTTTATAATGTGGTAAAATTTACTCATATATAATTATTTGGTATTCATAATAAATTATTAAGATACAAATATAAAGAAAAAAATAGATTTACATTAAGAAATAGTATATAATAGTATCAATAAGTAGATTGACATTTTTTGATACGGATTTGAGGAGTTAAAGATATGGTTGAAGTTTCTTATGAACGTTTAGCGACGATTTTTAAGGCATTAAGCGATGAAACAAGATTACACATCATCGACATGTTGTCTTGCAATGAATTATGTGCAGCTGATATTTTAGCTAGCTTCAATTTATCCCAATCTACGTTGAGCTACCATATGAAAATCTTAATTGATGCAGGTGTAGTTAACTCTCAACGTAATGGCTTATGGACACGTTACTCCATTAACGAAGCTACATTTGGCGACATTCTAGAAATCATCCCTCAATTATATAAATCTAAGGATGAGTGCATTTGTGCGCAAATTAAATACTGCCGTATTTCTGAGCACGAAAAAGAAGCGTAACAATGAGACGATGGATTATGCATGTTGATATGGATGCATTCTTCGCGTCCATCGAACAACTGGATCATCCAGAATATAAAGGCCACCCCGTAATCGTGGGTGGTCTTTCTTCACGTGGTGTTGTTGCTACCTGCTCCTATGAGGCTCGTAAATTCGGTGTTCACTCTGCCATGCCGATTTCAAGGGCCAAGAAATTATGTCCTGATGGTATCTATGTCTATCCGCGCATGGATCGCTACAAAGAGGTATCACATCAGATTTTTTCTATTATGAAAGAATTCACTCCTTACATTGAGCCATTATCTATCGATGAAGCCTTTCTTGAGGTGAGTGGCATGTCTACCATGTATAGTGGCCCTAAAGCGTTAGGGCGTGCCATCAAAGACCGTGTGTATGAGAAGACAGGGCTCATCATCTCAGCGGGATTAGCACCTAATAAATTTTTAGCTAAATTAGCCTCTGATTTAGACAAACCAGATGGCCTTGTAGTCATTCCTTATGGTCGTGAAAAGGATATTTTAGCTCCATTGCCTATTAAACGGATTTGGGGTGTTGGTCCTCATACGGAAAAACGGCTGAAAGCAGGCGGCTTTCACTTGATGCGTCATATTCAAGCCTTGCCGGATGAACGGAGTCTCATTCCTATTGTGGGCAATCAGGCGCGACGCATATGGGAACTGGCGAATGGTATTGACGAACGGCCTGTGGAAACAGATCGTAAAATACAATCCATCGGAGCCGAAGAAACCTATGAAGAGGACCTCGTCGATGGCAGTGCCATTGAACTTGAGTTTAGATACTTTGCGAATCGTCTATCAAAGCGGTTACGGAAACGCAACCTTTTGGGACACACCGTATCAATTAAGGTGCGCTATGATGACTTCACTACCGTATCACGGCAAAAACGATTAGATTCACCGTCAGACCATGAGCATGTGTTTTTTGAAACAGCACTGCTCTTGTGGAACAAGCTCATGCAAGATAAGACGAGCAAACAACCTAAAGGTAGTCGTTCTAGCTATGTTGGGACTAACTATAGTAGTTCTAAGGGGATTACCTTTATGGATCCTCCTGGCCCTATACGTTTGTTAGGTCTTACCGTAAGTGGTCTTGATGAAGAGGTACCGATGCAAGATAGCCTCTTTGAGTCTCCCCGGAATGAAAATGAAAATAAGCTGGCTGGTGTACTAGACTCCTTAGAATCTAAGTTCGGTGAGACTGCAGTTATGAGCGGTGCTCTATGGCAGCGCTTTCACGGAGAAAATGGGGCGCGTAGAAAGAGAACAGAACTTAAGGCCGCAGTAGATGCACAATCTACTAAAGAGGATGTGGATTCTAGTAAAACGAATGAGACATCTGATAACATGAAAGTAGGTCTTGAAGACGATGAGGTAGGGGATACTAACGAGGATGTATAATTCTTTACAATAGACTCATAAAGTTTATATTGAATACTTTCGCTAATATAAATGTTCATGTTACAATATGTGTATAGTGTTTAGAAATTACCGCAAGAGAGGTATAGATATGAGTTTATTTCGTGTAGCCATCCATTATGGCATCAACAGCAATGGCTTCTTGTCCTATGATACAGAAGCAAAAACAGTATCCGTAGAGTTACCTGAACAAGAATGGGCAGATAAGGTTATCGCTTACTTGAACGATGAACATGCTATCGAACATGCTACAGGTCTTGATACCTATGAACGTTTACATGTAAAACCATTAGAGTCTTTAGACAATTTAAAATTGGCTTTAACACGCATGTGGGAAGCTATCGACGTACAAGTCGACTGGAGCCGCCCAGCGTAATTAAAATGATACCCCTTCATAGGCCTATTGGCACTAAGAAGGGGTTCTCTTATTGTTGCTATGAGATAATGCTATTGTTATGAGATGATGGCGGCATAGCATACTGTAATGTATCAGAAACTAAGGAACTCGATGTATGAAAAAGATAATGATATCCCTTGGATTGCTCATTGTGTTAATCGCTGGATTAATGATGACCTTTTCGCGAGGTTCAGCTGAAAGTCCTACCTTTATGCGTGAAGCATTACCGAAACAAGATGGATTTGCTTCTGTAGGCAATGGGACTACTGGTGGTGCTAATGCTACAGAGCAGAATGTGTTTAAAGTAACAAATAAAAAAGAATTTGTATCAGCTCTTAAGGATAGAAAAAACACTACACCTAAGATTGTACTAGTCTATGGAACTATAGATTTTGATACCGATGATAATGGTAAACCATTGACTATGAAAGACTACATGGTCGATGGCTACGACTTTCAACAATATTTAGAAACTCATAAGCCGCAAAGCACAGCGCCTAAGAGTTTAAAAGATGAGCAAGAAGCAAAGCGTAAGGCATCACAAAAGAATCAAAGTAAGTCTATTACTGTTCATGTACCGTCTAATACAAGCATCATTGGCATGGACAATGCGAAATTAAAGGGTGTAAATTTGGTTCTTGATTCAGATAATGTAATCATACGAAATATACAGTTTGAATCTCCTTATGATTATTTTCCTGCTTGGGATCCTAAGGATGGACCAGAGGGCAATTGGAATTCTCAATATGACAGTCTTTCTATAAAAGGTGGTACGCATATTTGGATTGATCATTGCTCGTTCCAAGATGGATCTGAAACGGTAGAAACATACTTTGGTCGTAAGTATGAGCATAGGGATGGATTACTTGATATTACCAATGAAGCGGACTATATAACCATATCCTATTCAATATTTGCAAACCATAATAAGACTATGTTGATAGGTAATAGTGATTCAAACGTAGCAGATGAAGGAAAATTACATGTAACCTTGCATCATAACTATTTCCATAATGTAGTGCAACGCATGCCTAGAGTACGGTATGGACAGGTGCATATGTATAACAATTACTTTGCGTCAGATACTACCAATGGTGAATATGTTTATGCTTACTCCCTAGGCGTTGGAAAGAACTCTCAAATCTATGCTGAAAGCAATGTGGCGGACATAACAGGTAAAGACTATACATCATTTGTGAAAGTCTTTGGAGGAAAACAACTTACTACAGTTAATAATATGTTTAACGGACAAATCATTGATACATTTAATGATATGTTAACACCTGTAGACTGGAAACCTGAACTGTTTACTAAAATAGATCCAGTAAATGAAGTAAAAGAAAATGTATTACGTGATGCGGGGGCAAATACAATTCATAGATGATATATTTTAGTTATATGTCTAGATGGCATATGTAAGTGTTTACGCCTAATAACGATGAAGACAGCCTATAGGATTGATTTCCTATAGGCTTTTCTCATGTACTGTTTCTATATGAGAGCATGTATACAAGATTTTGTATTGCATAATCGCCATTTATATGTTACGATTTAATCGTAATAACAAATAATGATTATTAATTGTTAATAGTTATTGTTTTTATGTAATAATATAATTCATACGATTTTTAAGGTCGCATATTATTACTTATTTTTTATTCTAAGTAGGAGTTTGTAACATGAGTGATGAAAAGAAACTAACAACCGCCTTTGGCGCTCCCGTACCAGATAATCGCAACTCTGCTACAGCAGGTAAACGTGGTCCTGTATTGATGCAAGATGTTTGGCTCATGGAGAAATTAGCTCATTTTGAGCGCGAAGTGATTCCTGAACGCCGCATGCATGCTAAAGGATCCGGTGCATTTGGTACTTTCACAGTAACCAATGACATTACAAAATATACAAAAGCAAAACTGTTCTCTGAAGTAGGTAAACAAACGCCGTTATTCGTACGTTTCTCCACAGTGGCAGGCGAACGTGGCGCGGCCGATGCAGAACGCGACATTCGTGGCTTTGCCGTAAAATTCTATACGGAAGAAGGGAACTGGGACCTCGTAGGTAACAATACACCTGTATTCTTTATTCGCGATCCATTGCAATTCCCTGATTTGAACCGTGCTGTAAAACGTAATCCGAAAACAAATCTTCGCGATGCGACAGCAAACTGGGATTTTTGGACTAGCTTGCCAGAGGCTATGCACCAAGTAACAATTGTTATGAGTGACCGTGGTATTCCTAAATCTTACCGTACAATGCATGGTTTTGGCAGTCATACATACAGCCTTATCAACGAAAACGATGAGCGTGTATGGGTTAAATTCCATTGGGTTTGCCAACAGCCGATTGAAAATCTTTCCGACGCTGAGGCGGCTAATGTGATAGCTAGTGACCGTGAAAGCCACCAACGTGACCTCTTTGAGGCTATTGAAAGAGGCGATTTTCCTAAATGGAAATTATGCATCCAAGTGATGACGGAAGAACAAGCTAACAATATGCCATACAATCCATTTGATTTAACAAAAGTATGGTATCATGACGAATTCCCATTGATTGAAGTTGGTGTGATGGAACTTAACCGCAACCCAGAAAATTATTTCCAAGATGTAGAACAAGCTGCATTTGCTCCAACAACTATCATTCCAGGCATATCTTTCTCTCCTGATAGAATGCTTCAAGGTCGTTTGTTCTCTTATGCCGATGCGCAACGCTATCGTCTAGGGGCAAATTATTATCAAATCCCTGTTAATGCCGCTAAATGCCCTGTAAATATCTACCATCGTGATGGACAAGGCCGTGTAGATGGTAACCATGGCTCTACTATTGGCTATGCACCAAATAGCTTTGGCGAATGGGCTGAACAACCACAATTCAAAAACCCTGGCCTAGACGTATCTGGTGCAGCATACCAATACGACTTCTACGAAGACGACTCTGACTTCTACACACAACCAGGCAAATTGTTCCGTCTCATGACCCCAGAAAAACAACAAATCCTGTTTGAAAATACAGCTGCCGCTATGGATGGCGTACCTGATTTCATCAAAGAGCGCCATGCAAAACATTGCTACCAATGTGATCCAGCGTATGGTGAAGGCGTAGCTAAAGCCTTGGGCATGAACATCGATTTCAGCGATGTAAAATAAACTAATAAATCTCTAAAACTTATAAATCCCTTACAAAACTCTCTTAAACTAAGACGAAGCCCCACCTTGCTATGTAGCTCATAGTAAGGTGGGGCTTTTGTCATGAGGGAGTATATTTAACTATTACTAATCAATTTTTTATTTGTTAGGTCCTGATACATAAGCTTAGCGATTTCATACTGTGGATCACCGGCTTGTAATTGGTGGGATGGTAGTTTAAATACAGCTTCAGCTCTTTCCTCTTTCTTGATATCGATACCCTTTACATCTTCAGAACGACTTATGGAAATGGTATGTGTTGTTGGATTTATGAAGTACGCATTTACATCGATGCTGAAAGCTTTGTTTTCGTCTTTTCTCATAATTACACGTAGTATCATAGCTGAAATAGCAGTAGTGCCATCTTTTTCACCTAATAGCTGTTTAGATGTGTAGTCTACATAATCTGCATAGACATAAATATCGCCAGGTTTAGCCTTGTCATAATCTTGCGTATAAGCCTCTACTAAACGCAAATCGAGTTGTCTGCCGAATGGTCTAGAGAACATTTCACTTTGTAATACGCGTGTTTCGCTTACAGGTGGATAGGACGGTATGGGTGTTAAACCTTTTAGCATATCTGTGCGTGTTTCGTCTTTTCTTTTAGCCTGACGTTCTGCAGTGACCTTGTCTAAGCGTTTACGCTCTTTTAACATGGCCTTTTCTTGCTCTTCTTTAGTTTTGTAAGTTTTTACGGATACAACACGGTTACCAGACATAGTCACTGTTGAATAGACGGGCTTATCTTTGGTCGGTTTTCCCTTAGACGCATCAAGCGTAGATTGAACTATGGCTGGAGTTGCGCTTTCAATAGATTTTTTTAACTCTGGAATATTAGAATAATCCATCTCAACCACTGCAGTATCTGTACTTTCACTTGGATGTACTGGTGCAGCCCCATACGCAGATGATATAGCCAATATAGCTAATAGTGAACTGGTAATAATCGATCGTTTACATACTTTCATTACATATACCTCTTTTGAATAAGAACTCTCTAATACTATTAACAGCTGTATTATAGCATAGTTCTTGTGTAAATCGATTAAAATACACAGATAGACTATAAATCTATAGAGGACTTTCGTATAACTATGTAGAATTACATTGTGTATTGGATGTATACAGAGAGCACATGTGGATAGGAGGCAATTATGAAACGTAGTAGTTTGGCATGGTATGTAGCGGTGGCTTGCCTTGGTGGTAGCCTTTGCGTAGGTTCTGTAGTACAGGCGGATTCTCCGACGGCGGTGAAAGCAAATCCTGTAGTTCCTACAGTGATGGTAGCGCAGGTTCAATCAACTCAACCGACTAATAGTACAGCGGCTACGAATACGGTAGCTAATACGGTAGCTGCTAACAGTGAGCCCACAAAAGCTGCAGTAGTGCTAGATGAGCAGGCAGCACTGAAGCAAAAACAGCAGTACCAAGCCGAAACAGAAACAATGGGGCTCTTATGGATGCGCACCTCTGCAGAGTACAGAGCACTAGCGTATCAAGGGTACAATGTGGCGCTAAATCTTGTTAAGATGGCCGTTACTGATCCATCTCATCAAAGAAAACCTCTTGCTATCGTTCTTGATGCTGATGAAACAGTAGTGGATAATACTAAACTGATGGGTGAAAGCGTTGCTAATGGCAATGGTCGCTTCGATGCTCCTTGGTGGCGTCAAGCGGTACATCAAGGCAAATCGCAAGCCATGCCTGGTGCTGTTGAGTTCCTAAATGAAGTACATAAACAAGGTGTTGAAATATTCTACGTTTCAAACCGATATGCACCTGTTAACTATGATGCAACAGTACAAAACTTCAAAGAACTAGGATTCCCATCCGTCGATAAAGAACATGTACTACTATTCGAAAAAGACTCTGATAAACAACCTCGTTTTGATGCCATTACTAAGAAGTACGGCATAATTTTGTTTATGGGTGATAATGCCGGTGACTTCCCAATTGGTACAAAAGGTAAGATCTTAGCTGAAAGAAATGCTATCATCGATGAACATAAAGAAGACTTTGGTACTACCTTTGTTGTATTCCCAAATCCTGCCTATGGATCTTGGGTCAGTGCATTAGCAAAAGGCTACCAAAACCTTAGCCCAGAAGAACAAAAACAAGTGAATAACCAATACCTACAACAATAAGGACGCCTTGCGTATACTTTATTAAAAACGATATAATAAAGTATACATGCGTCTATAGCTCAGTAGGATAGAGCAGCAGTTTCCTAAACTGCGTGTCACTGGTTCGATTCCGGTTAGGCGCACCAGTATAGAAAAGAAGGTATACAGCTTTTATTAGCTGTAGGCCTTCTTTTTTGCATTATCTTGCATTTCTTATGAGCTAGAATTATAATATTAGAGTAATATTCATATTTTATTCATGTTAAATCATGGATAGTGCATAGAGAAGTGGATTCAGGTTTCATCAGATAACTTTGAATCTTTTTTTGTGTTATTGTTTTTGTTGTCTTAAAAGGGGTACAACCTATGAAAAAAGAATTGCTTTTAACGGCTATGATTACCGCCAGTATTACTACAACAGCGTTTGCCGCATCTAATTTAGATATTAGCGCTGCAACTGCTGCGCCATTAAATATGCAAAATTCTATTGCCTATGGTGGGGATAATAAAGTTGAGCAGGATATGTTCTCCCCTGTAAAAAATATATTGCTTGGTGGAGACAAGAATACAGTTCGATCTTCCGCTAATGATACAATCACCTCTGGTACTAATAATACTGTATCTGGTCCAGGCAGTATCGTATCAGGTTGGTATAATAAAAACTCTGCTACTCACAGCTTGGTAGTAGGTACTAGCAATACTGTTGGCGGTACTAATAATATCGCAGGTGGTTTTAACCATATTAATAATGACAATGCAATTAACTCTTTATTAATTGGTAACCGTAATAGTATTGATGGTCAGAACTCTGTGGCTTTGGGCATGAATAACACCATTAAAGGCAATAATGCTTTGGTAGGTGGTACTGGTGCCAAGGTTCAAGGTAATAATGCTATTGCCTTTGGTGATAGTGCGAAAGCAACATACAACGATGCGTATGCCATTGGTCGTAAAGCGGAAGCGACTGCTCAAAATACTGTTGCCATCGGTAACAATGCAAAAGCCAATAACGATATGGGTACAGCGATTGGTTATAATGCAAAAGCAAAAAATGATTATGCTACAGCAGTAGGTTATAGTTCCATAGGTTCTGGTAATCAATCTTCTGCATTTGGTTTTAATGCAGAAGCAACGGCTATGAATACAACTGCAGTTGGCTCCTATGCGAATGCTAGCGGTGCGTACTCCACAGCGTTAGGCTTTAAAACTGTGGCTTCTAATGAAGACTCTGTGGCATTGGGTAATTATTCTACTAGTGCTGGTAAAAGTGCCTTTGCTGCTGGCACTTTAGCGAATGCAGCAGAAAAGGACTCTTTAGCAATCGGTCATAGCGCAACTACAACAAAGGAAAATGGTATTGCTATTGGTACGAATGCGATGGCTGCCACAGACAATAGCATTGCATTAGGTGCTAAGTCTGTTACTGCTACTGCTGTATCTACTAACTCTGGTGTTATCGGCGGCAGAACCTATAACTTTGCTGGTGGAAATGCGGTTGGTACATTGAGCATTGGTGATAGTGGTGCAGAACGTACGATTACAAATGTAGCGGCAGGCCGTGTATCTGCGACATCTACTGATGCAGTTAATGGCTCCCAACTACATGCTATTAAAGACGTGGTAGATAATCATGAAAACCGTATCACTACTATAGAAGGCGATATTAATACATTAAATAATCGTATTATTAATGGCGGTGCTAATAGCTTAAATGAAGCTAAATCTTACACTGATCAACAAGTATCTAGCGTAGCGGCGGCTTCTGCAGCACTCGCTGGCTTGCATCCATTAGATTTCGATAAACATGACAAATGGTCCTACTCTGTTGGCTTTGGCAACTATAAAAATGCTAATGCAGCGGCGTTAGGTGCATTCTATCGTCCTAATAAAAACACCATGTTTAATGCTGCTACTACCGTTGGTAACGGCCGTAATTCTATTAGCTTAGGTGCCAATTTTAAATTTGGTAAAAGCTCTGAAGAGGTAACTACTGAAGACGCTACACAACTCAAAAAAGATATGAAAGACCTATCTGAAAAATATAATGAGTTAGAACGAAAATATAATGAATTAGCAGCTAAATTAGAATCTAAATAAATAATGTAATCAATACTCCTACAAGGTATATCTTGTGGGAGTATTTTTTTATCCTATTAAATATGAAAGTACAGTACCTTTATGATAAGTATTTCATTTAAATATAAAAGTGCCGTGCTTTTATTATAAGTATTCCTTAATAATGATATAATTAAGATACATATTCAGTTACATGTTTAGTTACATAGTCAGTTAAATATTATATGTAAGCAACAGTATATGGGGGAGAGTGTATATGAGTTTTTACAATTGGATCCAAGAAAAACTATTTGATGAATACGAAGAATGGCGCTTGAAGAGCCCTGGTTCTAATGGAAACGGTTTTAATATAGTCGGAATAGATAATACCTTAAAGGCTATGCATGATGGATTTTATATGTACATGGAGCTTTACCCACCTCATGCCATCGATGGATGTACAGCCATGAAAGCACGTGTAGGTAAAACGCAGGATGCAGTAGATTTATTCATAGATATAGATGGCAAGACCTATCGTATGGCTGATGTAAGTTATCCTGACGCAGTGAAGATGATGCGGGCTTTTATGAAAAAACGCAGAGTACCTGATTGTAGTTTGTGTGTAGAAGCAGCGTATCTAGATATCGATCAGATGAAACTGACATTTACAGAGTTAGCAACGTTGTTGCTAGGCGATGCTAAACAAGCTAGATCGTTTATGACCAAGGTTAAGTTGCGCTCCTTGGAAGAATTAGAAGATAGCTGGTGGAACCTCTATGAGAAACTAGACTCTAAAGGATATGCCGTAGAGTTAAGTCATAAATGTGAACTAGAGGATTTTATTTATTATGTACAGAAGTTAATACGTAATAAGTCTTTAAATACTAGCGAAAATCTAACGATTGACCCAGTAGCATTAGATGAAGATCAAGTTATTATGGACTGGTGTGCTGATCTTAACGCTACGTGGGACAACTATACGTTAGCAGGCATGGACATCGGAACCGATAGCTTTGTACTTATGGTGCTTTCAAATGAGGAATTCAAAACAGCCCAAGAACTAGCTAAAGAGCTATTACATAGAATCGATGTAGCAGAACGTCTGTGATAGGTAACAGAACATGTTAATGTTATAGAAGCAATTATACTATGGCATCATCTATAAAAGGATGTAGTTCTTAACTGTAAACAGTTTGCACTGTATAAATGTGATGAATAGGAGAGAGTTATATGAGTGTTGTACGTCTACCAGAATATGAAGCAGAGTTTGAAGCGGAAGAGTTTGAAATTTACGCATTGCCGCGCAGTGATGCAAATGGGGCTAGCCCTTATTTAGAGAAGTACCATAGACCACTGGTGTCTACCGATGCTATCCTAGATACTCGCACTGGCGTGCTTGACCGTAGCGAAGGCATTTTGACGTGGATTATAGAGGGTCTTGACGATAGATGGGGTTATTCTTTTGAGCCCCATGGGGTTTATAAATTATTAGTTAAGAAAGCAAAGCCTTTAGAGGATTTGGGCTATATGCGCCCTTCTTGGAATAATCGCTATTATGTACTTGAGGTGTTAGAGGAGCATGCTAAACATAGCGAATTAGAGGCGTTGTCGGCGTATTTGAAAACCCCTAAATACCTCCATACCGACAGGGGCGATTTCCTGCTAAATCGAGAGTATCAATACTATGGATTGAGAATTGATGATTATGCATTCACCCTTGATGTAGATGAGGGTTCTGATGAAAGCTGTACCGTGGCATTGGCTGCTTTCAATACAATCGAGAATTTCAAAGCATTTGAACAACGAATTAGTGCATATATTAGTGAAAAATTACTAGATCTTGCTAATGATTGGCTCGACAATGATGACCAGGACCCGATTACAGCTGACGTATTTGCTAAGCGTATTGCGATGGGCGAATTGGCATTCCGTAACGATGGCACCATAGAGGTATATTATGACGACGATGATATCTTCTGGGGGCACTGTATCATAGCTCATATTGATGCGGATAGGAATCCTACTGATGCAGATATTGCAGGATAATCAACTAATGGAGCGTCCTAATGAGAAAATCGGAATTAATGACATTATGGAATATTGAAAGCTGGACTGAAGAACCGTATGGCGTTTACTTTGTATCTCGACGATTGGGCACTAATCACTTAGAGAATGAAGCGCAAGCCTTTCAAAAAATCAATATTAGTTGTACTAGTTATACTGAGGCTGAGGTGCTTTCACTACCAATGTGGGAACAATTATTTGTTCAATTAGATAAATTAGACCAATTAGCACAGGAACTCATAGAACAGGAAATACCACAAGAAGAGTCTATTGTACTAACCTTAACGGATATAATGCTAGATAAATCAGGTTGTTACGATACATTTGCACTAGGCTATGATGTGGGAGAATCCCCAGCAGGACATTTGTATATATTAGTTAGTTTTGATGAGGACTTTACGGCTCAACAAGATGTGATTTACGAAACTTTATAGTGTTGTTTTACAATGGTAACACTGGTGGGGCAGTTTAGCTAAAGATATAAGTGATATATAGGAGAGAGAAGATGGAAAATCTGTATAAAGAATTAAAAAGTTTTTTTGCCAATGATATGGATCTAAATGATTTGTTTGATTCTGAAGCTATCATCTGGATTGACTGGCGCGAGGATGACGAGGATGTGGTTCGTTATTTCAATGATATGATGGATGAACCGATCGACATTCAAACTGTTAGTAATGGCAAGCCTTATGGTGTCGATATTGTGTTACAAAAGGGCGATAAAGAACTCTTAATTCCTTACGGTGATGAGAAAGATCGAGATGTAACTATCAAATACTTCAACGACTTCGTTCAGCCTGATTATGAGGTGCGTTGGTTTACTGAAAGCCTTGGAAACGATACGCTCGGGTTTACTGTGCTTTCAGGGGCAGAATGGGCCAAATTAAACGATGAATTTGGGGCAGATACAGTTCGTTACTATTTTGAACCTATCAATCTTGAAAGTAACATGTTTAATCTTGATATGGATGAAGTATTTGCACTACTGGCATTACGAGAAAATAGTGACGGAGTGAATACTGACTTTAGTGTACAGTTAGATTGGATTACAATCAAAAACAAAGAAAAAGCCTTAACTGAACAAAAAGAAAAGGGACAAATAGACTTAAAGCAATATATGGTCGCTAAAAAAGAACTGCAACAGATTAAGGATGAATTTATAGCGACTCACGGCGAGATGGAATAAGAGCTGTTGTCCTAAAGGAGACGTTTATGGCGATTGACGGAGTAAAGATCATAGATAGTGATGACGGTCATGATATTTATAATGCCATTGTTGAGCGATACAAGGATGGCGTCAGTGTTGATACAATCATTTCTGAAATTTTAGGTGAGGAACAAAATTTTTGTACTGATGAGTTTTACACAGAGATTTATTGGACAGCGGTGGCCTATTCGTTGTGGAAGATAGGACATCTATCAGCTGACATTAAACAGAAAGCCTTAGACATAATCGCTCATGGCCCTCATGAGTTTTGGCTAGAAATCGATAGTAAGGCCCTTAAACAGCGTCAAAAGGTATTGGATAAGTTAGCAGTACAGCTACAGAGCGAAAATCCGAAGCCTATTAAGGTTCGTAAATCTAAAACAAAAAGAGTACCTTATTTTAAGGTGGGCGACGTATTAGCTGTTAAATTTGAAAACGAGTATGGTGCTATTTTTGTTTCTGACGTGGATCAATCACCGCGGAAAATCGAATATCATTTAGCCTGTACACGGCTTTTACAAGAAGAAAAACCAACAATGGAAGAGTTTCTAAACAGCCAAATCGCATGCCGGAAAGATAATACAAATTTCGGTATCGATACAGATTGTTGGTTTAATCATAAGGACTTAGGTTTGTTACTGGATAATTTGGAAATTATCGGGACAGTTGAACTATATCCGTGTAAATTATGGAAACTAGCACCAGCGGGAACGCTTGAGGATATCTATGAGGAGATTACAGATAATCCGCGGATTGGAAAATTACGTCTTATAGATACCTATGAACTGGTGAAAGAGGCTGTTCAGGAATAATCATCGATAAATGCACTGATCTATGGCGTACATA
Organism: Veillonella sp. T11011-6; assembly: GCF_002959755.1. Lineage (GTDB taxonomy): Bacteria > Bacillota > Negativicutes > Veillonellales > Veillonellaceae > Veillonella. The sequence continues at coordinate 419,831 of NZ_PPCW01000004.1, read as the reverse complement.
TAAATGTGCAAATATAAAATTGTTACTATAAAGGTGTAAATTTAATGGATACTGTAACTAAAAAATACATAGAGACCGTACAAGTCAGTGATATACCGTGGCACCGGTTAACCACAACCTACGGCCGTGCTACAGACTTTCCTACAGAGCTTGATGTGTTGTGGAACATGGAAAGCATGGAAGCTGTTGATGCGGCTGGTGAGGCGTTAGCACAGAATATTGAGCATCAATCGACGTTGTGGCATGCTACACCATTCGCTATGGTTTTCTTGCTTCGTATTTTTAAGAAAGCTCAGGAAGAGAGAGCTCGTAATGAAGTAGCTCAGTATTTAGCAGAACAATTGGTTGAGTTGTTTACTGTGATTGCTGAGTGCATTCGAGATGGTCTTATGCTAGAGCATGCAGATCCATTGCCGAACTTTGAAGATATGCTCAACGAAGAATATCTTTGGTCGGAAGAATATGATGAAGACGAAGATGTTCTTAGATATGAGGAAGAGGACGTATTCCCTGATGATTTATTCTTTAGCTTTTATTATTACTCCTTGCAAGTGCTTTTATTCGCGATTCCGCTATTAGATACATCTGATGAAGGAGAGGCTAAATTGCTAGGATTAATTTCTGCTAATAGGAGCGTGTAAGATGGGTTATTTAGATATGTTGCGAAATGATGCCAAGTTAGCTGAAGACTTTGATACACTATTTGATTTTCGCTTACTAGATGCGCTAGAGGAACGCGATACCGCTGAAGGTCGCTGCACATTCTCTGTGCCGGGTATGGCATTCGCTGTAGATGGCGCTGGCGGTGAATATCATCTATTGGAGGACGAATCTATTGGTTATTGGAGTAGCGAGGGTGCTGCTGGTCGTTTAGCTGAAAGTATGGACGATTTATTTCACTTAATCGTATTTAGTATTTGTTGGCATGATTACTGTGACTCAAGTAAGTATTCTGATGCGGCAGTACTTGAAGAATATGGTCAGAATAAGCAGTCTTATATTATCTCTTATTCGCCAATGGAACTTTGGGAACCTATTGTGAAAGCTTTACATATGCCAATAGACATGAAACTTTCACTTGTATTACAGAAATTCTATGACGCGGCGCATCGTGAACCTGTATATACCTGCTATTTCCATGAAGATGATGGAACTATTACAGAATCGGAAAATTTATTTTTCTAATGGTTAGAAGAGTTTATGAAAGGATTTAATTATGGGACTAATTGCCAATTATAGCTGTTTAAGCGATGTAAATTTAAAAGAGCTTAAATCCATGGGCTCAGAAGAAGAGGAAATTCTTGAAAGTGTTGAAGAGTGGAATGACGACGATGAGTTATTGCTTGATATCGACAAGATGTGGGATGTGCTCCATTTCGTGCTTACCGGCGTAAGCACTGACCATAAGGATGATAATAACCCTCTTAGCCAAGCTGTGCTTGGCATAACAGCTGTTGAAGAACTATCGGATTACTTAGCGTATACTGAACACGATAAGTTAGCAGATATCGTGGCGGCTCTAGAGCGGTTTGATATGGAAGAGGCTCTTGAATCCTTTGATATGGCAGCCTGCAAAGAGGCAGAGTTATATCCAAATATTTGGGATTATGATGAGGAAGAGGAAGAAATCAGAGATGAACTTCTTCATGATTTCGAGCAGATGAAGGTATTCTATAAAAAAGTGCTAGAAGCGAAGGGGCATGTGCTTGTATCAATTTGTTAGGCCCGTTATAATCTGTTGGACATGGCTCTGGTTATAGATAAACTAATTATAGGACTGACAAAGATGAGGAATTGTAAATGGCAGTGTTAACAGAAAAGCAAATTAAATATGGCTTTGACTACTATCATAAGGATGAGAAACAACTAAAATCTGTAGTTGAGGTTTCTGAATATGATGGTGAAGACAAGCTGATGATTAATTGTACACAGCTAGATGAAGACTATTCTGCTAAAGATAAGAAACGCATTTTACAGGAGTGGTGTACTTTTTTAGTTGAACATCCAGATATCTTTACAGAGCTCATGTTTTGTACAAGAATGCCACAGGAGTTATTTGATGCGGTGTGTGCCCAAAGGAGACTCAAAAAATTACATATAAAATGGGGCGTTTATCCAGATATTTCAAAATTAGAGAACTTACAAGAACTAGAATACCTACATATTGGGTCCGGAAGAAGTGTATTAAGATTAGAGCCTATTTCAAGATTAGTAAATTTAGTAGCGCTGTCGATTGAAAACTTTCAACAAATTGATGATTATGCGCCATTAGCTAATCTAAAACATCTTGAAAGTCTTGCCTTAGAAGGTGACTTCGCCGCTCCTAAAATTCTTAAGGTTCAATCCTTAGAATTTCTACGCCATATGAAACAGTTGCGCTTTTTCAGCTTTTTAACGGCAAAGGTGATAGATAAAGACTACTCTCCCATTTTAGAACTCAATAATTTAGAACATCTTACGTTAAAATCTTGTAAAGAGGTTAAGCAGTTGTACCCTCAATTAATTAAACTACCAAAGTTGAAGTATGGCACTGTATTAGAACGACCGGAATTATATGAGAAATAAGGCTTGAGATATAAGTCATGAGCTATAACTTATAATACATAAAAGGGAGTAATCATAATGGATAAAGCGCGTAAAAAGGAATTATTGAAAGACTATAAAGCTAAAGAAAAACAGAATTTTAAAGATAGTTTACCTATGGACGAAGAGTTGTTTTGGAATCTCTTTGACTATGTAGACGAGAAATTAGAAACAAATGACGGTTGCGATCATAGTCTGACTTTCACAAGAGAGTTTTTAGAAAAACAAAAGGTAGATGTTGAAAGCGTACTAGACTGGATTATCAACGAAGGTGGCGGTTGTGATTGCGAGGTTCTCTACAATGTAGAGGAACGTTTTGAAGAGTACTGTTAATAGTATTTTTTATAGTTAATTCTATGTATTTGCAGGTGTTACCATAAAGGTATATAGTATAGGCATGTGAGGATATAATCACATGTTTATTTCTTTATAAGGAGGACGCTATGCAACACGTTCAAAACCGCAGTACTACGTCCGCGTTAGTACTCACAGCCGTATTGATTGCCCTCGCAACATTGTTTACCATGTACACGAAAATCCCAGTACCTGGCATTCGCGGCTATTTCAATGTAGGAGATGTCGTTATTATGACGTCAGCTCTATTATTAGGTCGAAAATATGGCGCCTATATTGGTGCTATCGGCCCAGCGTTAGCTGATCTATTCCTCGGCTACGCAGTCTTTGTACCAATCACTCTCGTGGTGAAAGGCATTGAAGGCTATCTTGTCGGTACTGTCTATAACAATAAGACGACTACCTCTGCCTTGGTGGCAACCATTGTAGGTGGCATTATCATCGTAGCAGGCTACTTTATTGCCGAATACTTTGTATTCGATCCAGGCGTAGCTATTGCTAGTATTGTGACCAATACCATTCAAGCCATTATGAGCGTTATTATTAGCATGATTCTCTATGCGATTTTGCGTAAACGATTGGGGTAGGATTAGTGATTCACAATTCATATACAAATTATGATATAATTTGTATATGAGGAGGTGCTTTTATGGGGTTATTACGTGAAAGTATCCGACCATCGTCGGATTTAAGAAATAAATATAATGAAATCTCTACCGTTTTAAAAACAGGGGATGAAGCTTGTATTATGACGGTAAATGGTCGTGGTGATACGGTATGTATGGGATATGAAACCTATAATAAATTGAAAGCACAGATAGAATTATTAGAGGCTATTGCCTTGGCAGAGGAAGATGAACGAAAAGGTAGAATGGGTCCTATTGAGGATACTTTTATCAGCATAGAACAGTTGTTAGCTGAGGCGGAATAGTTATGGAAGACACTGCTTATCGTATCATTATTATGGCACAGGCTGATCAGGCATTGCATCATATTGTTCTGCATGTAAAGCAATCTTTTTCCAATGAAATTGCCAAGTCTGTTTATCAAGAGATTAAGGATAGAATTCTTTTATTAGCGGATAATCCTTATATGGGCATGATTCCAAGACATACTGTTTTACGTAATAAAAACTATCGTATGTTGATTATTAATAAAAATATTATTCTATATCGTGTCTTTGATGATGAAAAAGAAGTGCGCATATATAATATATTTAGTCAACGGCAAGATTATTTACAACTTCTACAAGGACTGTAGATGTTTAGTTGATTTGGTATAGATGAATAAAGGGAGACTCCGTTGTGAGTCTCCCTTTTGTAGTTATTTATATACTGATATGAATTATTAGATTTTTTATTGCAGCTCATTCTTTAATTCAGGATATTCCGTTCTTCAAAGACCGCTTTCACTGTAAACAGTGCGTTCAGCACGCGTGGAAATCCCGCATAGGGGATGCAGTGGGTGCAGACCTCTACGATTTGCTCGGGCGCGATACCGACGTTGAGTGCCGCGTTGGTATGTACTTTCAGCTGAGCCTCGCAACCGCCCAGCGTTAATAGGGACGCGAGCGTAATCAGTTCCCGTTCCTTGAAATTCAGGTTGGGGCGCGTGTAGATGTCGCCGAACAGTTCGACCAATAAATCAGCGATGGCTGGTGAAATCTCTTGAATTGTGTTATACACCTCCTCCCCGTGCAGTCCGTCAATTTGTTTCAATGTGTTCATACCGATGTTAAAACGTGTTTCTTTCATAATTATTACCCCCGTCTAGACGTATGATATATGCTCGAGTATACTTGAGGTCAAGGTGGTGAAAGTATGAAAATCGGTGAATTTTCAAAATTGGTAGGATTGTCCATTTCTACATTGCGATATTACGAGGATCAAGGGTTCCTTCACATCGAGCGAAAGAACGGCATTCGCAATTACCATGCAGAGGACGTGGGCTTTGTGCAGTTTATTAAACGCTTGAAAGACATGGGAATGCCGCTTGCTAATATCAAGCGATATGCGGACTTAAGGTACGCCGGAGCTCATACAGCCCGTGAAAGAATGAAACTGTTGCAAGAACACTATCGGTTTATTGACGCCGAAATCAAACGATTGGAAGGCTATAAGAATAATTTAGAAGATAAATTGAAGTTGTATGAAACTTTAGTAGAGAAAAATGAGACTAAGTAGTTTTGTATTGTAGATATTTATAGCTATTGTATCAATATGAAGCTAGCAGTCATCAAATCAATTGGAGCTCGACTTCTAAGGTATGGTATAATACTTTCATTATGTAGTGAGAAAAGGAGATCTAAATGGCAAATTTACCTAACTGCCCTAAGTGTGGCGACGAGTACACATATGAAGATGGTCATATGTTTATCTGTCCTATGTGCGGACATGAATGGACAGCGGCTGATGCACAAGCTGCAGCTGAAGCAGGTATCATTCGCGATGCTAACGGCAACGAGCTAGCTGATGGCGATACAGTTGTTGTTGTCAAAGACCTCAAAGTAAAAGGCGCTGGCGTATTGAAACAAGGTACACGCGTTAAAAACATTCGCCTCATCACTGATGCGAGCGATGGCCACGATATCGATTGTAAAATCGATGGTTTCGGTGCGATGGCATTGAAATCTGAAATGGTTAAGAAAATCTAATTTAAGAAATCCCTATCGATACGTTCGGTAGGGATTTTTTCGTGGTATAATCAACGTATACTGCGTGTAGTGGAAAGTACTTGGGGGAGAAAAACTATGTTTAAAAGGGTTGTATTATTAGCTGTATTGGCGTCTATGATGGGGAATATTAGCTCTTTAGCGGCAGATTTAAAGCCCACAGATAAGCGTACCTATGAATTACAGCAACAAATTTCTTATAATGTAGTCATTCCTAGTGAGGCTTTCAAGACGAGTGCCGATGGCACCTTGATTGTTCCTCTAGAAATTAAAACAGATGATAAAGGGAATATTGTAGCCGTTGAAGCGGGGCCTAATAATTGGAAATTAGACCGCGATGCGTATCCTATCTTTGAAGAGGCTGCAAAAGAGGCCGCTTGGCATACAAAGCATGTGGATACTGATGAAGCATTAGTTGTGACAATTCCCGTTAGTATTGTAATCGTATCAGGTGAACACCCTCATAAAAAATAAAGGAGCGGTTATGGAATCTACAAAGGATTTAGAGAAATATACTTACGATCTTCTGGCGGAACGTGGCGTTACGTTAGAGGATATTGCAGAGCTCGTTTTATATGTTCAAAAACCATATATGCCTAATCTAACAATTGAAGAATGCCGTGAACATGTGGCTTCTGTCCTTTCAAAACGAGAGGTACATAATGCAATTATTACGGGCATTGAGCTAGACAAGTTGACGGAACAAAATAAATTATCTCAGCCCTTGCAAGGTATTGTAGAAAATGATGAAAGCCTCTATGGTATCGACGAAATCTTAGCCTTTTCCATCGTTAATTTATACGGTTCCATAGGGTTTACGAACTATGGCTATCTAGATAAGGTTAAGCCTGGCATCATTAAAAAGTTAGATAGCAAGGCTGGTGGTCATTGTAATACATTCCTCGATGATTTAGTGGGGGCCGTGGCAGCTGCGGCAGCAGGAAAACTAGCTCATAATGAGCCACACCGCGTACGTCATGCCTTAGCTGAGGAAAAAGCATAAATTTTTGTCGTTGATGTTATTAAAAATTAAGAGTATAACTAGTAGTGAAATGAATAATTAATGTATTCTATGTAGACTATATACAGGAGGAACTATGCAAAAGGTTCTAGTTGTTATCGATATGCAAAAAGATTTCGTAGATGGCGCCCTTGGTTCAGCGCAAGCGCAGTTAATCGTAGATAATGTGCGCAACAAAATTGAGAACTTTGACGGGCCTATCATATTTACACGCGATACGCATGATACTAATTATCTTGAAAGCCAAGAGGGCAAGTTCTTACCTGTCACACATTGCGTGAAGAATACAGAAGGTTGGCATATTGTGCCGGGCTTAATTGAGGCTGCAGAAGGGCGTCCTATCATGAGCCCTGTATCCTTTATAGACAAGCCAAACTTTGGATCCTTTGAGCTATTATCTCGTTTGGAAGGCATGAATTCGGTAAATCCTATTGAGTCTATTACACTCGTTGGTTTATGTACAGACATTTGCGTCGTTTCTAATGCGATTATACTGAAAGCTGGCTTGCCAGAAATTCCTGTTTACGTAGACTCTAGCTGCTGTGCAGGTGTGACAGAAGAATCCCACCAAGCAGCATTAACAACAATGAAAATGTGCCAATGTATTGTTGAGTAGTTATTGTGTTATAGCTATATTAGAGTGCTTTACATTGATTAATAAACATAAAGGCTATAGGAAATCCTATAGCCTTTTTCTATGGGAAAATATATTGACGATTTTCTATATGCAATATACAATAAATAAAGAATGATAATTTATATCAATTAAAATAATACCGATGCAGGTGCATCGAAATGCTTTCACAAGAACGATATAGTATTTACTATCGTTCGTGCCCTAAATTTAAGGAGGACTATTATGAAACTTTTCGAACTCGCACCATTACCATATGCTTATGATTATCTTGAGCCTGTTATCGACGCAGAAACAATGAAATTGCACCATGACAAGCACCATCAAGCGTATGTTAATAATTTGAACGCTGCTATCGCAAAATACCCTGATCTTGCATATGGCTGTGTAGACTGCATTCTCGGCGATATTGCTAATGTACCAGAGGATATCTGTCAAGCTGTTATCAACAATGGCGGTGGTCACAAGAACCACACTATGTTCTGGGACATCATGACAAAACCAGACACTTCCAAATTGCAAGGTCCTTTGAAAGCGGCTATCGACGCTGAACTTGGTGGTTATGATGCTTTTGTTGATAGATTCTCCGCTGCAGCAGCAACACGCTTCGGCTCTGGTTGGGCATGGCTTGTGGTAAACAAAGATGGCAAATTAGAAGTGACATCTACTGCTAACCAAGATAACCCTCTACTAGAAGGTAAAACAGCAATCCTTTGCTTAGACGTTTGGGAACATGCATATTACTTGCATTACCAAAACAGTCGCCCAGATTACATTAAGGAATTCTTCCGCGTTATTAATTGGGACAAAGTTTCTGAAAACTACGAAAAAGCATTGAAACATAACTAATAAATCTCTCAGAACTTTCATCTCTCTAAAAACTAGATATATATTTTTAATAGATAACGGATAGTTGGTTCAAAGCGTTCTAAATGATTAGATGACTTTGAATGCTTAGCTATCCGTTATTTTTATATGAAAATTCGATATTTTTGAAATATCTTTCAAAAGTATAGCCATGGATACAGATTTTCCAATCGATATCGTTTATCATAGAGACATAGGTTATTTTAGATAAACCTTTCAGAATGTAAATTGCCTTGTATACGAAGACGTATAGAGGGTTACTCACATAAGTAATACACAATATTTTTGACACGAGGGGATCAAAATGGAAAAGAAATTAGATTTGTCCAAATCTGTATATGATTTGGTAAAAGAATATCCTGAAGTAACAGAGATTATGAAAAGCTTAGGGTTCAGCGAAATCACTAATAAGGTGATGTTGAATTCTGTAGGTAAAATCATGACCATTCCTAAAGGGGCTAAAATGAAAGGCGTATCCATGATCGATATCGTGAACGCATTCATGAAAGCTGGCTTTACCTTGGAGGGTGAAATGCCAAACCTACATGGTGATGATGCATCTGCTAAGGATTCTCCTGCAGAGGCAGCTGCTACTCACACAGAGGCATCTAATGCTAATGACAATGTAGATGCTAATACTACTAAAAATACAGAAGCTAACGGAGAAGACACTGTTACAGATAGCGAACGTGTAGAACAATTGAAAGGCTTCTTGAAACGTTTGGGCACAGGCGAAGAGCTTGGTTCTGTCCGTGAAGATTTTGCAAGCCAATTCAAACATGTTGAGGCTAGCGAAATTATGAAAGCCGAACAAGGCCTTATGCGCGAAGGTACACCTTTAGAAGAGGTACAACAATTATGCGACCTTCACTCTGCATTGTTCCATGGTTCTACGATTCATGAACAAATGGAGTCTGAACATGCTAAGGTAGAGGCTGTCTTAGAAGCTCAAGAAAAGAGCAAGAGCGTAGTGACCTTGGTAGAAACTGTAGGTCATCCACTAAACCAATTAACAGAAGAAAATAAAGCTCTTGATGAGTTGATTGAGTCCATTCGTCCTAAAGTAGCTGATAAAACTGCAACTATTGATGATGTTAACACAGTGCGCCAAGTATCTGTTCATTATGCTAAAAAAGGCGACTTGTTATATCCTAAATTGAAAGTAGATTATGCAATCGGTGGTCCATCTATGGTTATGTGGACTGTTGATGGCGATATCCGCGACCAATTAGGGGACTTAGCAAAATCTAGTCAAAGTGTAGATGATTGGTATAGACGTTTTGATGAGCTTCTTACACGTGCTCAAGAAATGATCTACAAAGAACAAAATATCTTGTTCCCAATCTGTGCAGAAAACTTCAGTAAAGAAGAATGGTACCAAATCTACAAAGATACAGCACAATATGAAGATATCTTTGGCGTAAAACGCATTGCATGGTCAGAGGCTGATGCAGCATTAGCAACACAAACTACAAAACAAAGTGGTGATGACAATGCTATCGGTTTAATTGGTGGTACCTTAACTGTAGATCAACTCGATGCTATGCTCAATACAATGCCAATGGAAGTAACCTTCGTTGACCATGAAGACATCAACCGCTACTTCAACGATGGTGAAAAGGTATTTAAACGTCCTACTACAGCTATCGGTCGTGATGTGTACTCCTGCCATCCACCAAAGGTAGAACCGATTGTACGTGGTATCATCGACTCCTTCCGTAAAGGTGACCGCGATAATGTGGCAGTATGGCTTGAAAAACAAGGTCGTCCATTCTATGTAAACTACATGGCTGTACGCGATCAAAACAATAACTATATTGGTACATTAGAACTCGTACAAGATATGCAATTTGCAAAGGAACATTTCGCTAGAATTAAATAAAAACTAGTGTAATACTAGTAGTATGATACAGTGAAACTTTAATACAAAGAGGCTGCTCTGACGTTGAATGATGCTAGAGCAGCCTCTTTTATTTGTATGAAATGAATTCCCTAATATGATTAATGTATTTCCTGATAAGAGGACCCATTAAGGGTGTATGTGCTTGATCATATTATGGGTAGCAGTCTTAATATTTTCAAGACTCGTTGCCAAGTTAAGTCGCACAAAGGTGGCGTAATCTTCGCCTCCAAACCATTCGCCAAAGCTTGGTGCGATGCGGCATTTATTTTCAAATACGTCATGCATATCTTCAGCCTTAACATAGGCGCCAAAATCGATCCATGCTAAATAGGTGCCGTCCATAGGGCTGATGCGGATGTGTGGCAATGCCATACCAAGTTCTTGGCACAGATATTCATAGTTTTCCCGAATGACAGCTAGTACATCTGTGAGCCAAGCTTCCGCCTCTGGATGCGTGTAGGCTGCGGTGATAGCGGCCTCGGCAATGACGTCCGAGTCTGTGTGGTACACATGGGCTTTATAGGCGTTGAATTGGCTTCGTAGTTTTTCGTTAGGAATGATAACCTCTGCGTGGTGCAAGCTAGCCATATTGAATGATTTGGACAGGGAGGACATGGCAATCATGTTATCCGCATAGGCCCCTTTACTTACCGTCAAGGCTGATGTGAATTCCGTTGGGCCTGTGATAAGGTCTTGATGGATCTCGTCACTTATGATGAGTACATTGTGCCGTTGGCAAATGCTAAATAATCGGTCCATCTCCCTTTCAGTCCACACATGGCCGATAGGATTGTGTGGGTTGCAGTGAATGAACAGCTTCACATTATGTTCGGTGATAGCATTTTCAAATGCATCGTAATCTACGGTGTAGCGATTGTCTTCGGTGCGGTTCATAGGAACAGCGATAATTTGACGTTGGGCAGAGCTAGCACTCGTATCAAAAGCGCCATACACAGGACTTAGAAGGGTGATGGCGTCGTTTGGTTTTGTAAAAGCCCCAATGCACCACATAATCCCTGTAATGACATTAGGAGCACTCGTGAGCCACTCTGCTTGAAGATTACAATGGTGACGGCATTTATACCAACCTATGACGGCCTCTATATAATTGGGATTTGTCATGGTATAACCTAGAGGATTGGCTTTCACATAGCTACAAATGGCATCCTGAATGCACTGAGGCGCCATAAAGTCCATATCAGCCACCCATAGTGGTAATAAGTCAGTGCGGCTAAACTTTAAGTGCTCGCCGTCCCATTTGCGAGAATGAGAACCGCGACGATCAATATAGTATTTTTCGGTAAAGTCTACTGTGTTCATAGTGAACCTCTTATATTCTGCTAGATTCATAATTGTGTAATTATATAATTATATATCTCAGTTTGGTGGGACCAACATCTATGAGTGTATGTTAATGCGGTACAAATCAATTGTTCTATCTATTATCAGTATACATGCATAGATATATATGTAAATATACACTTAAGAATTGCTGTTACCGTATCATTCGTTTCTATGCAATCCTTGCATGAATAAGGGCTATATTTGTATACAAATGGTGCTATATTTGCTTGACTGTTGGGACTTTCACAATTTAGAATATACTATAGAATAGTGTGTGTCTGACCAGTGACCACACGTCTATCGAATGGTTACAAAAGATAAATCTTAGCAGCATGTGGCGACATCCCTATGTGAGAGGGCTCATCGGATTGTTCAGGTACATGCAACGCTGTATAAGTATAGTACTGGATCCTTGTTAGGAGGCATGTGCCATGAGTAACGAATTAAAACCACTACATTTTGATGCGGATTATACAATGGAGGAAGCGCTCGCTGAGGCGAAACGTTGTCTAAATTGTCCAAAACCATTGTGCCGTATGGGTTGCCCTATTGAAAACGAAATTCCACGTTTTATCCAAGCTATCGCGCATGGTAATTTTGGTTTAGCCAATGATATCTTGGCAGAACGTACAAACTTGCCATCCATTTGTGGCCGCGTATGTCCACGCGAAAACCAATGTGAAGGTAACTGTATCATGAACAAGGCGAAAAAACCGCCTATCAATATCGGTAAACTGGAACGCTTTGCTGCTGATTTTGAAAGCATCAATGAACTTCGCAAACCTAAGAAGATCAAACAAGATCTTGGTAAGGTTGCCGTTGTTGGTTCTGGCCCTGCAGGCTTGTCCGTAGCTGGTGATATCGCTAAACTTGGTTATGAAGTAACTGTATTTGAAGGTCAATCTGAACCAGGTGGCGTACTTTTATTCGGTATTCCAGAATTCCGTTTGTCTAAATCCGTTGTACGTCGTGAAATCGCTCGTCTTGAAGGTTTAGGCGTTAAATTCGTATGTAATACATTTATCGGTCAAGATAAAACATTGGATGAACTCTTCGCTGAAGGTTTTGACTCTATCTTTATCGGTACTGGTACACATATTCCTCAAGAAGTACGCATGGAAAACGATGAAGTGCATGGTGTATTCCAAGCGATGTACTTGTTGACGAATGTACAATTAGTGGAAAATGGCGAGCTTGATGCAGAGCAAATCCCTGTTAAAAAAGGTGACCGTGTTATCATCATCGGCGGTGGTAACGTAGCGATGGATGCGGCTCGTACATGCGTACGTTTAGGCTGTGAATCCGTTACTGTAGCGTACCGTCGTAGCCAAGAACAAATGCCAGCATTATTGTCTGAATACGAAGAGGCTCGTGCTGAAGGCGTCCAATTCCAATGGTTCGCTTCTCCAGTAGGCGTAGAAGGTAAAGACAAGGTAGAAGGCTTCAAATATGAAGTGATGGCTCTTAACGAAGATGGTGCAGGCATCCACGGTACTGGTAAGTTCCAAGTTATGCCTGTAGATAAAATTATCATCGCTGCTGGTCATAAACCAAATGCTCGTCTTATCGGCGAAGGTAATAACCTAAAAGTAGACGAAAAAGGCTACATCATTACATCTGAAGATCCATATGGCATGACTAACCGTGACGGCGTCTTCGCTGGTGGTGACGTTGTACATAAACCGGCTACTGTAGTATTGGCGATGCGCGAAGCTAAAAAAGCTGTTGATGGCATGGTTAAATACATGGAAATCAAAAAAGCTCAAGAAAGTGCTAACCAATAATCCTATAGCGGATAATGATATAAGCTAGTAACATTACTATTCAAGTGTATTCATAATGAATGGATAATGTATAAAAACTATACAAATCTAGATATTATCTATGCTGATTGGTGTAATATAGTACATGTTTAGTACTAATTATCTCTATATATACAAAAATTACACGAATTGTTGAAAACATACAGAACATAATATGTATAGAAAAAAGCCTTACTAGAACTAATTGATATATTAGTTTTTAGTAAGGCTTTTGTGTTATTACTTTTCAACTGCTACTAGTCAGTCAACCTACGATATGGGTATAGTAAAGGCATAACCATGTGTTGAGTGTGAAAGTAGATAGAGGTTGCTATGAATCCTATTCTATGTTGTCGTGATATACAGGTTCGACAAGAGGTTCACAAACTAGGCGTATTAATTTTACTATGGCGTAGACAATTGGGCATGACGCAGTATCAGTTGGCAGATAAGTCAGGTCTAGCCCAATCTTATATTAGTGATCTTGAAAGTGGTGCCATCGACCCACGATGGTCTACTATTTATAGAGTTGTATCTGGATTAGGGCAGATGAGCGTACAAGACTTTCTAAATGGGCCACAAACCATTAGAACCCTAAGGATTCATTGATGATAATAATCTCCATGGTTTGCATATTGCGCATCTTTTTGTAGTAAATTGTTAAAGCATTACAAATGCGATCCGGAGAACCACAGTCATAACATTTTTCTTCTAATTTTGCACAAGGATTGAGGGAGCTTTTCTTGTTCTTTTTACTATTCAATGGAGCTGCTACATTGCGCGCTCGATAAATAGCGGACGCTAAATCAGGGGTGATCTTGTTGATACCTAGCACGAAGAATACTTCTTGAGAACCAAATAAAGAAGCTGCCACACGATTGCCTGTGCCGTCGATATTGACCATCTCCCCTGTTTGAGATAAGGCGTTTACAGATGTGAGAAATACATCGCGCCCCATGGTGCGTAATGCAGTGTCCCGGAAGCTTTCACCAGGGAGAGGTCGTTGGATATCTGTTATATTATCGTTGACCTCGGATAAAGCATCATGTACATTGAGCTCTAATAAGGTGCGGGAATCGCCGATAGCCACTCGTTTGTTCTGAATGCGAGACTGTAAATAATCAACAGCTTCTGCACCTGTTTCAAAATAATGAACTACGAAATTATTGCGCTCTAAAGCCTTAATTGTTCTCTTTATATCGATGGGAGCATCATTGATTTGGGGATTGATAACTGCGTTGATTGTCGTTTCTGTATTGGCCATGAGTCCTCCGATATTATGTAAATAAGTGAGGTAAATCTTATTAATTATATTCTATTATTATTGTATCGTTTTATGTGAAGATGGTTCAACATATTGAATGATTAGCTTTGTTATATTAATTTGGTAAAAGTTGGAATGAAATCCAAATTTACTATAAAAATTTGTGAAAGTTAGAACGAAATCCAAATTAATGATGAAAAAAGCGAAAAGTTGGAATAGATTCCAACTTTCACCATTATCAAAATGATAGTATAAAAATTAGAATAATAGGCTTAGAAAATAAATTGTACTTTTACCTATAGGTTGAATTTGCTATAATAATAGTATTGATATGGCATAAGCCAATGTTAAGGAGGCAAAAATCGTGGATTTAATTCAAAAATTAAAAGACCAAGTAAAACCATTAGGTAAAAAAATCGTGTTGCCAGAATACAAAGATGAACGCGTATTGAAAGCAACTGAAATCATTTTGAAAGAAGGTTTCGTAACACCTGTACTCGTTGGTAACCCTGCAGAAATCGCTGAAGCTGCTAAAGCTGTTGGCGTATCCATCGAAGGTGCTGAAATCATCGATCCAGCTAACTACGATCGTTACCAAGAAATGGTTGATACATTCGTAGAATTGCGCGCTAAAAAAGGTATGACTCCTGAAAAAGCTGACGCAACTATGAAAGGTGACTGCTTATTCTTCGGCGCTATGCTCGTTCGCCTTGGCGCAGTAGATGGTATGGTTGCTGGTTCCGGTTGCCCAACTGCAAACGTATTGCGCGCAGCATTACAAGTTGTTGGTACAAAACCAGGTCTTAAAACTGTATCTTCTTCCATGTTCATGTTCACAAGCAAAAAAGAATATGGCGACGACGGTATGCTCGTATTCTCCGACTGCGGCGTATTGCCTAACCCAACTAGCGAACAATTGGCTGATATCGCAGAATCCACTGTAGAAAAAGCTCGCAAAGTTGTTGGCATGACTGACCCTCGCGTATCCATGTTGTCCTTCTCCACTAAAGGTTCCGCTTCCACTCCAGAAGTAGACAAAGTAGTAGAAGCTGTTAACATCTTGAAAGAACGCAATGTTGACTTCAAATTCGACGGCGAATTGCAATTGGACGCTTCCATCGTTCCTTCCGTAGCAGAAAAGAAAGCTCCTGGCTCCAACGTAGCTGGTAAAGCTAACATCTTGATCTTCCCTGATCTTCAAGCTGCTAACATCGGTTACAAATTGGTACAACGCTTCTCCGGTGCTGATGCTCTTGGTCCATTGATTCAAGGCTTGGCTAAACCAGTTCATGACCTTTCTCGTGGTTGCTCCGCTCAAGACGTTGTAGACGTTGCAGCTATCGCTGCTGTTGAAAGCATCTAATTTCAACTACAACTTCATTTGAAACATTTCAATGAAATAGAAAAAGCTGATTCTTCGGGATCAGCTTTTTTGTTTGTATAAATCTATATAGAAGGTGTATGATTAGGTTAAATAAAGTTGATTAATGTGCTTAATCAATGTATTACGTAAATGCACTTGATACATACAAGTATCATTGTGTTTGGAGTCGTGAAAAGGAGAGGGCTATGATTTCTGTATTCGACGCAAATCCTGTTGTTTTTGAAGATACTGATCGTACATTGACGGTTAGTTATAATGGTGTACTTTGCAAAGATGCAAATGGTCAGGTGATAACTGACATTGATTTTGATGACGTAAATGAGCTATATCTTACAAGATATCTAAATTCAAATTCTAACTATACGATTATGTTTAGAGACCATAATTGGAAAAATATTGAAGGTCAAGATTTAGATACTGACCGTAAAGGGTCTAATGCTGGTCACAACATTCGTGAAACAAAAGCAATCATTGCGGCCTTTGCTCGCCATAAATTGACAGCGGACTTCCCTGCAAACCTAGATACCCTTCAATTACCATTGGATTATTCTATTATGGGTAAACGAGAAATTACCATTAAAAATGGTGTTATCTCAAATGGTAAGGTAGATATTCCTATTAATGAAATCCGTCGCGTAGTATGTGCCTCTAATGGTACAATTAGCAAATTATTAGTCTATAAGGAAGAAAAACCTAGTTCATTCCTTAAAAAAATCTTTGATTCTCCTGATATGAAAATCACGTTGAATGCTATTACGTTGCCATTATTGGAAGCCATTGTAACGCGCAATACAGGTCATGGCATTGACTTCAGTCGTGGTAATGGCTTTGATCAAAAAGATTCCAACTACATCATCATTCGCTATCTTGACTCTGGATTCTTCCTTGAGAAAGACGGTACAGCACCTACAGAGTGGCAAAAAACTGCGGCTGAGACTACAGCTAAATTTAATTACGATGTAAAAACATTATTAATATAATATTAGTTTTATTGTGAAAGTTAGGAGTTACTATGTCTGTATATCAATTTTCTCTGCCTAATAAGTCTGGTGAATTGCAATCGCTACAAAATTTTGAAGGCAAAGTTCTTATTGTTGTTAATACGGCAAGTAAGTGTGGATTTACTCACCAATATGAGGGGTTAGAGGCTCTTTATAAGAAATACAACGAACAAGGTTTAGAAATTATTGCGGTCCCTTCCAACCAGTTTGGCGAGGAAGAGCCTGGTTCTAATACCGAAATTCAATCCTTTTGCAAGGTAAATTATGGGGTTACTTTTACTGTGATGGGTAAATCTGATGTGCGTGATGAAAGTGCCTTGGATTTATTCAAATATATGATTAAAGAGCAACCATTTAAAGGGTTCCCACCTAGTGATAAGACAGAAATGCTTACAGACTATCTCAATGGCATTGATCCTAACTATTTAAAGGACGATGAGGTAAAGTGGAACTTTACTAAGTTTGTTATAGATCGTAAAGGTAATGTGGTAGGGCGCTTTGAGCCTGTTGTAAAACCGATGGAAATGGAATCTTTTATTGAAACATTATTATGATTTTGGCAGACGACTAAATTTTAGGGAATAAGTGACATTGATTTATAATATCTCTTGCTTCTTAAAAGAGTTCGTTTAGTAGTGTCCTTAGTATGGTAAAGAAAAGAACCGCTAGTTTTGTAACTAGCGGTTCTTTTGCGTATACAGTAATGGAAGATGTTTATGTGCCTAGAAAACTAAATTTTCTAGGATATGTTTTGTATCTGTGTAGTTAGTTTTGCACCGCTGTAAAGCGTTGACGACCAAATTTGTGGTTGTTGATTTCGTCTACTAGAATTTGTGCGAATGTATCATAAGAGATATAAGGCTTGCCTTCTCTGTTTACGATAACATTTTCATTACCTAATATATAGTCATTAGATTCTGGACCTTCTGCATCTAAGATTGGTGGTGGGGTAAACATTGTCCAGTCTACATTGCTAAATTTACGCAAGATATCGTCAGATTTACCATGGGTTTTGGAACGAACTAGAAATTCTGGAGGAAACTCTGGTGTATCATTTAGTTGAACTGTGTGATCTTCGTCTACATAGAGGCTACCTGCACCACCTATAGCGATGAGGCGTGTATTTGTGTTAGCTAATGCTTTCACGAGCAATAATGTCAAATCTGCTGGTAAATGATACATATCTGGTGTGAAAGCACTTGTAGCGTTTACTACTACATCAAATTGACTTAGTTCTTGTTTTGTTAATTGCAATGCGTCTTTTACGATAGTTGGAATACCTTTAATCGCACCTTCACGGCGAACAACGCCTGTTACTTGATGACCCGCTTTAAGGGCTTTTTCTACAATACGACGACCTGCTTTACCATTTGCACCGATCACTAAAATGTTCATGTTGATTCTCCTTTTTATGTAAAGTGCCAAACAATTAATTCTAAGCTTGATGGCCTATGGCCTAGGCAAAGTTGTTTAGAACTAATCATTTGCTACTACTCTAACATATGATTAGTGAATATATGTTCATCTGATGACATCATTATATAGAGGTGCATCTATTTTGAACAGTAGAATCATTTGTGATAGGTACTATCAAAAATGATAGAATTGTGATGATTACTAAATAAAAAAAAATTCAAAAAGTTTTGTACCCTAAAAAAAGATACCATAAAATGCTTGAAATAGTAAAAATATGTGATAACATTTGAATTATATTAGAGCGAAAAGGAGAATCACCATGGCAGAGCAACTCGTAAATGTTCATGATTTAGTGGGCCGCTGTCCCTATGCAACGAGCCAAAAGTTATTAGCCGGCAAATGGTCTTTATTGATCATGCACGAATTATCTGAAGGTCCTGTGCGCTTCCGTGAGTTAG
This sequence comes from Veillonella sp. T11011-6, assembly GCF_002959755.1. Taxonomy (GTDB): domain Bacteria; phylum Bacillota; class Negativicutes; order Veillonellales; family Veillonellaceae; genus Veillonella. The sequence continues at coordinate 401,129 of NZ_PPCW01000004.1, read as the reverse complement.
AGCGCCGCTTATACCCAATTACACAAGCAACACTTACTAGAGCGTTACGCCAATTAGAAGATGATGGCCTTGTACACCGTGAAGTATACGGCACCATTCCACCAAAGGTTGAATATAGCCTTACGGAAGTCGGAGCTGGATTCAAAACTGTTCTTGCATCTCTTGAAATATGGGGGAACCAATATATTGATTATATGAAAGCCGCTGGCCGCATGTAAGAAGCGGCAGCGGCATTTCTGCCCTATTACGATTAAACATATGTGTTTTATAGAGCTCTTTGTACGAAGTATAAAAGGTCTTTTGTTTATGCCATGTATTAAGAAAAATATGGTATAATAAACAATACGAATGATATAAATTCTCAATAAATGAGAGGTATTGATAATAATGATAAATGTTACTTTTTTAGCGCATAGCGGCTTTCTTGTAGACGACGGTAAGCGTTGCTATGTGTTTGATTATTATAAAGATCCTAACAATATTGTTTGGCAATTAGCAAAGCGTGGTCGTGAGCTTTGGTTCTTTGTAAGCCATGTTCATGCGGATCATTTTAATCCATCCATTACAGAGTTTGATGGTCCTCAAACACGCTACATTTGCCATCAAGATGTGCCCTTAGAAGGCAAGGTAAAGAAATGCATTACCATGCGTCCAGGTCATGATGCTACATTAGATGATGTAGGCATTCATATGTATGGTAGTACCGATGAAGGCGGTTCTTTCTACGTAAAGACAAATACTGCTAACATCGATTCTGATTCTATCTTCCACGCCGGTGACCTCAATTGGTGGCATTGGCTTGGTGACACGCCAGAGAATAATGCTGATGCAAAGCGCATGGCGTGGCGTGAATTCAAAGAATTGGATGGTTTATCTGTCGATGTAGCGATGTTCCCTGTAGATAATCGTTTGGAAGATGCTATGGAGTGGGGCGCCATTGAGTTTTTGCGCCGTGTAGAGGTGAAAAAAGCTTTTATTCCGATGCATCTAAATGGACCACTATGGACACCATCTGTGTATTTTAAAGCTCTCTTTGGCGATGTCCCTGTATGGGAACCTCAAAAAGAAGGCGATGAATGCACATTTTAACTGAAGTGTTAATCGGATGCTCTAGCAGATGATTGATACACATATTAAATATACTTTCACAAGTTGTTGTAGTACGTGAAAGTTCGTGGCCTCTATGGTCACTACGTTATATGGGGAGAGTCTGTATACGTAATTTAGTAAGTTAGGATCAAGTGATGATGAAAACTAAACCAGTGGCAACCACCCTATTGGTTGTCATGGCGATTATATTTTTAATTTCATATCCACAACGGCAAGATATGTTTTGGGCATTTATCATGCATGTATCTGGGGCCGCTATGATCGGTGGCTTGGCGGATTGGTATGCGGTGACGGCGCTCTTTACAAAACCGTTGGGGATACCTTTTAAGACTGCTATCTTACCACGCAGTAAGGAACGTCTTATACAAATGGGGCGCACCATGCTCAGTGAAGAACTATTGCGCGTGCCTCAAATGTACTATGCCATCAAAAAAGAACGGGTTATGGTCCGCATTATTGAATATGGCATGAGTGATGTAGGACAAGACCAAATGCGTGATATTTTGTATGGCGTAGGCAATCAGGTCTTGTCTCATATGGACATTGAACCTATGCGTCAGGAAATCAATAAAGCCATATACAAAGGCGTGACAAACTGGAAGGCGACACCGCTCGTTATCTTGTTTGGCCGCTGTATGTTAGAACGCCATACGGCGAGCATTTTCTGGCTATATTTTAACCGTACTTGTCAGCGCGTCATAGCATCGAATCAGGTATATCCGTACTTGTACCGCGTAATGTTAGACATTATGAAAACCTATACGAAGGATTCCTTCTTCCGTGAATTGGCTATTGCCTTTGGTGGTGATGGGCTTTCACCAGAACGATTGGTAGAAACGGTACAGAAAAAGGCTGTTCAATTCCTTAAGGATAATGAGTCCATCGACTCTGATTTAGGCCGTTACATATGGGGCCAAGCCATTCGCTTCTTCAATAATTTGGAAACGAATGCAGAGTGGCAAGCTTTCATCGAAGAGCATAAAGATCAATGGATTAAGATGGTTCTCGAAGAATGGGAAGGCAAGCTCATCGACGGTGATACTGTGGACTGGAAACGTCTCATGGACATCGTTATCGGCCGCTTTAACGTGCTCGGTACAGAGATTTTGCTGAACCCAGACAAGCAAGCACCGTTTGAACGATTTTTCTTGTTACGCAGCATTCCGTGGTTACAAAAATTAAACCCTCTCATCGATAAGGTGGTAGGGCAAGAGTTATCTCGATATTCCCCTGATGAAATCACCCAAATTGTACGAGGCAAGATGTACTATGACCTTCAAATGGTTCGTATCAATGGATCCCTCGTAGGGGCTGTTTTAGGCGGTATATTCTACGGTTTATACCTTTTGGTAGAGGGGGTGCTCAAATGATTCAGTATTTGAAATCCCTCACCTTACGGCAGCGTGCTAATGGCATTCTTGGTTTGACTGCTGTATTGTACTGTTTTGTATTCATAGGTCAATTTTTCTATGGTCGTGAAAGTTGGTATCAGCCTCTTTATTGGGCTGTGCAGTCCGCACTTATCGGCAGTGTGGCAGACTGGTTTGCCGTAACTGCTTTATTCCGTAAGCCACTAGGTTTCCCGTATCATACAGCATTAATTCCTCGTAATAAGGATCGCCTTATCAACGGTGTTATCAAGCTCGTTGAGACAAAGATGCTCACGAAGGAACGGTGTAAAGTGTTATTGAGCAATGTTCAATTTGTACCATTGTTTGAGAAATTCTTGCTATCTCCAGAAGGGCAACGGGCAGCGCGCCTTGTAATCCATCAAGGGTTACATCTCTTATGGAAGTCTCAAACGAACGAGGAATGGGCACAATGGGGGGCAAAACGCATTCGTGGATTGCTTCAAAAACATTCTCTTGTACCGGTTTTGAAACACGTATTGCTCGACTTATGTGAACATAATCGCTATGAAGGCATGGTTGTACAGGTATTGAACGTAATTCAAGAACGTATTAACCATCCAGCTATGGTTACATGGCTTACAGCGGTTGTTGCAGAAGAGGCGCATAAGAAAAAGAGAAAGGGCTTCTGGTCTGATTTCCTCATCTCCATGTCTGAAGCTACGGATGTGGTGAACTACAAAGAAATAGCGCAAGCTATTGTTCAAGAGGCTTATGCTATGCTTGAAAATTGGAAGCGACCAAATAGTCCTGAACGGACTGCATGGCTTCGCCAATGGGTAGACCCAATTCGCCATATAGAAGAAAACCGCGAGGTTTGTGACGCTCTTGATGAAGCGTGGGAACGCTGGATTCGCGAACAAGATTGGGAATCTGTCATTGAGAACCATTTATGCCCGTATGTAGAGGAACTATTACTTGTAGGGGATGAAAATGGAGAAACACCAGCACAAGTCCTCGTAAATATTGCCCTTGAATTGTGGGCTGTATACGGTCAATCCGAAGATTTGAGAAATCGTATAGAAGATACATTACACAATATTGGTATATATGTGCTTGAACAGGGCTATGACCTTATTGAAACCATCATACGCCAAGTTTTGGGCGGCCTTAGCACAGAGAAGTTCATCTACTTCATCGAATCTAAGGTAGAGGATGACCTCAGCTGGATCCGTATCAATGGTGCCATTGTTGGTGCTATTGCAGGGCTCGTTGTATGGACCTTCCTCGAATATGTGTATATGCCACTATGGCAACAATTCATAGGCTAAACAATTAAATGCTAAATAATTAAGCGCTTCATAATAAAAGGGACTGACCCGTTGGTCAGTCCCTTTAGTTTATTCTTCTGTTCTGTTGTACGGCAATCGTACTGTAAATGTAGTTCTTACTTGTGGCTCGCTTGCGGCTGTTACTGTGCCATGGTGCAAGTTAATTACCTTATTTACAAAGTATAAGCCAAGTCCAATACCGTGATTTGATTTCTTGTTTCGAGATTGCTCTGTTTGGTACATGCGATCCCAAATATGCTCAAGGTTTTCTGGCTCGATACCGATGCCGTTATCTGTTACTGTAATAATGAGTTCACCGCCGGCAAGCTTGGCTGAAATGTCGATGGTGGAATTCGTAAACTTGATAGCATTGTCCACCAAGTTTGTAATGGCACGACGTAAGGATACCTCATGGGCAACGATACTCATATGCGGTTGAATATTGGATGTGATAGAAATCTTTTTTTCTGTATTCTCTGCAACGAGTCGTGTATAGTCATGAACCATATTGGTTAACATCAATGATACATCTACAGGTGCTAAGTTGAGTTCATGCGCATTCTCTAGACGTGCTACATCGAGCAATTGACTTACGAGGTTAGTCATAAACTTGGCTTGTTCTAAGATATGTGTTAAGCCTTCTCGCAAATCGTCCTCTGTACGGCCGTATTTTAAAGCGAATTCACTTTCTGCTTTGATAACAGCAATTGGTGTACGCAACTCATGAGATACGTCAGAACTAAACTGTTTCTCCCGATTAGAGGAGTCTTCCAGACCTGAAATCATGCGGTTGAATGTGGTGGTAAGCTCATATATTTCATCGCGCGCAGTACGAGCAGGAATATCAATACGGCGGCTCAAGTCATTGTTCTTACCGATAACCTTAGCTGTTTTCGTTAAGGTTCGGACCGGCTTGAGGCCTTTTTTGATGAATAGATAACCACCTAGTGATGAAATCAACAAGAAGATAACATCACCTAATAATAAACTATATAATAGGTTTTCTGTCTTTTTAGAGGCTGTTTTTACCTTTGTAACAGCACGCAAAATACCACGATAGTTTGGTTCGTTAACCGGCGTATCGTAGTAATAGAATGTGTCGTCACCAACAGCAATTTCTCCAACCTGTCCTAGGGAAAGGACTGTTTGGTTTGGGAAGCCGTCTGGTAAGGCGCCTTTAATAATATAGCCGTCTTGGGTGGAAACAAAGAAGAATGTATTATCTTGGTACGGTTTAAATTTGCGAATATCCGTAGCCATAATCATTGCTTGCTGCTGCAAGCGCTCACGTACTTCTTTATTATCGGACTCGTGCGTATATGCATAAATCCATGCAGAGGCAACCATCAAAATGATGAGCAAAAAGATGGTATACCAAGACATAATTTTAAAAGTGAGGGGCAGCCGATTAAATAAATCGGTAGCTGCCCCAGACATGGTGTCTAGATCTCGGTGAGGATCATTAGTTTTCTGTTTTGAGGACATACCCTACTCCACGAACTGTTTGAATGAGTTTTACATTCTCGTCAGTATCGATCTTTTTACGTAAATCTTTGATGTATACATCGATAAGATTAGAGTAGCTTTCATAGTCGTATTCCCAAACATGGTCAAGGATTTGTTGACGGGATAATACGATGTTTTCGTTACTTGCTAAATAGAATAAGAGGTCGAATTCTTTAGCAGTCAATGTGATTGTTTCACCATCGCGTTTAACGGTACGTTGTGGCACATTGATTGTAAGCGGACCTACGTGGATATCATTTTGTGCATGGCGCGCATTACGACGAGCCAATGCATAAATACGAGCTGTTAATTCTTCAAGATCGAAAGGTTTTACAAGGTAATCGTCAGCGCCTGTGTTGAGGCCTGTAACTTTATCTTGTAAGGAATCTTTTGCAGTTAAAAGCAATACAGGTGTTGTATTGCCGTCGTTACGCATTTGTGCAAGAGCGCTAATGCCGTCAAGAACTGGCATCATAATATCCATAACGATAACGTCATAGCTGGATGTATTTACATAATCAATAGCTTGTTGACCATTGAAGCATGTGTCAACTGTCATATTCTCTGCACGCAAATATTTGGCCGTAATGCCATTCAGCATTTCTTCGTCTTCTACAAGTAAAATTTTCATTCTCTGTTCTCCTTATGTATGAGTTAAAAATATAGCTCTCCAACTACATTAATATAGTCATTATATATATATGCTTTCATGTTGGTGAAAGCCACAACACCATATAGAGTTGACTATATATATAATATTATATAACTTATTTATCTATTATCATACCTTATACAACAGGAATGAGCAAAAGATGAATGTATATGCGAGTTTATAAGCCTGTTCTTCATGTTTTGAGAGCTTAAAAACGAAAAAACTTGAAACTTAATGAATTCTGCTAATGAATGAAGATGAACTATATCGAAGATTGCCGTATGCGCATAGATGAACAGGATTTTGCCAATTTTAGCGAGTGTGAAAGAAATCACTAAAAAAACTTATGATAATAATTATCAGAGAGTTAAATACCAATAATAGCCGTAGAAATTTGATGATTTTCGATGATTAAAATCTAGGTAGTTTTAGTAGGAATTTAACGGATATTAATTATTATGAACAGTTTGGTAATCTTATAAAGTCAGTATTAATAAGACTTGTTAAGGGTCTAACGGAAATAAAAATATACAAAAATTTCGGAACCGAATTACTTTCGTAATATCCTTAACTTCCTGTATGAAATATTCATAAATCTATTTTAAATGTTCATAAGTAAACAAGAAAAATACTAAGTGAAATAAATTATCAGTTAGATTAATCGAAATTAATTATGCATAATAGGGTTTAGACATCATACAAAATGCTCTCTATAATTATATGTAAAGCTATAAGAAAAGTCGCATAAGTATGGGGCTTTTCTTGAAAGAAAAATGATTAGGTTATCAAAAATTTTTATAAGTTTTTGAAATGAGATAGTCTAACAAGTTTTCTTATTAATAGGTAGTTATGAGGAGGTCATTATGGAACAGTTTGATGTTCTAGTAGTAGGTAGCGGTGGCGCTGGTCAACGCGCGGCTCTTGAAGTTGGTCGTCGCAAAGGCTTAAATGTAGCTCTTATTACTAAAATTTTCCCAACTCGCTCTGCAACAGCAATGGCGCAAGGCGGTGTAAATGCATGTTTGAACAACGTTGCAGCTGAAGACACAATCGAAACACATACTTTCGACACAGTAAAAGGTTCTGACTATCTTGGCGACCAAGATGCGATCGAATTCTTCTGCTCTCGTTGTCCAGAAGGCGTACTTGAAATGGACCACATGGGTGCTCCATTCTCCCGTACTCAAGAAAACAAAATTGCGCAACGTAACTTCGGTGGTCAATCCTATCCACGTACTTGCTACTCTGCGGATAAAACTGGTCACGTTATTTTGCACACAACTTACGAACAATGCTTGAAAGAAGGCGTACACTTCTTACAAGAATGGTACCTTTTAGATCTTGTTAAATCTGCAGAAGGTCACGTTGGTGGCGCTGTAGTTTGGAACATGAAAGAAGGTCGTGTAGAACAAATTAAAGCAAAAGCTATTATCTTGTCTACTGGTGGTGCAGGCCGTATCTTCTGGACTCGTACTACTAACCCATTCCTTTCCACAGGCGATGGTATGGCAGCAGCGTTCCGCGCTGGTAATGCATTGAAAGATATGGAAATGATCCAATTCCATCCAACTGGTCTTGGTCGTACTGGTATCTTGATGTCCGAAGCGGTTCGTGGTGAAGGTGGTTACCTTCTTAACGCTGAAGGCGAACGTTTCATGAAAAAATATGCGCCTAACAAAATGGAATTAGCATCCCGTGACGTTGTAGCGAAAGCAATCGAAGATGAAATCGCTGCAGGTCGTGGTTTCGGTTCTGGTCTTAACGCATACGTAGTAGCTGACCTTCGTCACTTAGGACCTGAAGTTATCATCGAAAAACTTCATGGTATCCGTGACTTGGCTATGTGCTTCGAACATTGCGATCCATTGACTCAACCAGTACCTATTCGTCCTACATGTCACTATACAATGGGCGGTATCGACGTAGTAGATTACAAAACTTGTGCATGTGAATTGCCTGGTTTGTTCTCCTCCGGCGAAGCTTCTTGTATCTCCATCCACGGTGCTAACCGTTTAGGTGGTAACTCCTTGGCAGACGGCGTAGTATTCGGTAAAGTATCCGGTGCTGGTGCAGCTGACTATGCTGAAACACATGAACAAGTTAACGTAGATGCAGAATTAGCTGCAGCTGCTAAACACTGGGAAGAAAAATTCACTGAAGTAACGACTCGTGAAGGTGGCCGTCCAGTAGTTGAAATCCGCGATGCATTGGCTGATGCAATGTGGAACAAAGTAGGTATCTTCCGTAATGAAGAAGGTATTACTGAAGCATTAAAAGAAATCGACCAATTGATGGAAGATTACAAAACTTGTTATGTAGGTGACCCTGAACGTACTTACAACATGGCATTCGTAAACTATTGTGAAATCGGTTCCATGTTAACAGTAGCTAAAGCTATTGCTATGGGCGCTTTACACCGTCGTGAATCCCGTGGTGCTCATATCCGTGAAGACCATCCAAAACGTAATGATGAAAGATACTTAAAACACTCTTTGATCAAATTGGGTGCTAACGGCGAGTACGAATTGACTGAACGCGACGTAGTGTTCACTAAATACGAACCACAAGAAAGGAAGTACTAAGATGAGACAAATCACCTACCATATTCACCGTTACCAACAAGGTCGCGCGTTTGTACAGACTTTCAAATTCGACTATGAAGCTGACCGTACAATTCTTTGGGGCCTTCAAAAAATTAAAGATACTCAAGATCCAACTTTAACATTCTTGGCAGCTTGCCGTTCCGCAGTTTGCGGCGCTTGCTCCATTCGCGTAAATGGCGAAGCAATGCTTGGTTGCGAAGCTAAAATCGACGAATTAACAGAACGTTATGGTACTGATGAATTGACAATTGCACCTATCGGCAACTTCCGCGTTATCCGTGACTTAGTTGTTGACTGGGAAGCAAAAGTTGATCGTTTGAAAACAGTTGCTCCTTGGATCTTCCTTAAAGCAGAATTCAACGAAGGTGACAAAATCGTTCGCCAAACTCCAGCTGACTTCAAAAAATTCGTTGCTGGTACAGAATGTATCCTTTGTGGTTGCTGCGCATCTGAATGTAACAAATTGACTGCACGTCAAGATGACTTCTTAGAACCATATGTATTCACAAAAGCTAACCGTTTCGTATTGGATAGCCGTGATGATGCACCTATGGCTCACATTCAACCTGCATTCGACAACGGTCTTTGGAAATGTGTTCACTGCATGAACTGTATCTCCCGTTGTCCTAAACACTTAAAACCTGCTCAAGATATTTCCAACTTGCGTAAAGAAGCTACAAAAGCTGGTCTTACTAACAGCAAAGGCGTTCGCCATGCAGTTGCTTTCAAAGAGGACCTTTACAAAACTGGTCGCTTGAAAGAAGTTTCTATGAGCTTGAAATCTGATGGTGTTGTAGATTCCGCTAAACAAGCATTCTATGCTTTACGTTTGTGGAAACACAGCAAAATCAATCCATTCGAACTTGTAGTACCTCAAAAACCTGTAAATGGTATTGATGGTGTTCGCAGACTTATGAAAGCAGCTGAGGAGGTAAGCAAATAATGAAATACGCATTTTTCCCAGGTTGCGTTCTTGAAAGCGCTGCCAAAGAAGACTACTTAGCAACAGTTGCTGTAGCTAAAAAATTAGGCATCGAGTTGGAAGAACTTGACGGTTGGACTTGCTGCGGCGCGTCCCACGTTCAAGACATCGCTCCAGAAATTACACTTGCTACAAATGCTCGTAACATTGCATTGGCAGAAGAAAAAGGTTTGAACCTTTTAACTGTATGTAACACTTGTACTTTGATGCTTCGTGAAGCTAAAAACGAGCTTGATAACAACGAAAAAGAAAAGAACGAAGTTAACAAAAAATTAGCTCAAATCGGTAAACAATACCGCGGTACAACTGATATTACTCATTTCTTATGGGTATTGATCCGCGATTACGGTTTGGATAAATTGAAAGCTAAAGTTGTTAAACCTTTAACTGGTTTACGTGTAGCTGAATACTATGGTTGCCATATTCTTCGTCCTCAAACTGAATTGGGCTTCGAAGATTATCAAATGCCTACATCCTTAGCAGATTTGATCTCTGCTATCGGTGCTACACCAATCGACTTCTCCCGTAAACTTGATTGCTGCGGTTTCCATGCTGTATACCCTGCACATGATTCCGTAATGCAAATGACTGGCTCCATCAACAAAGATGCAGCTACAGAAGGCGCAGATTGCGTAGTAACTCCTTGCCCACTTTGCCAAATGCAACTTGATATGTTCCAAAAAGAAGCAAAAGAAGTTGTTGGCGGTGGCAAAGATATGCCAATCTTGCACATGTCCCAATTAGTGGGTCTTGCTCTTGGCATCTCCCCTGAAGAAATGGGCATGCCTAAACGTCACTTAACTGATACTGCAGCAGTGACTAAATTCGTTGGTTAATTCGTTTGATTTAGACATGACCTCAGTTGGTCCTCGTACTGTCTTAAATCTAAACCTATTATCATAATTACCAGAAGAACCCCCTAGCTTTGGCTAGGGGGTTTTTCTTTTGATATCAGGTCATAATTGTAGTATAATAAATACATTAATTGTATACACTTATATGAGTAACAGCTAATGTGTTGTTACTTTTAATTAATTATAGAGATATATAATCTATTTGAATAAGAATGGATATGAACAAATATGAGGCATGTGTAATGAGTGCACTTACTTAGCCTAGATGGAGAGTTTTGTATTCAATAATTTAGATTCTGTATAAATGGGAGTATTAGTGTTGTAGAGTGTTATACAAGGGGAGGCCGTAATGAATGATATGTTATTAGAATATATCGATCGCATGATTGATCAAGAGAAAGACCATCGTGTTTTTCCTGTAGAGTTTAACGATAAAACCTATTATGTAAAGCAAGATATCAGTAATCGCCGCTCCAGTTGGATTAAACCATCTCCTAGAGCTGCCTTTGATTATGAGTTCTATAAAATATCCTTTATAAATACACAGCTACCTGTAGCGCCTGTAATTGCTGGTTTTAGAGAGCATTATTTCGTTACAGAAGGGTCTGGTAAAACATTAACCTATTATAGTGAATTGCCGGCGCAACATCCTGATGATGATAGTTTACAAGATATGGTGACTCATATCTTCTATAGTTTTGGTAAAACATTGGGACAACTTCATGACTATGGTTTATCTCATGGGCGCCCTGCCATGAGAGATATTACCTATGATCCTGATACAGATAAGATTACTTTGTTAGATTGGGAAAATGGCCGTCGTTGGCCTGAATTAACAGCGCAAGGTTGGGATTTGCTGATCTTCGTTCACAGCTACTTGCGTGAAGATAATTTGCCGATTTCTTACCTATATGCCATGATGAATGGTTATAGCTCTGCTCGTACGGCTCGAGATACTGTATTACATGTGAAAGATGTTTTACGTAAACACGAATATCTCTTTAAATTCTGTCGCATGTTAAATCCGTTACACTTTGTGGATACAGAAGCAGCTGTTAAAGCCTATGACTTCATGTTAGCCTTGAAAACCGAATAGTGTTGAACTTAAGCGTTTTAACATACCAGTACTATTGCTAATGGTGCTTTATAGTGTTTATAGACCTTTACGGTTCCTAGTTATATATCTAGGAATAGTAAAGGTCTTTTTGTATTTATTTAACCTTATTGCTTTAATACTGCTATAAGGTTAATGAAATATATGTAGTTAGTTTTGAATCTATATAGCTGCTATAAGAAGTATGTAGTTACCGCCATAAGTACAGAGTTAGAGCCGTAGTTCCCAGACTTTCACAATGATTACCGTAATTATTCTAGAGGGGGTTGTCGAGAGGGAACCTCAGGAATATAAGAGGGTGAAAGGAGGTGATACGATGGCTAACATTAAACGCACAAAATTGGTATTGCGCTTTAACATCGGCACCGAAGATGCGCCGAAGTACAAAGACGTAACCTATACTCGTGTTGCAGAAGAAGCGTCCGACGATAATGTGAAAACCGTTGGTAATGCGCTGGCAGCCTTGTATGACCACAGCTTGTCCGACGTGGTCCGCGTCAATGAAGTATCCTTAGGACATTAATCAAGATGATTAAATTACTTTTGTAGGTGATCCAAACACATCCTTATTGCTGATTTTATATACCTATAAATAGTCGTAACAAGGTATAGAAATCGCAAGTCCACACATTCCCATCCTTATTGATATGAATCGTAGATAGACATATTTGATCTTAGAGGAACTATATAATTCCAACGATTGCCTCGTTCTATCTAGATTTGAGAACTTGTTTATGAAACGTGAAAGGAGGCGCCCACATGGCGGAAAAACGCGTTGTATATCTTACATTTTCTACGGTCGGTGGTAAAAGCACATCAGTCACAATTAGTGCTCCTCGTGCTGGAATTACTTTACAAGATGCTAAAACAGCGGCTAACGCGCTAGTAGCTAACAAAGTAATCCTTGGTTCTGGTGATGCAGAACTAGCTGCATTTACTACGGCTCGTGAAGTAACAACTCAAACTACTGAATTGCAATAATCGTATACAGTTAAATAGTAAAAAGGCTTTCACCTGTGGTGAGGGCCTTTTTATTATGGTAAAATATAAGGTATACCGAATAGGTATGATAACAATGAAAATGCTATGTGCAAAATTTTGTACATGTGGAACCCATATGGGAATTTAAAAGGGGTAAAACAGTGGAATATATTATTTCGTTCATGGAAACGTATGGCTATGCAGCCATGTTTATTGCAATGGTTCTGGAAAATGCTAACATTCCTATTCCTAGTGAAATCGTTCTTGGCTTTGCAGGGTATCTGATCGCTCAAGGTATATTTGATTTGCATACGACTATGGTTGTAGGTATTTTAGCAGGGATTGTGGGCTCTATTTTATCCTACTGGATGGGTGAGTACGGCGGACGTCCGCTCCTTTTGAAATACGGTAAATACATATTCTTTAATGAACATAAATTTGAGCTAGCTGAAAAGATGTTTAATAAATATGGTGGTGCTGCGGTATTCTTTGGCCGTTTGTTGCCAGGTGTTCGTACATTCATTTCTTTCCCAGCTGGTATGGCTCGCTATCCTATGTGGCATTTTGTCATTTGGACTGTACTAGGTACGATTCCTTGGACAATCCTTCTCGTTTACTTAGGCAAAGTGCTTGGGGAAAACTGGAAGGATCTAATCCAATACAATCATGAGTTCCTAGTTGTTATGATTGTTGTATTCGTTGTTATAGCTGCTGTGTTGGGCTTTAAATACTATCGCAATCGCCGATAAGGAGGCCCCTTATGAAACTTTCACGATTAACGCCAGTCGTATTTATTGTATGGCTCGTTTTTTATTTGTTTGGCAATAATATGTTGCCTGTTACCGATCCTGTTGAATCCAACTATGTATTAACTGCTAAAGAAATGGTTCTCTCTGGGGATTGGTTGTCGCCTCAAATTTACGGTACCTATTGGTACGATAAACCGATTATGATTTATTGGCTCATCGCTCTTGGATTTAAAGTCTTTGGTATCGCCGATTGGGTAGTTCGTTTACCAAGTGCTATCTTTGGCGCGTTGTCTGTGGCGACCATGTATCAATCGACGCGCACTATGAGTGGTAAGTGGGCTCTTGGCTTAATTGGGGCCGCTGTACTTGGTACATCCCTCATGTTCTGGACCGTAGCCCATGGCGTCATTACGGACATGGTGCTATTGTATACGACGATCATGGTCATGATTTATTCCTATAAGGGTATGGTGGAGCAGAAACCACATGCTATGATTGTGGCCTATATCTTTGCGGCCCTCGGGGTGCTCACAAAGGGGCCTGTGGCACTTGTTTTGCCAGGTATGATTTTGCTCGTCTTTGCCGGTATCAATCGCTCTTGGTCAATGGTGAAAGCCATCTTTGACTGGCGTGGTATCCTTGCTTTTTGTGTAGTCTGCTTGCCGTGGTATGTGTATATGTACAGCGTTCATGGTCAGGATTTCATCAATGGCTTCTTAGGGCTTCACAATGTAACACGGGCCACTCAATCTGAACATCCTGAAGATAATGTATGGTGGTATTACATCGCAATCTTCCTAGGTGCATCTATGCCGTGGACTGGTGCCGTTATTTACGGTATCATCGATGGCTTTAAACAACGACATACTGGGTTTATTTATAATTTAACTTGGGGTGTAGGCATTCTTTTATTCTATACCTTAATGGCTACAAAATATCCTTTATATACATTCGTCAGCTTAGTTCCATTTAGTGCTATTGGTGCTATGGGCGTTATGAAGATTATACGTAAAGGTAAATCGAGAGCTATAAAATGGGTTATTATGGGGCCTACATTACTCTTATGGATCGCTTACGTTGCGGGCTCATTCTTCGCACCGTGGGGCTTCTATTTCTTGCTCTATGTTGTGGTGGCTGTAGCCGTACTCCTTTTATTCCACGCATGGTATACGAAAAAAGGGTATCGCCTTGTTAGTATTATTGTCCTAGGTACTATGGTTATTTCCTCCATCGTTGTTGTGGAAGGTTTAGAACCATTTGTAAAACAGCGTAGTAATATTGATGTAGTGCCTGTTGTAGACTCTTATGATGGTGATATCTATTACTACAACGGGTATAGTACAGCTGCTGTATACTATACAGGTCATAAGATTATTAAGATTAACGGTGATGAAAGTCGCTGGGACGATCGGGATAAATTGAAAAAGCGCAGTGCTGAATGGTCCAAGAAATATCTTATGGAACAAGTTGACGAAGAGGAGTTTAACAAGATTATCGCATCTGGTAAACCTGTGATGTTAATCGTTCCAAAAGGAGAGATTAAGCACTTCCGTCAATCTTCTATTTATCCAAATGTATCTGAATCTAGCGAAGCAGGTACATCCGAGGTATATGTATTAAATAAAAAGACTTTGTTCAAGTAAATATATACATATGCAATATCAGTAAATATATACATATGCAATATCAGTAAATATATAGAGTATAACTAAATATATATGAAATAACTTAATACAATGTGTGAATAGACGCATATAAAAACAGGTAGTATCCGATGGATACTACCTGTTTTGTATTTCGTGCGTATCTTTTGTTTGTTTTGCTATTAGCTAGTAGCTACTATGCTTATTGTTATATGTGTAGTAGAGTGCCTATATTGATACTTTTCGCGCCTAAATAATAATACCTACAATATTACTGTGTTTTATTGACAGAATTAATACATATTGTTATAGTAGGGTATAAATAAGTTTAGAAGACGAGGTATTCTAAAGCCAGATTTCATCTAGGTTTTAGAAAAGTGCGAAAAATGACATGTGTCAAAAACGCCCCTTGTTGTGAGGTAGAAAGAGGGGAAGTTATGAAGAAGACCTGGTATCTAATCATCGGAGTGGTTCTCTTGGTTATTGGCTGCATAGCATATGGTTATTATGAACACCATAAACCAAAGACGGCACAAGAATTAAAGACTGTACGCGTAGCCTATTTACCAATTACTCATGCATTGCCAGTATTTGCTACAAAAGAGTTGGAAACGGCAGATGGTCCTGTACATGTAGAGCTTGTTAAATATGGATCTTGGCCAGAGCTTATGGATGCGTTAAATACTGGTAAGGTAGATGCCGCAGCTGTTCTTGTTGAACTTGGTGTAAAGGCTCGTGAACAAGGCATTGATGTTCGTGCTGCTGCTCTTGGTCATACAGAAGGTAATATTATCATCGTAAATAAGGATATTAACTCCGTTCAAGATTTAAAAGGCAAATCCTTTGCTATCCCTCATAAACAATCTACTCAAAAAATTCTCGTGGATTGCATGCTTGAAGAAGCGGGTCTTTCTGAAAAAGATGTACAAATCGTAGAAATGAGCCCTCCAGAAATGCCTTCTGCTCTATCGGTAGGACAAATTGCTGGGTATAGTGTTGCCGAACCATTTGGCTCTCTAGCCATTGAAATGGGAACTGGGAAGGTCTTCGAAGATCCTGACCATCTCTGGCATGATAATATTTGCTGTGCTCTTGTGTTTAATGGTCAATTCGTCGATGAACATCATGACTTGGCAAAAGCTTTCACAAAAGCCTATCTCGATGCAGGTGAATACCTAGATGAGCATCCAAAGGCACAAGAAGAGATTTCCTTAAAGTACATGAAGTTTAATGACCCAGTTATTGAACGTTCCCTCAAGGTGATTGGGTTTAAAGATTTAGCCCTTACAGAGGACCGTTATAATGCGCTTGTGCATCACATGACACATATTGATTTAATCAAAAAAGTGCCGGCCTATTCAGAGTTTGTAGATCAATCATTGTTACCATAGGAGGGGGACCATGAAGAAATATACATATGTGCCAGGTTCATTTATCGCAGCTTGGCTAATTTGGGAGTTAATCGTTTGCCTCGGCGGTTTTAATGAAGCGCTATTGCCAACGCCGTATAAGGTGTTGGTCGGCTTTGGTGAACTCATTGGAGACGGTGTCCTCTTTAAGGATATTGCAGATAGTTTAGTACGGTTCTTCATTGGTTACATCATTTCTGTTGTGGCTGGTGTATTCTTCGGCCTTATCTTGGGGTGGTATAAGGGGATTTGGAACTACATCAATCCAATCGTTCAAGTCATTCGACCAATTTCTCCTGTGGCGTGGTTGCCCTTTATCGTTCTCTTCTTCGGTATCGGCCAAGCACCAGCTATCGTTATCATCTTTATCGCAGCATTCTTCCCGGTACTATTGTCCACCGTGTCTGCTATTCAAAATATTGACCCTGTGTACATCAAGGTAGCGCGCAACTTTGGCATTAAACAGCCTGAACTGTTATTTAAAATCGTGTTGCCTGCCGTATTCCCTGGCATCGCATCTGGTCTTCACATTGCCCTTGGTACGGCGTGGATTTTCCTTGTAACAGGCGAAATGGTAGGCTCCCAAACAGGTCTTGGCTTCCTCATCATCGATATGAGAAATAACTTGCGTAACGACCTATTGATGGTAGCCATCTTGACCATCGGTTTCGTTGGGCTTTTACTCGATTGGGGCGTATCCCTCATCGAAAAATGGATTTACAAACGTTGGGGTATTGAGAAATAGGAGGTGGCCTCATGGGTTACATTTCGGTGCGCAATGCACACAAGGAATTTATGAAAGATGGGGAACCACTCACCATTCTTGAAGATATTAATTTAGACATTGAAAAAGGCGAGTTTATTTGCCTCTTAGGTCCTTCTGGTTCTGGTAAAAGTACGCTATTAAATGCTATGGCAGGCTTTGAGCTCGTTACATCTGGTTCTATTACTATCGACGGCGAAGAGGTGAAAGCCCCTCAGCTCAGATATGTAACAGTATTCCAAAACTATGGCTTGTTGCCATGGCGTACAGTAGAAAGCAATATTGAGCTTGGCCTTGAAAGTAAAAAGGTACCTAAAGAGGAACGTCCTGCTATTATCGATAAATACGTTAAGATGGTAGGTCTCGACCATGCCCGTAATCGCTATCCTGCAGAACTATCTGGGGGCATGCAACAACGTGTATCCATCGCTCGTGCACTAGCTGTTGATCCAGATATTATCTTCATGGACGAACCATTAGGCGCACTTGATGCACTAACACGTATCAACTTGCAAGACGAAATCTCTCGTATCTGCCGTGAAGAAGGCAAGACGGTTGTATTCGTTACCCACGACATTGAAGAAGCCGTAGTTCTAGCGGACCGCGTTGTAGTACTAGCAGCAAACCCAGGTCGAGTACAAACTATTATCCCTGTAAACATCATCGATAGAACCGACCGTACATCGCCGAACTTTGTTAATATACGGAACCACATCTTCGAACAATTCCAATTGGCAAAAGAAGACAAAATCGAGTTCTATATTTAGTTTTATATATCAGTTATATACATCTCAAAATAAACACTCAAGAACTTTTCTGCTTGGGTGTTTTATAATAGACAAAATCCTAAAATAATGTATACTATAAGTAGCTGAAGGATTATAAGAATTCACTGTTAGCACAAAAAAACTCCCTCAAGAACGGCGAAATACTTGAGGGAGTTTTTTATTGCTTATGGTCGTCTAAGCTAACGGGGTTAATCACCATGAAATTTCCTATCTAACCACTTGCAAATGAGATAGCTGGTCACATTTACCATGATAGGAACTAGAAGAATTATAAGAATATCTTTCACTGGTGCACCTCCCTTCTGTACCTGTTTCCCCAGAACGGAGTGGTGACATCTTGATTGTAGTACATATGACTATATATTTCTTATGCAATTCGTGTAATTATCATGTATAGTAGATATATATCGGTAATAACATATGAAATTTAAATTGGAGGCTGTATGTCTTTATTTGAGTTAGAGAAGACCTTGTCTTTTGATGAATATATAGGGTCCTTTGATACAGAGCGCGTAGAGAAGGTGCGCGGTTTTGTAGATTGGCTCTCCCAGTATTCGGGTAGTCTTGTCCATAATCCTTGGGGTGAGGTTAATCCTGATTTAGAGATTGTCACAATGGGCTTTGATGCGGCACAGGTGCGTCGAGATAATTTGGTCGCTTATTTATTGCCGCGCTTGGGTCAAGCTGAGGTCTTTGTAGTGGCTGAGGCAGTAGGATACCAAGGAGGACGCTTTACAGGGATTGCCATTACTTGTGAAAGAATGCTACTAGATAAGCACAAGACCATTCGTGCGAAGGATATCACGACTATTCAGTTGGAACGTACTAGTTCACCTACTAGCTCTTTGTTAAAAGGAACACAGCAAAAGGATGGTTTTAATGAACCTACTGACACTGTGGTGTGGAGTGCTATTGTTGAAAAGGGCATCAATCCTTATGACACATTGCTATGGAACATATTCCCGTTTCACCCACATAAGGATGGAAATCCATTGACTAACCGCACACCTACGGATAGAGAACAACAACTAGGTTGGGAATATACAAAACGCTTGTTGGATTTACATCTTGAACTCGGTGGTGTAGAACCTCTCGTGCTCGCAGTAGGGCAAAAGTCTGCTGATACAATGGGCAAATTTGGTCTGGCTGCTATTGGTTTGCGGCATCCCGCAAATGGTGGAGCTAATCTCTATCGACAAGGATTTGCTGAGGCGGTAGATACCTATTTAAAATAATAGGTGATTGAGATTATTAAAATAATAAAAGATTGAGAGTTTCGGAGAGAAGTTTATGAAACGTTATTGTGATGCTTGCCGTCATTATTGTGATGAGGCGGCTATGTTTTGCCCTACCTGTGGGCAGTATACAGTGGCAACAGAGGTGGAGCGTATCGCGCCAGAAGGCGATGTAATCTATCCTTTCGCCCATTACCAAATGAGTTATAAGGATACATTCCTCTATGTAATGGGAAAAAAGTTTATGGATACGGATGGACGTGCCTCTCGTAGAGAGTTTTTCCAGTTTCTATTGTTGTGGCATATTGCTATTGTCGGCTTGCTAGCAGTATTTTATGGCTTAACAGCCATATTCCATACGGGTCCATATCTAATCGGATTAGCAGGTCTTATCGTTGCCATACTCAGTTTAGTTTCCTTGATGCCTTTGGCTGCGTTATCTGTACGACGCCTCCATGATACGGGTAAAGGTAGTGCTACATTGTTGCTGTTTCTCATTCCCTTTGTAGGACCACTGATCGTATTAGGATTATTATGCTTAAAAGGTCAGCCTCAAGACAATCAATATGGTAGTGCGTTGCAGCATCTTGTTATAGACAAGCGATTGGCATCTATTATGAAAGTATCTCCTACGAGCAGTGCTCTCACAACACGCGTTCTTGTAGGTATACTTGTGGTTGTAATTTGTGTATTTGGTGTATCTTTACGTTCGATGGGCCCAGCTAATGAAGTATTCCCTGACGGATGGCTTACAAACTCTATCGTTGGTGAAGGCAGTGCAGAAGCGGCGCGAGCTGCTGTACAAAATTATTTTGATGCTGTAAATAACAAGGATTATGATAAGGCTTTCACCTATATCATTAGCCAAGCTAGTACAAATTCGACAGAAAAACAAAAATGGCTAGCATCTATGAAACAAGCGCCAAAGGTAGATGTAGTGTCCTTAGGTGCTACACGGGTGAGTCGCACAGGAGACTTGAAACGTATTGTTTTTGAGGCGAATCTACAAACGACAACAACAGGCGCCGGAATTGTGGAAGCTACGCCGATGAAGCGCTATATTTCTGTTATCGAAGAAAATGGTGCTTGGCGGATTGAAGGTTTTTACAAAACTATGCCAAAAGATGATTAAAACTATACTTTAGCGTTAACAAGGGGGCTCCCCTCTTTTGTTAACGCTATTTTTATGTTACAATAACAGTAACGTATGAAAGCGAGGCTTTCATCAAAATCGATCGGATTATATTGCAAGACCCATTGGATAGGAACGAAGAGAACGTACCCGTCGCGGCTGACATGTCTAATGATGGCAATATACTCATTTGCTATGGCAAATGGTCACAACAACACTAGGAACGGCAAAAGTTGATAGCGCATTTTTGCGCCCATTTGACGAGACGCTAGTATTTTAGCGCCTTTTTCTTTGTGTGGCCTCCATAGCATAGATCAATTCAAGTGATAGGTGAGAAAAGAAACTATGTTAAATAAAATAATGAACAAAATTTTAGGAGGAACTGTGAATACAACAGATAATCAGGTTACTGCACAAGTGAAAGCAGAACCAACAGTAGCGAAAACTGCTACTCGTACAGCTGCGGCTGAAGGCGAACATAAACAAGCTCGCCGCCGCACTAATACACGTCGTCCTGCTGGCGAAGGTCGTACTCGTCAACATGCAGCAGGTGAAGGTGAAGGAACAACACGCCAACGCCGTACAAATACTCGTACAAATGCAAATGGTGGTCGTACTAATACGACACGCCGTACAAATACACGTCGCAATGCTGAACAAGGTGAAGGTCAAGAACGTACAGAACGTAAACCTTGTCAAACTCGTGCACCACGTGGTGAACGTAGTGAAAATACACGCAATACGCGAACTAATAATGGTCGCAATGGTCAAAACCGTAATAACAACCGTCCAAATAATCGTTCCACAAACCGCAATAATCAAGAGGCTCTTGTGGAATTAGTCGGTCGTACACCAAATGGCGCTAACAAGGGTAAATTCCAAATCATCCCATTAGGCGGCCTTGGCGAAATCGGTAAAAATATGACCATCTTCCAATATGAGGATGAAATCATCGTTCTTGATGCGGGTCTTGCGTTCCCTAGCGAAGATATGCTTGGCGTAGATATCGTTATTCCTGACATGAGCTATATCATCGAGAATAAGGACCGCGTAAAAGCAGTCGTTATCACGCATGGTCACGAGGACCATATCGGTTCCTTGGCGTACCTTATGAAGGAAATCAATTGCCCAGTATATGCAACAAACCTTGTTTGTGGTTTGATCGAAGGCAAATTCAAAGAGCATAAAGTATCTCCAAAATGTCTTCGTACGATTGCAGCAGGCGATGAAGTGCAAATTGGTCAAGTTAAGGTTGGCTTTATCCAAACCAACCACTCCATTCCTGACTCCTGCGCTGTGTACTTCGATACACCAATCGGTACTGTACTTCATACAGGGGACTTTAAAATCGACCAAACGCCAGTTGATGGTCGTTTGATGGATATGCACAAATTTGCTGAGCTCGGTAACAAAGGCGTATTAGCGTTGATGTCCGACTCTACAAATGTTGAAAAACCAGGTACTACAGGTTCTGAAAGCTCCGTAGGTCCTGCTATTAAACAAGCTGTGGGTGAAGCGAAAGGTCGCGTTGTATTGGCTACATTCGCATCTAACGTATCCCGTATTCAACAAGCTATTGATGCAGCAGTTATGTATAACCGTAAGGTTGTCGTTATGGGCCGCAGCATGGTAAATGTTACAGAAATCGCTCAAGAACGCGGTTACTTGAACATTCCACCAAATACAATCATCGACGTAGATGTAATGCACAACTACACGGATGATCAAATCATGATCTTAACAACAGGTTCTCAAGGCGAACCGATGGCAGGCTTGTCCCGTATGGCTACTAGCAATCACCGTACTGTAGAATTGGCACCGAATGATACTGTTATCATCTCTGCTACACCAATTCCTGGTAACGAAGGTGCTGTAGGTAGAACTATTGATAACTTGCTTCGCCTAGGTTGTCATGTAGTATATGGTAAGGATCGTGGTATCCACGTATCTGGTCATGCGAGCCAAGAAGAGCTTAAAACAATGCTTAACCTTGTTCGTCCAGAATACTTCATCCCAGTTCATGGTGAGTACCGCATGTTGCGCCGTCATGGTGAACTCGGTGTTGCTATGGGCGTAGATCCTAAGAAAGTCCTTATCGGCGACAATGGTCAAATCTTTGAATTCGATAAAGATGGTGGTCGTAAAGCCGGTCGTGTACAAGCTGGCGCTATCTTCGTAGATGGCCTTGGCGTTGGTGACGTAGGTAATATCGTTATCCGCGACCGTCAACAATTGGCTCAAGAAGGTATGGTTATCGTTGTTATGGCGATGGACAAAGCTTCTGGTACAATCGTAGCGGGTCCAGACCTCGTATCTCGTGGCTTCGTATACGTACGCGATGCAGAAGAACTTATGATTGCTGCAGAACATCGTGTAGACCAAGTCCTTGAAGAATGCGAAATGCAACGTATTAAAGATTGGACTACTATTAAGCAAAACGTACGTGACGCGTTGGGTAAATTCTTCTATGATAAAACTCGCCGTCGTCCTATGATTTTGCCGATTATTCAAGACGTATAATCAAATACAATATATGAAAGTACCGCACCTCAAGGTGTGGTACTTTTAACATTTTAAAAAGGACCTATGAAATCTACTATAAATAGCGGTGTTATCGCATTTGTCTACTACATAGGGTATTTGAAGTTACCTTTTTAAACTGTTATAATTAAAAGATACCAATTAATCTATCTTCTTTTATTTAGAATGGAGATTTATGAAACAAACAAATACAAGAGCGATGGTAGAGACAGCATTTGTATCGGCCATCGTTGTTATGTTAACCATAGTAGGTTCTACGGTTCCTATCCTCAGTTTGTTGGCAACCTTGGTTGCGCCAGCTGGGATTGCAATCATTGGTATCCGTTGGGGCAGCCGATATAGTTGTGCTGCATCAGTGGTAGCATTCGTTCTTGTTTCCCTTTTAGTAGGCCCATTAATGGCAATGGCGACCATCTTGGCATATTCCTTGCCTAGTATTTTCCTCGGTGAAGCTTTCAGAGCCGATTGGTCCTTTGGTAAGCTCATCGTTATACCAGCTATTGCACTTACGTTAACGAGCCTCATCGGGATTCTCGTGTCTGCAGGACTTACATCCTTTGATTTATCTCAGATTAATCATATGATTGATGTAGACCTTAAGAATGCTATTATTGAGTCTGTGAAACAGCAACCTATGACACAAGAGCAAATGAATGAGTATATTAACCGCTTAGATTTTGCTTTTGATCAAGCAAAGCGTATGCTGTTAGCATACTGGTTTGCTGCCAATGTAATCGTAACCTATATTTCAGCAAAGCTTGTATGCTATATTGGTCGTCGCACTAATAGTGTTATGCGTACATTGCCAACAATGGATACATGGCGCATGCCGATTTGGGGTGCTGGTGTATTAGCAGTAGGTATTATCCTTGCTTATGGCGGACAGTATTTAGGCTATGCTAATGGCATTCTTTCAGACGTAGGCCTCAATATTGCCTTATTTGGTGGCATGATATGTGGTCTAAATGGCATTACATGTTTGCTATCCATTATGAAGTCTTATAACTTGGCAGGCCTCTTTAAGTTTGCTATTATAGGCTTCTTGTATGTGATGAGTCCTATGGCACTTGTTATATATGGTATTTTAGATATGTTTTTAGATATGCGAGTACGTTTCCAAAAACGTAGCTTGTAACAGAAAGGAGGCCGTTATGAAATCCTTTCAACGAAAATGGGAAGGTTTAGAAGTTACCATTATTACCGTTATCGTATTGTTGTTATTATTGCTGGCCTATTTGAACTGGGCTGTCGCAGTTTTAGCATTAATTATCGTAGTAGCGGCATATTTGGTAAACTACAATACCCTTCATAACCGGCGTCGTTTAGCAAGAGAACAGTTTGGGGCGATGATGAAAAACGTCACACAAGCTTCTAACTTTGCTTTACAAAATTTACCGATGGGCATTGTCCTTGTTAATAAACAAGGCACCTTGGTATGGAATAATAGCGTCTTTGCAGACTGGGTTACAGTAGACTGGAATAAATTCCAAAAAATGTCTGCTCTATTGCCTGGATTCCGTATCGATAAAATCTGGGGCAAATCCGGATATATGACGGAGAAATATGATGAAAGATATTTCCAAATTATCTATAAATTCATCGACCCTCGCGATACGCGACCAGATATTCATAGTGAAGATGAATTGGCTGAACATGCAGTAATGGCTCTGTACTTTAAGGACATTACGGCTCTCGAAAAGGCCCGCATTAAAGCTGAAGAGGATCAGCCTGTATGGGGCATGATTCAAATCGATAATCTCGAAGAATTGACTAAAGGTCTTAGTGACCGTGAGTATACTAGTGTTTGGGCAGATATTAACAATATTATTATGGATGAAATTGACCGCTATGAAGGCTTTATCCGTAACTTCCAAGACGATATGTATACCTTTGCTATTTCTCGTGGCGCCCTTCATGAGATGGAGGAAAATGGCTTTAAAGTGCTTGAACGCATTCGTAAATTGCCTTCTCCTCGTCAAGTGCCAGCTACGATTTCTGTGGGGATTAGCGAGAATGTAGGCTCTGTAAAAGAGGTGTCTAGTCGTGCTCGTGCTGCCTTAGATATCGCATTAGGTCGCGGTGGTGACCAAGTGTGTATTATGGATGGTGAAAGTACCCGCTTCTTCGGTGGCAATACAGCTGGCGTCGAAAAGAATACGCGCGTTCGTGCTCGTGTGGTATCACAAGCTTTACATGAGCTTATGCTTGATTCCGATAAAATTCTTGTAATGGGTCATAAACGTGAAGACTACGATGCATTAGGTGGTATTATCGGTGTTGTAGCCATTGCACGTACCTTGGGTAAAGAATTGCGCATCGTGCTTTCAAAAGAAACGAGCGCCATCGATAAAATGGTGACTGTTCTTAAAGAAGATGAGTTCTGGACGGAACATATTATCACCCCTGATGCAGCAAAAGCGTGGGTAGATGCGAATACGCTCACTATCGTATGTGATACGCATCGTCAAGAAATGGTAGCCGCTCAAGAGGCTCTTGAAATTTCTGAACGACGCATCGTTATCGACCATCACCGTCGTGCAGCGGACTTCGTAGAAAATCCATTGCTTACGTACTTGGAACCAACGGCGTCATCTACATCTGAGCTCGTAACAGAGCTTGTACAATACGCAGGTGGTGGCGTAAAACTTTCAAAAGCTGAAGCTACAGGTATTTATGCGGGTATCGTACTTGATACGAAGAACTTTGTTCAACAAACTGGTGCCCGTACCTTTGAAGCGGCAGCATTCTTACGCCGTGCAGGGGCGGATATTGAAAAGGTTAAACAATTATTTATTGAAACCTTCGATTCTATCCAATTGCGTGCTAAAATGGTATTTGAAGCCAGTCGAACTGAAGGGATTGCTATTTCTGTAGCACCTGAAGGTTTGAAGGATATGATGGCATTAGCTGCACAAAGTGCGGATATGCTCATCAGTAATGAAGATATTGAAGCAGCCTTTGTACTTTACTCCTTGAATGACGGCGGTATCGGCGTTAGCGCTCGATCCAAAGGCAAGGTAAATGTACAGGTTGTAATGGAAGCCTTGGGTGGCGGCGGTCACAGAACTGTGGCTGGTGCCCAATTACAAGGTATGACAATAGAGGAAGCGAAGAAGGCTATCTTAGAGCATGCTCTTGAAGCCCTTCATTCCGCTGAGAAAGAGGAGGAAGAACAATGAAAGTAGTATTGTTAGAAGACGTTAAAAAGGTTGGTAAAAAAGGCGAAATCGTTGAAGTTAGCGATGCATATGGCCGTAATGTATTGATCAAAAAAGGTCTTGGCCTTGAAGGTACAGCAACTAACGTAAATAATGCGAAACAAAAACAAGAATCCATCGCTCACCACAAAGTTGTAGCGAATGACGAAGCTAAAATCTTGGCAGCTCAATTGGCTAAGGTTGAAGTAACTGTAAAAGTTCGCATGGGCGAAGAAGGTCGCGTATTTGGTTCTGTTACTGCAAAAGACATTTCCGATGCAGCTAAAGCGCAATACAAAGTAGATATCGATAAAAAGAAAATCGAAATCAAAGAACCATTGAAAACATTAGGCGTGCATGACGTACTCGTTCGTGTTCATCCTGAGATTACAAGTACTATCAAGGTTAACGTAGTAGCTGAATAATAGTGTTCACCATGCTCTTTGAGTATGGTGAATTCTTTTATCCATAGTGGTTTTGTAAAGGGGATTATCATGGATGTACGCATTCCACCGCATAATCTAGATGCGGAAAAGGCCGTTTTGGGGGCTTTGTTAACGAATGGATCCAACTCGGGTGCTGTTGTTGATACAGTGACGAGTATTCTAAAATCTGAAGACTTTTACCGCGATGCGCATCGTATTATTTATGATGCCATCTTAGAAATCGTGCATGCTAACAAGACGGCGGACTTCATCACCGTAGGTGAAGAATTAGACCGCCGTAAGCGACTCGATGCGGTAGGTGGTCTTGCTTATATTACATCTCTCGCCAATGAATCTGTATCCTACAATGTAGAGGAACATGCGAAGATCATCAGCGAGAAAGCTCAGTTGCGCCGTCTTATCGATGCAGGGAATAAAATCGTAGGTATGACGTATGCTGGTGAAGATGAGCCAACGGCTATTCTTAACAAGGCAGAGCAAATGGTACTAGACGTAAGTGGTCAAACACAGTCTGAATCATCCTTTGCGCCTATTGGTGAGGTAGTATTATCTAACTTAGATAAGCTAAATGCATTGCAACAGCATGATGGTGCTATTACAGGCGTGCCAACGGGCTTTAAGGACGTAGACCATGTATTTAATGGTTTACAAAAATCTGACCTCATCCTCGTAGCAGCTCGTCCTGCGATGGGGAAAACGGCTTTCACCTTGAACATCGCTCAAAACGTAACGATGTTGTACGATAAGACGGTAGCATTCTTCTCTCTAGAAATGGGCAAGGAACAGCTCGTTGGTCGTATCCTCTCCTCCGTGGCAGGTGTAAGCTCTGAAAAGTTGCGCCGTGCGAATATGGACCCAGCTGATTGGGAAAAGGTTATCGCTGCGGCGGATCGCATGAGTAAATCCAAGCTCTTTATCGATGATACGCCGGGCCTTACCGTACAAGATATGCGTTCTAAACTGCGCCGCCTCAAGGTAGAGCATGGTCTCGATCTTGTTATCGTCGACTATATCCAGTTGATGCAAGGCCGTAACGGTGGCAAGGGCAGCGAGAACCGTCAACAAGAGGTGTCTGAAATCTCTCGTAACCTCAAATTGATCGCCCGTGAGTTTAACGTGCCGCTCATCGCCTTGTCTCAGTTATCGCGTAGTGTTGAAAGCAGACCAGATAAACGGCCTGTGCTTTCTGACCTTCGTGAATCTGGTTCCCTTGAACAAGATGCGGATATTGTTATTTTCTTGTACCGCGATAAATATTACGATGAAAACTCCGAAAAAGGGGACAACGCAGAAGTCCTTATTCGTAAACACCGTAATGGTTCCGTCGGCACTGTGGAACTTCAATTCATCGGAGAATTAACACAATTTAGAGACGTGGAATTCCGAGACATGGGACCGGAACAATAATGAAAACTATCGGGGCGTGCCTATATTGATGGGGCCCCGTAACATAGCTACATTTTAACTAAAAAGAAAGGACTATACTTCTTTGCTCCTCGTGACCTGATGTCGCTGCATAAGTATAGTCCTTTCTTTTTATCACTGTACATATGAAGGTGTCCCATCAATATAGTGGCACTAGATAGTTTTCGTTGTATTGTTGGAAGAACTGGGAATAGAAGTTTTGGGGTATGTTAGTAGAAAATAAGTCTTATTAAAGTGTATAATAGTACTAGATAGATTTTATTAGTGTCGTACAATATGTAAGTATTGTGAGATGGAATATAAGGTTTCCATCCTATGTATGATGAATTTAACTATTAGTGGAAAACGAAATATTGAATTTTATTTGTTGATGGTTGGATTAGGTGCTGCAGAGGCTTATAAATATAATCGTATTAGTCTAGGTGTATTTGAGAGCCTGCATTATCATTTGTCCATGATAGATTTAATTGATGAATACCAGTTGTCAAAGGACTTAAGGGAGATTGTTTTCCAAGGTATGGGCATGGAAGATATTGTTGATGCAGCAGAGTGGTTTGAAGACTTTGATTGGGAAGGTCATTTGCGTGATGCGATAGATTACTTGGAACTAGATTGTGTATCTAGATTAATGGAACCCTCATATCATACTTGTATTAATGATTTCACCTTGTTTGATGTACCTAATACGGATAGTGTTGATCATCTCTATATTTCTTTTCTATCTCATTATAGTTTTGAGCAAATTATGATGATTTTTATGCTAGGGTATACAGTGTTTTTGAGTGAGTTAGGTGAGTATTGCGTTGATGCCTTTGATACTTTTAAACGTAACTACCTTACTACTCTTCGAGCTATAAACTGTAATCAGTCCGAGGTTTTAAGTGAAGCTCTTGAATTATTTGATTCTTGTGATAATCGGAAAGATTTTTTGAGCAATAAACGACAAGAATTGTGGTTAAGAAAGATTTCTATAGATCTTAGGGGGCATTTTTGTAGGCTTAAAGAGACTAGCATGGATTATAGAAGTGAAAAGGGATTAGTTTATTATAGAAGTCCTAAAGAAACCATATTGGGTTAAGTTATATGCGTACTTAAGAGTACCTACTATTAGATTTGATGTCTAATAGTAGGTACTCTTTTTATTTTTTATGTTCAAAATTTACTGATATAATAACAAACATATGTTTGAAAATACTCAGTATTTTTGTTATACTAATCATAGAAATTATTCTTCTTGTAAAATCTAGTGATTTAGCGGTTTAAGGAGGTGTTGATATGGGTTCAGCTGATACGGATCGGATGTATATGTGCATTGATTTGAAGAGTTTTTACGCGTCTGTGGAGTGCGCTGATTTGGGGCTGGATCCGTTTACAACGCCTTTGGTAGTGGCCGATGGGTCTCGTGGCAAAGGGGCTATTACGTTGGCTATTTCACCGGCCTTAAAAAAGTTAGGCGTTAAGAATCGCAGTCGTCTTTTTGAGATTCCTCCGCACATTGAATATTTAACGGTAAAGCCCCATATGAAGCGGTATATGCAGGTATCCGCTCAGATTTATGGGACCTTGCTCAAGTATGTGGCACCGGAGGATGTGCATGTGTACTCTATCGATGAGTATTTCATTGATATAACTCCTTACTTGCCACTTTACAAGAAAACGCCTCGTGAGCTAGCGCAGATGTTACTTGATGCAGTGCTCAAGGCGACTAACATTTATGCTACTGTTGGAATTGGAACGAATTTATTCCTCGCCAAAATTGCTCTCGATATCCTCGCAAAACATGCACCTGATTTTATAGGGTATCTTGATGAAAGCCTCTTTAAAGAGAAAATTTGGTATCATCAGCCGTTGACCGATATTTGGCAGATTGGTAAGGGTATAGCCAATCGTTTGCACAAGTATGGCGCTTATGATTTACATGGCATCACCATGGTGCCAGAGGCTAAGTTATATAAGGAGTTTGGCATTAATGCAGAGCTCATTATCGATCATGCTTGGGGCCGTGAGCCGTGTACGATTGCAGATATCCATGCGTATCGTCCTATTAAGCATTCTATCTCGCATAGCCAGATTTTGTTGCGTAACTATACTTACGAAGAGGCGTACGTGCCTATGCGAGAAATGGTGGAGTCCTTGGTATTAGAGCTTTTACAAATCAAAGGGGTTACGAACCATATTCATGTTCATATTGGCTATGCAGATGATATGGTGCGCTCTACTGGAGGTTCTAAAAAGCTTAAACAGTACACTGATTCGTTGCAAACATTAACGACGGCAGTAATTAAATTATATGAACAACATTGCCATAAAAATGAACTTATACGGCGTATAGGCGTAAGCTTTGAGGATTTAGTCAATCGCTCTGCTATACCTCAGGAGGTAGATTTATTCAGCTCTCTTGCGACGGAGGAAGAGGAAAAGGAGCGGCAAGTACATGAGGCGATGTTATCTATCAAGGAGCAGTTCGGTAAAAACTCTATTTTACGTGCCTCTAGCTTGCAAGATGAAGGGACAATGCGCTTTAGAAATACCTTGGTAGGTGGCCATAATGGGGAATAAATAGTGTAATGGATACAATGGCAATTGAACGAAGAATACAATTGAAAATAGATTAGTCGCATAAGGGGAGGTATACATTAATGAAACATCGTATGTCTCGTTTGCAACGAGCAAAACAATTTATGCCCTTTGCGGCATTAAAGGGATTTGAAGTATTACTGGCAGCTGTGGCACGGCCTAAAGAGCATCGTGTAGAGCTATCGGAGGATCAAGTAGATGAGTTAAATAAGGTTTTACAGACTATACATTGCGGAGAATGGGTGCGAATTGTTTACTACAATAAACAAAGATATACAGAGCTTATAGGGGCTGTTGATATGATTAGTGCGCAAATGCAAATTATATCTGTTCAAGGCATAGATATTCCCTTTAGATCTATTAAGGAATTGAATCTGTATGATATGACAATATAAAGAGTTGTCTTTATATATGGTTTAAGGGCTAGAGTTAAGGTGTGATTCGGTATACAATGATGAAAAGGGTTGTAATTTAATTATATTCTCGTATAAAAATACCCTATATGATTAGCTGTTATATGACTATATATACTCTTTGTATTGTTTTATGAGAAAGGCGGTATCTGTAATGCATGAGGTCATATCATTACTTATCAATCGCTATGATTTTTTCCTCCAGTTGTTATGGGAACATATAGAAATTTCAGTATTAGCTTCTGTTATTGCTACCATCATCGGTGGATTATTGGGTGTGTTTATATACGAATATAAACGGCTAGCTGCGCCCGTTATGGTAGTGGTTAATTTCCTATATACGATTCCATCTATATCGATGTTAGGCCTTTTGTTGTATGTATCGGGTGTTGGTAATACGACCGCTATCATTGCATTGGTTATCTATGCCTTATTACCGATGGTACGAAATACATTTACTGGTCTTAACCAAATTGATCAATCTATGTGTGAAGCGGGAATTGCGTTAGGGCTTACGCGGATTCAACGTTTGTGGAATATAGAGATTCCCTTGGCCATGCCAACTATTATGGCTGGTATACGGACTATGCTCGTTATGACCATTGCCTTGACAGGTATTGCATCCTTTATTGGTGCTGGTGGCTTAGGTGTGGCGATTTATAGGGGGATTACAACGAATCAAAGTGCTTTGACAATTGCAGGCAGTCTACTGATTGCCCTATTAGCCATTACCGTTGATGCTCTCTTTTCTCTAGGTGAAAGAGTAACGCGTATTAGCCCTCATATGAAGCGCTATACGATTATATTTGTTTCGATTATGATGATAATTGCGATGGGTATAGGTGGCTGGGCTATGTATTGCCGTCATGTGAAGACTGATGTTATTCATATTGCAACGAAGCCTATGACGGAACAGCTTATTTTGGGGAATATCTTAAAAGAATTAATCGAGAAGAAGACTGATTTAACCGTAGAGGTTACAGAAGGTGTCGGTGGTGGTACATCAAATATTCAACCAGCTATGCTTTCTGGCCAATTTGATATATATCCTGAATATACTGGTACGGCTTGGTCTGCTGTGCTAAAACGTACAGATACGTATGATGAAAGTCTATTTAATGAGCTTTCACAGGCCTATAAAGAGAAATATAATTTTGAGTGGGTCGGCATGTACGGTTTTAATAATACCTATGGCATAGGAGTGCGTAATGAAATTGCTCAGAGTTATGGCGTAAAAACGTATTCGGATCTTGCTCGTATAGCACCATCCCTAACATTAGGAGGGGAATATGATTTCTTTGGACGTGAAGATGGCTATGCTGGATTACAACGCGTGTATGGCATGAGTTTTAAAGCTACTAAAGATATGGATATAGGGCTAAAATATACGGCTATTGGTCGTGATGAGGTGGATGCAATGCCGATATTCACGACTGATGGTCAATTAAGTATTACACCGATTACGGTGTTACAAGATGATAAACATTTATATCCATCTTATATGTCTGGTAATGTGGTGCGTAGCGAAGTATTGATTGCTCATCCTGAACTGCGCCCTGTATTAGAAAGTTTGAATCATACGATTACAGATCAAGAGATGGCGAAGATGAATTACGCCGTTGAAACGGAACACCAACTGCCAGCTGATGTAGCACATAAATTCCTGGTAGAACGAAATTTGATATAAGGTGAATATAGTTAGAACTAAAGTAAATAAAATTTGATATATGTTGAATATGATTTTGTATTGACATTTAATCTCCTTTGATGTAATATAAACATATGAACAGATATTCATATAAATAAAATATCTGATGAAAAATGTTTAGGAACATATATAACAAGATATGAAACAAGATATGTCTAATAAGTATTAGAAAAATATTACCTATTAATTTACAATACAGGATAGAAGATTTCACTATTATCAAAGGAGATATCATGGAAGAAACATTGCTATTGAAGGATTTGAACTGTCCGAACTGCGCAGCAAAAATTGAAGATCGTATCCGTAAAATGGATGTGGTAGAGACTGCAAATTTCACACTTGCTACACATCAATTAAAATTAACCGGCTCTTGGGAAGACCGTGAAGCTCTTAAACGTGACATTCAAGACATTTGTGATACCATCGAAGAGGGCGTAACCGTAGCAGATTATGAACGTAAATCTAAAGCGGCTATGAATGATCATGGTTCTGACCAGGATCGTGGTAGTGATGCTGTAACAATTGCAGTCATCGTAGCAGGCTTGTTATTTATGATTTATGACGTTTTGTCATCCTTTGTCCCATCTATCAGCTTGCCAGAGAGTATTGAGACTCCAATTTACTATGTTGCGTATATTCTTCTTGCGTTCCCAGTATTGCGCATCGCAGGTCGCAATATCTTAAAAGGCCAAGTGTTCGACGAGAACTTCTTGATGTCTATCGCTACATTGGGCGCTATTGCTATCGATGCATTGCCTGAAGCCGTAGGCGTTATCTTGTTCTACCGTATCGGTGAGTTCTTCGAAGAAAAAGCAACTGATCGTAGTCGTACAGAAATCATGAACGCTGTCGATATGCGTCCTCAAGAGGTGCGGGTTGTAGATACAGACTGCGGTGGTGAAATCGTAGTTATGGCTCCTGAAAAGGTTGAAGTAGGCTGGACTATCGAAGTTCGTCCTGGCGATTTAATTCCTCTAGACGGCACAGTGCTTGAAGGTGAAACACGCGTTAATACAGCGCCTGTAACAGGTGAACCTGTACCTGTTCGCGCCGTACCTGGCACTCAACTTATGTCTGGTTGTATCAACGAATCTGGTCGCATTACAATGCGTGTAGATAAGGTTCTTGAAGAATCCATGGTTACTAAAATTCTTGATGCCGTGGAAAATGCAGCATCTTCTAAACCTAAAATCGACCGTTTCATTACGCGTTTTGCTCGCGTATACACTCCAATCGTTGTATTCCTTGCTCTTGCTGTTGCCATTATTCCATCCCTTATTACAGGTGAATGGCATAAATGGATTTACACAGCCTTAACATTCCTCGTTATTTCTTGCCCATGTGCATTGGTGCTTAGCGTGCCACTTGCATTCTTCTCCGGTATCGGCAATGCGTCTAAACACGGTATCTTATTAAAAGGTGGTCGTGTTATCGAGGCATTGGCTAATGTGAAAGCCGTAGCTCTTGATAAAACTGGTACCATCACATCTGGTGAGTTCAAAGTTCACAGCGTAGAAACTGTAGGCTCTCATGTAAGTTCCAGTCAATTGTTATCCATGGCGGCAGCTATTGAAGCCGTTTCTACACATCCAATCGCAACAAGCATCGTGTCTGAAGCAAAAGATCAAGGCCTTACAGTGGAACCTTCAGATTTCGTTCAAGAGTTAGCTGGTGAAGGTATGGTAGGTATGACTGATGGTCAACAAGTACTTATTGGTAACCGTCGTCTTATGGAACGCTATAATGTTCAAGGCTATCCAACAGAAGCTGCTGAATATGGCACAGAAGTTCTTGTTGCAGAAGGCAATACATACTTAGGTCGTATCATCATCGCCGATGAAGCTCGCCCAGACTCTGCTGAAGCGATTGCTAATCTTAATGGTCAAGATATTAAAACTGTTATGCTTACAGGTGATGCTGAAGCAAGTGCGAATTACATCGCTAAAGAAACTGGCGTAAGTGCTGTACGTGCTCAGTTGTTGCCTCAAGATAAATTGTCCGTTGTACAAGATATTCGCTCTGAATATGGTCCAACTATGTTCGTAGGGGATGGCATCAACGATGCTCCAGTACTTGCAGGTGCTGATGTAGGTGGCGCGATGGGTAGTGGTGCTGATGCGGCTATCGAGGCAGCAGATGTTGTGTTCATGCGTCCATCTTTGACTGCTATTGCACATATCCTTGACTTGTCCAAAGCGACATTGCGTGTAGCATGGCAAAACGTTGTATTCGCTATTGCTGTTAAAATCCTTATCATGGCGCTTGGCCTCATGGGCTATGCATCCATGTGGTGGGCAGTATTTGGTGATACTGGCGTATCCATCCTTTGTATCTTGAACTCTGTTCGTATCTTGCGCCGCAATTAAGTGAAAGCAGAGTTTATATCTCTGTAGAGGAACGAAATAAATTACATTCTCCTGATCTGAATGATTAGGGTTGATATAAATAACCTCTAGGTTAGTAACTGACTAACTTAGAGGTTATTTTATTGTGTGGATTAAACATTTACGATACTTTTACTATATACATTTGTACATCATAAATAGACATAAAACTGTATATGTATGTTCTAGATACACAAAACTTTCACAATTGAATTGAATAATAGCTATAAAATAGTATATAATTTATTAGATGATTACTATAAGTTCGTTGGAAGGAGGGATAGCATGATTACGGTGTATAAACATATAGAAGAAGAGTTAGTTTCCGATAGCACTGTATCAGATGCCACAAAAGGTTCTTGGGTAAATTTGGTGAACCCAGACCCCGATGAGTTATCCCTTATCAATATTTTGACGGAAATCCCAACGGACGTTTTAAAGACCGCTCTCGATATGGAAGAACGTTCTCACGTGGAGTTAGAGGATAACTACATCTTTATCGTTATTAATATTCCGGTTATCCGCGGTAACGATATGTATGATACAGTACCGCTTGGTATCTTCTTGACGCCAGACTTCTTCATTACCATCTGCTTAGAAGAGTCCGAAGTATTGTATCCATTTATTTCTAATCAGATTTCTACGTTCTATACATACAAAAAGACGCGTTTCTTGTTCCAAATCTTGTATCGTACAGCGACTATGTTCTTGCGTTACTTGCAACAAATCAACCGTCGTACCGACGATATTGAAATCCAATTGCGTCATACTACAAAAAATAAAGACTTCTTCCAATTGTTGGAATTACAGAAATCCATGACATACTTTACCTCTGCATTGCGCACAAATGGTACTGTTATGGAACGTCTATTGCGCTTGCGTGGCCATAGCTCCTATAAACACCTCCTCAAGATGTATGAAGAGGATGAGGACTTACTAGAGGACGTTATTATCGAAAATAAACAGGCCATCGAGATGGTTGAAATGTACTCTAATATCTTGATGAACATGATGAACGCCTTTACATCCATCATTTCTAATAACCTTAACTTGGTTATGAAAATGTTGGCTACTCTAACGATTGCCATGGCAGTTCCTACCATCGTATTTAGTTTGTGGGGGACAAACGTGCCATTGCCATTCCAAGAGGATCCAAATGGCTTCTATGAGGTTGTAGGCATTGCACTACTTTGCTCTATTATTGCCATTATTGGGATGTGGAAAAAAGATTTGTTCTAATTTTTGAGAGTTAGTTGAATGCTTAATTCCGTAGCAAATAGATGAAAGTATAATTTGATAGTAAATAGTTGAAAACTTTACTCAACATTAAATACACATGGAAAAAGCTGGCTTTGAGCCAGCTTTTTTCTTGTCTTATATTACGTTGTTGCTTATTATTGGGCCAATCTGATATAATAATACCGTTATGGAGAGGTGTCCGAGTGGTTTAAGGAGCTGGTCTTGAAAACCAGTGACTCCGCAAGGGGCCGTGGGTTCGAATCCCACCCTCTCCGCCACAATTTAGAAAGCCCTTTAGGTTATGCCTAGAGGGCTTTTTATTGTATTTTGTTAATCTTTGAAGTTTGTAATATACCCTGTATTTATAGTATGATTACTTTATATGTTTTTATTCTGTAGAAAGGAGCTCGTATGAATCGACTTAGTTTCTCACGAACTCAGATTTTAATTCTTGTCAGCGTATGGCTAACATTTTTGATTAGTTTTGTTATGCGCTTATCTTGGGCGTCCTTGATGCCTATTGTTAATGAAGCGTTGAGTTTCACGCCTCAAATGGGTACGGCTTATTTATCCGCCTTTTATATGGGTTATGCCATCATGGTTTTACCAGGTGGTATCTTAGCGGATCGAATTGGTTACCGTTATACCATTTTGTTTAGCTTGCTTGCCATGGCTGTTATTACGGCATTAATGAGTACCATCGATAATTACACCTATGGTTGGGTATTGCGCTTCTTATTAGGTATCGTATCTGGTCCAGTTCAAGCATCTTGCTTAAGTGCTATTGGGGATTATTTTGGTCCTAATCAACGTGGTGCTGCAGTGGGTATTTTTATGTCCTGTACATCCCTTGGATTGACCACTGTAAACCTTTACGCACCATATGTAGCTACTAATTATGGTTGGCAAAATGCATTCCTCTTAACAGCTGTATTACCAATCCTTGTTTTCATTCTTAGCTATTTCACTGTTCGTAAACCAAGTGCTGAAATCTTGGCGCAACGAGAAGCAGAGGCGAGTGCTGCGTCTGCGCATATAGGGGAAAAAACTTCCTTAAAGGAAAATTTGCTACATGTTTTGAAAAATCGCAATATTTGTTGTCTTGCCTTTGCAGGCTTCTTTGCTACAGGTGCTACCTGGGCCGTGGCTCAATGGTCAAATTTGTACATGGTTAAACAGCTCGGCGTTAATGCTATCTATGCAGGTCATGTAATGTCTGCCTTTGGTTTAGCAGCCCTTATTGCAAAGCCGACCATCGGTATCTTGTCGGATATCTTACCGATTAAGAAAAACCATTTAGTAGCTCTTGTTATGTTCTTATTCGCACCAGCATTGATCCTCTTTGCGAGCACTACAAATCCAGATATGCTCTTTATAACAGGTCCAATCCTTGGTATTGGCGCTTTCATGCATAGTGCATTGACCAATGCTCTCGTAATTCAATCCGCAGCACCTCATTTACGAGGTACAACAGCAGGATTTGTAAACTTATTTAACCAAATCGGTGTTATGTTGGCACCTATGATTTTAGGTAGCATGTTAACTGCTACAGGTAGTTATCAATCTGCATTGATGACTCTTGCCATCGCTCCTGTTATCGGTGCCATCGCATTGTTCTTTGTACGTCTTAAATAATGTGAAAGTATCAATATAATACATTCATCTGATCGTATAGAAACAAAATATGAAAAAAGAGACTGAACAGTTCTCCTAAGGTAGGAGGCTGTTCAGTCTCTTTCGTTTTTATATTAGTTATATTGCCTATGGTTTTTGTGGTGCGTGATAGTCCGGTTGCGGTCTCCATTCACTCATAGGTGTATTAGGATCTGGCATATCTTGATTTTGGATATCAAGGATCCAGTCACTAGGTCTTGGACCTTGTGGAGAAGGTGGTGGGACAGGACCATATACACCTAGTTTAGATGGTGTTAACCGTGGTTGATTAGAAGTATAAGGTGATTCTAATTGGTTTAGCGGTTTATATACGCCTGGTGGTGGTTGAACACCAAATAATGGCTTACCTTCTGTAGGAGGTGGTGTATTGATTGGCTTATATGGACGTGGCGGTACATAGGGGTTCGTAGAAGTATATGTAATACGTTCCATTTCCAATGCATTATGTAAAATAAATTGTCCTATTTCAGCTACGGCAGAACCCTTTGTAGCGACATGAGCACCTGTAGATAGGACGGAGCGCTGATTGTTAGCAGCTCCTATAGGAGCACCATTTACTTGGTAGAATTTCGCCGGTGCTACATGCCAATCCATAAGATAAATATCTTTAGATGTATTACCTCGATGATATGTATAATTAGTTGAATAATCGGCTATGATATTCTGATTTTTATACAGACTAATTGTACGAGCATGAAGCGTACTATACGTAGGACCTGCCTGTGCTAGACTGATTGTACTTAAGTCGATATACACAGTCTCTGAAGGGCTATTATAAGCTACTTGGTATTGCGTAGGCTTGTTCTCTAATTCATATTGTGAAATGGCACTAGCAGATTGTAATGTTGCTAATGCTAGTATTAAAAAGGGATATAGTTTTCTCATCTTTGACCTCTCTTATGTGGAATTAGTATACCATAGTCATACATGTAATTCCATGAGAAATGCATATAAAACTCCATAATATGTATATTGTGTATAATCATCTTTTTGTTATATGATTATTGCATAGTATAGGAGGTCTTGATATGGAAATTATCTGTTTTGGCGATAGTATTACCCGTGGTTATGATGTGCCTTATGGCCAAGGATGGGTTGAAATCTGTGATGCATCTATAGAGAATGTACATTTTACAAATTATGGTGAAGATGGATGCTCTGTGCAAGGCATGATTTATAATATTGAAAAATGGCTGCCTACAGCTGTAGCTGACCCAACGCGTCATATCTTCTTAATGTGTGGCACTAATGATATATTGCAAGGTCGAGATAGTGCGTATGTGTTCAAGACCTTGGTGAAAGCCATTGAATTAGCGAGCACAAAGGGGAAGGTAATTATTGGTTTGGAAACACAAATCGATAGCGATATGGATGGGTTAGACCTTGTTGTGCGAGATGTAAATGAACAATTAAAAGCTTATGCAGAAGAGCATGACTTAAAGGTTATAGACTTCTATACAACTTTATATGAAGCAGATCAAATCGGCCAAATTGTCTTTGCTGGTGAAGTACATCCCAATGCGCGTGGCTATCGTTTGATGGCCTATAAGGCATTAGAGATCTTTACAAGACTATAATTAAAGAATCATAAAACTAATCATTCATCAATTCATCAATTCATCAAGTTTAGGACCTAGTTGGTAATATGCGACATCTTAATTTGCTTAGGTATGAAGGTTAGCCCTTAGATCCTGAGATTTATAATTAGCTAAAAAAATCCCCGAATGAGATACCTCATTCGGGGATTTAGTGATTTATATAGTCTTTATATGTGAAGGCTTGTAGCTTTCACCATTATATTTAATTCGTAACGAATTGTAGTTTAAATTAGCGAGTACGTGCGTTAGATACGCGAGCGGATTGAGCGATTGCGTATGCAGTACCTTTTACTAAATCGTAAGCATCAGCAGTGTTGCCAGATACTGTTACAGCAGCTACAGTGTCATCAGTTACTGCGAACAATGCAGTTGCGTAAGGGTGTTGTGCACCGTTTGGAACAGTTACAGCACCGGATTTAACAACGATGTAACGGCCGCCGTTGTTGAATACATCGTAATGAGCAGCTTGTTTTACACCATCATAGCTTTCATTGTAAGCGAACAATGCCGCTACTTCGCCACCTGCTACTTGACCAGTTTGTTGCATGGAACGCAATTTAGCAGCTGCTACAGCTGTTGGTTGAGTCATGTTAACAGTGATACGCAAGGAGTTGTTGTTTACAACTGCTTCAGTGATTACGTTTGTAGAGAATACGTTTGCAACGCCGTCACCAGCACGGTTATAGGAGCTAGCAGTTTTAACTTGGTAGCCGTTAGTGTATGCTGGCAAGTCGTATGTATAGGATTTGCCGTTCAACAATAAGTCGAATGCGTTCAATTGGTTAGTTTTGTAACGGGAAACATATGCACTGCCGTTGCCATTAGCTGTTACGGAAGTTACAGTTTCTTGGTATACAGGTTGGTTGTTAGTAGCGATAGGATCCATGATTTGAAGACCTACAGCTGTTGTTTGAGGTGCTACAAAGATTGGGTCGCCCAATTCTTTGGATACAGGCATTTGTTGAGCCATGTCACCTGCTGTGTAAGGTACTGCTGGTAATGGTTTGTAACCAGGGCGTGGTGCGCTTGTTACATAACCAGATTGGTACGCTGGTGTAGCTGCTTGAGGTGCAGCGTAAGTATATTGTTCAGCTGCAGCACGTTCGTAAGCGCGTGCGTTAGCATCAACGGATGCTGCGAAAGCAGAGAAAGACATAGTTGTAGCTGCGAATACTGCGAAAGCAGCTGCTAAATGTTTTTTGTTCATAATAATTCACTCCTAAATACATGATTTTTTACAAATAACACAAATACTAATCTGTATTATATATGAAATTCTGTTAATTGTAAATAAAATATAAAATATTTTCTTAATTATAAACAAATTTAATCTAATGAGTCAAATATTGTACAATTTGCCTTTAATTACCCCATAATTAGGCACAGAATATCATATTACTATATAATAATACGTAGTATAGTAATATATTATATCGAAAAATTTAGTTTAAATCTATACCTAAGGAAAAGAAATTTAAAAATAAGATGAAGTTTGTGATTTCTATAAATTGAGATGGTGAAAGTTTCACTAGGGAGGTCTCATGAGTATTAGCGTCTATTATGGACGAGCAGGATCTGGTAAGACACGTGCCGTATATGAACGGATACGTCAAGTCATGACCGATTGTCCAGGGGAACCGATAATCTTACTCGTTCCTGAACCAGCGACCTATCGGGTAGAACGGGAGCTTGCTGAATTTATGCCTGAAAAAGGCTTTACTACAGTTCGCGTCGTAGGCTTTGGTCGTTTGGGGTACCAAGTATATCAATCCATAGGCTCTAAGGGGGCCGGTCAATCAAGCTTATCTAGCTTTGGCCGGTCTATGTTGTTGCGCCTTGTTATGAAACGAAAACAAAAGGAATTAGGCCTCTTAGAACAGGCTACAAAACGTCCTGAGTTTTCTTCTGTATTGCAACAACTCTTTTCTGAGTTTCGCGCATTCCGCGTAGGTCCTACAGACCTAGAACGTGGAGCGGAGTCTGTTAAAAATAAAGTATTACAAAAGAAATTGCGGGAACTTGCCATTTGTATGGCCGCTTATGAAGAGGAAATCAGCCGTCATGGGGAACGCGATATCGATCCTATCATGGAAATTGTTGAGGCTTTGCCACAGTCTCCTCTGATGGAAAATAGTCATGTCTTTATCGATGGCTTCCATTGGTTTACGCCTACACATTACGAGTTGATCTATACCTTATTTGATTTGGCTAAGGAAGCGGTTATAACCATCGACTTACCGATGGCTCCGAAGGCGTTAAATCTCGCTCGTCGAGGGGAACATCTCTTCAGTCGTCCTTTAGAAATTTATGACACCTTAGTGGCTCGTTATGGATCTAGTATTAACTGGGTTGGTTTTGACGGGAAACGGGGCCCTCAAATCGTACAAGAATTAGAATCTAATTACTTTACTAGTCCTAGCAAGCAAAATACTACAGATACTACGATTCCGCTTATTCGTGGCTATAACAGAGAACGGGAAGCTGATGCGGTGGCTCGCCGTATTTTAGCCTATGTGGAGTCTTCTCCAGAGGCACGTTACCGCGATGTATGTATCATGCTTCGCGAGTCCGAAACGTACGGAGATACCTTAGAAAAGGTTTTTGCCCGCTACGGTATTCCACACTTCATCGACCGCCAACGGCCTATGAAAAATCATCCCTTAGGCGAATTATTGACGGCTCTCTTTGATATTGTGCGCCATAGTTACAGCCGAGACAGCATGTTCCTCTTGCTGAAAACAGATTTGATGCCTCTTACTCGTGAGGCTGTAGATGAATTAGAGAACTATGTGCTCGAGTTTGGTATTGACCATTATAAATGGGAACGTGAAAGCTGGCCGTACTTACGCGGTTTCCACGAGGGGCAAGATGAAGAAAGTCACCCTGATGCACCGCGTAGATTCCGTGTTAATCAAGCACGACAAACCATTATGGATATATTATCTCCATGGTTTGACTTTGCTGCTCATAGCGAAGGCCATACGGGGTCTGAATGGGGCGAACAGCTCTATGGTCTATTAGAAACCTTGCAAGTTCCACAGCGCCTCTATGAGTGGGCGAAGGACGCAGAAGCCATGGGCGATCAAGAGTCCAAAGCCAGCCAT
The DNA here is from genome assembly GCF_002959755.1 of Veillonella sp. T11011-6. GTDB lineage: Bacteria > Bacillota > Negativicutes > Veillonellales > Veillonellaceae > Veillonella. The sequence continues at coordinate 358,622 of NZ_PPCW01000004.1, read as the reverse complement.
GAACAGATGTACAATGCAGTTATTTCTTTCATAGACGAAATCTCTATGGTCATGAAGGATGAAGTGTTGACCTTAGATGAGATAATGTTGCTCCTCGAAGAAGGCTTGAGCGATGTAAATTATTCTATGATTCCTCCGTCCTTGGACCATGTGGTAATCACCACCATCGAACGTGGTTATAGCCAATGGTGGCCTAAGGTATTCGTCATGGGCCTCAATCAAGGCGTATTCCCACAAAGCATGGGCGATGAAGGCCTTATTAAGGATAAGGAACGCCAAGAGTTAGCCGATGCAGGTATTACCCTTGCTGAAGGTGCTTTGCCGAAGGCTTTCAACGAAAATTTCCTATTATACCTAGCTATGACGCGGGCATCCGATTCCTTGACGCTGTCCTATGCAAGTTCTGGTGAAGATGGAACCGGTCTTGAACCATCCCTCGTGGTGAAGCGCTTAGAATCCCTCGGGTATGTCGGTAAGGCTGTAGATATTCCGTTATCCATAGAGCCTGATACAGAGCAGGAATATGTGTGGCGTCCGCTCCAAAGTTTATCCTTATTATCTGAGCGTTGGGGTGCCCTCTTTAGTGGTCATGAGGTCAATCCACTGTGGTGGGGCCTCTATAACTGGGCTCGTGAAAGCGACACTTACCGTCCACGTTTAGGTGAGGTGTCTCGTGGTATTCGAGATAATAACGATGTACCGGTCATTACAAAGGATTTAGTGAATGGATTGTTCTTATCTAAAGGCTACATGTCTGGTTCTGTGACGCGTTTAGAGCGATACCAACAATGTCCGTTCAAGTTCTATGCTCAATATGGTTTGAAGCTAGAGCCACGTCGTGTGCGTTCTTTTGGTGCTCCTGAAATTGGTACATTCTTACATGCTAATTTAGAGCGTTTAGGTAATTATCTACTAGAAAATAATAAACAATGGCGTGATCTTAACGAAGAAGATCAACTTAACCTATGTCGCTCTGTAGCAGATGAAATCTTACAAGAAAATCATTCTGGTGAGGAAACGAGCGATGCTTACCAAAAGGCAATCGAGCAGCGTGTACAACGAACATTACATGTGACGGTAGACCGCCTTGTTGAGTGGTCCAAGCGCAGTGATTTTGATACAAAATACTTAGAGCAAGATTTTGGACGTCAAGGCGGCTGGGATCCGATTCGGGTGCCTCTTGGGGAAGACCGTTATTTACGACTTATTGGTCAAATTGACCGCATCGATGAATATACTCGAGATGGTCAAACCTATGGTATGGTTATTGACTACAAATCGGGTGGCGCTCATGTAACAGCCCAAGATGTGTACTATGGTCTTAAATTGCAGCTCATGACCTATCTATTGGCCTTAGAATCCGCTTATGGCAAAGCAGAAGGAAAATCTATGTCGCCTGCGGCTGTAGTGTATTCCTATGTGAAGAACCCTAAAATCCCTGCAGGTACACCTATATCTTATGAAGATGCAGTGTCATTGGCTAAGGAAAGTAATGCATGGCAAAATAGTGGGTACTTCTCAGATGATATTGAGTTGTTGACGCATATTGATAATAAGTTCTTATCTTATGGTGCAAAACAGGGCCCGTATGTGCCAATTGCGACGAAGAAGGATCAAACTATTTCTAATAGAGACTTGCGCAAGGTTAAGAACCCAGGAGAATTTGATGTGTTGTGTCGTTATACCAATCACGTCATGGCTGAAACAGGGCGTAATATTGGAGATGGCCAATTCCCAATTAAGCCATATCAATTGAATGGCTTTAGACCTTGTACGTACTGTGATTATCATACGGTATGTCGTTTTGACTCTAGTCGTAATAAATACAATTATCTGTCAGGATTATCTGAAGATGATGCATTAGAACGAATGAAAGAGGTCTTAAACGACGGAAACAACAGTAACGATAGAAATAATAGTAACGAAGGAGGTGAAAACTATGGGTGTTAAATGGACGCCAGAGCAGGAGTCTGCCATCATAGCTCCTAAAGATTCGTCTTTAGATAATCAAACCTTGCTCGTAGCAGCAGCGGCTGGCTCAGGTAAAACGGCAGTTCTCGTAGAGCGTATCATTACGCGTTTAAAGGATATGGATAATCCTTTGTCCGTACAAGAGCTCATGGTTGTAACCTTTACAAAGGCGGCGGCACAAGAGATGAGTGCTCGTATTGGGCTTGCTTTGGCAAAAGCCATGGAGTCTACCGATGATGCGGTCATGCAAGAGCGTCTTGAACGACAGCTTAATCTCTTACCGTCTGCGCATATTTCTACGTTGCACTCTTTCTGCCAATGGGTGATTCGTTCCTATTTCTATAAGCTTGATATTAATCCAACGGCTCGCATTGGTAACGAAGCAGAAATGGCACTCTTACAACAAGAGGTATTAGCCGATTTATTGACTAAATCCTATGAAGAGGGCCTTTATAATATCTATGAATTGGCGGACTTTTTCAGCGATGATAAATCTGATGCAGGCTTAACGGCAAAGATTATGTCTTTGTATAACTACGCTATGTCCCTTGCTAATCCTGATGGATGGCTACGTAAAGCATTAGCACCTTATAAAGAGGCAATGGAAATAAACCCAAGCGATACGCTATGGGGCCAATATATGTGGGATCAACATATAGCTGTTATAGACCGCATTCGTGAGCGCTTAGAGCGGATGGAACAAATTTTGCTAGATCCAGTGGGGCCTCATAAATGGCAAAACATATATGATAACCAATTGGCTGCACTAGGCATGCTTTCAAATGCTCAAACCTGGGATGATATGGGCGAAGCGTGTAAGCATATAGACACCTTTATTAAAGATCAGTTCCGCATGGGTTCAAAAGAGGCTCAATCCTATGACCCTATATTAGTAGCTGAGTTTAAATCCTTAGGTGCTCAAAATAAGGATGACCTAAAAGCCATGCAAGCTTCTGTATTCACAGTGCCAGAAGCTACCTTGCAAGAGCAGTTCAAAGCTCAATATCCTATCATTGAAGGTCTTGTGGAGCTCACCATTGCGTTCCACCAAGCCTATCGGGATATGAAGCAAGAGCAAGGCATTATGGATTTTAGTGACTTGGAGCATTTATGCTTAGCCCTTCTCGTTGAGCCTGGCACAGAGGATGATCCTCAGCCGTCTGACGTAGCGAGGGAATTGCAAGATACTTTCAAAGAAATCATGGTCGACGAATACCAAGATACAAACGGTGTGCAAGAGACGATTATCAACTTGATTTCTCGCGTCGATAATCGCTTCTACGTGGGTGACGTGAAGCAGGCTATTTATAGCTTCCGTATGGCGGACAGTTCTCTGTTTATGGAGAAATATAACACATACGGTGGTAATGATGCGGTAGAGCGCCGTATCGATTTGGCGAAGAACTTCCGATCTCACGAAAATATCTTGGCTGCCACGAATTTCTTGTTCTATCAAATCATGACGGAAGAGGCGGCAGAGCTAAATTATACTGAGGCTGAATCCCTCATTCCTGGCCGCATTGTAGAGGATGCGCCTGAGGATTGGGTTGGAGGCGACGTGGAATTGCAGCTCTTAGATGTTAGTAAGGATACCCTCGGTGCTAGTGAAAGCGACGAAGACGAAGGGGATGACCCTGAGAATAACGAGCGAGAGCTAGATTTTATCATTCAAAAGATTAAGGAAATCCACGCTGCTAAGAAGCAGGTGCAAAATCCAGATGGCACATTCCGTCAAATCGAGTGGCGAGACTTTGCGATTTTGCGTAGATCCTTGGCCGGCTGGGGCACCCGTGCCGTAGAAGCCATGCGCCAAGCAGGCATCCCTGCGGTAGTAAATGAACGGGATGGTTACTTTGAAGCCCAAGAAATTCAGCTCTTACTAGCGTTGTTATCCATCATAGATAATCCTGAACAAGACTTGCCGATGGCAGCGGTATTGCACTCTGGTCTAGTTGGGCTTGATGCAAATGAACTAGGTGCGTTACGTTTATCTGGTGAGGGCTCTTTGTGGTCTCTCATGCCTGCTTATGCAGAAGCGGCTCAAGATGAGCGCTTATTATCCTTTATTGGACATATGGAGCGTTGGCGTACCTTATCACGTCGTCACGGTGTGACCGATTTATTGTGGGATATTTACGAATCCCAAGATTACGTAAACTATGTAGGGGCCATGCCGAATGGTCTTGTGCGCCGCGCGAATGTGCTCGCCTTATATGACCGTGCCAAGGGCTATGAGGCCTCTGGATTCCGAGGTCTATTTAGATTCTTGCGATTCGTTGAAAGCTTGCGTGATAGCAATCAAGATATGCCTCTTGCCAATGTAGTCAGTGAAGCGGACAATGTAGTGCGCATCATGACTATCCACAAGAGTAAGGGTCTTGAGTTCCCTGTTGTATTCCTATCTGGGATGCAAAAGAAATTCAATATGATGGACCTTCGGTCAGAACTTCTCATCGATAAGAATGCAGGGCTTGGTCTTAAGGGGTACTTCCCAGATATTCGAGTATCCTTCCCAACCATGCCGTGGTTCTACGTGAAAGACGTTAAAGAGGCGGCCCTGAAAGCCGAGGAACAGCGTATTCTCTATGTAGCCTTAACACGGGCGCGAGATAAGCTGTTTATGACAGGCTTTGTGAAAGGCTTTAAGAATTCTAAGGGCGGATTGAGTACCTTAGGTGAGCTCATTAAAAATGCTGCCTCTGTAGAGGGGCAACAACTACCTACAGATATTATTACCCAAGCCAATACATATTTAGAGTGGCTCATTATGGGCTTTGCTCGTCATTTAGACGGCGGCAATCCATTGCGTGTAGCTATTGAGTACGAAGGGCCCACCTATTTTGACTTACCAGACAAGAAATGTCGTATCAAGGTTGAAATTCACGATGGCTCCCTCTATGGTGATCTAGACTACAAAGCAGATATCGACGAAACCACTATCAACAAGGTGCGTGAGTTAAAGGCTGTTAACTCTGTAGAATTACCGCAGGAAATAGTAGACCGCTTTAACTATACCTATCCGTATAGCGATGCCACACGTCGCACTGCTAAAATCTCTGTTAGTGAATTAAAACGACGATTCCAAGAACGAGAACTAGAAGCAGGGACAATTGATACTCTTAATACACCTACTGAAGCAGTAGATATGGTAGAGGCTGGCTCTCAACGAGCTGTTTCAGGTGCGATTTTAGGTCAATCCAATGATTTAGCGAATTCTGTATTCGGTCGTAAACCACAGGCGTTACAGTCCGAAGAGGATGTGTTAACAGGGGCTCAATGGGGTACCTTAATGCATGAGGCTATGCAGTGGTTACCTCTTACCGAGTACACGCAGGATTCTTTAACAAAAGAACTTGATGCACTTGTAACGAAAGGGACTTTCACAGAGGAAGAACGAAATTTATTAAGTGATACAAGTCTTTATAAATTCTTCAGTTCTAATCTTGGGAAACGTCTCATCAACGCGAAGCGTATCGAACGAGAATTGCCATTTAGTATGCTCTTTGAAGGGAAACGGGTATACGATACGCTTGAAGATGGAGAAAATCTATTCCTTCAAGGTATTATCGATACCGCTTTTGAAGAGGACGGCGAATGGGTTCTTGTAGATTACAAGACGGACCGCGTTAAATCTGGGGAAGATCTCATCAAGCGCTATAAAATCCAAATGGACCTCTATAAAGAGGCCTTGCAACGATTGACAGGAATGCCGGTAAAAGCATGCTATATCTATAGCTTCCGCTTGCATGATGCCATCATTATAGACTGATTAATATAAAAAGCTCTCTATCCACGGATAGAGAGCTTTTATGTTCACTGTGTATTTTATTATATTATTTATTACAAGTTATAAGCGACATGTTATAAGTCGATATGCGGTAATTTAGGCAAATTCAAAGCTTTTTTCTTTTTGTGTTTTGCTGGTGCAAATACTTTTAGTACACGCGGCAATACTTCGATATCTACCGGCATGGATGGACCTTGATCGCCGTCCATATTAGTAGGTAAATCACCGATATCAGATAATAGTTCAATTTGAGCTTTTTTCACAGTTAATGATGTTGTATAACGAGAGTTATAGATGGCACCACTGAGGATAAGTGGTAATACGCTGAGGATATCGAGGATGAAGTATTCCTTGAAGATGATGATACGCATATAACCGTCGTCTACAGAGGCTTCCGGCATAAAGCGTTCAAAGCTAGACACTACATTGGTAAGCAATGCAAGAACGAGCGGGGATTTACAAATAAAATCGTCGTTCTCTGTTTTGATGCGGTATGTGTAGTCTTTCGTTGTGAACAAGGCTTGGCCTGCGCGCAAGAAGTAGGCGAGTGGTCCTAAAATACTTTTTTCCTTTGGTGTAACCTCTTCGATTACCTTTGGAATCACACCGGCTGCGATATTGTTGCAGAAATATTTATCATTGCAACGACCGATATCAATGGTACGCGTTTGATTGATATCAATGCGTTTGATTGCTTGTGTTGGATTTTGATGAATGCCAAGGGCACGAGACATATCGTTAACAGTACCTACTGGTATAAAACCAAAGGTAGATTTGAAGCCACCTTGGGCAATACCATTTACGGTTTCATTTACGGTGCCATCACCGCCCATGCAGAATACAGCATCGAATCCGCGTTCGCAAGCATCCTTTGCAAAACGTGTAGCATCTCCTTCACCGGTGGTGAATTTGACCTCAATCGTTTCGAATAAGGTGCTCAATTTCCATTGTAAATCGAGGGCATACCGGCGCGCCGCACCGCCACCCGATACAGGGTTTATGATTACCAAACAACGGCTCATGATATAACTTCCTTACTTTCAAAAATGAGATATAGCTATTATCTATCGTTAAATTGACAGTCTTAGATATGGGCTCTATAATTATATTATATGCACTAAATCATATATGACATATTTATTCAAAATATAAAATATATCGTACAATATATTATACTCATTTTAGCCGTTCTTTGAAAGTATGAAAGATATAACGGGACACAAGATTAGGGGATAGTAATGGGAAAACAAGATTCGAAAGATAAATATAAATTGTCCGCTGTGGACTCTATTGAAAGATTACCTCTCAGTGAACAAGTGTATTTAACATTAAAAAGAGCTATTTTAACAGGCGAATTGATGCCACAAGAAAAGCTTAACGAAGTAAAAATTGCAGAGCAATTGCAAGTGAGTGCAACACCTGTGCGTGAAGCATTCCGTAAATTGGCTAAAGATAACCTCGTAGTGATCGTTCCTTGGAAGGGCGTTACTGTAAAGTCCGATACTCCAGAGGAAATCATTGCATTGTATCAAGTGCGTGAAGTAATGGAAGGCCTTGGTGCAAGACTTTGTGCACGTCATGCTACAGACGAACAAATTAAAGAATTGCGTGACATCTGCAAAGAAATGCATGAAATCGAAGATGCTACAGAACGTGTTGAAGTAAACAGTCGATTCCATACAATGATCGCTCATTACTCTGGTAATGAACGCGTTGTAGAGTACCTTGCTAGCTTCCGTGAACGCGTTAATCGCGATATGTACATCAGCTCTTTCAATGCAGTGCGTACGCATGATTGCGACGATGAACATGATCATATTGTAGATGCTATTGAGCGTCATGATGAAGTGGCAGCAGAAAATGCTATGCGTCAGCACATTAATAATGCATTTATCTTCAAAAAGGCAAATGCAGAAGTGCAACATAAAAAACTTAATGAAGTATAATGCCTTTTGTTGGGCATGCTATATGAAAGGCTTCGCTATTGGCGGAGCTTTTTATGTAGTAGATGTTTACTGTATTTAATTAATTTAATTTAACTTAGCTTAGCTTTGAATCAGCTTTTGCTGGTGTATTGTTACGTGTATGACTTAGAAATTCTAATCGTTTGTAGTGTGATGAAAGATGTGCATTACAGCTTTTATAATCTACGATGCGTAGCCTTATGAGTTGTGCTGCGTCAATTTGGAATGCTTCAGCGATTTTAAATAAAATCTCTAAGGACATGCCAGATATACCTGTGCCACATTCTAGCTTGCTCAAATAACTGCGGCTAATGCCCACGTGGTGTGCTAGCTCATATTGAGACATATTTAGAGATATGCGAATATGGGCAATTTTATGGCCTAAACAAACATACTGATGCTGTAAGACCGGATCTTCATAGGTGTTGATTCGTAGCTCAGTTAGAGGTGTCGATGCAGATTTCATAGGGATTCCTTCCTTTTCCCTGCTCTCTAAATATAGTATACTGAGACTATTGGTGATTGACTAATATAGAAAACTAGATAATTATCGGTTATTTCAGATAATTACACGTATTGTGAAAATCGTAGGATAGTACTGTAAGTAGTGGAGGCAATATGGAAAAATACATTGCAGTTGCCCTCGGTGGAGCCGTTGGAGCGTTATGTCGTATGGCTCTTGGTGAATGGGTTATGACAAAGGTGAGTTCCTTTCCGTATGGAACGGTCGTAGTAAACCTCATCGGTTGCCTCATTATTGGCCTTGTACTAGGTCTATACATGCAAAAGCCAGATTTGCCGCAGTTGGCGAGATTTTTCCTCGTTGTAGGTGGGCTAGGTGCATTTACAACCTTCTCTACCTTTGCTTTTGAAATGCTACAACTAATGATGTCTGAGTCCTATGTACAAGCTTTATTCTATGGCTTTGTACAAGTTGTAGGTGGCTTAATCCTTTGCTGGATTGGAATACTACTTGCGCGCATTCTCTGTGCAATTTAAGGTGATTTGCGTTACAGCATATATAAAGCCATTTTTATATGATTAATACATAAGACTATTTAGGTCTTATTCGTAAGATATTTATATACTAATTTGCAAGATATTCATAATAGGATTAGATACATTTTGTTGTTATAACATACATTGTATAGAATTCAGAATTTAACATTTGAGCAGATTTTAGAATTTAACACTTAAGCTGACTTTAGAATTTAACACTTAAGCTGACTTTAGAAATTAATATGTGAGTAGAATTTAGAACTCCATATATGGGAAAGATTTTTGAGTTAAAGGGGAAAGAAATGAAATCTATTAGAACACAAGATGCTGTAGGGCATGCGTTAATACATGATTTAGTACGTATCGTCATCGGTGAGGTGAAAGATACGCCGTTCCGCCGTGGCCATGTGATTACGGAAGAGGATATTCCAAAATTATTAGACCTTGGTAAAGAGCATATCTTTGTAATGGAACCTGAAGATGAAGGGTTCTTGCACGAAGAGGATGTGGCACGCGCCTTGTACAATATGGCAGGTGGCGAAAATATGCATGACGGACCTATGGCGCAAGGCAAAATCGAAGCCATTGCAGACGTAGACGGCCTCTTTAAAGTTGATGTAGATCGCTTACATGCTATTAATAGTATTGGCGAGCTTACCATAGTAACGAGATTTAACAATACACCTGTGAAAGCAGGCGATAAATTAGCAGGCATGCGTTGTATTCCATTGTTATTAGAGGAACAACAAGTAGAGGATGCGAAGAAAATCGCTAATGGTCATCCTTTACTCAATGTAAAACCATTCGTACGCAAAACAATGGGTATCGTTACTACAGGTTCCGAAGTATTTGAAGGCCGCATTAAAGATGCTTTCACCCCAATCATTGAAGAACGTTGTGTTGAATTCGGTGTAAAAAAAGTAGCTCATGAAATCGTAACAGATAATACAGACGATATCGTGGCGGCTATCGACAAGGTAAAACAAGCTGGCGCTGATATTATTTTCTGTACTGGTGGCATGAGCGTTGACCCAGACGATTTAACACCAGGAGCCATTAAACGTTATGCAGATCGCGTAGTGACTTATGGTTTGCCTGTATTGCCAGGTTCCATGGTTTGTATCGCATATTGCGCAGATGGTACGCCAATCCTCGGCGTTCCAGGCGGTGTATTATTCAGCAAACCGACTGCCTTTGACGAAATCTTGCCACGCCTTGTCGCAGACGATGAAATCACAAAAGAGGATTGTATTCGCATGGGCCATGGTGGTTTCTTGGGATAATCCCTTTATGGAATATCTAAAAACTGTATAAATCTATACAAAAAGCGGGTAGATATCTACCCGCTTAATTTGTTCGTGCCATTATAGTATTAAAATGATTTTTTCCCTAGTGTAGGATGGCTACAACGCTTTAACGTAAGGGTGTCAATCATGTGGACTGCTTCGTCCAAGGTGATATCCTCACGCTTTGTCGGTGTTTCCAGAACTGCCAATGGCTGGTCGGTGCCTACCTCACCAGAGGGCAAGTAAATATATTCTTGGTTAACAGTATCACCAAAAATATAGCCCGCTTGTAAATGTTCTTTATGAATGCGACTCATGGTCTCTCCTTACATAATTTCTTTTAGTCTAAAGTCTAGATAGTCTGCAGATACTAGCTCTAATTTTGTGGCGCCAAACTCCTTTGGAATACGTTTAAATGATATTTGATCGTGTAAATGTCCAAAGATACACGTATCTACCTTGTATGTCTCCATGAGATACGTAAAGCCAGAATGCGTGTTGGACTCATTGAATGGAGGATAGTGTAACAATAGGATTTTTGTTACTGGTATCTTGTCTATATCTATGGTTGGTGGATTGTTTTTATTAGAGTCTGTAGTATCCACGTGTATTTCTGAGTTGAATGATTTCATTAGTGTTTCTACAGCTTTATCCATTTCTTGCAGCGCTGCTTCGGTGCGCATTAGTTCTCTGTCGTAAATGGATTGGTCTGTTTCTGGTGTGAAATGGGAGTCTCCAGGGCAGAGGTAGGCGCGTGTTCCACCAAAGGCGATGATGCGAGGGCCTTCTTCTGTTTGAATAAGCTGTGCTGTACCGTGACCTTGCAAGAAGGTGATAGCATCACCCATAAGGTTTCGCATTTTGTTGGCAGAGGCCCACCAGTAATCGTGGTTGCCGCGGATCATATATTTCTTGCCCGGCATGGATGCAATTTCTTGTAAGTCGTAAGCCGCTTCATCGAGGCGAAGGGCCCAACTCATGTCACCTACAAGAAAGACTATATCTTCGTCTGTTACACGGGTCATCCAATCTTCTTTGATGCGGCTCCAGTGATTATCCCAATGGGGACCAAAAATATCCATCGGCTTCGTCGGAGGATTGCCAGATAGATGGAGATCGCCGATGGCAAATACTTTCATAAACATCCTTTCAAATATAGCAAAATTATTTAGATACAATATGCATGAGTAAAACTATTTTGACGCGTGGAAGTACGGCGCAATGTCTTGGATGATTTTTGCAGCCCGCTCTTCATCGCAAGTTTGAGGAATTTTATAGCCCACATAGAGTGGTGTTGTTACGTAACGGGCCACAACCTTGATATAGTCGTAGCCGTCCTCAAGATTATATACAAAATAGTTATAGGAATGGCTATAATTGGCGATGCTGCGCAATACATAACGCAATACTTGTTGTAATCTTAGCGCTACGGAGCGTACAGGTGCATCTGGTTTAAAGCGTATATTGTACTCGAAGAAGCCAATGATAGGCTGCGTGGACAAGGTAATGCGTACATCTTGATCTTCGTACAAGAGCCAGCCTTCCATATTTTGGGCCGTAATATCTTCGTGGTAATCGTAATCCTCAAGACCTATAATTTGGCTATGCGGATGACGGATAGAACCGCCAGACATGTATCCGTGATTTTTGAAGAAGAGTACGGATTTGAACTCTTTCCGTTCCCGTGTTTCACGCCATTTATCTAGGCCAAATTGGAGAATACGAGCTGCTTCATCGGCAGATAATGTAGAAAATTCGCCTTCGTCCGTTTCTGTTTCAATAATAACCGTTGGCCATGTTTTATCTAATACAGGATATTTGTTCATGAGCCATATGATATGACCTGATGTATCTAGAATATCCGTTAATTTTGAACGATCACAGAAGGGGCAGCGCACTTCTTCGTTGCGAATATTAACAGGCTTTGTGCGCCCTAGTGCGATGTTAAATCGTAGTGGTTTATTCATCATGTGCCTCCTTCCTCGTAAGAAAATCTATACTCTTAATCATACCATAATTAGCCCATTCGTACATGAAATAATGGTATAATAATAGGGTATTATATAAATGATTAAGGAGGCTCTATGAAACCGACGACGCTTGTATTTCCTATTGATGAACAAAATCGTATATTGCTAGGTCGTAAAAAACGCGGTTTCGGGGCTGATAAATATAATGGGTTTGGTGGTAAACTCGAGGCTGGTGAAAGCTTCCGAGACTGTGCCATCCGTGAGTTGTTTGAGGAATCTGGCCTTCATGGTCGCTCGGAAGATCTAGAATGTGTGGCGGCTTTTGACTTTCAATTTCCTTTTGATGAAAGTTTAACACATGTAGGTTATGTGTACTTTTTGCGTACTTTCACAGGTAATGTAGAGGAAACCGACGAAATGGAGCCTCATTGGCTGACAGTAGATGAAATTCCCTACGAGCACATGTGGGATGGTGACAGTCAATGGTTGCCGATGCTGCTAGAAGGTAAGAAATTAAAAGGGCCTATCGTATTTGGCCGAGACAATAGCTCTGTAGATAAAATGGATTTAACCACCGTCGATACCGTTCTTGAAAGTGAACACTTGGCGCGCATTGATCTATATATTAATGGTTAAGAGGTAATATGACTGATAAAAAGAGCCCCAAGTGGGTGCCACAGCTATTGGCGTGGTATGATGTGAATAAGCGGGATTTACCGTGGCGCGATTGTGGAGACCCTTATAAGGTTTGGGTTTCCGAGGTGATGAGCCAACAAACGCGCATTGAGGCGATGAAGCCCTATTATGATAACTGGATGCGCCTATTTCCAACCTTAGAGGATTTGGCAAAGGCGTCTGAAGATGATGTAGTTCATGCTTGGCAAGGGCTTGGCTATTATAGTCGAGCTCGTAATTTGCGCCTTGGTGTAAAGGACGTTGTGGAAAATTATGGTGGTATTGTGCCTCATGACCGAAAGACCATGGAGTCCTTGAAGGGCGTAGGTTCCTATACGGCTGGGGCGGTACTATCTATGGCGTACAATGAACCAGAGGTGGCTGTAGATGGCAATGTACTGCGCATTTATGCTCGTTTATATCGCATCTTTGATGATATTTTGAGTACTAAAGGTAAGAAGGCCATAACCGCTATCGTAGAGGAAACATTGCCTCACGACCGACCTGGCGACTTTAATCAAGCATTGATGGACTTTGGGTCTGCCGTGTGCATTCCAAAAAATCCACGCTGTGGAGAATGTCCTATTGTAAACATGTGCGAAGCATATCAACATAAGGATACTGACAAACTACCTGTACGCATAAAGAAAACGAAGGTAGTAGAGGTACCTCTGTTTGTGGGCATTTTGCAATACAAAGACCATTATCTATTGCACAAACGTCCTAACCGTGGACTGTTACGGTCCATGTGGGAATTCCCATCTGTGGAAATGGTATCTGCCTTTGAGGTCGGAGAACAAGGTCTTGAGGCTTTAGTAAAGGACTTAGGTTTTGACCTATCTTTACAACCAGTATTAGTAAAAGAGATAACTCATATTTTCTCTCATCGAAAATGGTTTATGAAAGCATTCCGTGGTGATTTAACGTATGCAGGAGATGCTAAGAATATAACAATCGGAGATATCCAAAAGCAATTGCCGAAGGATTGGATGCTCATCAAGCGCGACGAGTTCGCCAACTATGCTTGGGCAGGTCCTCATGGTAAATTGACGGAGATGGCAAAATAATTTCTAGGAGCTATGAATGAGAATTCTATTTAATATCATTTTTTCTGCTATCCTCATAATAGGATTGGTAGGATTTTGGGCGCTTTTCCTGAACTTGTGGAAGCCTAAAAAGAAATGGCCTGCCTGGGTGGGCTATATAATTATTATCGGTGCGTGGTTCGCTGCCATCCGATACTATATACTCAATCAAGTGGATCTATACGGAACGATGTATTATCCGTTGATGAATCTATTCCGTACTGAAAGTTACGGTTCCCTCTTTGGCTTATTCTTGGCTATTCCTGTATTCATCGTCCTCGGTTTACTATACTGGGCGGTTAATAAAATTTGGAGCAAAACGCCAGAGGAAAATAGAACAGGCCGTCGTGCTTTCTTTAGAACGGCAGCCACAGTGGTGCCGTTAGCAACAATCGGTGGTTCTAGCTATGCAGCCTATGTAGGTCAACATGAGATTGAGGTTACTCATGAAAGCTTTGGCTATACGAATTTACCACCTGGCTTAAAGGACTATAAAATCGTTCAACTCAGCGATATCCACGTTGGGCCAAGCATCGATTTAGATGATCTTGATGAAATTTTAAAACTCGCCCTTGTAGAGAAGCCTAATCGCGTTGTCATCACTGGTGATTTAATCGATAAAATCGCTTGGTTACCACAAGTCTGTGAAAGACTGACAACCTTTGCAAAACAAATCCCAGACGGTGTCGATTTCATCTTGGGCAATCATGAGTACCATCACGATGTGAATAAGGTACTAGACGAATTGAAACACAATACACCGATGAACATCCTTGTGAATAGCAATATTCAAATTATGGGTGGTAAGCAACCTGTATACATTGCTGGTGTTGCGTATGACAATGATCGGGAAAAAGAAAAACGTGAAGCTATGATCGATAAGGCTTTATCTGGTATTCCGGACTATGCCTTTGTTATCTTACTAGCACATCACCCTGAATTCTTTGAAGAAGCCATTGAACGTAAAATTCCATTGACCCTCTCTGGTCACACTCACGGTGGTCAAATTGTCTTTATGGGTATGCCGTTGGTACCAACAGGCACACCATATACAAAAGGTCGCTATGTAGAAGAACAAAGCGTGTGTTACGTTAATAATGGCTCAGGACATTGGTTCCCAATCCGCATTAACTGTCCACGAGAAATTACAGTCATTACATTCTTTGACGGAGTAGCTTAGAAATAAAGGTGAGCTCCTTAAAATAAAAGATAAGCTTATTAAAGGGATACTATCATGTATAATACATCCTTTATCCATAAAATCCTTATATGTATTATTGTGCTCATGCTATTTGATATCTCTCTAATCTACGATATGACAGCGGATATATATAAGGGATATCTTAAAATAGCAATACTCGTGGCCATTGGATGCCATTTAGATATATACTTGGAACTCAGTAAACAAGAGGAATTACTGATACAGGCATTTAAGAATAATACATTTAACGAGACCTATGAACTATTAAGTACGAAACAGATGGTTTTTATCATATCTTTGATTCTGTTAATGACTATAAAACTTGTGAGATATTAGAGAAGTAAAAAGTGGAGTATAAAAGAGTATTTATATAGAGTTTTTTGTTTTGTGGGAGTAGTAATGTGAAACGTGTTTTTAAATTTTTATTTTATAGTATTATAATCGTAGCTATTATATTTCCTATAGTTCAGATTGTATATCGTCTTTTAAATGGTATTCCAATTGATGAATTGCTAAGCTCATTACCATATGTATATTTTGGTGTAGTAATATTTTATGCTTTAGGTTTTCTTCTTATTAAATATGTAATGAAGTCGTAATTTAAAATAAAGCCCCGATACGTTATGTATCGGGGCTTTTTCCGTTCATTTGAGGTATGAGAGGATGTTACAGATATGTCATAGAGATGAGGGAGGTTTTATTTCATGCGAACTGCTTCAGCAAATTCGTCTTCAGTCATAAGTTTTTCTTCCAAGATGATTTCTTTGATAGAGCAACCGCGTTTGTACGCTTCTTTTACGACTTTAGCGCTCTTGTCGTAGCCGATGTATGGTGTTAAGGATGTAGCAATCATGAGGGATTGTTCTACAAAGAAGTTGAGTTTTTCCGGTACAAATTCTACACCGTCGATGCAGTGTGTTGTGAAAGAGTTCATAGCGTCTGAGAGGAGGCGACAGCTTTCAACAAAGTCATAGATCATAATAGGCATGTACACGTTCAATTGGAACGCACCGCTGCCTGCACAGAGTGTCATAGTCGTATTATGGCCGAATACTTGGGCGCATACCATGGCCAAGGCTTCACATTGTGTAGGATTTACCTTGCCTGGCATGATGGAGGAGCCCGGTTCGTTTTCAGGAAGATGCCATTCGCCATAGCCACAGCGAGGGCCAGAGCCTAAGAAACGGACGTCGTTGGCGATTTTGAATAGTGTAGTAGCCAACGTATTGAGTGCACCGTGAGCCATCATGAAAGCATCTTTCAAAGATAGGCCTTGGAATTTGTTGTTCTTCATGCGGAATGGAGCACCTGTTACCTCTGGCAATACAGTTTCCATAACGTCTAGATAGCCTTTAGGTGTGTTGACACCAGTACCAACGGCAGTGCCGCCGAGGGCTACGTCGAGTAGGTAGTCAGCGTTTTGGACAAGCATAGTTTTGGCAGTTTTTAGGCCGTCTACAAAGGCGCTGATTTCTTGGTCCACCATGATGAAAGTAGCATCTTGTAAATGCGTACGACCAACTTTTTGCAAGCCTTTACCTTTTTCTTGCAAATTTTCAAAGGATTGGATAAGGCCGTCCAATGCAGGAATTACGCGTTTTGTAATTTCAAAGTACGCGCAGATATGCATTGCCGTAGGGAATGTATCGTTTGTACTTTGGCCGCGGTTTACATCGTCGTTAGGATGAAGCGGGTTGCTTTCATCTAACTGTTTAGCCCGGTGAGCGATTACCTCGTTCACATTCATGTTAGTTTGTGTGCCAGAACCTGTTTGGAATACAGTCAATGGGAATTCGTCATCCCATTTGCCGTCCACGATTTCATCTACTACTTGAGCAATGAGTTTTGCTTTTTCCTCAGTTACTGCTCCACATTTTGCATTGGTTAAAGCACATGCTTTTTTTACAAGCGCAAGCGCTTTGATTTGTTCAATAGGGATGCGGTGGTCACCGATCTTAAAGTTATTGAACGAGCGTTGCGTTTGAGGTCCGTAAATTCGTCTAGCGTCGACTTCGACTGGTCCCATTGAATCATATTCAATTCTTGTTTCCATAATGTTTACAACCTCCTTAAAAGACATGCCGACCTTATCGTCGGTAATTTAATTATATAAAATCCTGTATATTTGTACAGAATAAAAGATAATGATTTCTATTTTCATATAGAGAGGTCTTATATATGCGATTTGTGCATATACACTAATATCTTCCTCTCCGATATATATGCGATGATTTATATTTAATTTGTATACATGTTTCATAGAGGGTTGATTTGAGAGGGGAAAGGCGATAGTCCAAAAATGACTTAGCGGCCCCGCGTAGCGGGGTAGGTGGCTTTGGAGGCTTTTGGACTGTTGCCTTTTTCTACATAGTTAATGGTCTAATGAAACATGTATACATTATAAATATCGCATATATATTGAAATCAGCGCTTTAACACGATAAAATGGAAGTAGCTTATTATATGTTGTAAGCTCTAGTTTCACAGAGGAGGTAAGTACTTATGAAACATGACTTTATGAGCCATGACCTTCATCTGCCGGAACTGACACTACGTGGGATGCTACTTGGTGCATTGATTACTGTAATTTTTACGGCATCTAACGTATATCTCGGTTTGAAGGTTGGTTTGACATTCTCGTCATCCATTCCGGCAGCCATTATTTCAATGGCAATTTTACGTTTCTTCAAGGATTCTAACGTTCTTGAAAACAACATGGTACAAACACAGGCTTCTGCAGCCGGTACTTTGTCCGCAATTATCTTTATCTTGCCAGGTCTATTAATGCTTGGTTATTGGAATGGCTTCCCATTCTGGCAAACATTCTTGCTCTGCGCATGCGGTGGTTCCCTTGGTGTGTTATTCACTATCCCATTGCGTCGTGCTATGGTAGTAAATAGTGATCTACCATATCCAGAAGGCCGTGCAGCAGCAGAAATCTTGAAGGTTGGTTCCCATAATGGTGGCCAAGGTCCTCAATCTAGCTCCGGTATGGGAGATATCGTATCCGGTGGTCTTGTAGCTGGTATTATCAGTCTTTGTGCGAATGGCTTCAAAGTGCTTGGCGACAGCATGAGCTTCTGGCTTCCTGTAGGTAGCAAAGGTATTACTCAAATTCCATTGGGCTTCTCTACAGCGTTGTTAGGTGCTGGTTACCTTATCGGTATCGCTTCCGGTATCGCTATCCTAGTTGGTGTACTCATCGCTTGGGCTGGCTTCGTACCTTACTTGACTAACATGCTTGCTCCAGATGGTGGTGCTACAGCTAAATTTGCAATGGCTGTTTGGAAATCTAAAGTTCGTTTTATTGGTGCTGGTGCTATTGGTATCGCAGCGATTTGGACTTTGATTACATTGATCAAACCTATCATCGAAGGTATGAAAATTTCTGTTAAATCCATGAATAGCAGTTCCTCTGAACGTGAATTGCATCGTATGGATACAGATATGAGCACAAAATCTGTTATTATCGTATTCGGTATTATCCTTTTAGGCTTAGTTCTTACATTCTGGGACTTCGTATCTGCAGTACCTATTAGCGCAGGCTTAATGTGGACACTTGTTATCGTAGGTGTTCTCGTAGCATTGCTAATCGGCTTCTTCGTAGCTGCTGCATGTGGTTACATGGCAGGCCTTATCGGTACATCTGCATCTCCAATCTCTGGTATTGGTATCTTGGCGACTATTATTTCTTCTCTAGTGGTATACTTCATCGCTTCTGAAAATAACTTGTTTGCTACAGAAGCAGGCGTACAATTCGCTACAGCTATGGCTATCTTCATGACATCCGTAGTTATCGCGATTGCATCTATCTCTAACGATAACTTGCAAGACTTGAAAACAGGTCAACTCGTTGGTGCTACACCTTGGCGTCAACAAATTGCGTTGTTACTTGGCTCCGTAGCTGGTGCGATTGCAATCGCTCCTGTTCTTAACTTGCTTTACCAAGCATATGGCTTCACAGGTGCGTTACCACGTGCTGAAATGGATCCTAATGCTGCATTATCCGCTCCACAAGCAACTTTGATGACTACAATTGCTCAAGGTATCTTTAGTTCTAGCATGGATTGGGACTACATCTTGATCGGCGTTGGTGTTGGCGTAGTAGCAATTATCGTTAACTTAATTCTTAAGAGCACAACAGCTTCTTTAACATTGCCTCCATTGGCAGTTGGTATGGGTATCTACTTACCTCCAACATTGGAAGTACCTCTTATCTTAGGTTCTTTCATTAGCTATTTCGTAGGTCGTTACCTAGTAGCTCGTGCTAAAATGCGTGCTGGCGAACTTGCTGAGTACGATGTTGAACAATCTAACCGCCGTGGCGTTCTCTTCGCTTCTGGTTTGATTGTTGGTGAAAGCTTGATTGGTGTAATCATAGCTGTTATTATTGTATTGTCCGTTACAACTGGTGGTGGTGAATCTCCACTTGAACTAGTAGGCCCTGATTTTGAAAGCACAGCACAATGGTTAGGATTGCTTGCATTCATCTTCTCTGGTTTATACCTTGTTCGCCGCGTTGTAACTCACAAATTCAATAAAGAAGAAGCTTTAGCAATGAAAGCTGAGCAAGAACAACAATAAGAGGTAAACAATGAAATTAAAACAGTCTGTACTCATCATGATGGCTGCTGCATTGCCAGTAGTATCCTTCGCAGCAAGCGAAATTCCTGTAACTAAAGACACTGCTACAGTGCAAGCTGATACGAATAAAGTAAATCGCAATGATTTAACATACCGTATCTCTAGCACTGCTACACCAGAGCAAAACCGTGCGTTACGCTCTGTAGCAACTAAAGTTGATCGCAATGCAGTTGAAGTAGTAGCACCAAATGCGGACCGCTATATGGACCGTAAAGAGGTGGCTGTATCTCCAGTGGAATCTACTACAGATCATCTTGATCTAGTGTTCCCAACAGTTAAATCTGTTAGCCCAACTGTAGAAAAAGCAATCAATAACACTATCAAAAAATACGTTGCTAAAGTACAAAATGACGTAGAAAAATTGAATGCCAAAGAAGCTGATAAAACAAATGTAGTTATGTACTACGATGTTAAAATAGATAAAAATGGTATCTTCAGTGTATTGATCCATACGTACACAATGCGTGACCGTGATGCTAATGGCGTCAACTATGTAAAAGGCTTTACATTCAATACTACAACAGGTCGTCAATTATCCTTGTATGACCTTGGTGGTCTTAATAAAAAGGAATTAGTGAATGCTATTGAGAATAATCAAGATGTGAAAAATCAATTAGGCGGCGAAGTAAATATCGATAAAATGCCTACTGAATTCTACACAACTGATGATTATTCCGTTGTAATGGTTTTACAACAAGACGTGGATACAATCCACAGTGCAGGTACCGTATATGTACCAGTTGGTAACTTACGTGACCGCCAAAATGATGTAACAAAAAAATAATCGAACTGTGTGAATTCGATTATGTGTGTATAGTAACAGCTGTTTAATTGTGAGAAGAACCGCTCCTTCGGGGGCGGTTCTTTTTTGTATTATAGCAATTAAAGTATAAAGGGAGATTACTATTTAGTTTTGAATGAGGGTAAAACAAAAAGCCGTGTAGGAACACGGCTTTTTATTGTTGAGATTATTTAATTATTTATTTGTTGTATCGTAGTAGTTTACGCGTGGAGGCAATGGGAATTGGATAGCTGCATCCGGTTTTACTGTCTCAGGTTGTGGTAATTGTACGACTACATTGTTTTTGAATTTCTTTTTGAAAGCTTTCACAGTGTCCTTTTGAACGGAGTCGGCTGTAATGATAAGAGCGCTTGTATCGTCGTTAGGACGGATGGAGATGATGTTACCTTTTGGCTCTTTTGCTTTGTATAAATCTAGCGCATCAGATTGGTAATCTTCAAGTTGTGCTTGATTTAACTTGCCTTGAGATACAACAAGGGCACTTTCAAGTTGAGGATCTTGCGCTTCAGAGATTGCATGAGCGACAGCCTCTGCTTTTTTCTTATCGGTTAAAGACGCATGTAACTTGCCACCATCCCAGAAGAGGGCACCGTCTTGACGGAATTTTGTGAAATCATTGCCATAGCCCAATGTTTTATCGATGATAGTAGCTGTTTTGCTTTCTACTTGTTGCTTGAACAATGTGTTATGGAACGCAAGAGCTTGTTCTGTTTGCGTCATGCGATATGCAATTTCAGCTGCTTCAGCACGGGTTACATATTTTTCAGGGTTAAATAATGTGCCAGGAGCGTAGTTTGTGAAGCCAAGGTATGCAAGTTCACGAACTGCATCTTGAGCCCAAGGAGCTACAAATTTTTGGTCTCCATAAGCAATATTATCAAGGGCTGTTGGATCTTCTGTTGTGTATCCTAAGTAGTGAATGTAGTTGTCTGCTACGACTGCAAATTCTTGGCGAGACATATATTTTTCTGGTTTATATGTGTTATCACCATAACCGCTGATGATGTTTTTACGCGCTACAGACTCTATAGCGAGGGCAGACCAGCGATCGGATGTAATATCTTTAAATTTGCTAGATAAGAAGGCAGCTGTACCATCATCAGTAATGTTGTTGAAGAGAGCCGCTACTTCTTCACGAGTCATAGGTTGATTAGGTCGGAATGTACCGTCAGAATAGCCTTTCATTAAATTTGCTTTTGTTACAGTACTGATAGAATTGGCAGCCCAGAAATCGCTAGGCACATCGGAGAAGATATGGGCACGGATTTTTTGAATGTCTTGTGGCGTACCAATAGATGTATTTACGACTACAGGGGTAGCAGCTTTAGCGGCATCAAATTTATGATTCTCTGCTTTAGTTGTTGCTACATTAGGAGCATCTGTGTTTATAGTAACTGCTTGCGTGGAGGCCGCTGTAGGCGCTTCAACCTTTGCGGATGCTACTGCAGTAGCAGGAGCATGAGTCGTAGTATTTGCAGAAGCAAAGCCAAAACTTGTTGTGGCTAATAATGTGCCTAGAACGAGGGCACGTAATGCGTAAGGGGTATTCTTGTACATAAAAATCCTTCCTAATTATGGTAAAGGCTAGTGCCAAGTAGCCATAGAATATAAACTTTCACCAACAATAAAATCTATATTCATTATATAGCGAATAATAGGGCATGCATAGTGATATAAACAAAGCAGCGTAATACTAAACGTATACGCTGCCTTGGCTAGTTGAGTGAACGCCGATTAGCGTTTTACTGTCATTTTTACTTTGGAACCGAATAATTTTGAGATCCCTTGTTGAGTTGCTTTAGATGCAGTTGTTACAACAGCGTAAAGTTGGTTGTTTTCTACATCTGGGAATGTAGCTAGAATTGTGCCAGCTTTTTCGTTTTTGTTGTAATAGTTGCGGAAGTTCGCATCGATTGCATCGTATTCAGTTTGGCTGTATTGGGATGGTTCAACTACAACGTAGTTATTTACAGTGGAATCACCACGTGCTGCAAGATTTGCTTTAACTGTGGAAATATCGCTATCTGTTTTCAATGCTACGTGCAATTGATTGTCACGCCAGTACATTACACCGTAATCTTGGAAAGCATCTTCTGTTTTGTATGTTTTATTCAATTCAGCGAATACTTTATCTTCCAAAGCAGCTTGTTGTTTTTGATCAAGTGCTTTTAACGTGCTGCGACGAACAGGACGAACTGTGCGAGTAGGTTCAGTTTTTTGAGCTACTGCGGCATTTTTATTGCCCTTTACGTCTTTTTCAACTTTTTTTGCATCAGCTTTTACGGCTTTGTCAGCTTTAGCTACATCTTTTTTAGCATCTTTGCTTACTTTGGACGCATCTTTTTCTGCTGCTGTATCAGCTTTTTTTACATCTTCTTTTACAGCTGTTTCAGCTTTTGCTTCAGTTGTAGTATGTTTTGGTGTTGCAAGACCAGCACCATTAAGCATGCGGTTCAAGATTGTTGCCGCTTGTGCTCTTGTTACAGGTTGTTTAGGGTTGAAGTTTTCAGTCGCTCCAGATGCTACGATGCCACGTTGTGCCATGTATTGGATATCTGCCAAGTAAGCAGAGGAGATGCTAGCTTCGTCTTTGAATGTTACTTTTTCTGTTTTTACAGGTGTAGAAAGATTCAATTTTTTAGCTAGGCTAGCTGCGGAAGCAACGAATTGTTCGCGGTCCATAGTTTTGCTAGGTGTGAAAGCTGTTTTAGATGTGCCTTCCATTACGCCTGCAGCACTTACTAATTTGATAGCAGAGCTAGACCAACGATCTGCTTCTACGTCAGAGTAGGAAGTAGAAGCTTCTTTAGTTACAATATCAGCTAATTCTTGTTCGTTTAAGTTATGTTGTAATACTTTACCGTAAATAGCCGCAGCTTGTTCACGAGTGATTTGTGCACTTGGTTTGAATGTATTATCAGCATAACCAGAAAGGTAACCAGCTTGTGTCATTGCTTGGATCGCATCGCGAGCCCAGTTATCTTTTGTGTCAGGGTATACGCCAGCAGGTAAGTTTTCTTTAGCTTTTACAGCTTTTTTACCTTCTACTTTAGCAGCATCTTCTTTTACATCATTTTTAACAGATGTATCAACGCGTTTAGCGTCATTTTTTACAGAAGTGTCAACACGTTTTGCATCGTTTTTCACAGATGTATCTACACGCTTAGCATCGGCTTTAGCGGATGTATTAGCATGTTTTGCATCATGTTTTACAACTGTAGTGCCATGTTTAGCATCATTTTTTACGGATGTATCAACGCGTTTAGCGTCATTTTTAACGGATGTATCAACGCGTTTAGCATCATTTTTTACGGAAGTATCTACGCGTTTAGCATCGTTTTTTACAGATGTATCTACACGGTGTTCATCAGCTTTAGCTGCTACTTCAGCTTTATTAGCTGTAGCAGATATTTCAGATTTTACATGAGCCGCAGTTGTTTCGGCGTGAGCCATGCCGAATGTGGAACCGAGGGCTAATGTAATAGCTAAGGATAAAGATAATTTATTTAGTTTCATTGAAAAGGCTCCTTTCAAACTATACTTATATAAAATAAATTATAACACTTTTTAAATTTATACTCTACTATAAGAAAATGTAATATATGAGGATAAAAATTACATGAATTTGGTATTTCTCTGTTATTTATATAAATATTCAATGAATTATAGGTAAAATACGATATACATCACTCTAAAATATGCGAAATGATAAACATTCCCAAAATCTAGATTTTATGTGGCTTTCACAAGAAAAATTTATAAATAGAATGGCATTTGTGATAAAATGCAATGTTTGTTATTACAAAAAGTCATAACGATATAGGAAATAAAAGGGTACATACGAATATAGCAATCCTTTGGACATTTTCTATATGATTAATTTATAATTATATCGATAAAGCTTTTGAATATTTATTTGAAAGCATAAGTAATGTTTCGGGCGGAAAATTATTGAAAACTTTCACTAGAATTCTTGCCATAACACATACATATCAAAATTTTTTATTAGGTTAAGTACTAGAAAAGACGAGGACGATAATATGAAAATTCATCTTTTCCAACAGTGTTTGATTGACATGTTCTACCCACATGTAGGCATGGCTGGTGTAGAAGTACTTGAAAGATTAGGTTGCGAGCTCGTAGTGCCTAAGAAACAAGTATGTTGTGGCCAAATGTTCACTAACTCTGGTTACAATGATGCAGCTATGGATGCCATTAAGAATACAATCGAATGCTTCGAGAACGCTGAATATGTAGTCAGCATGTCCGGCTCTTGCGCATTTGCAATCCGCGATGAATATCATCATTTTTTGAAAGATCAACCTGAGTGGTTGGCACGTGCAGAAAAATTGAGCGGCAAAATTTATGAGTTCACTCAATTCATTACTGACGTATTAGGTGTTGAAGATGTGGGCGCTCGTTTCAACGAATCCGTTACATATCATACATCTTGCCACGTAACTCGTTTGATGGGCATTAAAGAACCTCCATTCAAACTCCTTAGAAATGTTAAAGATATCAACTTGATTGAATTACCACGTGCAGACCGTTGCTGTGGTTTCGGCGGTACATTCTCCGTTAAGAACCCTGAAATTAGTGAAGTTATGACACGCGAAAAAGCCTTGGAAATCGCTGGCACAGGTGCTAACGTTATTTCTGGTTCTGACCAAGCGTGCTTGATGAACATCGCTGGTATGCTTGACCGTCTTCATAAAGAAGGCGAAATCGATCGCCGTATCAAAGTAATGCATATTGCTGAAATCTTAAACTGCCGTTAAGGAGGAGACGACATGGCACTTATATATGACAATCGCCCCTATAAAACACGTATAAAAGAATGTTTGGCTGACGATTTCAAAGTTGCAGCTATCAAAAAAGCACAAGACGTGTTTTATGATAAACGTAATACAGTAGTTGCGGACGTTCCTGAATGGTTAGATTTCCGCGCAGAAGCAGCTAAACTTCGTGATCACGTTCTTAACAATTTGGATTACTATGTAAACCAATTCGCTGAAAACGCAGAAAAAGCTGGTTCTAAAGTTCACTTTGCATTCGACGATAAAGAAGCGACTCAAATCGCTTTAGATATCCTTCGTGAACGCGAAGCTAAAATGATCGTTAAATCCAAAACTATCTTAACTGAAGAAATTGGTTTGAACGAAGTTCTTGAAGAAGCTGGTATCGAAGTAAACGAAACTGACTTGGCTGAATTCATTTTGCAAACAGCAGTGAGCCCACCATCTCATATCGTTGTACCAGGCCTTCACTTCGAACGTAACAAAATCCGCGAAATTTTCGCTGAAAAATTAGGTTACACTGGTACTGAAAACCCTACAGAAATGACTCACTTCGTACGTGGTTATGTACGTGAGCGCTTCTTGAAAGCTGACGTAGGTGTTAATGGTTGTAACTTTGCGGTAGCGGCATCCGGTACTTGTACTATCGTTTCCAACGAAGGTAACGGTCGTATGTCTAGCTCCATTCCTAAGACTCAATTGATCTTCTTAGGTACAGAACGTATCGTTCCTGACTTCAAAGCTCTTGACGTTATGATGGAAATGTTGAACCGCTCTGCAGTAGGTGCTAAAATTTCCAACTACTTCTCCATGATGACTGGCCCTGGTCGTGCTGGTGAAGCAGACGGTCCTGAAGAAACTCATATCATCATTATTGATAACGGTCGTTCCGGTATCTTAGGTGGTACATTCCAAGAAATGTTACGTTGTATCCGTTGTGGTGCATGTATGAATATTTGTCCTGTATACCGTCACATCTCTGGTCACGGTTATGGCTCCGTATATCCAGGTCCAATGGGTGCTGTATTGACACCATTGTTCAAAGGTTACGAAGTAGCAGGCGATCTTCCATATGCGTCTACATTGTGCGGTGCATGTACAGAAAACTGTCCAGTAGCTATTCCATTGCATGAATTATTGATGGAACACCGTCATATTATGGCTGACATCGAAAAAACTCGTCCAAAAGCAGAAGAAGCAATCTTTACTGCAGCAGCTAAGATGTTCGGTAACTCCACATTATTCGACCTTGGCACAAAAGCTGGCGCTATCGGTATGAACTTGATTAGTAATAAAGAAGGCAATATGCCTACATGGACTCAAGCTGTTCCAGTTATGAACGGCTGGACTAAATCCAAAGAAATGGGTACATTGAAGTTCAAAAAATTCCGTGACTTATATGCTGAACATGAAAAGAACAAGAAGAAGGAGAAAAAATAATGGATGAAGCTAAACGTAAACAATTTATTGCACGTTTATCTCGTGCATTAGGCCGTGATCAAGAAATGTGCCCTGCATTCGTAGAGGGTTTTGATTACAGCCATGGTCCTCAAGAAACTATGTTCAAAGATTTGAATAAAGATCAAATTTTGACAATGTTTAAGGAACAATGTCAACGTGTTGGTACAAAATTCGTTGAAACTACACCTGATAAATTAGGTGAAACAATTTTGGCAGCTATTGAAGACTGGGGTAACGGTAAAGTTGTATTCCCAAGTGTTCCAGAAGTAAAAGAATATAAATTAAAAGAATTATTCGAACAAGATGCAGCTAATAATGGCGGCATTCGTACATACTTCCAATGGGATCCAGCTAAAGGCCGTGAAGAATGTATCTCCAACACTGCTAATGCAGATATCGGTATTACATTCCCATACTGCGGTATTGCTGAAACTGCTACTGTAGTACAAGCGTCTGGTGAAGAATCTGGCCGTTCTATTAGCTTGTTGCCTACTACACATATCGCTGTATTGTACACTGATACAATCAATCCACGTATGACTCAAACAATGGAACATTTGGCTGAACGTTATCACAACGATCCATCTAAATTCCCTACAAATATCTGCTTGATTTCCGGTCCATCCCGTACAGCTGATATTGAGTTGGTTACTGTAGATGGTGCTCATGGTCCTATCCAAGTAACTTACGTTTTAGTTAACAGATAATCCTATAACTAGGTAGTGTTATAACTAAATACATTTAAAGGTGATCTTCCTATGGAAGGTCACCTTTTTATATGCGTACCTTTCTATTGTGATATAGAGCATCTTGAAAAGGCAAAGGTATCGGTACATCCATGGAGATTAAGATATTTAGAAAACTTGCAGAATCCGCATAGAAAAACTTATATAATTTGAATTATTTTACTTGTAAATTTTTCGATATATGATATACTGAGTTCATAACCTATTATTGTGATATGAATTAGAAGAGGTGTATTATGAATATTCCATTCTTTACAGATTACCTCATGCTAAGCAATCCATTAAGTATCGGTATTATCGTAGTGTTTGTACTTGCGTTAATCGGTATTTATGCTTTGCAACGCAAGGGCACATCCTTTGGTAATCTCGTTATTATTGGTACTATTGTTGGTGCCGTACTTGGTATTGCTATTCAAATTATTGCAGGCTTCCCAGATGATCCATCTAAAGTGGTTTACATCAAGGAAAGTACAAAGTGGTTCTCCCTTGTAGGGGGCGGCTTTATTGATTTGATCCGCATGCTTGTTATTCCTATCGTATTTATTTCCATTGTACATGTTATCTTGCACATGGAAGCAGGTGCAAATCTTAAGAAATTAGTGGTTGCCATGGTTTCTACAAATCTTGGCATGGTAGCTGTTGCTGCTATCATTGGCCTTATCTTGGGTAATGCTTTCGGCTTAGGTCAAGGCTTTGATATTGTTGAATCTGGTAAAAAGATTCGTGAAATCAAACCAATGGTTGATACATTCCGTGCATTGATTCCAAGTAACCCAATTCAAGCTGCAGCTGAAACAAATGTTATCGGCATCGTAGTATTTGCAATCATCTTGGGCAGTGTTGCTCGCTTGTTGAAGAAAACAGGCACAAATAGTATGGAAATCTTTACAAAGCTATTTGATGAGCTTCACCAATTAATTTCTTGGGTTGCAGACTTCATTATTGGTCTTATGCCATACGGCGTAGTTGCATTATTGGCATCTACATTGGCAACACGTGGTTTGCAAGCTATCTTAGATATGGGCCTATTCGTAGTATTGCTTTACGTTGGTCTTTTAATTATGTTCGTTGTTCAAGCTATCTTGATTTCTAGCTTCGGTTACAACCCAATTACATACTTCAAAAAAGCAAAAGCTCCACTCTTGTTAGCTTTCACATCCCGTTCCTCTATGGGCGTATTGCCTTTAACTGTTGAAACATTGACAAAACGTCTTGGCGTAAATGCTACAACCGCAAATACAGTAGCATCCTTCGGTACTACTGCAGGCATGCAAGGTTGTGCCGGCGTGTTCCCAGCGCTTGTTGTTGTGTACATCTCTAACGTAGCGGGTATCCCATTTGATTTGACTATGTACATTATGAGCGTTATCGTTATCGCTATTGGTTCCGTTGGTATCGCAGGCGTTCCTGGTACAGCTACAATGGCTGCATCTGTATCCCTTAGCGGTACAGGTCTTGGTGCATACTTTACATCCATCAGCCCAATCCTTGCTATCGATCCATTGATCGACATGGGCCGTACATGCTTGAACGTATCTGGTTCCTTAACAAATGCTCTCGTAGTAGATAAGATTATGGGTACTATCGATAAAGACGCCTATAATAACCCTAATGAAGGTCGTGTCTAATCCTAGACCATAGAACTGACTTGAAAGAATAGTTAGTTAACATTAAAACTAAAAAAAAGAACAGTCTTTGGACTGTTCTTTTTTTTATCTACTCTTTACTGATCTAACTCTTATTAAAAGTAATAATTATTACAGATTGTAAAGCCTATTATTTGTAATTGATATTAAAATTGTGAGCTTGGCTACTAACATACGTATGCGTGTATGGTATACTAACCAATACAAAGTTTTGTATTATGCTTAATAGATATAAGCCAAGAGGGTAATAGTATGATTACACAAGAATTGAAAGATCGATTAATTGCAGACTATCCGAAGTTTGAAGATATGACGCATAAATTCTATAAGAAAGAAATGTCTATTGCAGACTATAAGGGCCAATCTGGTACCTATGGTAGCTACGCAGAACGCGGTGCTAACTCCGGTATGAGCCGTTGGCGTTTCAATGGGGGACGCATGACTCGTCAGCACATGCAGTTCTTAGCGGATGCTATTCGTAAATACAATTTACAACACGTACATTTTACTACTGGCCAATGCTTGCAAATGCATGGCCTCGATGGTGATACAATTCTAAATCTATATAAAGAATGTTATGATCACGGTATCTATAACCGCGGTGCTGGTGGTGACAATCCAAATGTGGTAGCTAGTATTTTGCGCGGTATTGATCCTCGTGAAACCTTAGATATTACGCCATATGCAACGGCTATTAGCGAGTTTCTTCTAGAGCAAATGTTCTACATCAAAATCCCTCGCAAATTTAAAATGGGTATCGATAATGGCTTTGATAGTACGCCGCATGCTACGTTCAAGGACCTTGGTTTCAATTTAACGAAACACAATACCTTTGATGTATACGCTTGTGGTGGTATTGGCCCAAATCCTCGCATTGGTATTCCTGTGGCCCATGATGTGGCGCCTGAGGATGTTTTATATCATGTGAAAGCTATGCTTATGGTTTTTGCTAATCATGGTAACTTTAAAAACCGTGGCAAAGCTCGTACCCGTTACATGCCTGCGGAAATGGGTGGGGCCGAAGCTTTCATCAAGACCTATGAAGAAACATTGGCGATGGTGAAAGAAGTTGAACAATTAACAATTAATCCTGCTGATTATGCTTATGAAATTACAAAAACTGGTAAGCGTGATGATTCTGTGGAAAATGATCGCATTCACCGTCAAAAACAAGAAGGTTTATACTACGTAGAATACCATCCAGCAGGTGGCGATGCGAATGTAGAACATCTATTGGCTGCGCTTGATTATGCTGTAACACTTGATCAAGTAGAAGCGCGTATTGCGCCAGACCAAGCCTTGTTCTTTATCAACCTTACTGCTGATGAGGCTCGTAAAATCGCAGAATTAACAGATGACAGTGCTAAAAATGATTTCCGTCGTTCCGTATCCTGCGTAGGCTCCACAGTATGTCAAATTGGTATGCAAGACTCTAATGGCCTTTTGAAAGATATTTTTAAACACCTTGAAGAAAAAGGTGTAGATACAAGTAAACTACCTCGTCTACACATCTCTGGCTGTCCACACTCCTGTGGTACACACCAAATCGGTGAAATTGGTTTCCACGGAGCTGTAAAATTAGTAGACAAGAAACCTACCGTAGCCTTTATCCTCGTAGACGGTGGTTCCGAACACATGGGCTCCGAAAACTTCGGTAAAATGGCAGGTAATATCGTAGCCACAAAAATCCCAGAATTCCTAGAAGCACTAGCAAATATCCTAAACCAATCCCCAGAACCAGACTTTGGATCCTGGAGAATGACACACAAAGCGGAATACATGGAACTTATAAAAGCATTTGAGTAAATTCCTTCTCCGCTTGTGATGGGGTCCCAGCAATTGAGCAGATATTATGTCGTTTGCTATGGGGCCCCGTTTCACTACGACAACTTAATTAAAAATAAAACTAGGTATCTCCTTGCTCCGTCCTTCGTAAAGTCGCTGCAGAAATACCTAGTTTTATTTTTATAACACCTGCTATGAATTAGTCCCATAGCAAACAACATCTACTGCTTAGTATACAGAAATCCCCATCACAAGCTACATCTGATCTTTACTCAATATGCTTTTATGTGATGGGGGAAGGCACCACTACTATAAAGCCTAGCCGCAGGCTAGCTTCTTCCAGATGGAGGGCGTGGCGCCACTACTCTAAAGCCTTTTTATATAGATCAATCAGGTTATCTAGGTATTATGTGTTTTATGTGTGTAGTTCTATTTTGATGGGACGCCTTTATGAATATAGTTATAAAAAAGTACAAATATACTTGTGCAGCGACTTTGCGAAGGACGGAGCAAGCAAGTATATTTGTACTTTTTTAACTAGGTTGTAGAAATGAAATAGGGCCCCATCAAAATAGGGAGAATAACCTTGAAAAGCATATGTTGCCTAGATAACCCTTGATTGATTGTGTTATAATAGGCTTTATAGTAGTGTTTGGAGGATTTATCAGATGTTATTTACCGTCAATACAGAAGTCTGTACACGATGCGGCCTTTGCGTAGCTGACTGTCCAACAGGCTTGCTAGTGATGTCCGAAAATGGGCCTGTGACTGGCAAGGGAGGTTGTATCTCCTGTGGGCATTGTATTTCCGTATGCCCAACGCTTGCTCTTGATAGTGATATGACACCACGTAAAGAGCAAATCGATATCACAAAAGAACAAAAATTAACGCCAGAGCAAGCTGAGTTATTCTTGCGCAGCCGTCGCTCTATTCGTAATTATCAAAATAAACCAGTTCCTGCTGAGCTTATTCGCAAGGTGTTAAACGTTGCGAGAATGGCTCCAACAGCAACAAATACACAAGGTATTTCCTATATTGTAATTCGGGACAAACAAAAGTTGCGCCGCATTGCTGATCTCGTTCTTGAGTGGATGCATTTGGCTGCGAAAACTGTGCCGATTATGCGTCTTTATGCTCGTGCAGCACAAGCTGAGGTCGATAAGGGTAAGGAATACATCTTGCGCGATGCGCCTGCGTTAGTAGTGGCCATCGGTTCTAAAAAAGATATTCACCGTACTCACGATAGCGGGCATTCCTGCTTGTCTTATGCAGAGTTGTATGCACCAACATTAGGTTTAGGCACTTGTTGGGCTGGCTTCTTTGAACATGCAGGCGAAGCAGAGTATAAACCACTATTGGAACTATTAGGTGTACCAGAGGATAAAATCATCGCTGGTGGTATCTTGATGGGCTATCCAAAGGTTCGTTACCGTAACATCGTGGAACGCCAACCATTGGACGTAACATTCGATACTGAAGAATAGTAGTGATTGATTACTAATAATAGTGATTGATACTAAAGAATAAAATAAAAGCGATACTCTAAACAGTTAGGGTATCGCTTTTTGGCATTATACATATTTTGCTGTAGTTACTACATTTGTTATGGTGATAGTCGTATTTATAAATCTATAAAAGATTGTTTATCAAAAAGACCGGCCTCGTATTGAGGTCGGTCTTTTGGTTAGTTTGCAGATGTAATGCTACCTTTGAAAGTATCGTTGATGAATTGTTTAATTGCATCAGATTTGTAAATGTCTGCAATTTTTTTGTAAGTTTCGTTGTCTTTGTCTTCACTACGTACCGCAAGTACGATGACTGTTAGTGGTTCATCTTTTGATTCGAAGAAGAAGCCTTGTTTTTCTACACTAAGGCCAGCACTTTGTACATAATTCATTGGAATAACTGCAATTGTTACATCATCTAGACTACGAGGTAATTGAGCTGCTTCTAATTCTTGAATCTTTATATTTTTCGGGTTAGATGTGATATCTGCAACAGTTGCTTTGAAGCCGACACCATCTTTTAACGTAATTAATCCAGCTTTAGCTAATAATACTAATGCACGACCACCATTAGTAGGGTCATTTGGAATAGAAACCGTAGCGCCTTCAGGTACATCTTGTACGCTATGTACACTATTACTATATAATCCCATACGCACTAAAAGGGTTTTACCGATTGCTACTAAGTTGGAACCATTTTGTTTGTTAAAGTTTTCCATAAATGGCACGTGTTGGTACGCATTCAATTGAATGTCGCCATCAGCAAGAGCTTTATCTGGTGTTACATAATCGGAGAACTCTACAACTTTAAGGTCGATACCTTGTTTTTTAGCTTCTTTTGCAACTGCTTCAGCTACTTGAGCGTGAGGACCTGCAGTAGCACCGATTTTAATTTCTTTTGGTGCTTGGCTAGATTGATTTGTATCTGTGCCGCAACCTGCGATGGCGAATGCTAGAACGCCAACGAGAAGAGGGGCAATAAATTTTTTTAATTTCATGTGAACATCCCTTTCTACTTATACATATAATGTATATATCCTATCATGTGAATGGGATTTTGTATATAGAGCAAAAGATATCGGTTAGCTATAGATTAAAGCTATGGCTTTTATGAGCTCGCTAATGATAAGGGGTGTAGCATATCTAAGAATATCGAAAAAATGATATAATAGATATAAATTTCGTACAATTAGACTTATAGGTTTTATATGATATACATAGGAGGTCACTATGTTTAACTTTGATTTTTATAACCCTACACATATTGTATTCGGTAAAGATCGCTTGAGCGAATTAAATGCATTAGTGCCAAAGGATGCAAAGGTGCTCATTACGTATGGTGGTGGCTCTGCAGTGCGCAGTGGTCTTATTGACCGCATTGTTGCAGCTCTTGGCAGTCGCAAGGTAGAACAGTTTGGCGGTATTGAGCCAAATCCATCTCTTGAAACTTGTGAACGTGCCGTTGCTTTCATTAAAGAACATGGCGTAGATTTCGTCCTCGCTGTAGGTGGTGGTTCCGTAGTGGACGCTACAAAGCTCATCGTTATGGGTGCTACTTACGATGGCCCAGTTATTGAGGTTATGAAAGCTGGTGTTCCAGAGGTTCCAGTGGAAATGGTGCCAAATCCATTACCATTTGGTACAGTTATGACATTGCCTGCCACAGGTTCCGAAATGAACAATGGCGCTGTTATTACCTATGGTGATGGTAAGTTCCCTGTGTTCAGTAGCTTAGTTTTCCCTAAGTTCTCTATGCTCGATCCAACATTGACTTTCACATTGCCAGAAAAACAAGTTAAGAATGGCGTTATTGATACATTCGTGCATACCACAGAGCAATATTTAACATATCCTGTAGACGGCCGTATTCAAGATCGTTTCAGTGAAGGTATTTTGAAAACTATGATTGAAATCGGCAAAGAAACCGTAGAAAATCCTGAAAACTACGATGTTCGTGCTAATCACGTGTGGGCCTCTACCTTGGCGTTAAATGGATTGATTGGTGCCGGTGTACCACAAGACTGGGCGACACATCTTATCGGTCATGAGTTAACGGCGGTTTACCATCTAGACCACGGCATTACATTGGCTATCGTATTGCCTGCATTGTTAGAGGTGAAAAAAGCAGATAAACTCGATAAATTGGCCCAATATGCTACACGTGTATGGCATATTACAGAAGGTACAAAGGAAGAGAAAGCGGATAAGGCTATCGCAAAAACTCGTGAATTCTTCGAGTCCCTTGGTGTATCTACCCATTTAAAAGATTATGGTCTTGGTGCTGAAGCAGTTGATAAAATCGTAAAACAATTAGAAGACCATGGTATGACACGACTTGGTGAAAAAGGTGATGTAACACCAGAAGTAGCTCGCGAAATTTTAATGCGTGCTTTATAATAAATGACATTAACACTTTAAATGTATATGATGTGGAAGGGAGGCAAGCCCTATGAATGAAATAAAACATCGAAGTGCATTTTCCTTTGCATTTCCTATTATGGTTCCTATGGGCATTAGCTTCTTTTTCATAGGTTTAGGATTTGGTTTATATGCAACGAGCCAAGGGTTCCCTTGGTGGACAGCGCCAGTTTTAGCAGCTACCATTTTTGCAGGCTCCATGGAGTTTGTGACGATTGGCATGTTGATGGCCGGATTTGATCCGATTAATGCGTTTATACTGACCATGTTCGTTAATGGACGCCATTTCTTTTATGGACTATCTGCACTACAACGATATGTACATATGGGCTGGAAATGGTTTCCTACGGTTGCTTGGATGTGTGATGAAAGTTTTGCCATTAATATGGCTACTAAGCTGCCCGATGATGTGGATGAAAAGTGGTTTTACTTCCACGTGTCTTGGCTCAACTATGTGTTCTGGGTATTTAGCACCTTTGTAGGTGGTCTGTTTGGTAATCTATTGGCTACCGTAGATTTACGGGGTATCGATTTTGTATTACCCGGTCTGTTCATAGTGGTATTTCTTGAAATGCTACTCAATGCAAAAAATAATAAGATTAGAGCCTTTGGTGTAGCTGGTGCAGCTATGGCCATAGTTATGCTCTTATTGGTAGGCAAATCACTCTTTATGCTTTTATCTATGAGCTGTATGCTAGTAGCCTGCTATATTGCGTATAAGTGGGGAGGTGTGCATCTTGACTAGTACAGAAATGGTCATCACCGTTGCTATTGTTGTAGTCGGTACATTACTCACTCGTTTTGGTGCCTTCCTCGTATTTCCACCAGGAAAAAAGGCGCCAGATTTTGTACTCTTTTTAGGTAAGGCTTTGCCGGCTGCCGTTATGGGTATGCTCGTTGTGTATACCTTTAAGGAGACCGTCGTTTTAGCATATCCCTATGGTATCCCTGAGCTTATAGCATTAGTCATTACGGTTGGATTACATTTGTGGAAACGTAACATGCTCATATCGATTGCTGCCGGTACAGTAATTTATATGATACTAGTACAAGCCGTATTTAATGTACCAAAATAAAATAAACCACTTATATCTATCTAACTTAGATATAAGTGGTTTTTTACATATATTGTTTTATTTACTTTGTCATCATAGTTGTAGTGTGTATTATAATTGATGCTAACTACAAATAGGAGTTAGTATGTACTATTTAAGTTGTAATAGTCGTTCAAGACCTGGTGCTGTATGGTGATCTTCTAAGAAGTCTTGTTGGTCTAATAGTTCCATAACGTCCATATCGATGTTTGTGAGCTTGAAATCGAATACATCAAAGTTAGCCTCCATATGGCTTACGTTATTTGCCTTTGGCAATGGAATGATGCCACGTTGGATGTGCCAACGCAAGATGATTTGATGTTTAGACACTCCGTATTTTTCAGCCAAGCTTTTGATGATAGGATGGTCAAAAATAGGTTGGCGGTCACGAGTGAATGGAGACCAAGCCATGCCTACTACTTGATGCTTTCTCATCAATTGGATAAGAGATTGGCGTTGGTTGAATGGGTGACATTCAATTTGGTTCACTACCGGTTTCACATTGCAGTGATATAGCAAGTCGATTAAGCGATCTTCGTAAAAGTTAGACAGGCCTAACCCACGCAATACGTTTTGATCGTATAACTCTTCCATGGCACGCCAAGAACCATAATAGTCGCCAAGGGGTTGATGTACGAGCATAATGTCGATGTAATTAGTGTCTAATTTTTTTAAGGAGCTTTCAACAGCACGCATTGTATTATCGTAGCCTGCATCGGTATGCCAAATCTTGGTAGTTACAATAATGTCCGTACGTTTAACGCCAGATGCTTTGATGCCTCTGCCAACGGCCTCTTCGTTGCCGTAGTAGGCAGCTGTATCGAGTAATCGATAGCCTACGTTTAGTGCGTTGGTTACGGCTTGCTCTGTTTCTCCTTCGCTGCCTGTTTTATAGGTGCCATAACCGATAGAGGGAATAAAGCTACCGTTATTTAAAATTCTAAAATCCATCCGTTCTTCCATGAGAACCTCCGTTATATCCATTAATTAAAGGAATTAGCTTTCATACAATTCTAATTGATTTTATGATATACTAAGGTATTGATAAAAATCAATATGACAGGAAGTGACAGAATGAAATTAAAACGAATTTATTCTGTAGTTGCTATGCTTGGTGTTGTGATGATGGCCTTGGCCATCGCTGGTTGCGGTACGAAAACGGTATCCGTTGCTGATGTAACATACAAGGATATGCCACTGCAGATCCATAATGACGCCAATGTAACAGCTCTCAATAAGGCGACGGTAACGCCGACGTTGACGGGGCAGGTCGCATATGCTGTGAAAGTAGGCGACCAAGTACAACAAGGTCAAGTCTTGGCCACTGTAGATACATCGGCTTTACAGCAACAGCTAGCATCCTTACAAGGTCAGTTAGCGCAAGCCTCAGCTCAGTCCTATGCGACGTCTGTGACAACTACGACAGCAGCGTCTGTAGATAGTGCTCAATTGGCACAAGCTCAGAAGATGCGCGAAGCGGGCATGATTACTCAAAAAGAATATGATCGCATTGTAGAGCGGTCTCAGCCACAAACTACGACAGTAACAACTGGCGGTGGCGGCGGTGGTGCTAATACGGCGGCTATTGAGGCTCAAATCGCTCAAGTATCTGCACAAATGGCAGCATCTACAATTGTAGCGCCTATAGCTGGTACGGTAACAGCTATTTACAATGAAGACCGTCAAATGGCGATTGCAGATCGTCCATTCATGATGATTCAACAATCTACACCGATGGTAGCATCCCTTAGCATTCCTCGTGATGCGGCGATGAAGTTAGGCACACCTGACGCTAAAAAGGGGATTAAGGTACTCCTCAAGGTAGGCGACCAAGAATTACCTGGCGAATTGACCTATGTAGATGTAACACAGCCAGAAAATGTACCAAGTGTTCTTGTGAAAGCTACTTTCAACAATGACAAAGGCCTTATCAAGGCTGGCGAGTTCTATACGCTCATCATCGAGTCAGATATAAAAGCGAAAATGCTCACTGTACCAAGTAAAGCAGTTCGTGAAAACCAAGACGGTAAATACGTGTATGTATTGACTGAAAATAATACAGTTGACGTACGTGTCGTTGAAGTAGGTATGACAGAAGACGATGATGTAGCCATTATTTCAGGCCTAAACGAAGGTGACAAGGTAATCACAAGTGATGGAACCTTTGAATTAGGCGAATCCGTTAAATTATAATGAACAACATTAAACTTTCACTGATGGTGAATACCTCGACTGAGGAATCTGATAGGAGGGATTATTATTTTAGAATTTAAACGTTTTGAACTAAGAGATAAACCATTAATCGATAAATATTTTGAACAACATCATTACGAAGCATCTGATAACTGTTTTACTACATTGTTTATGTGGCAAGATGCATATGGCATTCGTTGGGCTGAGGAAAATGGTGTATTGTACATCCAAGGTGGTGGCAAACGTGAACCATTCCTATTGCCTCCATTTGCCGGTAAAGATGCAAAGTTCCTCGATGGTTTATTGCGCGCTAAAGAATGGTTCGTAGAAAATAACTTACCATTCCGTTTCAAAGGTGTTAGCAAAGTTGTAAAAGAACGGATGGAAGAGTTATGTCCTGGCCGTTATGAATTTACACCTGACCGCGATAACTACGAATACATTTATAAGTCTGAAGATCTTATCAACTTGTCTGGTAAGAAATTCCGTCAAAAGAAAAACCATTTGAATCAATTCCGCATGCAATATTCTAACTATGAATATATGCCAATCACTGAAGATATCATTCCATTGTGCCGCGAAACAGCAGCATCTTGGGTAGAAACTCATCATGAAGAAGGTATCGAAGATGAATTGGTAGCTATTAACTTGTTATTCGATAACTGGGATGCGTTAGGCCTTAAAGGCGGCGCCATCAAATTGTTTGGCCGCGTGGAAGCCTTCAGTATCGGTGAATTGTTGAATGATAAAATGGCGTTGATTCATATTGAAAAAGCAAATCCAGATATTCGTGGTTTGTACCAAGCCATTAATAATGAATTCATTCGTCATGAATTTAGCGATGTAGAATTCATTAACCGTGAAGAAGATATGGGCTTGCCTGGTCTTCGTCAAGCAAAAGAATCTTACAATCCAGATCACTTTGCTGAAAAATATGACGCAGTATATGCTAACGAAGCAGACAATGCGACAGGCGGTAAATAAAAATCTGAGCTATGAAGCCGATGTGCTTCATAGCTCCTTTTGTTATAATAGAAGTGTTAGCCTATCTATTTGACTGTATGTTTTGTATCATCATGGCGATGCGATGCGATGCGATGCGATGCGATGCGATGCGATGCGATGCGATGCGATGCGATGCGATGCGATGCGATACGATACGATACAACAGATAGAAAGTAGTTTATTACTATAACGAGGATATACTTATGGAATTTAGAATTGCAACGGCTCAAGATACGCCACATGTGGAAAATCTATGGGCATACTGCTTTGAACCAAAGGAAGATCCATTCTTCCAATATTACTTTACAAATTGCTATGAACCAGAAAATACAATGGTTGGTCTTGAACAAGATCAATTATTGAGTACCGTTCATTTGCGTCAATATAATATCAATGTTCGTGGTGCTGTATTGCCTACAAGCTATATGGTTGGCGTAGCCACACATCCAGCGGCTCGTCGTGGTGGCGTAGGTGGTGCGTTGTTAAAGGCTTCTCTTGAAGAACTTCGCAACCGAGGTCAAGCATTGACGATTTTGATGCCTTCCAAGGCTGCATTCTACCAACAATATGGTTGGGAACTCTATGCTCATCAATGGGTGAACGCTATGTCTCTTGAGGACTTGCGCCCTATGACTGATAAATCCTTGAGCTTTGGTTTACTTAATAGCGTTGACCAATGGACATTGCTTGATCCTGTATATAAAACATATACAGCCCGTCTTTCTGGTTATGCAGAGCGCGGTGAAAAGGAATGGAAACGCTTGCTCGGCAGCTTCTTTGCGGAAGGCGTGAATATCGCTGTAGTGCGCAATGATGAAGGAAGTATTGAAGGCTATGCGGTATATCGCTTAGGTCAATCAGAAATTCCAGTATCCGAATTAGTTTATACTACACGCCGTGCCCAACGAGCATTGTTGAACTACTTCTATAACCACCGTTCCCAAGGCACTACTATTCGTTGGAATGAGGGCCTTCACGATACATACTATCGCTTCTATCCAGATGGTAAAAGCGGACATTCCACAATGCCGTACATGATGAGCCGTATTGTGGATGTGAAAACTGCCTTCGAATCCATTCCTGTAAACCCAGAGGCTTTGATGATGCCTATTACAATGACCTTTGGTGTGAAAGATAGCCTTTGTGAGTGGAATGAAGGGTGCTATGAAGTCCAATATGGCGGCGCATTGACACCAACTGTTAAAAAGGTATCTGACACATTAGATGGGGACGCAGATATTACTGTTGAAGTCGGTGCTTTAAGCCAACTCTTGATCGGTACATTAACAGCTCGTGATCTTGCCTTTGAAGGTAAACTTTCAGCTAATGAAGAATGGCTAGAGTTTTTTGATATCTTGTATCCTGAACAAAAAACATATATTAACGAATGGTGGTAATATGAGCTGGAAAACGTATACAGTGAAAGAACCGACAGAATTGACGGTTTCTAAATATGTAAAGGAACGCTTTTCCTTATCCTCTCGGGATATTCAAATGATGTTCCGCAAGAAACGGGTGAAAGTAAATAGCCGTGTAGCCCATTCCCAGCGTTCCCTCAAAAAAGGTGATGTATTAACCTTGGAGTTGCCACAGGATAAGGACTATGGTGTGGACGTAGAAAAAGGGCCTATTACCGTGCTCTACGAAGATTCCCATACCTTGGTAGTTAATAAAGCACCATTCATGCTTGTTCATCCTGCAGGACAAACTAAATCTGGTACATTGAGTAACTATGTGGCTGGATACTATGCGAAAAAAGGTGTAGTGCACAAGGTGCGCCCTGTACATCGCCTTGACCGAGATACATCTGGTTGTATTCTTTTTGGTAAAACAAAGGAAGCTCAGCAATATTACACCGATGAACTACAAGCGGGGCGTATGGATCGCATCTATACGGGCTTAGTAGAAGGCGTTATTAATGAAGATGGCGTGGTTGATGCACCTATCGGCGTTGATCCAGTATTTGATAACCGTCGCGTTGTCGATGAATTTGGTCAACCGGCTCAAACGGAATATACCGTTCTTGGTCACGAAGGCGATCATACATTACTAAAGTTCAAGTTACTAACAGGCAGAACACACCAAATCCGTGTGCACATGGAACACATTGGTCATCCTATCGTTGGTGATGCCATGTATGGTATACGGAACAAGCCATATACACGCCAATGCTTGCACGCATCAGAACTCACCTTTGTTCCCTATGGTAAGGATGAGCCTATGACGGTAACCTGTGAAGTAGGGGACGACTTTGGTCGTGAAAAATAGTAATTGCTTTTATAAGTATCATCAATTATAATTTATACGATGATGTGGTCATAGAGCATGCCACGTAAAATAAAGAAAGCTCAATCGTTAGATGTGGACATAGAGCGTGCCACGTAAAACAAAAAAAGCTCAATCGATGAAAAAATATATCACTTGATGCTTATGTATACATGTATACAAAAAACAATGGTGATAAAAATGCATAGTCTATGACTTAAAGTCATAGACTATGTTTTTTTTATATTTTCAATTCACAGTGGACAGGAGTATACTATGTATAGACAAAAATTCTATAGAATTTAAAACTTAGATGAGGTTATGGACGATCACAGCCGATAATATCACTACAGAATGGATTCTTTAGAGGTAGTTTATAGTTTATACTTTCACCAAGACCGAACGGAACGATGCCGCAGAGCTTGGATTGATCAAGTGATATGAAGGAGTGCACGTTATGGATATGAATCAGAGCACAATCGAGCAACAACGTCTAGATCAAGCTAGACTAGAAGCCAATGGTATGTACAGCAGCCAATTTGAAAAGGATGCGTGCGGCATGGGCTTTGTCGTTAATATTAAAGGGAAAAAATCCCATGATATTATCGATGATGGCTTGCGCATTTTAGAGCGTCTTGAACACCGTGGTGGTGCTGGTGCAGATAAGGACACAGGGGATGGTGCCGGTATTTTGGTACAAATTCCGCATGAGTTCTTCAAACGCGAATGCGAAGTGCTTGGTATCAACTTGCCTGCAGCTGGTGAGTACGGTGTGGGTATGATATTTGCTCACAAATATGAAAGCCTCCGTAACGAGCAAAAACGCATTTTTGAAGAGGTGGTACGTGAAGAAGGTCAAGTAGTTCTCGGCTGGCGTGAAGTACCAGTAGATGGTACAAAGGTTGGTAAAGAAGCGGCTGCTATCCGTCCTTGGATGATTCAAATCCTTATCGGCAAAGGCCCAGACGTAACGAATAATAAAGAATTTGAACGCAAATTATATATTATTCGTAAATTAGCGGAAAAACGTATTGTTCCATTGAGCAAGGAATTATCTAGCGATTTCTATATTGCATCCTTGTCCTCTAAAACAATCGTATATAAAGGTATGTTGACACCTGGTCAATTACGTGACTTCTATCTTGATTTGAGTGACCTTGACTTTACATCTGCATTGGCTATGGTTCACTCCCGTTTCAGTACGAATACATTCCCAAGCTGGGCTCGGGCGCATCCTAACCGTTTCTTAGTTCATAACGGTGAAATTAACACAATCCGTGGTAACGTAAACTGGATTAATGCTCGTGAAGGCAAAGCAGAATCTCCATTATTCCCAGATATTAAAAAAGTATTCCCTGTAGTTGATGACAGCGGTTCTGACTCCGCTATGTTCGATAACACATTGGAATTCTTGCACATGACAGGTCGTTCCTTGCCTCATGCGATTATGATGATGATTCCTGAACCTTGGGAACGCAACAATCTCATGAGCCAAGAAAAACATGATTTCTATGAGTTCAATAGTTTCATGATGGAACCATGGGATGGTCCTGCAGCTATGGGCTTCACAGATGGTACTGTTATCGGTGGCGTACTTGACCGTAATGGTTTGCGTCCTGCTCGTTATTATGTAACAACTGATGACCGTGTTATCATGGCATCTGAAGTAGGTGTAGTCAACGAAAACGCTGAAAATATTCGCGCTAAAGGTCGTTTGGAACCAGGCAAAATGCTTCTCATCGATACTGAAGAACAACGTATCATTTCCGATGAAGAAATCAAACAACGCGTTGCTACTGAATTGCCATATGATGAATGGGTAAAAGAACACGTTATTCACTTGTCTGAAATTACTCAAGCTGATGAAAAAGACGTTCCAAAAGTTGAAGATTTATTCAAAAATCAACAAGCCTTTGGTTATACTCAAGAAGATCTTGTACGTATGATCGTGCCTATGGCAAAAGATGGTAAAGACCCTGTAGGTGCCATGGGTGCCGATGCTCCACTTGCTATCTTGTCCGATAAACCACAATTGTTATACAGCTACTTCAAGCAAATGTTCGCGCAAGTAACAAATCCTCCAATCGACTCCATTCGTGAGGAAATGGTTACATCTACACGCGTTATGCTTGGTAACTCTGGTAACTTAACAGATCCTAACAAAGCTGGTACCTATGCATTATCCATGCGTACACCAATCCTTACTAACCAAGAATTGGCGTCCATTAAGGCTCTTGATTGCCGTCGCATGAAATCTGTTACATTGCCAATCCTCTTCGATCCAACTAAGGGTGCTGATGGTTTGCGCGATGCATTAAATGAATTATGCGAAAAAGCAGAAGAAGCAGCACGTACAGAGCAAAATGTATTGATTTTGTCTGACCGTGGTGTCGATGAAAATCATGCACCAATTCCTGCATTATTGGCTGTAGCAGCTGTTCACAATCACTTAATCAGAAAAGTATTGCGTACAGAAATCGGCCTTATCCTCGAATCTGGTGAACCTCGCGAAGTACATCACTTCTGTACATTGATCGGTTATGGCGTAACAGCTATCAACCCATACTTGGCTCTTGAAACTGTACGCGATTTACAAGCTCGTAAACGCCTTGGTGATATTACACCAGAACAAGCAGAAAAGAACTACATCAAAGCTGCTGTAGGCGGTATTATGAAGGTTATGTCCAAAATGGGTATCTCCACAGTTCGTTCTTACCATGGTGCACAAATCTTTGAAGCCTTGGGCTTGAATACAAACTTCATCAATAAATTCTTTGTAAATACACCAACACGTATTGGCGGTATTGGCCTTGTAGGCGTTGCCAACGAAGCATTGGCTCGTTTTGACCGCGCTTTCAAATCCGATGAATCCGTACTCGAACCAGGTGGTTGGTATGGTCCTGTAAAAGATGGGGAAGAGCATTTATTCAATCCTAAAACAATCGATCTTTTACAAGAATCCCTTATCAACGGCGATTATGCAAAATATAAAGAATACTCTAAAGCGATCCGCAACGATTACCATGTAACATTGCGTTCCTTAATGGAATTAAACTACCCTGTAGGTGGCGGTATTCCTATCGAAGAGGTTGAACCTGAAGAATCCATCGTAAAACGCTTTAAAGCGGGCGCTATGAGTTATGGTGCCATTAGTAAAGAGGCCCATGAAGCTATCGCTATCGCTATGAACCGCTTAGGTTCTACATCTAACTCTGGTGAAGGTGGCGAAGACGTAGCTCGTTTCAAACCATTACCAAATGGGGACAGCATGAATTCCGAAGTAAAACAAATTGCATCTGGTCGTTTTG
Source organism: Veillonella sp. T11011-6 (assembly GCF_002959755.1). Taxonomy (GTDB): domain Bacteria; phylum Bacillota; class Negativicutes; order Veillonellales; family Veillonellaceae; genus Veillonella. Next base: position 314,016 of record NZ_PPCW01000004.1, on the reverse strand, counting down.
GTGTAACTGCAAACTACCTCATTCATGCAAAAGAATTGCAAATCAAATGTGCACAAGGTGCGAAACCAGGTGAAGGTGGTCAATTACCAGGTAAAAAAGTATACCCTGAAATTGCAAAAGCTCGTCACTCCACTCCAGGCGTAGAGCTCGTATCCCCACCACCACATCATGATATTTACTCCATCGAAGACTTGGCAGAGTTGATTTACGATTTGAAATGCGTTAACAAAGATGCTCGTATTTCCGTTAAATTAACATCTGAAGCAGGCGTTGGTACTATCGCTGCTGGTGTAGCAAAAGCAAAAGCAGATAATATCTTGATCTCTGGTTACGATGGTGGTACAGGTGCGGCAGGTCGTACATCTGTAAAACACGCTGGTGTGCCTTGGGAATTAGGTTTGTCCGAAACTCATCAAACATTGATGCTCAACAGATTGCGTGACCGCGTTAAATTGGAAGTAGACTCCAAGTTGATGACTGGTTTCGACGTAGCTGTTGCTGCTATGCTTGGTGCTGAGTTATTCGGTTTCGGTACATTGCCACTCGTTGCTGTAGGCTGTAAAATGGCTCGTGTATGTAACCTCAACACATGCCCTTACGGCGTTGCTACACAAGACGAAAAATTGCGTGCTCGTTTCACAGGTAAACCTGAGTATGTAGAAAACTTGATGATCTTCATCGCTCGTGAATTGCGTGAAATCATGGCTCGCTTAGGCATTCGCTCCGTAGCTGAACTCGTAGGTCGTATCGATCTCGTTCGTCAAAAATCTCAAGACGATAACTTCAAATTGTCTCGCGTTGACCTTAAACGCGTATTGTTCCACCCATACATCGATGCATCTGTAGGTCATATGCACATGATTGACCAAGATCATGAATTGGAACGCACATTGGATATGTCCAAGCTCTTGCGTATGTGCCGTCCTGCCATTGAGGACCAAAAACCAATTCGCGCTAAATTGGCTATCAACAACATTAACCGTGTTGTAGGTACCTTGGTTGGTTCTGAGGTGACACGTCGTTATGGTGAAAGCGGTTTGCCAGATAACACAATCAAGTTGAACTTTGAAGGCTCTGCAGGTCAATCCTTTGGTGCTTTCATTCCTAAAGGCATGACATTAGAACTTGAAGGTGATGCGAATGATTACCTCGGTAAAGGCTTGTCCGGTGGTACAATCACTGTATATCCGCCTAAGAAATCCATTTTCGAAGCGGACGAAAACATCCTTATCGGTAACGTTGCCTTCTATGGTGCTACATCTGGTATAGCCTACATCAATGGTGTAGCTGGTGAACGTTTCGCTGTTCGTAACAGTGGTATCACTGCTGTTGTGGAAGGCTTAGGTGACCATGGTTGTGAATACATGACTGGTGGCGAAGTTCTTGTACTCGGTAAAATCGGCCGTAACTTCGCAGCAGGTATGTCTGGTGGCTATGCATACATCCTCGATTGCGATGAACGCTATGTAAATACAGGCCTCGTAGAATTACGTCCTGCTAATAATGATGACCTTAAACGCATTAAAGAATTAGTAGAACAACATGTATTGCACACTAATTCCGCTAAAGGCCGTCACATCCTTGAAAACTGGAATAACTTTGTAAACAGATTTACAAAAGTTGTACCTGTAGCATACGAAGAAATGCATGCTGCTATTGAACGCTATAAAGAACAAGGTTTATCCTTGGAAGAAGCTCAATTAGCTGCATTCAAAGAAAAATATGCAAAATAATTTCTAATCTAACTGTATCCTTTAGATAAGACATATGAAATGCCTCTATAGCTTTGACTATAGAGGTATTTTCATGTATAATATTTGTATTGCAATATTGGATCATGGCAGTTCTCGGGCCTGTGCAATGGGGGCCTGTGAATCGTGTCAGGACTGAGAGGTAGCAGCACTAAGCGGTAACCTTCATGTGCCACGGGGAACCCGGGGGCTGTCGTGATCGAATATTGCAAGGCGGCCTATGGGGCCGCTTTTTTTATGTCTAATTTAGGATAAATGATACTTTATTTTGAACTATACGATGTTTTATTGTGAACCATATGATGAAATTTTGACTAGGCAATATCAGCATTATTTATAAGTAAATATATTACTTTCGTATTGGGGAAAGAACTTTATTAAGGAAGTCAGAATTTCCTGAATATGGTATAATAAAGTATTGTAATTTTCGGAAAAAGGGGGTGTTCCAATGGCATATATTGCGTTATATCGTAAGTACCGTCCGCAGACCTTTACCGATGTGGTTGGTCAGCATCAAGTATCGGATACGTTGATGCGCGCTATCCGCGAGGACAAGGTGGCTCATGCGTATTTGTTTGCTGGTCCGCGAGGGACTGGTAAGACGAGTATGGCCAAGATTTTTGCACGCGCTATCAACTGTGAGCATGGGCCAACGGATCATCCTTGTAACGAGTGTAGTGCTTGTAAATCGATTTTGAGCGGTCAGTCCATGGACGTTCTTGAGATCGATGCTGCATCCAATCGTGGTATCGATGAGGTCCGTGCCCTTCGTGAAAGCGTTAAATTCATGCCAGTTGAAGGGCGTAAAAAGGTATTCATCATCGACGAAGCGCACATGCTTACGACCGAAGCGTGGAATGCACTCTTAAAAACTATCGAAGAGCCACCGGCTCATGTTATGTTTATCTTCGCTACTACAGAGATTGAAAAGTTACCTGTTACCATCGTATCTCGCTGTCAGCGATACACCTTTAGACGGATTACGTCTGACGATATCGCTCAGCGCTTATCCTATGTAGCGGAACAAGAAGGCTTTGGCTTAGATCCTGCAGCGGCACAGCTTATCGCAGTTCATGCAGACGGCGGTTTGCGTGATGCGTTGAGTATATTAGACCAATGTGCCGGTATGGCTACAGGTACTATTACACCTCAAGTCGTAGAGGAATTGATTGGCCTTGTTAGCAAGGAATGGATCATTCATTTCTTAGATGCCTTACGTAATGGGGATGGCCCCAAATTACTGTCCTATATTCACGATGCGTTATCAGAAGGTCGCGATGCAACGCAGATTATGGAAGCCCTCATTCAGCACGTACGTGCCTTGCTCGTTGGCAAGGTCGCTCCTGATGCGGATGAGCTCAAGGTATATGATGCCTTTAAAGATGAGTTTTTAGCTCAAGCTGAAAGTATCGATTTTAATGAGCTTAACCAATATGTGCGCAGTGCTCAATCCATTATGAATGATGCGAAACAGGTGGATAATCCACGAACCATCATCGAAATGGGCTTGCTCGTTTTATGTGCTAAATTAGGTTCTGTTGATGAAAGCCTAGAAGATCGTGTATATGCATTAGAGTCTTCAGAACGGTCTGAACGGAATGACTTATTGAACCGCATGGCTCAATTAGAACAACGAGGTCCGGCGGCTTCTACGCCTGCTTATGGTGCCAATGCATTTGGTCCGCCTAGCGGCTATGCAAATAGCTTTGTTCCTGTAGACAATACGGCTACTGCACAGAGTACTCCTTTGAGTAGTGCTCAAAATACTACTGTTGGTACAGTGCCTCCTCCAAGTGGTGTAGGCATGACACCGCCGCCTGCGAGTGTAGGCATGACACCTCCACCGATGGGATTACCAGGTAGCACACCGCCTCCTATGAATGGAGTAGGTATGGCTCCGCCTCCAATGGGCGGCGTTGGTATGGCACCACCACCAACTACAAGTAGTGCACCAGAACGACCTGCTAGAAATCAAGCCAAAGGTCGTGGTAAAAAAGGCATTAGCACGCAAGCTATCATTAGTGATCAAATCTTGTCTGCTCAAGAGTATCGAAATATACAGTCTAATGTCATTAAATACTTGAAGGACAGTAATCGCAATATGACCTCCACCGTTATCGGTCAGGGGCAGCTTGTCTACGTGGACCAAAGTAAGGCGGTTATGGCCTTTAAAAATACATTGCACCTCAATGTAATGACCAACGAAGTAAACTTAGCAGAAGCGGCAGATGCTTTTACCTATACACTGGGCTATCCAGTACATGTAGAAATCGTAGATGCTCTTACACAAGTTTACAAAGACTATAAAAAGGCCTCTGGTAGTACGACACAGCACCAAGTAAAAGCGCCACAACGACCACCAGAACCGATGGTTGATGTACAGAAAACCTCTGGCGGTCAGCCGACGCAAATGGATTTAACAAATCCATCTGCACCACAAGGCACTAACAATGCATTAGTGGGAAATAGTTCAGCAGCGGCTAATAGCGCTCAAGGTAGTAACGCGTCACAAGCTCAACAACCTGCTGCACAGGCTGGAGGTTCAACTACTGAAAAACAAGCTAGCAAACCTGATTCTGCAGCAGTAGATGCGGCAAAGGCGGCAGCTTTGGCCTTCTTAGCGAAGAAGACGGGCGGTGCCAATGCTGCTAGCAGTAGTGTGAATACAGGTACAACAGTTGCTTCAGCAGAAGGTCAAACATCTGGCGGAGATGTGCCGATTACATCCTTTGATGGTAGTCCGTCTACTCAGGTTCCAGATGGAGAGATCCCTATCGAGTCGCTAGCAGGTTCTATTGAAGGTGATGATATTCCTGTTCATTCCTTTGATGATGTGCCTGTAGATGATATGGAGGAATCCTATGTATCATCCTTAGATGATATGCCACCACATCCGTTAGATAGTGTTACTGTTATTAGCGATGATGGGGAGGTCTTAGAACGCCCTATGGATAGCGGTGCGCATATTGAGGTAGAAGCTGTCCCAAAGTCTAATGGGGGCGAACAACAGGGAACCCCTTATCAAAGTGATGATCAGGCTGTGCTTTCACAAGCACCTATTGAAGTAGCACCCATCGATAGCGTGACGGTAGCTCGTGAATACGCATGGGATCCAGAACATATGACGGAAGAGGAGCGAAACAATCCTCTTTTGGCAGAAACATTAGAGAAATTATCTGAAGACCACGATATCATCGTCGAGGTCATCGAAGAATAAATTAATTAACATATGAGTATAGGACGCAGGTCCTAAAAGGAGGAATTACAATGTTTGGTAAAGGTATGGGCAATATGGCTGGCATGATGAAAAAAGTTCAAAAAATGCAAGCAGATATGAAGAAAATGCAAGAAGAATTAAAAACTCGTACAGTAGAGGCTTCCGTTGGTGGCGGTGCTGTAACAGTTGTAATGAACGGTGAAAAAATCATCGAGTCTTTGAAATTGAACCCAACTGCAGTTGATCCTGAAGACGTAGAAATGTTAGAAGATTTAGTAATGGCTGCTGTAAACGAAGCTAGCAAAAAGGTAGACGACCTCTTGGCTCAAGAAATGGGCAAAGTAACTGGTGGTCTTAACTTGCCAACAGGTTTATTCTAAATGACAAATGCTTTAGAACGGCTCGTAGAGCAGCTGCGCCGCTTGCCGGGTATTGGCTCCAAGTCGGCTAGACGCTTGGCCTATCATTTGGTAGAAATGCCGAAGGAAGAGGTAGACCGTCTCGTGGAAACCATCGTGGAAGCGAAGGGGGCTACGCGTCACTGTTCTATTTGCTTTAACTTATCTGCTCAAGACCCTTGCGAATTCTGTAGCAATCCAAACCGCGATCAAACGACAATCATGGTCGTTGAAACATCTCGCGATGTCATTGCTATCGAGCGCAGTGGTGACTATAAAGGCTTATATCACGTATTAGAAGGCGCCTTGTCCCCTATGGAGGGTATCGGTGCTGACGATATTCGCGTAAAAGAATTGATTGCTCGCCTTCGCGATGGTGTCGTTCAAGAGGTTATCCTCGCTACTGACCCAGACGTAGAGGGGGAAGCGACTGCTCTCTATTTGGCGCGCTTGTTAAGCCCAAGTGGCATTAAGGTAACGCGTATTGCCCGCGGTGTTCCTGTGGGTGGCGATATTGAATATGCCGATGAATTAACGTTAGGTGGTGCTGTAGTGAACCGCCAAGAAATGAAAGGATAATATGGAAGCTTTATTAGCATCAACGCCTATTTCAGCAGTTATTTCTATTGCTGTAGCCTACATCGCTTTTAAAGTAGCATTTTTCACGCTTAAAAGAGTGGTTTTAAATGCTGTAACAGGTGCTTTAACGTATTGGGTATGTGTGAATGTGCTTAATATTCCTATGGACATTGGTATGGGTACATGGGCATTGACTGCAATTTTAGGCCCTATTCCAATGATTATCGCTGCTGTATGGCACAGCGTATTATAAGAGGAGGCTATCATGCTTATCAATCGTGAACAACAACGCGTTATTGATGAAGTTGAACAGAATATCCTCTTGTTAGCGTCCGCTGGGACGGGAAAAACGAATACACTTGCTTATCGAGTGGCTCACCTCATCGAGGGCGGCTATGCGAAAGCGGAGAATATCTTGTGCATGACCTTTACGAACAAGGCGGCAAACGAGATGAAAGACCGCATTCAATCGCTCGTAGGCAGTCCTGCAAAGGCTGTGGAGGTTAGTACATTCCACAGCTTTTGCTTTTTCGTGCTTCAACAAGAGGGCAAGCGCAATGAAACCTTATATACGGACGTGACCATCTTTGACGAAGAGGATTGCAAGGAGTTGTCTGAACCGTATCGTCCAGGTAAATTGCGAGAAATGTCCTTTGCGAACATCATCGCCATGGTGAAAGAATATCGTTCCTTATACGGTTTTTATTCTGATGATCTCCTAGGCGATTATAAACGAACTATAGAGCGTTTGCAAAAGGAACAACGATCCTCAATTGAGCAACAGTTCTCTAGCTTTGGCAATGTTCTATATAGTGAACTCCATGATTTCTTGAACCATGGTCATGAATGGATTGCTCGTTATGATGAAAGCTTAGCTTCTGTACACGGTCTAGATTTTACGGATCTCATCTGTGGTGTTCATCGCTTATTCCAAGATCTTGTAGTTCGGGAGCGTTGGCGCAGTCGTTATAGCTATATTTCGGTAGACGAAATGCAAGATACAGGCGTACTAGAGTATAAGGTTCTCGAAATGCTATGGGAAGGTAATCACGTTCTTTTATGTGGTGACTATTTCCAAACCATATACGAATGGCGCGGGTCTGATCCATTTCGCTTGCTCAAGCAGTTTGATGCGGACTTCAAGCCTTTAAAAATCATTTTCTACGAAAATTACCGCTCTAATTGGACGCTCTTTACGATGGCTTTCAGAACATTACAAAATATGTTCCCTGACCTCGTAGGTTCTATTTATACTGAATTGCCACGTGCCAATAGTGAAAGAAAGGGTAAGCCCGTCCTCATTAAAGACTGTAAAAACAGTTATTTAGAGGGCCGATATATTTACGAAGCCATCTGTGCCTTGCCAAAGGATGCCAATATTGGTGTTCTTGTGCGGGATAATAAAAAGGCGCAGCGTCTGAGTGACTCCTTTGAACGCCTGAACAACGAAAAACCTGAAGAAGAACGCCGTCATTTCATGATTATCGACGAGTTCAAATTCTTTAGACGTCAAGAAATCAAGGACGTTATGGCTTACTTCAAACTGCTCATGAACCCGAACGACTCTGTCAGTGCTAAGCGTATTATTAAACGCTATGTTGCAGGTATTGGTGACGCTCGTATTGCCGCTATTGAAAGCCAAGAGACGCGTCAAGTAGGCTTAAAATTGACGGATTTTATGGATATGCCTATCTTTGAAGCGGAACCTTACGCTAAGCTTGTCAGTGGTTTAGAGAACCATGAGGTTGTAGTATACGATGTGGAAAGTACGGGCACTGATACGTCTCAAGACCGCATCATTCAAATTGCAGCCATCCGTATCGATGAAAACGGACAAGTGTTAGAGACCTTTGAACGTTTTATCAACCCCGGTGTGCCTGTGGGGCAATCCGAAGAGGTACATGGCTTCTCCGATGCGTATTTACAAGAGCACGGTGAAGACCCAGCTACGGTGCTACAAGCCTTTAAGGAGTTCTCCAAGAATGCCATTATCGTAGGTCACAATGTAAACTATGATGTGACTATCTTTACGAATGAATTGGCACGGCATAATTTAGGAAATCCTCAGTTCAAGGCGATTTATGATACCTTAGATATTTATCGTCGTTTTTACCCTAATTTGCCAAATCATAAATTGGGCTTCCTAGCATCCGAGTTCCCTATCCATCATGAGCCTACGCACAATGCGATGGACGATATCTTGGCCACTGCACAGCTTTTAATCTATGCGGTGAAAGAAAACATCGTGCCTACAACGACTGGTCGTATGGTGGCGATTAACAAATATAAAGCGGCTTTCACCAATATTGCGTCCCAAATGGCAACCTTGCGTAGAAAGGCCTATACGGAATTACCAACGAAATTATTGGCGTACATTATGAACCAAATGGGGGTTCTAGAGTACTATAAATCCCATGGGGAATCGGCGAAGGTAGAGCATATACGGGATCTATATCGCATCATGGAAAAACTAGATGCAGCCTATGAAGGGCCAGCTGGTTTGGCTCGATTAAATCAAATCTTGCAGATGGCAGCCCTTACAGCCGGTGAACCTGCTCAACAGGTACGCAACGAAGATCGCATTCCAATCATTACCATCCACCAAGCCAAAGGTAGCGAGTTTGACCACGTGTTCTTGGCAGGCCTCAACGAAGGCACCTTCCCAAGTCCCTTTGCCATTGCAGAAGGTCGTGAAGACGAAGAAAAACGATTGTTCTATGTGGCCATAACACGGCCTAAACAAGAGCTGACCATTACCTTTGAACAAACTAATATACGTGGCCGAGCTGTTCAACCAAGCTCGCTACTGAACTACATGCCACGAGACCCTGAACTCGTAGAAAGGAGATACTAATGGCCCGAAAAACACATCGTCCAGACGATATTTTGTGGACTGTCACTGCCGCAGATATAGAGGCTGCACGTAGTGAAAAAACTGAGGTTACACTTGGTGCAGTACTAGATACTCGATATCCTCGTAAGTCCTTAGTTAAGCTATTTGAGGAAAAACTAATCCACATCAACGGCCATAAGGCGACGCCAAAGGATATTATCTCCGAAGGTGATGAGATTTGGATTGCTATGGCGAAGGAAAAAATCGATTACGAACCAATTGAAATGGATCTACATATCTTATATGAAGATGATGATCTCCTCATTGTGGATAAGCCAGCTGGTGTGACAGTAAACTCTAAAGACCAAGTATCCCTTGCTAATGGGGTAGCATACTACTTCAAAGAGAATGGTATTAAGCGGAAGGTTCGTTTCTTGAACCGCTTAGATAGAGATACAACGGGGTGTATCGTAATTGCTAAAAGCGGTTTAGCCCAAAGTCTTTATCAACAGCAAATGGATGATAATACCTTTGAGAAGTGGTACATGGCTGCTGTAGAGGGTATTGTAGAGGTGGATGCTGATTCTTTAGTATTACCTATGGATCGCAGTACTGATGGTATTCATTATGAAGTCAATCCAAAGGGAAAAGAAACGCGCACAGATTATTCCGTCCTATGTAGACATCCTTCACAACCTGTGGATAACTCTGTGCATAAGTTGGTAAATTCTGTGGATATAGCTCAAGAAAATGTGGATATAGAATTACAAAATGTGGATAAACATGGTGCAAATGTGGACAAATCTGTGCATAACTCCCAAAAATGTGGATATACAGAGGTTTTAGTTCGTTTGTACACAGGGAAAACACATCAAATTCGTGTGGCTTTTAGTCATATCGGTCACCCTCTTGTAGGGGATACATTATACGGTGCACAACCAACGGGGCAGCCGTTCCAATTGCGGGCTCAGAAGGTAGTATTTACACATATGCGCACAGGGGAGCGCATTACGGTTACCGCGTAATTTGATCTGATTACATTATTGTTAACAATAGATTTGTACTATAAATTGTGAAGTCACAATACATCAAATATTCTAATTGAGAATTGAGAATTATTGATAATTCAGTAATTACAATGATTTTATAAAAACTTTTCAAAAAATATGATGACAAATGATAATCAATAAGCTATAATAAGAACATAAATAAATCGATAGGCTTCGATTTATAGCTTAGTTAAATGAATGTAAGAGGTGTAGTATGATTTTGCAAGAAAATAGTGCAGCACGTAATCGGGGGATTACGCTTGCCAGTATAAAAGGTATTATTGGTAATGTCGTTCTCGTTATCTTTAAAATGATTGTAGGTCTTGCGTCTAACTCCATCGCCATCATCCTTGATGCGGTGAACAACTTAACGGACGTATTGTCCTCTGTATTGACCATTGTTGGTACAAAATTAGCAGCCAAAGGTGCCGATAAAGAGCATCCATTTGGTCATGGTCGCATAGAATATATGACCACCATGGCGATTGCCTTCATCATCCTTGGTGCAGGTATTGGCTCTCTTAAGGAATCGATTGATAAAATTCTTCACCCTGAGGTATCTACCTTTGATATTCCAAGCCTCGTTATCATCGCCGTTGCTATTGTGGTGAAAGTTGTGATGGGCCGCTATATCAAGGCTCAAGGTGAAAAATATAAATCTGATGCGCTTGTAGCGTCTGGTATCGATGCGTTATTTGATGCGGTGATTACTTTTGCCACATTGGTATCTGCAGGCTTAGTATTCTTCTTTAACTTTGACATTCAAGGCTATGTAGGCGCAGCAATCTCTGTTTTGATTTTGAAAGCTGCTTATGACATTTTAAAAGAAATGTATAATCACTTGCTTGGTGTTCGTGCAGATGATAACTTAATCCGCGATATTAAAGAAACTATCGCACAACATCCAAATGTAGGTGGTGTATATGACTTGGTTTTGAATAGCTATGGTCCAGGAGAAACAATTGGTTCCGTCCATGTTTCCGTACCAGATACGATGACTATGGCTGATATCCATCCATTAACAAAAGGTATTGCTGTTCATCTTTATAAAAAATTTGGCATTAATATGACCGTTGGCGTGTATGCTGAAAACCAACCAAGTGTGGAAGTGCTTGAAATTAGACAAGCTCTTGACCAAGTTGTAAGCTTATATACACATGTTGTACAAGTACATGCCTTTTACGTACACGAAGAGAAGAAAGTTATCTACTATGATATAATCTTTGACTTTGACGAAGAAGATCCACATGGTACATTAGAAAAAATTAAAGCAGAAATGCAAAAACGCTGCCCTGACTATGTACAATTTGCTATTGTAGATACAGACTTTAGTAACTAATAGAATATAAATAAAGGCTTCAACCAATCATCGACGAAAATATTTCGCTAAGAAATGGTTGAAGCCTTTTCTTTTACTAGTTGATAGATTTAGCTATACTATAAGTAAGAGAGAGGGTGATTCTATGTTACGGTGGAATCAGGTAATTAAGAATACAAGTTCTACAAAGTTAGACTAACTTGAAATTTATGCACTAAGTGCATATAATATATTGTGTAAAATATAATTTGTTTAGGGAATCCTATATGAGGAGAGATAGAATGAAGAAATTTGCTCTTACAACACTAGCTGTAATGGCGGCCGTTGGTGTGTTGGCGGTTCAGCCTGCGGATGCGAAGAAGGTGCAACAAGATTCTGTAGTATCACCTATTGAAATGCCTATGAATGATGAAATTCAACAGGTTAATGGTGTATCCAAGTCCACCAATAAAGAGACACAACGTTTATCTAATAAGTTAGCAGATGCTACAAGAGTGATGATAAAGAAGAATTGGAAGACTATCTATATTAAAGCAGTGCCTACAGGAGATAAAGCGGCTGTACGTTTCTATTACACAGATAAAAATGGTCAAGTCTATAATGGCCAAGTGATTAGAAATACAGGACTATCCAAAGGCAAATATATGACTGGATCTTTACGACAAGTTGAAGCATTACAAGAATTAGTAAACCATTTGCAACAGAATGGTCAAGAGGTACCATCCTCCATTGATCTTATCATTACCCAAGGCGGATATCGTACTAAGACGATTTTCAATTATGGTGAAGACACAAGAAATCTACCAGCTTATCAACAACAATATGAACAACAAAACTTCCCTACTATGAAGTAATAAAAAGCCCGTGCTATGCACGGGCTTTTGTGTTAGATGATGTAATCGTCAGAATCATCTTTTTTAGGTTTTTTGTAAATTTCTTTTACACCAGCCATTTCGATAAGTTCTTCGCTAAGAGCATCTTCATCGTCCGTATTAAGCATGGAGTAGAAGGCCCAGAGGATAACGAACCAAATCGGTGTGAACAAGAGGGCAATTCGAGTGTCTTCGTTTAAGGCAAGAATACCTAGAATGAAGACAAAGAATGCAAGGATGATATAGTTCATCACAGGGAATAGAGGCATTTTGAATTTAGATTGTGCCGCTAATTCAGGATTTTTCTTGCGATATTTGAGGTGACAAATAACCATCATGGCCCAAATAAAGATGAAGCAGAATGTAGAGATAGAAGTAATCATAACGAATACTGCTTCTGGCATTACATAGTTGAGTACAACCGTAATCAATAGTACAGCAGCAGAGAAAATCGTTGCTTGATATGGTACGCTACTGTGGGTTAAGCGACGCATAGAGCTTGGTGCATGACCGCGTTTAGCGAGGGCATAAATCATACGGCCTGTACTAAAGATACCAGAGTTTGTAGCAGAGGCAGCAGATGTAAGAACTACAAAGTTTACGATACCTGCAGCGGCTGCAATACCAACTGCTGTAAATACAGCCACAAATGGGCTAGCAGAAGGGTTAACGGCTGTCCAAGGGTAAATACTCATGATGATGGCCAAAGAGCCCACATAGAACAAAATAATGCGTAATGGGATGTTGTTGATTGCCATAGGAATAACCTTTTCAGGATCTTCTGTTTCACCAGCTGTCAAACCTACGAGCTCGATACCTGTGAAAGCGAAAACAACCATTTGGAATGATAAGATAAAGCCCATCGTTCCGTTCGGGAACCAGCCCCCATAATTCCACATATTACTAAAGGCGGCAACGCCCGCATCTGTAGTAAAGCCTGTAACAATCATGATGATACCGATGATGATGAGGGAAATAATGGCGATTACCTTAATCAAGGCAAACCAGAACTCCATTTCACCGAAGTATTTTACAGCTGTTAGGTTCATCAATAGCAATGCGACCAAGACGACAAGGGCCGGTATCCATTGAGGCAGCCATGGTATCCAGAACTGCATATAGAGGCCTACGGCTGTTAAATCGGCCATGGCTAGTGAAAGCCAACAGAACCAGTATGTCCATCCTGTGATAAAGGCTGCTCGATCACCTAAATACTCTTCTACGAAATCGATAAATGAGTGGTGGTTCAAGTTAGACAATAATAATTCGCCTAATGCTCTCATGATAAAGAAGCATATAATACCTGTAATTAGGTAAGCAAAAATGATGGATGGACCTGCCAAGTGAATGGCGCGGCCGGAACCTAAGAATAAGCCTGTACCGATGGCACCGCCAATGGCGAGCAACTGTACGTGCCGGTTCTTAAGGCCCCGTTTTAACTGATGCGTATCAGACATAGTAAAGACCTCTTTTCTACAAACTATCTACAAATATAAAAAGCCATGGATGACCATAGCTTTTATAATCTATAGAATCTATAAAACTATTTTCTTATAATACAGTATCTATTGTAAAAAGTCAAATGTATTTATACAGTAGACATATACTAGAAATAGTATTATTAATATACGAATAAAAGAGTGCTTATTCATGCAAAAAGCATTCTATCATACAAGGTATAAAAAGTTTGCTATAATGATACGTAGATTATCTTATACGTAAACTCGTGGAGGCTATATGAGACGACAAGATCGTAAGGTTACAGATATAGATGAAATTAAAAGTATTTTAAATAGTACTCGTATCATTCACCTAGGTATGATGGATGGTGATTACCCTTACGTAGTACCCCTACATTTTGGATACGAATTTATAGATGAGGTGCTTTATATCTATGTACATGGGCATCATGAGGGTAAGAAGTTTGACTTGATTAAAGCAAATCCGCATGTATTTATCGAAATTGATGGCAGTGATGAGGTTCTTGTTTCAGGTGGAGATATTCCTTGTAAATATAGTTCAGTTTATTCCAGTGTCATGGGACGAGGATTGGCGACTTATTTAGAGAGCATTGATGAAAAGACTCATGGATTACAAGTTTTGATGGACCATCAAACAAATCGTGAATTTGCTTTTAGGGAAGCTATGGTAAACTCTGTGGGCGTAGTTCAAATTAAAGTGGTGGACTATACTGCAAAACGACGAAGACAACTTGAACAAGATATTATTATGCCTCCATTAACTAAATAATGATACAACATCCTATTGAGTTCTTTTAAGATATAGCGCTCAGTAGGATGTTTTTTATATATCAAACTCGTAAGCCCTAGAGATAGTATTAGTTGATGACTATACTTTCACAAAAGGAAAGATAAAAGTTTTGTGAAGTAGCTAGGGCAACAGAATCGGTGGCTTGATTCTGATATAAATAAGAAAATATATCATTATATGTGTGAAGTATATTATAAATTTTTATAATAGGAGAGAGTATGAGCAAAACAATATATAAGTCCATTTTAGCTGTTATAGCAACGGGTCTATTATCTGTAAGCTATGTATCAGCAGAGACTGTTGATCAGTCTGTATCTACTAATAATTCTGAGGCCCTATCTAATTCTAAAAATGTTACACCAAACATGGCTAATGCTTCTGTAATTATTCAACTACCAAGAACGCAATTAGTAGGTTGGCCTTTGATGACTCAAGACAGTGCTCGTAACTTTAAGGGCGTAGTAGAGGCTACTCAGAAATTACCGTATGAGGCTGAGGTACCTAGTTATATACCTTATGGATATCAGCTGTATACAGCGCGTCACGATCGAAATGATGTACTAGAGGTTGTATATTACAAAAGAAATGCACCTATCTATCAGGATGGGAGAAAATTCATTACTAATGCTATGGCCTATCGAATGGGATACTCATTGGATACCGTAAGAGATACAGCGTATATTCCTGCAGAGTATAAGGACTATGAATGGTCTGAACAAGGTGAATCTGGCAAGGTGTATTACACAGGTAATCCAGGAAAACAATTGATTCGTAGCATTACGTGGACGGAAGGTGGAATGGCATATTCCTTATTCTTCTTAGAACCTGTGAAAGCAGCTGATGCAGAATTCTATAAGGAACATATCGTGCCTGTTAAAACTATAGATAGCTCACGTTATGAACTATTAGGAAACTATCCGATTACGAAGACTTTTACTAAAACAAAAGAACGAATAATTCCTTAGGAGATAAACGGGATGTAATACAAGCTGTATGTAATACACACCGTATCTAGAACAATATATTGTGTAATAGCGGTGAAATATGTAATCGCTTAACGAGGAAAGAAGATGAATAAAACTATATATAAGTCCATCTTAGCTACTATAGCTGTTGGGTTACTATCTGTAGGAAGTGTAACAGCAGATACTGTAGACACTGCTATATCTGCAGATAATTCTGTATCCACTAAAACACTTAAGCTAGGACATAATTTTAAAAATGTCGAGCCTAGAATGGATGGTTTACAGTGGCGCTTTCATGATTGGCCTATAGAGAATACACAAAAGGCTCATACATTTAAGGGAAACCTAAAAGAGGCAGCGAAGAAGCTTCCATATGAGGTTAAGGCCCCTAGTTATATCCCTTATGGCTATGAAATTTATACAGTACGTCAAGAAAAAAATGATGTATTAGAGGTTGTATATTTTATAAAAAATTCCCAAACATATCGAGTTGGGAAGAGAAACTCTGGTAGTATTTTCGTTTATAGAATGGGCTATTCCGTGAACGATGTAAAAGATGTACCGTATGTTCCCGGTGAGTATAAGGATTTTGAATGGTCTGACCAAGGCGAATCTGGTGAAGTCTTTTACACCGGTGATCCAGCAGCACAACTAATCCGTAGCATTACGTGGACAAAGGACGGTATGGCGTACTCCTTATTGTTCTTAGAATCTGTGAAAGCAGTTGATGCTGAATTCTATAAGGAGCATGTGGAGCCTGTGAAAATATAGATGCTCACGTAGCAAATTATTTGGAACAAAGCGGTAACGTATGTAACCGCTCAAAGAGGAGAGAATATGAAGAAAATATTAACATCTGCTGTGTTATGTGCCGCTATGGCTACGGCAGTAAGCACCTTTGGCGTACAGCCAGTTAATGCTACATACCCGTTAATAGATAAAAATGGGAACACTGTTCCTGTTGAACGAGATGTAGATAATAAAAAGCTTATCGATGATAATGAAAAACTCGCTGATCGCTATCGCTGGTATGATCAAGTTGGTGATAATGATTTAGTCGAACCTAATATAGAGAGTGTTGCGCAGGAATTTGGCTATCCTATACAAGTTCCGTCTTATATGCCTAAAGACTATGCAGTACGCGATGTAACGGCCAAGGACCATGATGTATTAGAAATCGTTTATACAGAAACAGGCCATGATGGTGAATATGGTCCGAAATTAACCTTCTCTAATACAGATATTGTATATCGCATGGGTTGGGCTATCGATACAGTAGTAAAGCCTATATTAGAAAAGACAAATTACAATGCTAAGGATGCAGTTACATTTACTACGCCTAATGGAATCTCTGTACATATCTTAGGCCCTAGCAAAGATGCTATTCAAATCGCCTACTGGGAAAAAGATAATAAAGTGCATATGCTCTACTTTGCTTCTTTAAGAAACCAAAACTATGTCAACAAAATTGTAGACTCTGTAGGCCCGCTCACTAACGTAGCCGCTGATGATACTCGATTACGTGGTGTCCGCAATGATGAGCAACATGTTGAAGAAAACGATGCAAAAAAGGTTAAACAAAATGACGAGCCTGAATGGCCTCCTTATGAATCGATTGGGCTGCCATTACGTACACATACAAATTTTGTGTGGCCTATACTTACCAGCAAAACTATTGGTCTACCTAGCGGTGTAATCGATGCATCTCATAAGATGTCCTATGACGTATCTGTACCAAGTTACTTGCCTCTTGGCTATACATACTATGCTACGCATTATTATGATAATGATGTATTAGAAACAGTATATTGGAAGCAAGGTCAAGAGTATCAAGAGCGCAGTGGCCGTTGGGTAACTCATACGATGGTCTTCCGCATGAGTTACTCTATGGATACTGTATGGCCAGAAGAATATATTCCAACCGAGTACCATGACGTACAGTGGACTGACTCTACGCCATTAGGTGATGTTGACTATACAGGGGATATAGATAAGGGCTTAGTACGCAGTGTTACGTGGTACAAGGATAATATGGCGTATTTCTTGTTCTTCCAAGTGCCTGTGAAAGCATCTGAAGCAGACTTTTATAGAGATCATGTAGTTCCGTTAAAGGATATCGATCCAAGTCGTACAGATTTAATCGGTGTAAAAACAATTCGTTAGTACTGAATTGTAATAAGATTTTAGAGCATGATTTACCGATGATATACGGTATTAGTGTTTAGTATAAAACTGTACATAAAAAAGTACATAATAAAAAGAACCTATCTCCTAGATATTTTACTAATATCTTTAGAGATAGGTTCTTTTAGGTATTAATTAGAAGAATACGTAGCGGATGATAACGAGTACCGCCAATACGTACATAATCCAGTTAACTTCTTTTGCACGGCCTGCAATGATTTTGAGTAGAGGATATGCAATAAGACCTGCAGAGATACCATTAGCGATGCTGTATGTGAACGGCATCAAAACGATAACGAGGAATGCAGGGAAGCCTTCTGTCCAATCATCGAAGTCGATATTGCGAATAGCACCTAACATGAGGGCACCGACAATGATAAGAACAGGAGATGTGGCTGCATTTGGTACCAAGGATACGATTGGAGCCAAGAACAAGCAGATTAAGAATAATACGCCTGTTGTGACAGCCGTTAAGCCTGTACGGCCACCAGCACCTACACCTGCTGCACTTTCAACAAAGGCAGTAATCGTAGAAGTACCGAGCAATGCACCAGCACTAACGCCGATAGCATCGACAGTCATGGCTTTACCAAGACCTGGGAATTTACCAGATTTAGGATCTGCAATTTTCGCCTCTGTAGCAGTACCAATCAAAGTACCCATGGAGTCGAACAATTCTACGAAGGTGAAGGAGAAGATAATCGTGATTAAGCCCATGTGGAGCGCACTAGGAATATCTAATTGAAGGAATGCTGCTTTAGAGAAATCAGGCACTGCCAATACAGTGAAGTTCTCAGGCATTGTGGAGAGGCCAGTAGCATAGGAAAGAATTGTTGTTACTGCCACACCAATCAAGAGAGAACCTTGAATTTTACGAGCCATTAATAGAGCCGTAAAGATGAGGGAGAATAGGGCCAACAATGTTTCGCCACTGTGCAAATTACCGAGCGTCAAGAGCGCTTCGGATGCTGGAGGTACTAAATTACCATGTGTTTGCACAACTTGGCCTAAGGAGTTTGGAGACAAACTAATAGAAATTGCCATCAAGCCGGATAATTTCAAGCCGATGATAGCGATGAAGAGGCCAATACCAACAGTAATGGCAACCTTCATAGAGGCTGGGATGCCTTCAACGATCATTTGGCGTATCGACGTAAGTGTTAATACGAGGAATACGAGACCGGAGATAAATACAGCACCCAAAGCTGTTTGCCATGTTACGCCCATACCGAGAACTACGGTAAAGGAGTAAAAGGCTAAGAGGCCAACCCCTGGAGCGAGGGCAATTGGATAGTTTACAAATAAACCCATAGCAATCGTTACAAGGCCACCACCTAAGGCTGTAGCGATGAGGACTGCGTCTTTATCCATCCCTGCAAGACTAAGAATGTTAGGCGCTAAGAATAGGATGTACGCCATCGTGATAAACGTAGTAATACCTGCTAAAATTTCAGTTTTAACAGTGGTACCACGCTCACTGAGTTGAAATAGTTTATCTAACATTAGATAACATCCTCCTATATGAAATTAAAAAATACCCAAATAAAAATATTTCGATATATGTATAGTGTATCATATTTCCCACCATTTTTTGTATGAATTTGTGATATACTATAAATATATTATGAATGATTTAGAGGTTAACTTATGAAAATATCTACTAAAGGGCGTTATGCTCTACGGATATTGGCTGATATTGCAGAGCACGGGGTAGAAAAAAATGTACCAATTCGTGAAATTGCTGAACGCCAAGGATTTTCCGATAAATACTTAGAGGGGATTGTATCTCGCTTATCCTCCGCTGGCCTCGTTAAAAGTGGCCGTGGTAAATACGGTGGATATCGCTTGGTGAAATCGCCTGCTGAATACAATGTATATGAAATTTTATATGCTGCAGAGGACTCCATTGCTCTCGTATCTTGTTTAGAAGATGATGTTGAGCCATGTCCTATGTTTAATGATTGCTTGACTGCTCCATTGTGGCAGTATTTGCAAGATGAATTCCGTCACGTTATGGAACGCGTATCCTTACAGGATGTAATGGATCACAAATTTCCAACGGAATAAATGAGAGAGTCGCGTTTTATATGCGGCTCTTATTTATATAGAATGTAAAAGTATATTGCTATATATACTTTTATATATGAAGGGAGGCAACGAATGAGCACAACTGCATATGATGCTCGTGGTGGTATGCGCAATGTATGGATTATTACAGCTGCCATGACGGTATTGGCCGTATGTTACACCATGATCATTCCGTTTTTGCCTATCTATCTTTTAGAGTTAGGTGTGCCAAAGGCTGATGTAGCTCTTTGGTCAGGCCTCGTTTTCGGTATTACCTTCCTCATCGCCGGCATTATGGCTCCTATATGGGGGAAGATTGCGGATAATAAAGGTAAAAAACGGATGGCTTTGCGCGCCGGCTTTGCCATTGCCATCTGTTATGTATTAATAGGTTTAGTTACAGACCAATATCAACTACTCATGGGGCGTGCGCTCGTTGGTTTTGCCAATGGGTTCTATCCAGCGGCGATGACCATGGTATCCCTCAGTGTTGATGAGAAACAGGTTGGTAGGGCTTTAGGCATCTTCCAAACGGGGCTTATCTTGGGTAATGTCATCGGTCCATTTTTAGGTGGCGCCGTTGAAAGTGTGGTAGGCATGCGCCCTGTGTTTTATGTATCTGGTATCGCTGTATTTATTGCGACTTTGGCCGTATTGTTCTTTGTGAAAGAACCAAAATTACATGCTAAAGGTGCTGATGGAAAGGAACAGCCGGCTGAACCTACTAAATCTACATCCTTACGTGAAGACTTTAAAGCTGTTCAACAACAGCCAGTATTAGTACGATTACTTTGGATTTTCTTCTTCATGCAATGTGCTATCATGATGTTGCAACCTATCTTGGCTCTTTATGTAGGAGATATGCAAGGTACCATGGAAGGGGCGGCTATGATCTCTGGTACAATCCTTAGTATCGGCGGCTTAGCAGGATCTTTAACGACTAACCTATGGGTTCGTCTTGGCGAACGTCGTGGTTATTTTAAGACCATATCCTACTGCATGATGGGGAGTGGCATCGTCCTTCTACTTCAAAGTTTGCCAGTAGGCATTTGGTGGTTTGGCGTATTACAAGTCTTAATTGGGTCATGTATTGTAGGTATTAATCCATCCTTAAGTGCAGCGGTAACACTTAATACAGATCCAAGCTTTAGAGGTCGCATGTTTGGTATGACAACAACAGCCCAACAATTTGGGTCTATGGTTGGCCCTGTATTTGCCAGTATTGTATCCACTTATATAGGTATATCCTATGTATTTAGTATTACAGGCCTGTTATTGTTATATATGGCATTCCAATCTAGAAAACTATCTGCCAAGCACGAATAATACCATAAAAGAAAGCTCCACACGATTATGTGTGGAGTTTTTATTGTTTGGACAGATTATTTAGATAGATTAGATATACTCATCAGGATTGAATAATATGACCAATTTTAATAAGACCGTGAAAATAGGATATAACAAAAAATTATGTTAATCGTTAATCTAAGAATACGGTTTTAGTGCATAATAACTGGCTTTCATACGGTTTTTGTGAATAGCAATCCAATATAGCCGGATTGATTGCTTTTACCAAAATATTGGTATATAGTTAGTTTAAGGTAAGTCATTTGTCTCACCCTGTGGGACGGAAAGGAGTTATTATGGTCCGTATCGGTCATACTGTACTCGGTGAAAAGGGTACAAAGATATGTGTGCCTATTGTGGGTACAACAATGAAAGAAATTTTAGATGCCACTGCGGTTGCATGTAATACACCATGTCATGTAGTGGAGCTACGCATTGACTATTACGAGCGGGCCCACTCCATTGACGCTATTATTGAACTGTTAATGCTCATCAAGCCTCAATTAAAAGGTCGTGCTTTGTTATTTACATGGCGTACAAAGGGTGAAGGTGGGGAGAAATCTATTTCCTCACAAGACTACTTCACAATGTTAGAGCGTATTATTCCTACAGGTTTAGTAGATGCTATCGACATTGAACTATTCTTTGATCAAGATAGAATGCTCAAAACCATTGAGTTTGCCAAGGTACATGGTATTACGATCATTATGAGTAACCATGATTTTAATGGCACCCCAAGTCATGAGGTTATTGTAAATCGCCTCATCCAAATGAAAGAATTCTTAGCAGACGTGCCAAAGATGGCGGTCATGCCGCATACAACGGGCGATGTTCTTACGCTCCTCGAAGCGACGGCTGAAGTAAAGGCCTTATATCCATCAGATCCAATTATTACGATGGCCATGGGTCCACTAGGGGCTGTGACACGCGCTGCCGGCGCTCTATTCGGCAATGCTATGACCTTTGCCTCTGCAGGCAAAGCATCTGCACCAGGCCAAATCGATGTACATGAACTAAAACGAATTCTTGACACCATCGACGTAGATGGCGTATTCGACGAACAACAACATAAACGCGTAAAAGTACATTGAAAAAGTCGGCGAGAGCCGACTTTTTTATATGTTCATACCTTGTGCTAGTATTTTATTAATTATTACAGTTTTATTTTTTATAGAGTATAAGATAATATAATGTTTTGTGACCATTTTTCGTAAATTTTTCTTATTATATTTTCCGTGATATAAAGGATACCTTTCAGGAAAAATATCAAGGGAGAATGCATTATCAATGATTTCTGACTGATGTTGAAGAATAAGGTTTAAATCTTCTGTTTTTTCCTTTAAAGATAATAGTATATTTCGTAGGTCTTTCTTAGCGATTTTAGATAGTACAATCTTATGTATCATAAGAGAAGACCCTCTTTCTTTAATTCAGAAATAACATCTTCTAAAGGCGTTAGATTACCTTGTTCTATATCTATATATGACAAGTCCAGTAGTTGGTCGATTTCTTCGTCAGTAAGAAAGTCTGCATTCATAGAGTCACAAGCAAAAGGCTTGTTTACTGACTTAGGAATTGCTTTTGAAAATTGTATTTGTTTAGATACAAGTGTAATAGTTTGTGATATAGTTAATCCCATTTCTTTTAAGATAGCTGTTGTTAGTGTCTTAACTTTAGGGTTTATCCGGATATTGAGAATGCCTGTTTTATCAATTTTGTCAAAGGATATTTCTATTTCATTTGCTGTTGATTCTGCGTATGTATTTATAGTATCTGAGGCCTTTAATGTAGTTTTTGGTTGTTCATATGTGCCATTTTTATTGAGTGTGCTTGGTGTAGGCGTATCTTCTGGAGTTGTTGTTGGTAAAGCAATGGCAAATGGGATACGGCGTTCTTTGATGATTTGACGAAATAGTGCATCTAGCATAGATGTATAGGATAGGCCCTGTGCCTTTAATATGCTAGATACTTCTTGCTTTAGATCTTCGTTGATGCGGACTTGTAGGTTTACGGTTTTCATGGTATTCTCCTAGTATTTTTTGATTGTGACTGAAATGTTTTGCTTATATTGTTAATTGTATATTCAAAGGTATTTAAGTAATCAACCCTATTTTGTAATTACATTGTAATTGCAAATGTAATTTTCTACAAATACATATAATACATAGAACATAGAAAAAAGCAGTAGTTATCTTAGGGATAACTACTGCTTTTCAGTTTATATCATTGATGTCATGATATGAGTTTTAGTTTTATCTAGAAAGACCGATGTAAAGCATTCTAAAAATACGCTATACAAGCTCTTACAATAAGTTTGCTTCGAAGTCTTCTAGGATAGCCGCTACTGTTTCTGGTGCATTGCGGTTATGTTCTACGATGCATTGAGCAAAGCTTTCATACATTGGTGTACGAATTTCTTCGAGCTCGCGTAAACGGTCTAGACCTCCACTAGAGAGTACGCGGCCGGTGGTAGATAGGTTTTCTACTGGTTGCGTTAATTGGTAGATACGACCATTTTGTCGTAGGTGCGCGAAGTTTTTAGGCACTGTTACACAGCCACCACCAGTGGAGATCACAAGGCCAGTTTGAGTGCCGAGTTTGGCAATCATTTCTGCTTCTTTTTCGCGGAACGCTGGTTCCCCTTGTTCCGTAATATAGGTAGAAATGTCACCGATTTCTTTTTCTAGTTCTTGATCCACATCAATGCAAGTACGGCCCATTTTTTCGCCAAGGGCTTTACCAACTGTTGTTTTACCTACACCAGGCATGCCAATGAGGATGATATTCTCCTTTTCACGTCGCATATCGCGCAAGATTTGCTCGATTTCTTTCGTGCCAAAGCTTTGGCCTTGGAAATGGTTAGCCGCCTCAACGCCTTGAGCTACAAGGAATGGCAAGCCATCACAATGAGGAATTTCCATCATTTCTGCTTGTAATAGTAAAATCGTGCGGCGTGGATTGTAGATGAGGTCTACAACACCTTCCAATTTAGAAAACTGCGTAATATCGATGAGATTGGCTGGATTATGAGGGTACATGCCGATAGGGGTGCAGTTAATAATAATCTGCGCTGTTTCATAATAGTTTGGCGCATCACCATAGAATGGAGCCGTTTTGCGAGATAAATGGACGATATTTTTAGCGCCTAAATCTTCGAGGGCTACGTGAACGGTAGCAGAGGACGCACCATCACCAAGAATGATACATTCCTTGCCAGCTACATCGATGCCTGCATGTTGTAGGGTAAACACAAAACCATCATAGTCTGTATTATAGCCGTGCCATTTGCCATCCTTGCGAACCATTGTATTTACACAACCGATACGTTCAGCACGAGGATCCACCACATCACAAGCTTCAAGGGCATTTACCTTGTAAGGAATGGTAATGTTAATACCTTGTAATTCTGGATCAGCGAAGAACTCTTGTAATTGGCTTGGTTCGCGCTCAAATAATTCATAATTTGTATTCCCTAATGCACTATGAATGCGAGGGGAGAAGCTATGGCCCAACGTACGGCCAAGTAAACCAAATTTCATAGGACCTCCTAGGTCAATATACATAGAATGGCTAATAGGCTGGTACCTATTAGCCATTGGAATTTTATAACTATATTCATTGTACTATATATGCCCTTATAGGCACTAGTACGGATGAATATATTAGTTTTCTGGATAATTACCGAGCAAGCGGAACTTATCTTGGGATGTATGAAGCTCTGCTAGAACGGATAATACCTTCGGATCCGCTAAAGATGCCTCTAAATCGAGGTAGAACAAGAACTCAAAGTTATGGCCTACGATAGGGCGAGACTCGAGTTTTGTAAGGTTGACACCGATGTTAGCAAATTTGGTAAGCAATGTACCAAGACCACCTGGAGCGTGACTTGCTGTGGTTACTACAGAGATTTTGTTAGCCCCTGGATACACATGGAAGTCCTTGCTAATGCAGATAAAGCGGGTATAGTTGTTATCGCTGTTTTGGATGTTGCGCATCAATGGAGACAAGTTGTACAAGTCTGCACATTGAGGTGCTGCGATAGCGGCTACACCAGGATCATCACTAGCTGCTACTAGCTGTGCAGCACGTGCTGTATTATCAAAGGAGCGCAATTCGACACCTTCTAATTTTTCTAGGAAGTGGCTACATTGGCCCAATGCTTGTGGGTGAGAGATGATAGTATGAATATCCTCTAGTTTTGTACCTTTTTTTACGAGTAGGTCGTGAGAAATCCATAGGCGTGTACCGCGTACGATATAGCACTTGCGATCTTCTAGAAGGTCGTATACCTCTTTTACAGAGCCATTAGAGCTATTTTCGATAGGTAATACACCAAATTGACATTCGCCAGACTCAACGGCGTCGAATACGGCGCGGAATCCTGTTACGTAGTGAATTTGGCTAAGTGGTAATAATTTATCGCATGCCACTTGTGCATTGCTACCGAATACGCCAGCACAAGCTACGCTGCCTCGTTGAGGCGGCAAGGTAGGGGATTGCTCAATGGCTTTTTTCATTTTTACAGTGAACTCATTATCTTGGAATAATTGTTCAGACTGGTACGTACGGCTCAAGCTAAATAATGCTTCGAAGAAACGACGCGCATATAAATCGAGGTCAGGACCTGCATCCCTTGTGACTTTGTCGAGAATATCGCGCTCCCGTTTAGCATCGTAAATGGCCTTATTCATCTCTTTTTTCGCCGCTGCTACGTCTTTGGAGAGTTCCATGCGCTCTTTGAATAATTCGAGCATTTGATCGTTTATGTCGTTAATTTTAACGCGTACTTCATCTAAGTTCATGGTCAATATCTCCTAAGAAATCAAGAATAACGAGGGCTGTTACAGCTTCGATAACAGGTACTGCACGAAGCGCTACACATGGGTCATGACGACCTTGAATGGTGAGCAATGTGTCCTCTTTTCGTGAAAGTGATACAGAATGTTGTTCTTTATAAATGGATGGTGTTGGCTTGATGCCTACTTGCATAACGAGCGGCAAACCATTGGTAATACCGCCTTGGATACCACCGCTATTATTGGTAGATGTTGTAATCTTGTCACCGTCCATGATGAAAGCATCATTTACTTCGGAACCAAGCTTAGTACACATGTCGAAACCGCCGCCGAAGGATACGCCCTTAATAGCAGGTACACCAAAGATAACGCGAGCCAAACGGTTTTCGATGCCGTCAAAGTTTGGATTGCCAAGGCCAATTGGTAGGCCTGTAGCAACGACTTCAACGATACCACCGGTAGAGTCGCCATCTTTTTTGAGCTTCATGACCAAGTTTTCTACTTCAGTACGTTTTTCTGGATCAACCATAGCAATCGGCTCTGTAGCGATGCTAGCTAATGCTTTCATATCTGGATGAACCATATTGATAGGAGCATCTTGGATCGTTCCCACTTGTTTTAAATGGCCGTGGATTTCGATACCTTTTTCGCGTAATAGTTGAAGGGCAATGCCACCAGCTACGCAAAGTGGTGCTGTAAGGCGAGCTGAGAAATGGCCACCTCCGCGCATATCTACCTTATCACCGTAGCGCATGCGAGCCGTGAAGTCCGCATGAGATGGGCGAGGGATATCGCGCAAGTTATTGTAATCGCTAGAATGCTGCGATGTGTTGCGGATCATAAATGCCAATGGAGAACCACTGAGCATACCGTCTACGATACCTGCTAAGAACTCCGGTACATCGGCTTCCTTACGTTGCGTTGTTAATTGATTTTGCCCTGGCGCACGGCGCTTTAAAAAGGCTTTTAATTCATCGATATCGATGGTATGTCCACAAGGTAGACCCTCTACAATACCGCCGATGGCATACCCGTGAGAGGCGCCAAAGGTAGATACTTGTATGGTTTTACCGAAATTAGATGCCATTATATTAACTCCTACTATATAGTACGTACTATTTCTATTATCTATTAGATTAAACCAGATACGATTAGAAATCTAAACTGGTTGTGCATTACCGCCCAGTAAGTTCCAGTCCTCAAAGAAGTCTGGATAGGATTTTGTGATAGCTTCGCTATCTTTTAAGGTAACAGGGGCTTCACTGATGAGAGCCATCAATGTGCCAGCCATAACGAGGCGATGGTCATTTACGCAATCACCTTGGCCACCTTTAAGTATACCACTACCGATGATGTATAGGTCATCACCGTCTTCACGAACTGTACCGCCTAAGTCTCTTACGAGATTAGCAACGGCTACGAGACGATCCGATTCTTTTAAGCGTAGGCGAGCACCCTTAACAAAGGCGCTTTCACCAGAAATAGAGCAAGCAAGGGCTGCCATAACAGGCAACATATCAGGCATTTGCTCAAGGTCTGCATGAATCGGTTTAGAAGCGCGACCTGTGACCGTCACATTCATACCATCCCAGACAACATCACAACCAGCATCAATCATAACTTGCATGATGCGGCGGTCCGCTTGTACAGAGTTTTTATTCATACCTGTAATCGTAATTGGTTTGCCAGTCATACCAGCTGCTACCATCCAAATCGCTGCATTAGACCAGTCGCCTTCGATTTGGTAATTATCGCGACCGATGAAAGATGCACCAAATGGAACGGTGAAAGCCTCATTAATATCGGTATCTGGTAAGGTATGCTCTACTTCTACACCAAAATCGCGCATAGTTTCAGTTGTTAATGTTACATAATCGCTAGATTGTAGTGGCGTAGTAGCGGTAATAGTAGATAAGCCGATTTGAGGAGCAGCCAACAATAAACCAGAGAAGAATTGGCTACTCACATCGCCTACCATGGAGAAATTGCCCCCTTGAAGACGACCTGTCATAGTAAATGGCGGTTTATCTTGGGAAAAAGTTACGCCGTGCGCTTTCATTTCACCTAGCATAGGTTCTAGTGGACGATCTGGTAAACGACCTTTAGCATCTACATCTACATCATTACAGATGGATGCTGCTACAGGTAATAAAAGGCGTAATGTAGTACCTGATTCGTGTGGTACTACATTGCCTTTTGCTGGAGCTGGGCCAGGAGTAACGGTAACAATTTTATTTTCATATACTACGTGAGCCCCTAAGCCTCGCAAGGAGTCCATCGTTGCATCGATATCCTTAGAGGTACGACTCAGTAATATTGTAGATGGAGAGGTAGCAAGGGCTGCACAAATCAATGCGCGGTGTGCATGTGCCTTTGCTGGAATGGACGCAATCGTCCCTGTAGGAATGGCGTTCGTTACGGAATGCATATAAATCTCCTTAATCTAAATAGGTGGCAAGCTCTTCGTGTGTTACCACCTTAAGTTCACTATGTCCATAGCTTGTTGGAACTACGATTTTTATAGTTGCCCCGTCGCTTTTTTTATCATGTTTAGCAGCTGCTAAGATCTCTTTTTTCGTTATGGTCGTAGTAGTTGGCAAATCGTGTGCTTCGATGAGGGCTTTTAATTTTTCTAATGCCTCTACATCTAATTCTCCATGTTTTACAGCACCTTGTGCCATGAGGACCATACCGATGGCTACAGCATAGCCATGGTGGACCTCAAAGTGACTGGCCTTTTCGATGCCATGACCAAAGGTATGACCAAGGTTTAAGAGGGCACGAACACCGGATTCGCGTTCATCTTGCTCAACGATATCCGCTTTTGCTTGAACGCAGCGAGCGATAACGGCACTTACGCTATCGCGATGTTTAGTTAATGGTTTATGTTCGAGTTGGGTTAATAAACCTGGTACATCGAGGAAACCGTATTTGATAATCTCGCCACATCCATTTTTCCATTCCATGTCTGGCAATGTATTGAGCGTAGTTGGATCGCAGAGAACAAGGATAGGTTGTTTGAAAGCACCCCAAAGGTTTTTGCCAGCTTCGAGATTAACCGCTGTTTTACCGCCTACAGAGGAGTCTACTGCAGCTAATAGAGATGTAGGGACCTGTACATAGTCGATGCCACGTAGGTAGGTAGCTGCTGCAAAGCCTGCCATATCGCCTACAACACCACCGCCAAGGGCGATGAGAAGGTCTTTACGCGTTAACGATTGAGCTGCCATATACTCTACTAAATCGATGAGTTGATGAGCATTTTTGGAGCTTTCACCAGCAGGGAACACATAATCACAAACAGTATAACCCGCATGTTCCATATTAGCTTTCACAGAATCCAAATAGTGTGGTGCCACGTTGCTGTCGCTAACGATGATAACACGGCAATTTGGTTTTAACGGTTTAATATAATCGGTGATGCGTTGTAAAGCGCCTTCCTCGATGACAACATCGTAAGGTGTGGACGCGTTAATGTGGATGCGAGTCATAACGGTTCCTTTCATAAAAGAATAAGCTAGTATCTATTATAACGGATACTAGCTTATTTGTGTGCTGTTTAAGATTATTTAGTGCATTCTACCAATGCTTGGCGCAATGCGATAACTTCTTTCATAAGGCTAGTGAATTGGTCTGGACGTAATGCTTGAGGGCCGTCGCATAATGCTTTGGATGGATCGTTGTGAACTTCAATCATAAGGCCATCTGCACCGCCGCCTACGGATGCAAGGGAAAGTGGACGAACCATGCGGCTCATACCTGCAGCGTGGCTAGGGTCCATGATGATTGGCAAGTGGGATAATTCATGCATCATAGGAATTGCTGTTACGTCTAATGTATTACGAGTTTTAGTTTCGAATGTGCGGATACCACGTTCGCATAATACAACTTGTTCATTGCCTTCAGACATGATGTATTCAGCAGCCATCAACCATTCTTCGTATGTAGCAGATAAACCACGTTTTAAAAGAACTGGTTTGTTTAATTTACCTACTTCTTTTAAAAGTGTGAAGTTTTGCATGTTACGAGCGCCGATTTGAAGCATATCTACATTATCGAAGTATTGTAATTGGGAGATATCCATAACTTCGGAAACGATAGGTAGACCTGTTTCTTTTTTAGCAAGCTCTAATAACTCCAAACCTTCAGGACCCATGCCTTGGAAGGAGTATGGAGAAGTACGAGGTTTGAAAGCACCGCCACGAAGAATTGTAGCGCCTGCTGCTTTACAAGCTTTTGCTGTTTCTAATACTTGCTCAGGCGTTTCTACGGAGCAAGGGCCTGCCATTACTGCGAAGTGACCGCCACCGATAAGTGCACCACCTACGTTGATTACAGAATCATCTGGATGGAATTTACGGTTTGCTTTTTTGTATGGTTCTTGGATGCGAGTTACTTTATCTACGAAATCAAGAGATTCGATTTGACGAGCATCAAGAGATGCAGTATCGCCGATAAGACCTAAAATATTATAGCGTGCACCTTCTACAGGATGGATAATGAAGCCTTTTTCCTCTAATTCACTGCGTAAACGAGACACCTCTGTTTCTGCTGCGTTTTGTTTCAATGTAATAATCATGATAAATCCTCCTTGTATACTACAGTGAATAGTAGGGCTCACCATACGGGATAGCAAACAAAAAAGGGCTACCCGTAGTCTAATACGGGCAGCCCTTTTACTATTCTAAGCAACTAATAATGACTCAATCTTAATTAGCGTACCACAAATAGTTCCTTACCCGTACGTTGGATAAAGAACCAATAAAAGTATTGTTTTGTAGCTAAGCTAATTTGGTTAGTCATCTTTGGTTGCTCCTTTCTAAAAATTATGGGTATAGTATAAACCCAAATGATAAAATTATGCAATACCTAAAAATGAATTTCATAGAAGTTTTAAAATATTTTGGCTGTGGGAATTAATAGAATTTAAGATGTTTGTTGGAATTAAGCGTGTTTTTGATATAATAAAAATAAGAAGTTTTCAGTGTTTATATTATGTTTCGTAATAAGCTTAAATCGATTTTTATAAATATACTTATTCTGCGAAAGGGTTACCTATGATTATTCAAATCTTAGATCATATAACTGATGAAATAAAACAAATACGCATTGATGTGTTTATGAAGGAACAGGGTTTTGAAGACGAGTTTGATGAAATCGATGAGACTGCAAAATTTGTCCTCTTATCCATAGATGGTAAGCCAGCTGGCACGTGCCGATATTTTCCTAGTGACGTAGCTGGAGATGCCCATATTGGCCGTATGGCGGTACGTAAGTTATATCGAGGACAACATCTAGGCACTAAAATTATGATGGCTGCTGAAAATGCTATTCGTCGCGATGGATATAAAACTTGCTCCTTATCTGCACAAGTGCAGGCAAAAGCATTCTACGAATCCCTTGGCTATAAGGCAGAAGGAGAGGAATATCTCGATGAAGGTTGCCCTCATATCTTGATGAGGAAGGTTTTATAAGTCGTTATAAGATAACAATAAGTGGATACTTATATGAAATAGATTCCTATAAGATTCGTAATGGAAAATAGGTAATAAATAGGTAAGGTAATATATTTTTGGTTGTGAGGTGAAAATTCATGAAACTAGCGGAAGCATTACAAGAGCGAGCTGATTTGAATTATAAAATAAGCGATTTAGAGCTTCGTTTGACTCAAAATAGTTTAGTGCAAGAAGGGGAAGCACCAAATGAGAACCCTGAAGAGCTCTTGAAAGCATTAGATCAATGTGTAACTAGACTTCAAAAGTTAATTGCAGATATTAATTTAACAAATTGTAAAACTATTGTAGAAGGTCGCTCTATTACTGAAATTATTGCGGAAAAAGATAGTGCTGCATTGCGTCTAAGTGCTTATCGGACATTGGCGTCTAGCGCAGGTAGTATCAATTTTCGTGCGAGAGGGTCTGAAATCAAATTAATCCCGACCGTCAATGTCAAAGATATCCAAAAAGAAGCTGATTACATCGCAAAACAAGTTCGTTTATTAGACAATCTATTACAGTCTGCTAACTGGACCACCGAATTGATTGAAAGCTAATATCTATATAGTTGGTAGTTTGATACAGGGTGGACACAAAACTTTTGCTTTTACCAAGCGTTTTATGAATACATTCATGGGGCGAATGCGAATCTACAGTGTAGGCCTATTTGTGCACAAATGTATTGATACAATTTATAATGTATTACCACGTGTCGACTGTAAAAACGAGGGTGGCGTTGGGGACTATTTCTAAATATAAACGATAAAAAGATACCCAATTCAAAGATCTGGATTGGGTATCTTTTTTCTTAGTATTCTAATTTATCGAAATCAAATACCGCTACCTTTGATTATAGGTACGTTAGCAGCATGATATATTTAATTTTTTGATAAGAATATTAATTTTACTTCTACTTAGTGAATTATGTTATAATATAATTGAATAATAATCATTATTTAATTATATAGAATTTCTTAAGTAAGGAGATTTCATTATGACAGCAGAACAAAAAGCAGCTACGGCAGCAACAAGTTCTACCGCAGCTAAACCAATACCTGAACAAGGTACTGAATGGATAATTTGCCGTGTATGCGGATATATTGAGGATGCTAAGTACAGGGATCAACCTTGTCCAACATGTGGTTTTCCTCCAACAGTTTGGATGGATTACAAGCCACGTCGCATTGATTCAAAACGTGAAAAATTGCTAGATCTTCATTTACATCCAATTGCGGTACATTTCCCAATCGCAGCAACAGCAGCTTCTTTCTTAGTACCTGTTATTGCATTGTTGATTCCATCTATTGCAAATGTATTATTTCCTGCCATTACATTAGTAGTAATGATTTTACCACTTCTCGTTATTATTGGTGGTATTTCTGGTTATATTGGTAGTAAATTACGTTACAAAAAAGGAACATCTAAAATTCCTAAAGCAAAGATTTACTTAACAGTTATCTACTTTATTCTTTCCTGTGCACAAGCCTACATCGCTATTGCTAACGGTGTAAATGCTGATAACGCATGGATTATGATTATTTTAGGTATTGTAGCTTCTATCTTTGCTGCCAAACTTGGTAAAATGGGGTCCTATCTATTTGCAGGTCGATTCGGCCCATATACAGCTGGCTAACCGTTATTAACTGAATAACCTTTATAATGAAAAAAGTGATTCTCCCACCGTGAGAATCACTTTTTCTTTTATCATTTTTTTTATTATTCTAAATCATCGAAATCAAATGCCGCTGCTTTTGTATAGTTTGTAACTTTTGCTTCGAAGAAGTCAGTTTTTGTGCTATTCAAGTTGGAGAAGCTTTCAATCCATTCCATTGGATTGTCCTTGATTTCAGGGTATAGGTGAGGCAAGCCGATTGCTTCTAAGCGGATATTGGCAAGGTATTTGATATAGCGTTCAATAAGAACGTTGTTAAGGCCGAGGATTTTATCATCAGTGATGTATTGACCCCAAGCGATTTCGTTTTCTGCACCTTGGCGAATCATGTCAGTGATTTTCGCTTCCAGTTCAGGCGTGAACAAGTCAGGGCGTTCACGCCGTAACTCGCGGATGATGTTTTGGAACAATACAAGATGAGTTACTTCGTCGCGGTTGATATATTTGAAAATAGTGGATGTAGCTGTCATTTTACCTTGGCGTGCCAAAGTGTAGAAGAAGCTAAAACCAGAGTAGAAGTAGATACCTTCTAAGATATAGTTGGCGATGATTGTGTGGATAAGGTTTGCTTCGCTAGGATCGTCGCTGAAACGTTGGTATGCATCGGCGATAAAGCGGTTACGAGCAAGCAATGTCTTATCTGTACGCCATTCGTCATAAATTTTGTCACGTGTAATAGGATTTGTTACAGTGTCCAAAATGTAGGAATAACTTTGAGCGTGAATTTCTTCTTGGAATGCTTGGATATTCAATAAAGATGCCACTTCAGATGCTGTAATATAACGGCTCAAGTTAGGTAAGTTTTCAGATTGAATAGAATCAAGGAAGTTCAAGAATGCAATAATTTTGTCGAATGCACGGCGTTCGTAATCTGTTAAGTATGGGAATTGCTTAACGTCTTCGTTCAAGGAAATCTCTTCAGGAATCCAGAAGTTGTTGAGCATTGTACGGTACATTTGGTTCGCCCAGTCGTACTTGATACGGTTCCATTCGCGAAGGTTTGTGGTGTTGCCGCCAATCATAGATTGCGTGCCACGTTCACCATGTTCGTTGAAAATCAGTTTTTTATCCATAGTAGGACTCCTTTATACAACGATGCGACCTATACTGCTATAGGTCGTCATCAGATTTATATACACATCTCGTATTAGGAGGAGCAGCTAGTGCACTCATCCATTTCAAGGGATTGATTACGGATGTAGTAGATTGTTTTGATACCTTGTTTGTAAGCCTCAACGTATAGGTCTAGAATTTCTTTTGCTTTCATTTGAGGTGTGATATACAAGTTGAAAGATTGTGCTTGGTCAATATGACGTTGACGTACTCCACAAGCTTTGATGGACCATTGTTGGTCGATTGTATGCGCCTCTTTGTAGAGCCAGAATGTTTTGTTGTTCAAATCTGGTGCAGTTTTTGGTGTGAAAGAACCTTTCTTCTCTTCGATAAAGAATTTTTTGAAGATAGGGTCGATACCAGCTGTAGTATTTGCAATGTTGGAAGTAGAACCGGTAGGCGCTACAGCCATCAAGTAACCATTGCGGATACCGTATTTAGCAACGTCTGCAGCCAATTGTTTCCAACGATCAGATGTGTAGCCACGACGCGTGAAGTATGCACCAGTTTCCCATTCGGAACCTTTGAATGCAGGGTATGCACATTTTTCTTTAGCCAATTCCATGGAAGCTTTGATGGAATAGTACGCGATGTTTTCGAACAATTTATCTGCTACTTCAATGTGCTCATCAGATTCCCATTGGATATCGTGGTTTACAAGGTAATGGTGGTAACCAGAAGTACCAAGACCAATAGCACGGTATTTATCAGAAGTCATGCGAGATTCTGGAACTGGTGCTTGGTTGATAGAAATAACATTGTCTAACATGCGGATTTGAAGAGCGATATTTTCTTCCAATTCTTCGTCAGAAATACGGCCAAGGCTGATGGAGTTCAAGTTACATGTAACCATGTCGCCTGTATTTGTTTTTGTAGTGATAGTGCCGTCTTCGTTGATGATTTCTTCAGCAAGGTTTGTGAAGCCAACGTTTTGTGCAATTTCGTGGCACAAGTTGGACGCGTAAATCATACCTGCATGTTTGTTAGGGTTTGCAGCGTTTACAGTGTCGCGGAAGAAGATGAATGGTGTACCAGTTTCAACAGCAGAGCGCATGATTTTTTTCATCATGTCTAGTGCTGGCACTTCGATGCCGTGTAAGTTCGGATCTTGTTCACATTCAAGGTAACGTTTTGTGAACTCTTTGTTATCGTCTGTGTCGTAGAAGTCCTCTAGAGCATAGCCTTTTACAGCCAAGATTTCATGAGGGTCGAAGAGGGTGAAGTTTTCACGGCCGATCATGCGTTCCATGAAGATGTTTGGAACAGAGATAGCAGGGAAGATATCGTGTGCTTTACGACGGTCGTCACCATTATTTGTACGAAGCTCTACGAATTCGTAGAAGTCTTTGTGCCAAATATCGAGTGTTACTGTAGCACCGCCTTTGCGTTTACCCAATTGGTCTACTGCAACCGCTGTATCGTTGTATAAACGGATCCAAGGAATAACGCCACCAGAGGAGTTTTTGAAACCGCGGATATCGGAGTTCAATGCACGAACTTTACCAAGGTAGATACCAAGAGCACCACCGTGTTTAGATACGCGGGAGAATTTGCTGTTTACATCGTAAATGGACCATAAGTTATCATCTACACCAGAGATAAAGCAAGAGGACAACTGATGGAATGGTGTACCAGCGTTTGCCAATGTAGGTGTAGCTGTTGTCATTTTTAACTGGCTCATCAAATCGTAGAATTTCTTAGCGTATTCTACTTTGTTTTCACCCTCTACCAATGCCAAGTGCATTGCTATAGCCATGAAGCGTTCTTGTGGCAATTCAAAGATTTCTTTGTTGAAGCCTTTTACCAAGTAACGGTCAGCCAATAATTTAAGACCTTCATAGTTGAAGAGGTAGTCGCGCTTAGGTTTGATGTAATCGCCTAACTCTTGCAATTCATCAGGTGTATATTCTGTAACGAAGAAGTCAGCGTATTTTTTCTCTTCTACAAGCATGTGTACAAGATTTGGGAAGTTGCCATAACCGAATGCTTTATAACGACGAGTGATAGCGGCTTCTTTATAGAGATCGAACAAGAAGAGGCGAGCTGCTACAAACTGCCAATCTTGGTTCATTTTATTAACTTGGTTGCCGAAACCGTCGTCTTTTTTAGAGATAACCTTTTCGATAGCAGTTTGTACTAAAGTTTTTTGAATCTCTTTAGTAGTCATGCCATCAACGAATTGTAACTTCGCATCTAACTCCAATTCTAGTGGATCACAAGAATCTAACCCCAAACATGCGAAGGCAATCATACGTTTCGTTTTTTCAACGGATAAAGGCTCGAAATGGCCATCCCGTTTCTTGATCATAATCTCCATTACTGTTCCCCTTGAGTCTTAAAAGTAATAAAACTGTTAATCTAAGCATATATAAGATTAGACTGAAAAGTATAAAATATCTTTAAGTTAAATCTAATCAGAAAAATAAGAAAACTACTATATGTTGTAGTTTTCCTATTAATCTTATACATTATGTTACGATTATAGCGAAAAAAATCTATACATTCAATATTGACATTTAGAAATTTATAAATATAGTATGCTTAAATTTATCGATATAGTTATAAATACTAGAAAATACTATATGGGATGCATATATGATGATTTTGAATGCTATATCTCTTTTGAGAATAGTAAAATAGTACGTGGCAGTATATAAAATTCCGTTCTATATCGTTCTGTATACTATTGTGATTTATTTTATTAAAAGCATGTCATACATGTCCTATAATAGATATATAGTAAATAGGAGGTAAGACATGAAGTCTATTGTTATATATTCATCCCTTACGGGAAATACTAAACAAGTGGCAGAGGCTATTACTAGCGTATTGCCTGCAGGTACACCATGTGTATCTATGAAAGAAGTGCCGTCCGATTTATCATCTTACGATCTTGTATTTGCAGGATTCTGGGTGGATAAAGGGACAGCTAATAAAGAGGCCCGTGATGTACTAGGCATATTACATAACCCTCATATTGCTCTGTTTGCTACAGCTGGCGTACCACCGCAAATGGCACATGCTAAGGAGAGCTTAATCAATGCAGCAAATTGTTTACCCGATGGCATAGAGCCTGTAGGAACATTCATTTGCCAAGGTAAGGTAGATCCTAAGGTTATCGAAATGATGTACAAGATGTTCCCGAAAGGGCATAGCCACGGTCAATCTGCTGATCGCGATGCACGTCACAAACAAGCTGCAGTACATCCAAATGAAGACGATTTTAAAGCGGCCCAAGATTTTGCCCAACATATTCTAGTCAAGTTAGATCGATGAATAAAAGCAGTACCCTGTGGGGTACTACTTTTGTCATATTATATATGATGTTGTAATTATTACTATTTTGTATTATATGCTTAATTATAAAGTACGTTAAATTTAAGTTTACGTGTATCGAATTGGTTTATGAAGTACGACGTAATCAATAGCTTATATCCATTGCCTTCTATAATGACAGGATCGATAGCTGTTTTATCGACTGTAAGGAACTTATCATAAATATGATGCACCTCTGTTATTCCATTTGGTAGAGACACCTCTAAATCAAGGCCGTTGTTGAGGAACTTGAAGGAGATGGAGTCGAAGTTGGCAGACTCTACTTGGTATTCTTTAAGATCTTGTTCGTATACAATTAACTCGATGTTTTCAATGTATTTATCGTATCCTGCAATAGAGATAACCTTTGGTGCAGACAAAGCATCAAAATTGATATACTCGACGCGTCTGCCGTTTGTTGGATTTGTATCTGGCAGTTTTAAATCATCTACAGGTACATATGGTGTGCCGTAGTCTGTGAAGTTAGAATCAAAGGTAGCAGCTATTGGTAGGCTTGCATGCCATTCGCCATCGACTTTAGTATAGGTCACAAATTCACGATACGTTGTATAGCCTATGAATGGCGTCAAGAGAACAGCACCTAAGGCAAGAGCCATAACTGTTGTGTGTACAGAAGGTTTTAAACCCTTCACAAGAGAATATACATTGTGTACTAAGAAGATTAAATTGAATGCACTCACGTAAATCGTATTGAGCCAGAGAACTGGTTCATTAATCACACGTTTACCGATAAGAACTAAGCACAGTGTAGTTAGTGTAATGAACAAGAAGCATAGGATTTGCTGTGTTCTGCTACTTTCACTGGATCTAAAGCTAGCCAAGTAGAATAGGTAGAAAATGGCTACATACGGATAGTAGGTATAGAAGAAACGCGTATCTTCTCGAAGCCCTAACAGAATCAAGACTAAATAGATATTAGCTAGAATGCCTGTAATAATCGACGCCTTAGGCAAGATGATGCCGAATACAACAGTAAAAAATGAGTTTGGCGCTGGAGGACCTGCGGGATCCTCTTTGTAAGAACATACCATAGATAGACAAATGAATATATTAATGGATGCGAGTACCTTAAAAATGGTTTCTTCAAAGTTGAATGGTTGGTCCACGATGATGAAGAAGAACCATAAACTCATGATGATAACAATGTTATATAGCGTAGACGTAACAAGGGTGATGCCAATCCGTTTGATGCGGTTAATGATTTCACCGATGTAGTGTTCACCAGGCGATGTGAAATACAAGGCAATCATGGAGTACAGCCATAGGTACGATATGTTTTCCGTAGCTAGTTCAATACCCCGCACATAGCCGTAGCTTTCGTGAATCATATAAAGGCCAACGCCGATTCCGATACTTACTAAGGTATATAAAATGGAAAACTTTCGGGTTCTTGTTATATAGCTTTGTAATATAACGATAAAGAAATACAGTGAGTATAGCTTAATGTCGATTTCGGCAAACCAATCTTGTTCAATATACAACGGTGTACATGAAAATATGGCAATTAATGCCAGTAATATAGGCGACTGCGTTGCTAGGTCCCGCAGCGAAGACCATAAATGTTTAATGGCAAATTTCATAGATGTTCTCTCCCTCTATAAATATAAATATAAATATAAATACCTCTCTTATTATTAGTATACCTGTTTTCTGGTGAAAGCCCTATGAGGTTTTACATGCTTTTAAATATCCTTTACAATAACACTAAGAACTAGTTTTCAAAGAAAAGAGGTTATCACATGGAATTCTCTTATTTTTTACCTGTAAACATCCAATTCGGTTGGAATAAAGTAGATAATGTTGCTGATTTTGCTGCACCGTATGGCAAGAAAGCACTTATTGTAACTGGTCGTACTAGTGCTAAAAAATCTGGTTTATATGACCGGGTGGTAGCAAAGCTTGATGCAGCTCATATCGGTCATGTATTGTTTGATCAAGTAGATGCCAATCCATTGACCACGACAGCCTTAGACGGCGCTGCATTAGCTAAATCTGAAAGCTGTGATATGGTTATTGCTATCGGCGGTGGTTCCATCATGGACTGTGCCAAAGGAATTGCCTTTATGGCGGTGAATGAAGGCGATATTAACGACTATATTTTCAACCGTAAAGTTAGTGATAATGCATTGCCTCTTATTGTTATTCCAACGACTTGTGGTACCGGCTCTGAAGGCAACGGGTTTGGTGTTCTTACTAATCCTGAAACAGGTGATAAGAAATCCTTACGCTGCAATGCTATTGTGCCAAAGGTTTCTATTGTAGACCCTGCTGTAATGGGTACAATGCCACCTCATGTATTGGCATCTGTAGGCTTTGATGCACTATGCCACAACATCGAGGCCTATACCTCTAAAACGTCACAACCTTTCACCGATGCGTTAGCTCATTATGCAGTGACATTATTAGCACAATATCTTGTACCACTATATAAACATGTGAAAGCAACGGCGGAAGGCAAATCAGCTGTTCTCAACGAAATTCAGCTTACAAAAGCTTGGGAGTCCGTTACATTAGCTAGCACAATTGGGGGCATGGTTATTAACACAGCTGGTGTAACATTAGCACATGGTATGGAACATCCAGCCAGTGGCCTTAAAGATATTACCCATGGTGTAGGCCTTGCTATTATTGAACCTGTTGCAGTGGAATATACATGGAGTGCAAACCCTGATAAATTTAGTGCCTTAGCTCGGATATTTAACCACGGAGATGGTTCCGAACTAGGAGAAGCATTACGCCTAATCGTACATGACCTAGACCTTACTACAAACCTTACAGAATTAGGATTTACGAAAAAAGACATTCCATGGCTCGTAGATAATGTATACGTTGTAGCTACAGGCAATATAGCTAATACAGTAGCTGAAATAAGCCGTGAAGATATTGAAGCGTTGTATAAAAAGATGTTTTAAGTGCTGTCATTATAGGAGAGAGTTTTGTTCGAAGGATTTTATGGCTTATTAACGGTTATGCTATGCGTGTTGTTTACAATTGTGGTAGTGCTATTTAATATAGCACCTATTACATATATTGTTTTTGGCATAGCCATAGTATCGAGTATATTTCTACAATATAGGCGCTTTAAGAAACAGTCCATATCTGAAAAAAGGCACACTCAGTTGGCTTGGTGTTTGTATATTGCCTTTACCCTCAGCTTTTCTTGGTTAGTAAGCGATTGGTTTAGGTACGACTTAAAAACAAGCATTGAGCAATTTGATTCCTTCGAGTATAGTACCATGGATTGGACTCAAGGGTGGCCTAATAGTGGAGAACTACCAGAGGGGTTAAAACGACCAGGAAAACTTCCCGACGGTATTTATAGAGCGTCTGCTTTTCGTAGTAGTTTAGCTTGGGCTAATGCATATCCAGAGAGATATACTGTACTTGAGGGGGACCCTAAAGTAATTGCACAATATGAGGCAATAGCAAAGCAAAATGCAGCCTATACAGCGCAAATTGATGCGGATGGTGTATTGCGTGATTTAGATACGGGGGAGAAAAAGCGTTTTATATCTCACCCTAATAGCTATAATATTGTAGAGAGTATAGAAGAAGAATCCCTCAATTTGCCAGAACGGACTTTTATTGAGTGGCTACGCTTTGCACCTCGAAAAGAAACAAAAACAGTAGTCAAGGATACATATAATTCTACTCGAAATCATAGACTATATGTCTTTGTAGACGATGGGAATACTAAAAGACCTCATTTTGTAGAATTGCTAATTAGTAATGATGGGACACGAGCTGTGTTTTATCAATCTAAGTAATTAGAATACATATCCAAAAGATAAAAATGTATTGGTTAGGGACATAAACAATTATTATGAGATTATCACTATTCAACGACAAAACTGGAAATTATTTCCCTGGTTAATTGATGGCAGCCAGAGTGTCGGTGATGATCCTAATGAAGATTTTTATTATAGTACTCGTGTATCAGTTGAGAAATATGTAGTATATGTTGTTTACCATAACTTTGATCATGACCAGCCAAGAGTGATTTACTTTATGTTTAATCCGGAACGAACGCGAATGATTACTGTAGATATAGATATGTATCATTAGAGTTGGGCAGAGTTTGTATATAAAATTTGGAACAAAGGGGCTGTTTTGTTACAGCCCCTTTGATGATTCTACAAGTATTAAAAGGTACAATACTAGTAGAGATTGAAGTTGATTGTAGTGGTTGTTATAAAGCTAAGGAGTTGTATTGTGAAAAGAATATATTCATACATTGCTGCACTGTTAATGCTAAGTCTTATGGCTTCACAAGTACATGCAAAAGAGCCGGTTACTCAAAGTGATATTTCTGGTAGTGCTAAAGAGAAGTGTGTTAGTAGTGAACAAACTAATGATAAGATTGAAGCTGATTTACAAAGACATTTGGAAAGAATGAAGTCAGAGGACATAGCTAAGGGGTATTTACGTGAAGAAAAAACGTATGCTGAAGAAGTTAGTTTAGTTCGGGGCAGATTGTATCATTCAACGGATAAGCTCATTCATGATGAGAAAAAGACTACTCTTTTATCGTATCCTGTGGAAAGGAAGGTTCCTTGTAAGAAGAGTTTAAAGGATATAGATTCATATACAGACACAATTACTCGTAAAGGCATGACATTCCGCATTCCTAAAGGTGCAGAGTTGAAGATGTTCTATATGTTAGATAACAATATTTTTATAGTGTATGAGATAGGAGATATTTGGTATTCTATTCAGATTATTCCTTTAGATGTAGATCATCCTGATAGTAAAGATATAGAAAATAAGGTGCTTGTAGATAAAGAGTATAATTTTTATCACACATTGCAAGTATATTGGCGTATGTGGGGAATCTTTGATGATTTACAAAATCCTACTTATTCAGCGGTATGGAATAATGGCTTGCCTGGAATGTTAGTGGATTCATACAATCCAGATAAGAAATCTAATTTACTATTTGCTGCATATGATGGACGGTATGCTGTATTTAATCAGCTTGTATATAATCCAAGTACGAGTCCTTTTACTCATGAGCAGTTAAGAAATACAATTGAATATTTTGATTCTAATAACAATCCAGAGTTTAAGGCTAAAAAGCATAGATTATTCCCTGATGAGAGGATAATTCGTATATATGAGTACTAGTACAAACCTTATATTACTAATTATATAATTTGTGTTATACTTCTATATAGAATAATATCGAATTAATAGAAGGCTAGTTGGCATATTCTGTGCAGACTAGAGATTAGAATGAAAGATAAGTCAGTATTACCAATTGAGGAACAATTAAATAGATTTCTTCAACCAAAATGCCTAATCCCTGGTGGCCTAGGCTTGTGGGAGGATTATTTCCGAAAGATTTGTACTGCTTGGGGCGAGATTAGTGGTGAAATTCGACCTCAGCATATCATATTTTCTGCTGATAATGGTTGTAATATGGAAGGCTATGTAGGTTATAACTATGAGGTAACGCAAAAGCAGTCGCGTAATATGCTCTTGGGTCGTTCGTCGGCTACACAGTTTTGTAACTTTAACAACATTCCTTATGAAGTTGTGGATGTAGGAATTGCCTCAGATGATGGTATCGGAGTGGATCGCAAGGTCGCAAAGGGGACAAAGAATATATTAAACCACCCTGCTATGACTGAGGATGAATTTAATAGTGCCTTTCAAGCTGGCTATGAACGAGTTGAACATTATGTAAAGCAAGGGATAAATCTTTTTTCCTTTGGTGAAATGGGACTTGGTAATACGACGACTTCTGCCTGTGTGTTGTCTGCCTTAACTGGAGCTGATCCCACTGAAACAGTAGGACCTGGTTCTTGGCCGAATAAACCAGATTTGATGAAACGAAAAATTGATTTTGTGCGCGCTGTATTAGATAAGCATAAGGCTAGTATTGTTTCTGATAGTGAAGTTGAAAGAGTTCGTAAAATTGTAGCCCATGTAGGGGGCTTTGATATTGCTGCTATTCTTGGGGCTATGCTGTCTTGTGTTGAGTTTAAAAAGCCTTTTGTCATTGATGGCTTTATTACAGCTGTAGCGGCAGCTTGTGCGGTACATATGAACGAGCGCATTACAGACTATGCATTGCCGTCACATCATTCCCGCGAAAAAGGCACAGAGCTAGCTTTAGCAGAGGTAGATATTACACAAGACATGGTTCCTATTCAAGCCCACATGTCGATGGGGGAAGGGACAGGAGCTATCTTAATGGTTCAAATGTTGAAAACGACACAGCATATGTTTGTAAATGTAGGGACCTTTGCAGATTTGATGAAATTATAAGGAGAAAGAATGAAAATAAATAAATACTTTGATATACATTTTGAGCGCGCTGATGATGCAACTATCTCTAAAAGGTTGATAGGTGGGGCTAAGATTAAGGGACCTGCGTTGGTTACCCTGATTCTCTCCATATTTATCGCCTCTATTGGGTTGAATATGAATAGTACGGCAGTTGTTATTGGTGCTATGCTTATATCACCGTTGATGGGACCTATTTTAGCAACTGGTTTTGGCTTTGCTACGCTTAATTTTACAGTTGTAAAAAGCGGTATTTTAAGATTGTCCTTACAGGTTACGATTGCTGTTTTGGCATCTGCTTTATATTTTTATATTTCTCCCGTTCAGGCGGCTACATCTGAACTATTAGCACGTACAGAACCGAATATTTTTGATGTATTCATTGCTATATTTGGTGGGTTAGCTGGGATTATTGGGCAAACGCGTAAGACCTTAGATAATGTTATACCAGGTGTTGCGATTGCGACTGCACTTATGCCACCACTATGTACGGCAGGATATGGACTGGCTAATGGAAATTGGCAATATTTCATTGGGGCTGGCTATCTATTCTTTATAAATGCATTTTTCATCTTCTTTGCAGCTTTTATTGTTTTAAAGGGTGTATATAGTTTGCCATTCCATAAACAAGCAGAAGAGGTTAATCGTCGTAACCAGCTAATATTTCTCGTGATTGGTCTTATTATGGCTATACCAAGTATTTATGCAGGCTATGATATGACTATCAAGTATTCTGAGTCAAACCATATGGAGCAGTTTATTAAGAATGATATTAATCAAGAGGGCCGTCGACAAGTGATTGATTATTCATTAGATCAAACGAATAAGCTAGTAGACATAGTAGTTATAGGAGCTCCTGTGACTTCAGAGGAGCGAGCCCAGTTGGATAACAAGTTACAGAAGGATGAGTACTTGCAGAATTATACATTACGATTTGTTAATAGCGTAGATGAGAAAAAATCTACTATGGATAAGAC
Source organism: Veillonella sp. T11011-6 (assembly GCF_002959755.1). Lineage (GTDB taxonomy): Bacteria > Bacillota > Negativicutes > Veillonellales > Veillonellaceae > Veillonella. The sequence goes on along the minus strand of NZ_PPCW01000004.1, from coordinate 269,488 downwards.
GAACTTGAATAAATCTTCAGAGAATCTTGAAACATATAAAAACTTGAATAATCTATACCAGCCGACTTATCAATTAGTAAGTGAAACTATAAATACTATGAAAACGACAGAAGCTGAAGCAAAGGCGTTATTCCCGTTTGTAAGCAAAGTGGAAGGCATGCCTTTAATAGATAATCTAGAACAGCCTAAAGCGAGTCGCTATATGGTGATCATCCATACTACATCCGCTGTATCTGATGCAGATTTGGAACGAATAAAAGCTTGGTTAGAGGCTAAATTATCAGCACCTGTAACTATTTCTGTGGAGCAAACAACGTCAACTCCATAAGTTGATTTTTGATTTTGAGTATATTGTTTATTATATAGAGCGATATTTATAACGGTACTAAGTTTGATTGTACCCATTAGGTATATTACCTAGTAGTACGGGGAATCATCTTAGTACCGTTTTTATGTACTTGGCATAGCTAAATGTAATTACTCTTATCTTGCTATAGATTAAAGTTATATTATTACATATATAAAATCTATTATACGAGTAGGAATTAAATTGCTATACTTACTACATCGAAATTATTAAATAATCAAATGTAGATACAAGATAAGAAAAATAGATTTATTATAATATCTACGAATGTTGTATACGTATGAGTCCTCGTCCGAGATGGAGGTTTTCATCGTAGATAGGAGGATTACATGAAAAAATGGTTAGCATTAGCAGCGACGGCCGTACTGGGTGCGTCCTTATTGATTAGTGGTTGTGGTTCTTCCACAAATAACGCGAGCTCTAGTGGCTCTAAAGAGGTATTAAAGATAGCAGCAAATCCTGTACCTCATGCTGAAATTTTAGAACAAGTTAAACCTATTTTGGCTAAGGAAGGTGTAGACTTACAAATCGTTGAATTTACAGACTACATCCAACCAAATATGGCTCTATCTAGCCATGAAGTAGATGCAAACTTCTTTGCAAACGTACCTTACCAAAATAACTACAATAAAGATCATGGTACAAACTTTGTAAGCTTTGCACCAGTTCACATCGAACCATTGGCTATCTACTCTCAAAAAATTAAAGACTTGAAAGACTTGCCAAATGGCGCAAAAGTAGCTATCCCGTCTGACCCAACAAACAGTGCTCGTGCACTTCTCTTGTTGCAAAGTGCTGGTCTAGTAACATTGAAAGATCCAACTGGTTTGACTAATACACCATTCGATGTGACTAGCAATCCTAAAAACATCCAAATTGTTGAGTTAGAAGCAGCTCAAATTCCTCGTTCTATCCAAGACTTAGATGCAGCAGTAATCAATGCTAACTATGCGTTGCCAGCTGGTCTTAATCCTACAAAAGATGGCTTATTCGTAGAAAAAGCTGACTCTCCATATGCAAATCTTCTTTCTGTTAACCCTGGTGATGAAAATAAACCAGCTATCCAAAAATTAGCTAAAGCATTACAATCTCCAGAAGTTAAGAAGTTCATCGAAGAACACTACAAGGGAGCTATCATCCCAGCGTTCTAATTGATCGTTAATAATATATGTATCTGATACAATACCTTCTCATGACAAACTCTATAGATACGAAAAAGGCGTAATACCAATGGTGTTACGCCTTTTTTATTATATTATGGATGAATTGGTTTTGCATATTTTTTCCGATATGAATGTGGTGTTTCAGTGGTAGCCATTTTGAAAATTTTACAGAAATAACTAGTTCTGTTATAGCCCAATGTTTTACTGATCTGATTAACTGTTAGTTGGGAATATACTAATAGTTTTTTCGCTTCTTGTATGCGCAATAGTGTTATATATTGCACTACTGAAAGCCCCGTATCATCTTTAAAAATCTTAGAGAAGTAGGACTCGCTTAAATGAATATGTTCCGAAATCCTTCTGAGCGACACTCGTTTGCTCAGATTTTTTTCTATATATAACATAGCCTTTCGAATTTCTGGACGATTAATAGGTCGTTCAGACTCCACAAAGTCTGGTAATTGTTCATAAGGCATCTCTTCTGCTATGGCATCGTTAAATGGGAAGTAGTGTTCTACCAAAATCCGTAAAACCTTTGTAGCACTGTAGATTTGTTCTGCTGTAAGAACTGGTAATGCCTGATATAGTGCACGAAGTTTGGTGTCATCATGCCAATCGGTTTGGGTAGGCAAAATAGGTTTGATTGTTGTATCTTCTGTTTTTGTTTGTCCTGCCATGATGAAGCCTAAGATGGCGCCATCTTTCATGATGGGCACGGAGAAATCTATAAGGCCCATATGACAGCGGTACGGACAGGAGGATAGTTCTTTTGTAGCATCTAGTCCACCATATAAGTCGCATTGATTGCAGCGTTTGGCGTAAGCTGGATTGCGTCTTACAACCTTGCAAAAAGGAGAAAAGTTATATTCTTGAGATAACACTTTTCCACGATTATTAACAAAAATAGCCGCAATCTTTGTTATGTTTGTAAAATCGCGCATGATTTCATTAATAAGCTTAGTATCTTCATTCGTACAAATCATGGTAAAACCTCCAATCACAAATGTGTTAAGAGGTCTAGTAAGCACACCGTTAAATAGCTCTACTTGCTCTCTATCTAATGGGACGGCTCTAAACCTGAGAAAAGAGAAAAGTGACATACCACCTAAAATTCATATACCTATAAAATTAAGTTATTTCTTGCTTTTATATGTATAAGTATAACAGGATTGTCGTATTTTAGTAATAGAAAAATCGCATTTTTCGAATATACATAAAAAAGTTACATTTAATAATTTTTATAATAAAGGTAGATAAAAGCCTTATAGTACATGTATTTAGAAAGGATTGAGTCCGATGGGTTGTGACTGAATAGCAAGGCATGCTCTATAGCAATATATGGTGTACAGAATCTAGGGTTGCATACATATGAATAGTTAAAGAAATGATAAAAAATATAAAATGGTATACCGCAACATAGTTTTCTGTACATAGATACTTTGATACTTTCATTATACGTATGGAGGGTATTATGGCGACAACATGTGGATTAACTGAATTTGTAGGGACTAGTAAAACTGGTGATACTATTGGTCTCGTAATTGCTAACGTAGATCAACAAGTATTAGATGCGATGAAACTAAAGAAAAAATATCGTTCCATCGGTATTTTAGGTGCTCGTACTGGTGCAGGCCCACACATTATGGCTGCTGATGAAGCAGTAAAAGCAACCAATACTGAAATTGTTAGCATTGAATTACCTCGTGATACTAAAGGTGGCGCAGGCCATGGGTCGTTAATCATTTTTGGTGGTGATGATGTATCCGATGTAAAACGAGCTATTGAAGTAGCATTAGCTGAAGTGGAACGTACTTTTGGCGATGTATACGCAAACGATGCTGGTCATATTGAACTTCAATATACAGCACGCGCTAGTCATGCAGTAAATGCAGCATTTGGCGCTCCCGAAGGTAAAGCTTTTGGTCTTATCGTAGGTGCTCCAGCAGCTATTGGCGTAGTTATGGCCGATGTAGCTGTCAAATCTGCAAACGTTGATGTAATCGGTTATGCATCTCCTTCTGCAGGTACAAGTAATTCTAACGAAGTAATTTTACAGATTTCTGGCGATTCTGGGGCTGTACGACAAGCGGTTATTTCTGCTCGTGAAGTAGGTAAACAATTGCTCGGTACGATGGGTGACGAACCAGTGAACGGAGCCCCTTCCTATATCTAATCTGAAAGGATGGTATGCCCTATGAAATCAAAACGTTTCGAAGTCTTAAGTCAACGTCCTGTTAATCAGGATGGTTATGTAAAGGAATGGGTAGAGGAAGGTTTTATAGCCATGGAATCTCCTCAAGATCCAAAGCCTAGCCTCAAAATCGAAGGTGGTCGCATCGTTGAACTCGATGGTAAACGCCGAGAAGATTTTGATCTTATCGATACATTTATTGCAAATTACGGTATCGTTTTCGATGGTGCTGAACAAGCAATGGCAAAGGATTCAAAAGAGATTGCTAATATGATGCTTACACCATCAGTACCTCGTGAAGAAATCGTTAAGATTTGTAAATCTATTACTCCAGCGAAAATGTTGGAAGTTGTTTCTTCTATGAACGTTGTTGAAATGATGCAATGTATGCAAAAAATGCGTGCTCGTCGTACAATGGCTAACCAAGCCCATGTAACGAACGTAAACGACAATCCAGTGCAAATCGCAGCTGATGCTGCGGAAGGTGCACTTCGTGGGTTCGCAGAAGAAGAAACAACAGTAGCAGTTGCTCGTTACGCACCACTCAATGCGATTAGCTTACTCGTAGGCTCTCAATGTGGTCGCCCAGGTGTATTGACACAATGCTCCTTGGAAGAAGCGACAGAATTGGAACTTGGCATGCGTGGCTTCACAGCATATGCAGAAACAATTTCCGTATATGGTACAGAAGACGTATTTACCGATGGTGATGATACACCTTGGTCTAAAGGATTCCTCGCATCTGCTTATGCATCTCGTGGTCTTAAAATGCGCTTCACCTCTGGTACAGGTTCTGAAGTACAAATGGGCCAAGCAGAAGGTAAATCTATGTTGTACCTTGAAATCCGCTGCCTATATATTACAAAAGGTGCTGGCGTACAAGGTATCCAAAATGGTTCTGTAAGCTGTATCGGTATTCCAGCAGCTGTACCTTCTGGTATCCGTGCTGTATTAGCAGAAAACCTTGTAGCAGCTATGCTCGACCTTGAATGTGCATCTAGTAATGACCAAACATTCAGTCATTCTGATTTGCGTAGAACAGCTCGTACATTGATGCAATTTGCACCAGGTACTGACTTTATCTGCTCTGGTTATAGCTCTACACCAAACTATGACAACATGTTCGCTGGTTCCAACTGGGATGCAGAGGACTATGATGACTGGACAGTTATCCAACGTGACCTCAAGGTAAATGGCGGTCTTATTCCTGCTCGCGAAGAAGAAGTTGTAACGGTTCGTAATAAAGCGGCTCGTGCACTACAAGCGTTGTTCAAAGCATTAGGCTTGCCTCCAATTACAGATCAAGAGGTAGAGGCTGCTACATATGCAAATGGCTCTAAAGATATGCCTCCTCGCGATAAGGTTGCAGATATTAAAGCGGCTCAAGACTTGTTAAACCGCGGTGTTACAGGCGTTGACTTCGTAAAAGGCTTAGCTAAAGAAGGCCATCAAGATGTAGCACAAAGTATTTTGAACCTATTAAAACAAAAAATCTCCGGCGATTACTTACAAACATCGGCCATCTTTGACCGTGATTTCAACGTTATCTCCGCGATTAACAATAGAAATGACTATCAAGGTGTTGGCACAGGGTATCGTGTGGAAGGTGAAGATTGGGAACGTATTAAAGATATTCCAAACGCCATTGATCCACGGGATATATAAGGAGGTGTCATGATGGCTGAAATTAACAGAGATGTATTACGCTCTATTATCCTAGACGTTTTACAAGAAATGGGTGGTGTTCATGAGGCACCACAATTTAAGGCTAATGTTGGTGAAAGTGCAGCACCTAGACATGAAGACCCAACTGGTGACGATAGCTGGCTACAAACTGGTAGCCCTGCACAACCTGGTACTAGCGCAGATGAAGTAGTGATTGCTGTAGGTCCTGCCTTTGGTCGCAGTCAACGCCAAACCATAGTTGGTGTACCGCATCAAGAGGTAATTCGTCAATTAGTAGCTGGTATCGAAGAAGAAGGATTAAAAGCTCGTGTAATCCGCGTATACCGTTCCTCTGACGTAGCGGCCGTAGCCGTTGAAGGTGATTCTATTTCTGGATCCGGTGTATGTATCGGTATTCAATCTAAAGGTACAACCTTGATTCACCAACGGGACTTACAACCACTTTCAAACTTGGAATTATTCCCTCAAGCACCGCTATTAACAGCTGAAACATACCGTGCTATCGGTAAAAATGCTGCTAAATACGCTAAGGGCGAATCCCCAACACCAGTACCAACATTGAACGATCAAATGGCTCGTCCAAAATACCAAGCATTGTCTGCGTTGCTTCACATCAAGGAAACTAAGCATGTAGTAAAAGGTAAGCCAGCTGATGAAGTTCGTGTCACTGTATAAGGAGGTTTACTATGGCTAACGAATTAGAAGCCTTAATTCGGCAGATCGTATCTGAAATAGAAGGGGCGAAAGGCAGTACAACACAGTACTCAGCGCCTCATACACCATCTACAACAAATACAGTAGATAGAGTGGTTACAATCGAAGATTATCCGATTGCTAAAAAACATCCAGAATGGATTGATCTTGGTCAAGGCCGTGATTTGAGCCACATTACGATGGATAACGTAATGGCAGGTCACATCACAATGGATGATTTGAAAATTTCTCCATCCATTTTGAAAGCTCAAGGTCAAATTGCTAAGGCTGGGGGCCGTGATCAAATTGAACTCAACTTCTCCCGCGCCGCAGAAATGACGAAAGTTAGCGATAAACGCTTACTTGAAATGTATAATGCACTTCGTCCATATCGTTCTTCTAAACAAGAACTTTTGGATATTGCTAGCGAACTTGATGGTCTAGGTGCTCCTATTTGCGCAAACTTTGTACGTGAAGCAGCAGAAAACTACGAACGTCGTAAAAAACTGAAAGGTGATAATTAACCTATAGGAGATGTCATTATGAAACGAATTGTTGGCATCGATATCGGAAACTCTACAACAGAAGCGGCCTTGGCCGAAATTCATAGCAATGGAGAGGCAAAGTTCTTATCTTCTGCTATTGCTAGCACCACTGGTATTAAAGGAACGCGCGAAAATATCGTAGGCCTCATGGATGCCCTCAAGTCGCTAATCAAGTCTGCTAATCTTACACTACGAGACATTGACTTAATTCGCATTAATGAGGCTACACCAGTTATCGGTGATGTAGCTATGGAGACCATTACGGAAACCATTATTACGGAATCTACCATGATAGGTCACAATCCTAAAACACCAGGTGGTTTAGGACTTGGTGTAGGCTATACAGTTCCTATTGAACAACTCATCGACAAGCCACAAGATAAGCCATACATCGTGGTAGCTCCTAAAATTATCGATTTTGAATTGGTAGCACAGCTTATCAATGCGTACTGTCAACGCGGTTATGATATTCGCGCTGCTATTCTTCAAGCCGATGATGGAGTACTCGTCAATAATCGATTAGATCATAAAATTCCTATCGTAGACGAGGTTGCGTATATCGATAAAATTCCAATGGGAATGCTTTCCGCTGTAGAGGTTGTAGAACCGGGGCAAGTGGTATCACAATTATCTAATCCGTATGGTATTGCCACTGTATTTGAGCTTTCACCAGAGGAGACAAAGAATATTGTACCCATTGCTAGGGCCCTCATCGGGAACCGCTCTGCAGTAGTTATTAAAACGCCTGCAGGGGACGTTAAAGAACGGGTAATACCGGCAGGATCCATCATTGTTATGGGAAATGACCGAACTGTATTCGTCGATGTATCTGCAGGGGCAGAGAAAATCATGGAAACCCTTGAATCCGTTCATCCTATCGAGGATATCAGCGGAGAAGCAGGTACGAATGTAGGTGGCATGCTTGAAAAGGTTCGCCTCACAATGGCGCAATTGACGAATAAATCACCTCAAGACGTATATATTCAAGATTTACTAGCTGTAGATGTGGCTGTTCCTATTAATGTGAAAGGCGGCCTTGCAGGTGAGTTCTCTATGGAACAAGCTGTAGGTATTGCCTCTATGGTTAAGTCAGATCATCTACAAATGGAAATCATTGCGAAGCAGGTAGAAAAAGAGTTAGGCGTTCCTGTTGAAATAGGTGGCGAAGAGGCTGAATCAGCTATCTTAGGCGCTTTGACTACACCGGGGACAGCCAAACCAATGGCCATACTCGATTTAGGAGCAGGCTCTACCGATGCATCTATCATCAATCAAGAAGGAAAAATTAAGGCCATTCATCTTGCAGGTGCAGGAAATATGGTAACAATGTTAATCAACTCCGAGCTTGGTTTAGAGGATATGCATATTGCGGAAGCTATTAAACGAGATCCATTGGCTCAAGTACTCAGTGTATATCACATTCGTCACGAAGATGGAACGGTGCAGTTCTTTAATGAACCACTTCCGGCAGCATTGTTTGGCCGCGTTGTTATTGTCACTCTTGATGGGCTTGTTCCTGTAGAGCGAGATATCCCACTAGAAACGATTAAACGTGTTCGTCAAACCGCCAAGAAACGGGTGTTTGTAACAAATTCTCTTCGTGCTTTGGCATCTGTTAGTCCTACTCATAATGTGCGAGATATACCATTCGTAGTTATCGTAGGTGGTTCTGCATTAGACTTTGAAATTCCTCAACTCGTCACCGATGCACTTTCACAATATGCATTAGTAGCAGGTCGAGGCAATATTCGAGGCGTTGAAGGTGCACGTAATGCGGTAGCAACAGGTTTGGTATTATCCTATGTACAGAAGGGAGGCCTATGATGGACCAAAGTATCGTTAGTAAGCCAACCATATTGCTGTATGCTACAGAGTATATCAGTGAGGATATACTAAAACCCGTTCTATATGGAATTGAAGAGGAAGGTCTACCTGTTGTCATTGAGTCCCATAGTGGTACGCATATGACATTGGCCGACCTAGCATCTCGTAATTCCGCTTTATCTGTTGGGATAGGCGTTGATGATGAGGCGATTGTGTTGACCTATAAAAACATACCAATGCATCAATTTATTTATCGACTTACGGGTTATGCTCAATATCCAGATAGCTTACGCACCTTAGGTGTCAATGCAGCCCGCCTTGTAAAAGGTAATCCTTTCGTTCCTGATGAACGATTGGAAGTAGCTTTTTAAATCTAACTAACTTTAGAGGTGGTGCATATGGCTATTTATACGAAAACCGGTGATGCAGGTACAACGGCCTTATTTGATGGCACTAGAGTACCTAAAAATTCACTTCGTGTGGACACATATGGAACCTTTGATGAATTAAATGCACAGGTTAGTGTATGTGAGAAATTAGTCGTCTCACCAGACAATAAACATGTGCTTCACACATTACAACATCAGCTATTCCGCTTATGTGCGGAGGTAGCCACGCCTCATGTGGAAAATCTAAGTGAAAGTAGTAATCTAATTTCACAACAAGATATAAGCGAATTGGAATACATGATTGATGACTATACTAAGCGATTGCCACAGCAACATAGCTTTATATTAAGCGGAAATTATCTATCTGCTGCAGAGCTACACGTGGCACGTACTATTTGTCGTCGTGGAGAACGATTGCTTATAAGCTTAGGTTCTGTAGAACCTATTCGCGATGAGGTTCGTAAATTTATTAATCGACTATCTGATGCTCTATATATCATGGCTCGCATGGAAGACTATATACAATTTGTAGAAACAATTGTAGAACGCGTTTCAGAACGTGTAGCAACTAGTCGCGAGGAAATACTGACAGGAAGCAATCAATGCGTAGGTAATATAGAGCATTCTGCTGAAAATGGAGTTAATGATATGACAACTGGAACAGAGTTAGAGCATATTATGACGAAGCTTTCACAAGCGGCAATGGACTACGCTCAGTCCATAGGCGTACCTATCGTTGTATCTATAGTAGATGCAAACGGTGTATTAATGTATTTCCAACGTATGTCAGATGCATTGCTCATCAGTAACGACATCGCTCAGGCAAAGGCGTACACCGCAGTAGCGCTTAAATCAGCAACTCATGAAATACATCAAAGCGCACAGCCTGATGGCGATCTATTCAACATAGAATCCATGGTAAACCGTAAAATTTGCACCTTTGGTGGCGGATATCCAATCATGATTAATGGAAAAATGATTGGTGGACTCGGCATTAGCGGTGGTACCGTGGCACAGGATATGGACATTGCATCTCATGCATTACAATCTCTGTTAACTCAATGAGGTGAAAACAATGGACGTAACGCAAATGTATATTAGTGAGTTTGTTGGTACTGCCGTTTTAATTGCATTTGGTAATACTACTAATGCATCTATCTTGTTAAAGAAAACCATTGTTAGTATTTTTGGTACTAACTGGCTACACATTATCTTCGGATGGGCATTTGCCGTAGCCTTTGGTGTATATGTAGGGATTACACTTGGTGGCCCAGGGCATTTGAACCCTGCCGTTACCTTTGCTCTTGCTGTAGCAGGTATATTCCCTTGGGATCAAGTCATTCCAATGTCCATAGCTCAAATTGCAGGTGGTTTTACAGGTGCTGCCATTGCTGCATTGTTCTATTATCCACACTTTAAAGTAACCGGTCCTGACGAAGGAAACTGTGTAGGGATTTTTGCAACAGGTCCAGCAATCGATAATAAACCTTTCAATTTGATATCTGAGATCATAGCAACATTTATGTTTATGCTAGCGATTCTCTGCTTAGGAAAAATGGCCGATGGTTTAGCACCTATGGTCATCGGTATCTTGGTAGCATCCATTGGTATGTCCTTTGGTGCAACTACTGGATATGCATTAAATCCAGCCCGTGACTTTGGTCCACGGTTAGCATATTTCTTATTACCGATTCCTAATAAGGGAACTGCGAACTGGCAATATGCATGGGTACCATTTATTGGACCATTGATCGGGGCAGGCTTAGCCGTGTTGTTCTTCCAATTAGTGGCACCTTAACTATAGCTAGAGTATATAAAACAACGACAAACTATAACATGTCAGTATAGTTTAAAGAATACATATTAAATTAGGAGGAGACTATATGGCCTTTCAAGAGGTAATTGATGCAAAACAGCGCATCATACAAGAGTTTGTACCCGGAAAGCAGGTTACGATAGCTCATGTTATTGCCAATCCTAAGCCAGATCTATTTAGAAAAATGGGGCTTGAGGAAAAAGGACGCAATGCCATTGGAATTCTTACCATAACACCTGGTGAAGGGACCATTATTGCAGCCGATATTGCAAGTAAATCTGGTGATATCGAAATCGGTTTCATCGATAGGTTTTCGGGGGCACTTCTCATAACTGGTGATGTATCTGCTGTTGAATCTGCTTTGCGCAGCGTAATTGAAGGTCTGCAACGCATATTAGGATTCTTCCCAACGGATTTAACAAGATCCTAATGAAAGGGTAATTATGAGCACCGAAAAGAAAGAAAAACGCATCCTTCTAGTAGGTCGTAGCGGTTGTGGTAAGACTACATTAGCAGATACGATTACTCATGGCTCGGCTACGTATCATAAGACACAAGCCATAACGAGAGTGGGAAACTTCATCGATACCCCTGGAGAATATATGGAGAATCCTAATTACTATCGAGGCATTATCTTACACGCCTATGATGCGGACGTAGTGATTTTCATGATTCCTGCAGGTGATGAAACAACCATATTCCCACCAAACTTTGGAAACTCCTTAAATCGCGAGGTTATAGGGGTTGTATCAAAGGTGGATACGGGTAAAGATGTTGAGGCGCCTCGGCGCAATCTTAAACTAGCGGGAGCCACTAATATTTTTGAAATATCAGTTCACGACGAAGAGTCGTTAAAACAATTATGTAACTACATATATAGTTAGTTGAAAGAAGGTTTTTCCATGGACAAAGTGTTTGAAGAACAACTTAATCAATTTATTTTAAATAAGGCGATCATTCCAAAAAGCTTGGGTCTATGGGAACGATATTTCAAAAAAATGTGTCTCGCGTGGCAGGATATGAAACCTGAGATTCAGGCTCAGCATATTATCTTTTCTGCAGATAATGGTATTTCCGTAGATGGCCTAATCGGTTATAACTATGAGATTACTCGTAAACAGTCTCAGAATATGATTGATGGTAAAAGTGCAGTTGCTAATTACTGTATCTTTAACCATATTCCTTATGAAGTGGTAGATGTAGGCATTGCGTGCCCACAAGGTATTGGGATAAATCGAAAGGTAGCTCAAGGCACAAAGAATATATTAGACGGTGCTGCTATGAGCGCTGAAGAATTTGACCTAGCGTATCAAGCGGGATATAACCGCGTTGTCTACTATGCAGAATCAGGTATCAATCTATTTTCCTTCGGTGAAATGGGTGTTGGTAATACCACAACTTCAGCAGCTGTCTTGAGTGGTCTTACAAAATTAGACCCACGGATAACCGTAGGTCCTGGATCTGGTCCTGATGAAGAGGCGTACATGAATCAAAAACGAGAATTTGTACGTACTGCACTATCTCATCATAAGGGACACTTAAACAGTCCAAAAGAGGTAATCAGCCGCGTAGGTGGCTTTGATATAGCCGCTATTACAGGCGCTATGGTAGCTTGTACAGACCTACATATTCCATTTGTAATCGATGGATATATTACAGCAGTTGCTATGGCTTGTGCTACTCAAATGAATGGAGAGGCTCCATTATATGGCATTCCATCTCATTATTCTCGTGAGGTAGGGATGGCAGCAGCATTAGCCTATGCAAATATTCGTCTTGATGAAGTTCCAATCCATGGGCAAATGGCATTAGGTGAAGGAACTGGTGCCGTATTAATGGTACAACTGCTTAAAACAGCACACTTTGCCTTTATGAATATAGGCACTATGGTGGAACTATTAGAAAAATAAATTTGTAATCTTTGCTCTATGTTTTGTAAAAGGAGAGAAAACAGATGACACAAGAAGCATTAGGTATGGTGGAAACTAAGGGCCTAGTAGGCGCTATTGAAGCAGCTGATGCAATGCTTAAAGCAGCTAATGTAGAACTCGTAGGCAATGAAAAAATTGGCTCTGGTCTCGTTACTGTTATGGTTCGCGGTGATGTAGGTGCTGTAAAAGCTGCTGTAGATGCAGGTGCAGCGGCTGCTGAACGCGTAGGCATTGTTATCTCTACTCATGTAATTCCAAGACCACATAAAGATGTAGAAGGTATTTTACCAACAAAGGGTGAATAATTATGGCCGATACTAAAAGTATGGTAGATGAGATTTTAAAGCGCGTATTGATGCGTATCGATGGTGCTGATTTAAGCAAAACTACAGGCGCAACAGGTAATGCATCATGTGTTTCGTCACCTGTAAGTTCACCTACTACAAATCAACTACAAACTTCAATGATTACTGAACACGTAGGCAGTACTACAACAGGCGATACAATTGGCCTCGTAATTGCCAATGTAGACAGTCAAGTATTGGAAGCTATGAAGCTCACTAAGTCATATCGATCTATCGGTATCTTAGGTTCACGTACAGGTGCAGGGCCGCAAATTATGGCCGCTGATGAAGCTGTAAAAGCAACGAATACCGAGATTGTTAGCATTGAACTTGCCCGTGATATGAAAGGTGGCGCCGGTTCTGGTTCCCTTATCATATTTGGCGGCGATGATGTATCTGATGTAAGACGTTCTGTAGAAGTAGCATTGCGTGAATTAGAACGTACCTTCGGCGAAGTATATATGAACGAAGCAGGTCATGTGGAGGTTCAATATACAGCTCGCGCAGGAGAAGCATTAGTGACTGCATTTGGAACACCAGAGGGTAAAGCCTTTGGCTTGATCGTTGGGGCCCCAGCAGCTATTGGTGTAGTTATGGCAGATACAGCAGTTAAATCAGCTAATGTAGATGTAGTAGGCTATCGTTCTCCATCGAGTTCAGCTATGAGTAACGAAGTTATTTTACAAATCTGTGGTGATTCTGGCGCTGTTAAACAAGCTGTAAAAGCAGCACGTGATGTAGGATTAGCTTTACTAGAAACTATGGGAGATATACCTAAGAATAAAGGTAATGCTTACATTATTTAATGAATGTTGCTTCAAAGAGACATTCATTCATTACATATGATTACGTCACTATAGATGATACTTTCACAATGTGAATAGGAGGATTCATAATGGCAGAACTAAATGAACAAATGTTACGGGCTATCATTATGGACATAATGGATGAAGTAGGTATGCTCAAGGATGAGCCTGTTCAGGTGACACCGAAAGAAGAACCTAAAACAGAATCTCAAGAACCAAAGTTAAAAGATTTGATTCGTCAAATGTTAGTAGATATGCAACGTAGCTAACGTTATAGGAATGCATGAATCCTGTTGCGAATCATCAACAGAAATAGACGTCGGGAGGTGGCATAGTGAAAGATTCACTAGGGTTACTAGAAGTAGCTGGTTTACTGGGGGCTATCACCGCATCAGATGCAATGGTTAAAGCTGCAAATGTACGGTTGATAGGCATAGAAAAGACGAGAGGCCTTGGCTGGATGACAGTAAAGGTTGCCGGTGATGTAGCAGCTGTAGAAGCGGCTGTTCAGACCGGTGTGGCTCTTACAAAAGGGATGAACCTGTATGTAGCTCATAAAGTAATTCCACGGCCTGCAGAAGGCTTAGTAGAATCCTTTAATGATGACTTTACAGATAAGCCAGCTAAAGTATCTGATGATACACAGTTAACTAAGGCGAGTGCTAGTGTTCAAGAAACTAAAGAAATTATAGAAACTGAACCAGTCAAAGCTGAAGTTACAACTTCTAAAACAGAGAAACCCAAATTAGATGAAAAGGTTGTTGAAGTGTTAGATGAAATTGTATCTACTATCATAGAACCGAAAAGTTCTAAGTCCACAGGTACAAAGAAAACAACGCCAAAGAAAAACTCTAAAAAGAAATAAAGTAGTAAAAATAAAGGAGATTATCATGAATAACGCATTAGGCATGGTAGAAACAAAAGGTTTAGTAGGCGCCATTGAAGCGGCTGACGCAATGGTAAAAGCAGCTAACGTTACATTAGAAGGTACTGAAAAAATCGGTTCTGGTCTTGTAACAGTAATGGTTCGCGGTGATGTAGGCGCTGTAAAAGCAGCGGTTGATGCAGGCTGTGCAGCAGCACAAAAAGTAGGCGAAGTAGTATCCACTCATGTAATTCCACGCCCTCATAGCGACGTAGAATTAATCTTACCTAAGAAAGGATAATAGCTTATGGATCGGGAACAGATTCGTGCTATCGTACGAGAAGTGATCGAAGCCATGTTCGAATCGTCCATTCCCGTAGGTGTGAGCAATAGACATGTCCATCTATGTCAGGCGGACTGGGATGTATTATTCCCTAATCAGGCAATTACTAAGAAAAGTGACTTAAAACAAACTGGAGAGTTTGCTTCAGAACAAACAGTTACTTTAGTGGGGCCTAAAGGAGTCATTCAAAATGTCCGCGTACTAGGTCCTCTTAGAAAGCAGTCACAAGTGGAGGTATCGTTGACCGATGCTCGTACATTAGGCATAAAGCCTCCTATTGTGCTATCTGGTCATTTAGAATCAGCCGTAGAGATCACTTTATGTACGGAAAACGGGGAAATAACAAAACCTATTTGTATCGTTGCAAAGCGACATATTCATATGTCGCCTGATGATGCAAAACGGCTTAATGTAAATAATGGCGATAGCGTTAATGTTGAACTTCAAACGCCAGAACGCACCACTGTATTTGGTGATGTCATCGTTCGGGCCGTGCCTGGTTTTGTCCTAGAACTCCATATTGATACAGATGAGGCGAATGCTGCCAATGTACAAGGTACAGTGATGGCGAGAATTGTACAGTAAAGTAGGTGATACGATGAAGGGTTTGAAAAAGGCAAATAATACATTGCAAGAGTTCTCTGATCTTGTAGAGTCCAAACAAGTGAGCTCGCATAATCAAAAGAATTTGCGTGTAGGTATTGACCTTGGTACATCATCTATTGTCCTATCCGTAGTTAACGACAAAGGTAAACCTATTTATGGTGCCTTTGAATACAATGAGTCCATTCGAGATGGCCTTGTAGTTGACTATGTGGGAGCTGTTACAATTACGCGAGCGTTAAAGGCTAAGGCGGAAGCAGCCTTAGGCACAGAACTTGTATATGCCGCAGCAGCTGTTCCACCTGGAACGATAGGCAAGAATAAAGATGTAGTAGGTCACGTTCTAGAAAGCGCCGGTTTTGAAGTGACTTGTATTCTAGACGAACCTACCGCTGCTGCTAATGTGCTAGGCATTACTGATGGCGCTGTTATCGACGTCGGTGGTGGGACTACTGGCATAAGCATTTTAAAAGATGGCCGAGTTGTATATACCGTAGATGAGCCTACAGGAGGCACCCATATGAACCTTGTTATTAGCGGGGCCTATGGGATTTCCATCCCTGAAGCGGAGGCTTATAAGCGGAATGAAGCTAATAAACGCGATGTATATGCAACCATACGGCCTGTTGTAGAGAAAATGGCAGCTATTTCTAAGCGTGCGTTACAAGAGGGTGGCTATGAAAAGGGGACTCCTATTGTTGTTGTAGGTGGTGCTTCTAATTTTGAGGAGTTTACCAAAACTTTCAGTCAATATATAGGATTACCCGTAGATAAGCCATTATATCCAGAATTTGTAACGCCCTTAGGGATTGCCATGGGAAGTGAGCATTAATATGGATGCATTAGTTAAACTGGTGCTAGAACGCCTAGAAAAGCGCATGACATCCACTGCTACGTTTATGGTCACAGAATGCAATAACTATGATGAACATATATTGTTGCAGAATCAACTCATTTCTTTTGCTGGTATAGATTATGGTCATATACGAGAGTTAATGAGCGATACATTGGTGCCTTGGGTAGCCTGTTTGCACCGTGCATTAGCCTATGACTGTGAGGTGACAATACGACTCGCAGTCCCTGTAACCTCGTTGCTGAATCCATCAGTTATTCTAGATTGGCCTATCAAATTTCTAGATAAATTTGGTCGTCCTATATATGCCAGCCATCAAGGATGGATAACGGCCTCTTTTGTAAGATCTTGTGAAAGTCAGTCTATTATCGTCATATATAGGGGACAACGGTTTACCATGGCTGCTCGAGATGAAATTGAGCGCTTACATATCACAATAATTGAAGGGAACGAGAAGTATGCAAGTCGGTAAAGTAGTGGGTAGTATCGTATCTACTCAAAAGCATGAATCTCTAAAGGGAATGAAACTGATGATGGTGGACATTCTCGATGGAGAACAAGAGTTGACGGGGCGCATAGAAATCGCCGTCGATACAGTATGTGCTGGTGAAGGTGAATATGTGCTTCTAACTCGAGGCTCATCGGCACGGCATATTTTCGAAGATGATAAAGGCACCGCAGTAGATTGCGCTATTGTGGGTATTATTGATAGTTTTGAAAAATAATTGTATAGGAAATAGCTGGTGCCAGAGTTAAACCTAGTTA
This sequence comes from Veillonella sp. T11011-6, assembly GCF_002959755.1. Classification (GTDB taxonomy): domain Bacteria; phylum Bacillota; class Negativicutes; order Veillonellales; family Veillonellaceae; genus Veillonella. Next base: position 252,304 of record NZ_PPCW01000004.1, on the reverse strand, counting down.
TTGTGTCACATCATGAATGTATCCTTGATTGTGTACACCGTTAGTTGACATGGTCATTGCATCAGCAATGCAACCTATATGGAGGTTCATGATGGAAAACAATACACAGTTGAAAGAAATGATCCGCTCCATGGTTATAGATGTATTACAGGGGCAAAAGCAAGAAGCAGCCTCATCAAAACCTTTTAAACAAGCGCCTAGAGGTCAAGTTGAACCAGGTGTATTTGATACCGTTGATGAGGCCATTCAAGCAGCAAAAGCAGCGCAAGCGCGCTTTGAAGATTGCACCTTGGCAACCCGTGAAAAGGTAATAGCAGATATTCGTACTGCTATGCGCCCACGAGTACAAGAGTTGGCTCAAAAAACTGTTGAAGAAACAGGAATGGGTCGAGTTGCAGATAAAGTATTGAAATTAAACCTTACACTCGATAAAACACCGGGTGTAGAAGATCTCGTTACAGAGTGTGAAACTGGTGATAACGGCATGACATTATACGAATTGTCTGCCTACGGTGTCATCGGTGCTATTACACCAAGTACAAATCCGGCAGAAACGTTAATATGTAATACAATCGGTATGCTAGCTGCAGGGAATGCCGTATTCTTTAGTGTTCATCCTGGCGCTAAGCATCTTAGTCGATTGCTAGTTAGTGAACTTAATCAAATTATTGCTAAATCGATTGGCATTGAAAACCTTATCGTAACACTTCGTGAGCCATCTATTGAGTCCGCTCAAGAGATGATGTTGCACCCCGATGTGAGTCTATTAGTTGTTACTGGTGGCCCTGGGGTTGTAAAACAAGCACTTCAAAGTGGTAAAAAGGTTATCGGTGCCGGTGCTGGTAATCCACCTGCCTTTGTAGATGAAACAGCAGATATTAAAAAGGCAGCTCAAGATATCGTCCTCGGTGCTAGCCTCGATAATAATATTCTATGTATCGCTGAAAAGAGCGTCGTTGCCATGCGCCAAATCGAGTCACAGCTAGTTCAAGAAATGGTGAAAGCAGGATGCGTCCTTATTGAAAATCAACAAGATATTCAACGCTTAGTGGATTTAATTGTATTACCGAATGGGACACCAAACAAAAAGTTCGTCGGTAAGAATGCAAGCGTCATTCTTGATGCGGCACATATTCCGTACAATGGTGATCCACGGTTGATCATCATGCGTACACCAAAAGACCATCCATTTGCAGTGATTGAAATGTTAATGCCTATTCTACCGGTTGTAACGGTAGATAGCTTTGATGAAGGCCTCGATGTATGCTTGATGTTAGAAGCGGGCTTACATCATACGGCAACAATGCATTCCTTAAATATGGAACGCCTCAATCGGATGGCTCGTAAAATGAAAACATCTATTTTTGTTAAGAATGGTCCATCTTATGCAGGGCTTGGTTTTAGTGGTGAAGGTACGACAACCTTTACAATTGCTACACCAACTGGGGAATCGACTACATCAGCGCGCTGCTTTGCACGACGTCGTAGATGTTGTTTAACAACAGGATTTAACATTCGATAGGTGGTGAGCATATGAATAAATGGACTTTTCCAACTCAAATTTATGCAGGACCAGATTCGTTGAATCGTCTTACAGAATTTAATAATGAATCCATCCTTATCATATGTGATCCATTTTTAAAAGATTCTCCGAGCCTTACGTATGTGATTGGCTTAATGGACAGTAAAAATAAAGTAACTATCTACACTGATGTGGTACCTGATCCGCCCATAACGCATGTAGTAAAGGGCATTGAATTTATGGAAGGCATTAAGCCATCCGTCATTATTGCCATAGGTGGGGGCTCCTGCATTGATATGAGCAAAGGGATTGCTTATTTTGGTCGTAAATTAAAGCATATGGATATCAAATCCTTTATTGCCGTGCCAACGACTAGTGGCACAGGATCTGAAGTGACCTCTTTTGCTGTTCTTACTGATAGCGAAACACAAATTAAGTATCCTCTTGTGGATGATGCGGTATTACCTGATGAAGCTTTATTAACGCCATTGTTTGTAAAAACATCTCCACCAAGTGTTACTGCTTTTAGTGGTATGGATGTACTCGTTCATGCGCTAGAAGCTTATGTAGCGACTGCTGCTAATAATTTTACTGATGCATTGGCCCAACAGGCGATTGAGCTTGTTTTTGAATATTTACCAAAATGTCATAAGCCAACAGCAACAGAACAAGACCTCATGTCTATGCATGAAGCATCATGCCTTGCAGGGCTTTCCTTTAACAAGGCTGGCTTAGGTATCGTTCATGCCATGGCTCATCAGTTGGGAGGACAATTCCATGTGCCTCATGGCCTAGCTAATAGTATGCTCTTGCCGTATGTAATTGGATTTAATTGCTCCCACAATCCGGCGGTAGCTAAAAAATATGCTCATTTATCTGCTAAATTAGGCTTTGCAGGTCATAATGCATCAGAGGTGGATAAATTAGCTGCTCTTATAGAAGCTATCGTTACATTGCAACATACATTAGACTGTCCAATGAATCTGACAGCCTTTGGTGTAGATAAAGCTGTATCGGAAACTAAGCTCGACCTTATGGCAGATAGAGCACTAGAGGATATGTGTTACAGATTTAATCCATATCCAGCTAACCATGATGATCTTATTGGTTTATATAAAAAAGTATTGTAATTTATATAGATTGAGTACTATATAGATTGAATACTAAAACTAGAAAATATAAGACCGAAAAAAGAGACTTTAATGACTTCATTGAAGCCTCTTTTTTATTTGTATAGGAATAGATAGTATTACTGAGGTTATGTGCCATTAGGTACACCTTTTTTCATCTTAGAATGATATAATAACTTTTACATCCTATCTCGATGTAGAGGTATTATTCAAGTTTAGTCATATTCCATATAACTCATTGGAATATAGAATAACATAGATTTTATCTACATTTGTTGTATAATATGTATAGGATATTTAAAAAATTAGATATTTTTGTGAAAGTGTATCCTCGCCTAATTTAATTAGATGCTTAGTATATTTTATGTGAGCTTCATAGTAAATGTACTACTTTCACAATATGAGTATGATCTTGTGTGGTCATACGGTTTTTGAAAAGAGAGGTATTTATGCAACACATGCTACGCATGGGTATTGACGTGGGCTCTACAACAGTTAAAGTTGTACTATTAGACGAACACGATAATTATTTGTATAAAAAGTACATACGCCATTATGCGAATATTTTGGACACAGTATATACCTTGCTCCAAGAGGCTCAAGTGGGTCATGAAAATGATCAAGTTCATGTATGTATTACCGGTTCTGGTGGTATGGCAATGGCTGATAAAGTACGTATTCCATTCGTACAAGAGGTTATTGCTGAAACGCGTGCTGTAAAAGCATTATATCCAGAAACTGATGTTATCATCGAACTTGGTGGTGAAGATGCGAAGGTAACCTATTTAGGTCAAACGGCAGAACACCGTATGAATGGTTCTTGTGCAGGTGGTACAGGTGCTTTCATCGACCAAATGGCGACTTTATTGCAAACTGATGCATCTGGTCTTAACCAATTGGCCATGAATGCTGATACGATTTATCCAATTGCAGCACGCTGTGGCGTATTTGCTAAAACAGACGTACAAGCTTTGTTAAACCAAGGCGCATCTCATGAAAATATTGCAAAATCCGTATTCCAAGCGATTGTAAACCAAACAATTGCGGGCCTTGCATGCGGTCATAAAATTGAAGGTAATGTAGCGTTCCTTGGCGGTCCATTGACATTCTTGTCTGAATTGCGCCAATGCTTCTGCGATACCTTAGAACTAGATGAAGCGCATCGCATTATCCCTGAGAATGGTGAATTGTTCATCGCTTTAGGGGCGGCTTTGATGAAAGAAGACTGTCGTGAGATTACAGTTGGTCAATTAACAAAAGAAATCGGTGCCCTCATCGGTATTCCTATGGAGGCTACAGATCGTGTAGAACCTCTATTTAAAAATGAACAAGAATTAGAAGAATTTCGCGCTCGTCATGCTAAGGCAGTAACGCCAAAGGCAAATATTGAAGATGCGCAAGGTCCTTGTTACCTTGGTATTGATGCTGGTTCTACTACACTTAAGGTAGTTCTCATCAATAGTAATAAGGAAATTATCTTCTCTCACTATGGTCCAAACCATGGTAAACCATTAGAAAAATCTCGTGAAATGATCGAGAAAATTTATGAACTCTTACCAAAAGGCGCTTATATTGCGCATTCTGGTGTAACGGGTTACGGCGAAGCGTTCCTTAAACGCGCCCTTGGCATCGATATTGGTGAAGTAGAAACAATGGCTCACTATCGTGCAGCTCGCTACTTCTGCCCTGATGTTTCCTTTATCTTGGACATCGGCGGTCAAGATATGAAATGCTGTAAGGTCCGCGATGGCTATATCGAAGATATCGTATTGAATGAAGCATGCTCCTCTGGTTGTGGTTCCTTCATCGATACATTCGCATCCGGTCTACGCATTCCAATCGACCAATTCGCGAAGGAAGGTTTATTGGCATCCTTGCCAATCGACTTGGGCTCTCGTTGTACCGTATTTATGAACTCTAAAGTTAAGCAGGCTCAAAAAGAAGGTGCTACGGTACAAGATATCGCAGCAGGCCTTGCTTACTCTGTTATTAAAAATGCCCTTTATAAGGTTCTTAAGGTAAAAGATCCTAAAGAATTGGGCGATCATATCGTTGTACAAGGCGGTACATTCTACAATGAATCCGTATTGCGTGCCTTCGAGAAATTGATGGGCGTAGAGGTAATTCGTCCTGACGTATCTGGCTTGATGGGTGCGTATGGTATGGCCCTTCTTGCAGCTGAAACAGCAGAAGAGTTACAAAAGGAAAAAAGTACTTTGCTCGATAGCAACGGTCTTAACTCCTTACAAGTATCTACGACAATGCGCAATTGTGGACTTTGCTCTAACAATTGTATGCTTACCATCAACGCTTTCTCCGATGGTCGTACCTACGTAACGGGTAACCGTTGTGACCGCGGTGCAGGTGGTATGATTCAAGAGGAACGCAAAGCAGTTCCTAACTTAGTAGACGTTAAATTGCGTCGTTACTTCGACTACTACTTAAAGAAAAATATTCCAGAGTTCGAAGGTAAAATGCGCGTTGGTATTCCTCGCGTCCTCAACATGTACGAGGATTTCCCATTCTGGTTTACATTCTTTAATACACTTGGCTATGAAGTAATCCTTTCCGATTACACAACGAAGGACCAATACAACAAGGCTATCGATACAATCCCATCCGATACAGCTTGCTATCCAGCAAAAGCGGTTCATGGTCATATTCGCGATCTTGCGAATGCACAGGTAGACTTTGTTTGGTATCCTTGTATTCAACATGGCCCTAAGGAGTTTAGCCGCGACAATAATTACCATTGTCCAATGGTTATTTCCTATCCAGAACTTATTAAAAACAACATGCAAGACGTGTTAGGGGATACTCCATTCCATGCACCATTCTTGCCGTTAGCTGATAAGAAATCACTTGTTCCTGCTCTTGTGAAAGCATTGGACTTCTTGAACCTCAAGAAGAAAGATATTGCTAATGCAGTAGAAAAAGCTTGGGAAGAACAAGAAAACTGTAAGGCTTCTTACCGTGAAACAACGAAGAAAACCGTATCTCGCCTCGTAGCAGAACAAATTCCTACCATCGTATTAGCTGGCCGTCCATATCATTTGGACTCCGGTATTAACCACGGTATTCCAGAGCTTATTACATCTCTTGGCATGGCTGTTCTTACGGAAGATGGCGTTGCTCCACTAGGTAATGAAATTAAGCATTTGCGTGTTGTAGACCAATGGTCCTACCATAGCCGTCTATATCGCGCTGCTGAATTCGTAAGTAGAACTGAAGGCTTCCAAATCGTTGAACTTAACTCCTTCGGTTGTGGCCTTGACTCTATCGTAGCGGATCAAGTTAAAGATATACTTTCAGCAAACCATAAAATTCATACCTTACTCAAAATTGATGAAGGTACAAACCTTGGTGCTGTAACCATCCGTTTGCGTTCCTTGCAATCCGTAATGGAACGTAGCTTGCGTCGTCATCATAACCCAGAAGCACCAGAAGTGGTGGAAGAGCAATTACCAACGTACGATTATAATCGCGTTGTGTTCACTGAGGAAATGCGTAAGACTTATAAAATCTTGGTGCCACAAATGTCACCATTGCATTTTAGTCTCTTAGATCCAGTCCTCAAAAATGAAGGCTATGACTTTGAAATGTTGCCAGCTCCAACGCGTGACGACATTGAAGTGGGCTTAAAATACATCAATAATGATGCATGTTACCCAGCGATTATCGTTGTAGGTCAGCTCATGTCTGCTCTATTATCTGGTAAATATGATATCAATAAAACGGCTGTTATCATCTCCCAAACAGGTGGTGGTTGTCGTGCTACTAACTACATCGGTTACTTGCGTAAGGCTTTAATCGATGCTGGTATGAAGCAAGTACCAATCCTATCCCTCAATGCGAGCGATATGGAACGTCAACCAGGCTTCAAATTGACAAAAGGTTTCTTACATCGTATGATCCAAGCCGTTGTTTACGGTGATGCCCTCATGCAATGTGTATTGGCTACACGTCCATACGAAACTAACCCAGGCTCTACAGATGCATTATGTGATTACTGGATTAAAAAATTACAGCAAAACATTACATCTGCAAGCCTTCGTCAGTACAATAAGTACATCAAAGAAATCATTCATGACTTTGATAACTTGCCGGTTAATAAAGATGTACAAAAACCTCGCGTTGGCGTCGTAGGGGAAATTTATGTTAAATTCCATCCAAGCGCTAACAACCATATCAATGAACTCATTGAAAAAGAAGGTGGCGAAGTTGTTACATCTGGCCTATTAGACTTCTTCTTGTACTGCGCAATGGATAGCACATACCGTGCTAAACACCTTGATGGTACATGGCTATCTGGCTTCTTCGGAACATTGGCTCGTGAAGCCCTTGAACTCTACCGATTGCCATACGCTAAAGCCGTAGCGGCGTCCAAACACTTCGACCCTCTACAACGTATGACAGAAGTAGCAAAAGAAGCTGCTCAATTCATCGGACTTGGTAACCAATGTGGTGAAGGCTGGTTCCTCACAGGCGATATGATCGACCTCATCGAAAAAGGGGCAAAACAAATCGTATGCTTGCAACCATTCGGCTGCTTACCAAACCACGTAACAGGTAAAGGCATGGTAAAAACACTATCCGCTGCCTACCCAGACGTGCGCATTGCCGCTATCGACTACGATCCAGGCTCCAGTGCAGTAAACCAAGCAAACCGCTTGAAACTACTACTATCGACCATGTTCGAGTAAGTAGTTAGTGTATTGCTAATTTTAGCTAAAATAATAGTTTTGTAACTCGATGGAGCTATTGTAAATAAGCGATAAGGTGCTTCCATTTTATAATGGGGCCCGGATACAACTGCATATTATTAGTATAGAAAAAATACAGCCCTCTCTTGGCTCAGTACGTCACTACGTTCCGTAAAATCGCTGCAGAGAGGGCTGTATTCTTTTTTTCCTACAATCAGTTGGACAGTAGCTTTCCGTTATTGTGCCTAGGTATTTGTAGAGTTAAAGAATTAATCTATTTTGAAATATGCTTGTAAAGTCCCACAATGGGACGCCTCCACAGGTAGTGTTAATATAAATAAGATACCCCTTTCCGCAGCGATTTTACGAAGTACTGAGCAAGGAAAGGGGTATCTTATTTATATACTAAAATATGCTGTTGTAAAGGGGCCCCATTGTGGGACTTACACAAATGTAAAATAGATTATTCTTTCTCAACTAAACCATATAGGCACAATAAGGAAAGCACTGCACATACTAGCATTGTAATCCCCATGGGTACCCCTGTATGATCCCCACCAATACCAACGAGTGGAGATACGATGCCTGCCGCAAACATGCTAGCAAAGCCGAGTATGGCAGAGGCACTACCGGCCATTTTTCCATATTTGGTCATTGCCATGGAGAAGGACGCGGATCCGAATAGGGATACGGTACATACGGTAAAGAATAGGATAGTTGTTACAGGAATGAGTGACCATTCGAAAATCATGGCAATTAAGAATAGTAAGGAACCGATTGTAAGTTGCCACAGGCTGAATGTTAGTAATTGTTTAGCTGTTATCACATTACTAACACGACTACTGATGGCACTAGCTAAGACAATACCACAGCTGTTGATACCAAACAGATAGCTAAATTCTTGGGCGGAAAGATTAAAAATATTTTGGTATACAAAGGATGAACCTGAGATATATGCAAAAAATCCGCCAAAAGCAAATAATTGGATTAATGTTTGTCCTAAGAATGGTTTATCTTTGATGAGCGTAATATAATTTTTTACTGCTACACCTACGCCACCAATAACACGTTTTTCTTTTGGTAAGCTTTCACGGAATAGAAGTGAGCCTGCTAATAGAATAGCAGAGAATACTGCTAGAATTACAAAAATTACACGCCATGTAGTGAATAAGAGCAATTGGCCACCTATGAGAGGGGCAAGTACTGGCGCTAAGCCGTTAACCATCATGAGTAAGGCAAAGAGTTTTGTCAATTCTTGACCAGAGGCAAAGTCTCGAGCGATAGCCTTGGCGATTACAACACCTACAGAACCAGTTAAACCTTGTAGGAATCTACCTAGTAAAAGTATTTCGATGCTAGGTGCAAAGGCACAAATGATGCCAGAGATGACACATAGTAAATTGCCTACGATGAGTGGTAATTTACGACCCATTGTATCGCTAATAGGACCCCCAAATAATTGGCCTACTGCAACACCAAAGGTCATAATACCAATGGTCATTTGAATATTAGATGCGGTTGTATTTAATTCGCCAGGCATAATCGGCAATGCTGGCAAATAAAGATCTGTTGCAAGCGGTGTTATGGCTGTTAACATGCCAAGGAATACTACTAAGATAAAGGAAACCTTAGCAGAATTTTCTTGATTCATAAAATCCTCCTATCTTAAAATGGGAAAAATAAAAGCCTGCGAATCGCACTTCGCAGACTGCATTTAATTTTTTCTATTTGATACGATGTATTGTAACATGATTAGTAGATAATTTCTATAGATTTTTCTTAATAAGAATTATGATTTGCTATCTTTTCTCTCATCGATTACAATAAGTTATATTATTTATATCTAAAAGTATCAATTTGATTTATGTGGGTAGGAGAGAATTATATGAAAAAAATGGTAAAATCTTTGATTTTGACTGTAGTAGCTATCCTGAGTAGTACTATAGTATCCTCAGTGGAAGCTATTAGTTCTGATGAGGCCGTACAAAGTGCATTGGCACGCGTACCAGGTGCAACGATTGCAAATGTAACTGAGTTCAATCGCGATTATGATCGTGGCCGTTTAGAGTATGAAGGTGAAATTCATTATAATGGTTATGAATATGACTTTGAAATCGATGCAGATACTGGTACATTTACAAAATGGGAAGTAGAGCAAGAGGTCTATTAATAGACTGAGATCTTATAATGTGTAACAATGTGGATTAACTCCTTAAGGAGCATTATTGGGAGTATCCTAATATATAACAATAAAAAAGAACAGCTCATTAAGAGCTGTTCTTTTTATGTTACCAAATCTTAGAAGAAGAAGTGGTGAATTTCATGGATGAAATGTTGACCGAAGAAGGAGATACAACCATGCATAATGATGAAGATCAAGAAGTATTTGAACGCGCTGTTCATGATAACGCTTGCTTCGATTTCATGTTCTAAGTTGTGAGCTTCTTCAGAGTTAATTTCTTTGTGGTTTTCTAGGTATGCTTTCAAAGCAGGACCTACGGCACCAATAGAAATCGCGATGGATTGTGGGGACAACATTTTACCGATACCAGCTGCACCGGAGTTAACAGCTGCCAACCAGAAGCCAAGGTCTTCGAAGTTTGTAGGATCTAAACCTTGAGCTGCAGCGATTTGAAGTGGGCCAAACAATACGTTGGAGTTTGTACCGGAACCAGTTAAGAAGGCACCCAACGCACCTACGATAGGAGCGAATAGAGGATACAAGGAACCTGTACCAGCAACCATTGCTTTCGCAATATCTGCAGTCATACCAGAGTAAGTCATCAATTTAGCTGTCATAACAACTGTGATGATTGTAAGGTATGTGAATTTCAAGTTTTTAACTGTGGAACCCAATGTACCGAAGATTTCGCCAGCTTTTGCTTTTTGGATGAAACCACCAACAATACCAGCGATGAAGATCATGATACCAGGAGTTGCAATCCATACGAATGTGTAAGGTTTTGCACCAGCGCCTTGGTAAATAGGTACAGATGTTTTAATGGATGCAAGAGGACCATTAATTGCAGGGAATAATTTGGAAGTTAATAACAATAATACGAAGATCAAGATGAATGGCATTGCGGCAATAAGGCCTTCGCTACCAGAAACTTTAGGAACTTCGCCAGTTTGTTTAACTGCATATTCAGGATCATTAGGAGGCATAATTTTTGCACAACCAATGATAACTGCCATAATTACGATGGATGCAGAAATTACGGATAATTCTGGACCCATTACAGCGTTGATTATAGTTTCAGGAACAGCTAATGCTAAACCGGAAAGTAATGTAACAAGGAATACGCCTTTTAACGCTTTGATACCGCCACCAATAATCATAACAACGAAGAATGGAGCGATAAGGTTAAGTAAGAATAATTGTACGGAAATGAATGTACCTAAATGGCTTGGATCAAGGTTTGTTAAGGATGCCAAAGTAGTTGTTGGAATACCGATGGAGCCAAATGTTGTTGGTACGGAGTTCGCAACGAGACATGCGATGATAGATTTTAGTGGATCAAAACCTACTGCAACCATCATAGCAGCTGGAATTGCAACGGCAGTACCAAAGCCAGCCATACCTTCCATGAAGGCACCAAAGCCCCATGCAAGTAACAATGCAAGTACACGAGTATCAGATGTTACAGAAGAAAGCATTGTTTTAATAGTTTCCATTGCTTTCGTATGTACTACCAAGTTATAAACGAAGATAGCAGCTGTAATAACTAATAGGATTGGCCAGATTGCCAAAGCGGCACCTTCAAGGGCACCAGTGACCATAATGAATGGGTCAGATTGGAATGCTGTAATAGCGATGATGAAAGAACCGATTGCAGCAACACTTGTTGCTTGCCATGCAGGTAATTTCAAGATGGATAACGCTACGATCAACCAAATGATTGGAGATAGCGCTAATAGAACGGTGATAGCACTCATTTCTAAAATCATCCTTTCAAGAAAAATAAAAATATATGCTTAACAGGACGATGTAGCTTAATCAATTTAATTGATGAGTAAATCGCTATTGTATTAAGTTGTAAAAGTTCAGTTAAAATAAAAGCTTACAATAAAATAACAGATAAACTTATCATAAAAATTAATATATCTCTTAAAATTTTTTAACCTCATGGTTTTTGAGGTTAATGAGATTAAAAAAATATAAGAGAGGGGACATAAACAGTGTTTATGTCCCCTTCTTTACTGACTACATGTCCACGTTAGGGCCTTTGTAAGGTCTTAGGTATTAGTAGTTACCTTTGAACATTGTAGCAGGAGCTTCTGGTACATAATCGCCGAAGTAGGATTTGAAGTCTAAACCTAATTCATTGCAAAGGTCTTGAACTTCAAGCATTGTACCGTTAAGTACAGGGATGCCTTCAGCTTTAACTTTAGCAACAGATTCATGTTCTTTTTCGCCATGAGTGTAGATACGGTCTTGACCTTGAGCTTTAGGAGCTTCACGTAATTCTTGTAAGAATTGGGAGAAGTGTTTTTTGATTTCAGCTGGGTCACCGAAGAATTCAGGGTTGATAGCCATGAAGCCGTGGCAGATGTTGGATTTACCGCCAACCATACATTTGTTGGAAGTACCGCCTTGAGACAAGATGGAGGAGAATAATTCAGCAATCATGCCGTTACCATAACCTTTGTGGCCGCCAAGAACTTCTGTAGCACCACCTAAAGGAAGGATACCGCCGCCTTCATGACGGGAGATGTTGCCCAATACTTCAGCTGCGTCAGTGGAAGGAACGCCGTCTTTGTTAACAGCCCAGCCATCTGGAGTAGCTTTGCCCATTTTGTTGTACATTTCAAGTTTACCACGAGTTACTACTGTAGTGGAGCAATCGAAGAAGAAGTCAACAGGATCAGCAGGTACAGTCCAAGCGATAGGGTTGGAACCAAGCATAGCTTTACGAGCATATACAGGAACCATGATTGCTTCGGAGTTTGTACAAGAGAAACCGATTAAGCCTTGGTCGGAAGCCATTTTGGCATAGTAACCAGCGATACCATAGTGGTTGGAGTTACGTACGGATACGATACCAACACCGGATTTTTTAGCTTTTTCGATAGCCATTTCCATAGCCATGTGACCCAACAATTGGCCCATGCCGTCATGACCGTCGATAACTGCGGAAATTGGAGTTTCTTTTACGATTTCAGGTTTTGCGTCGATTTTGATCAAGCCATTAGTGATACCTTTGTGGTAACGAACCATACGTTGCATACCATGGCTTTGAATACCGAACAAGTCGGAAGTCAAAAGTACGTCTTGGATGATGTCAGCTTCTTTTTCGGAGAAACCGAATTTTTGGAAAGCGTCCATGCTTAATTTTTTCAATGTTTCATAAGGGAATAACACAGTGTTTTTTGCGTCTGCCATCGTTAAAACCTCTTTTCAGAAAATATGTACCTGATATAGTAACATCACTCTAAAATATCATGAAATTTAAATGATATCTTGTGAGCTCTATATCCTCTCAAATGACAATGTCAGTATAGCACAGAAAGATGTGAGATTGAATAGTCTTACAGTCTGAAACACATTACTAAATACGCATACGTACCGGTGATGTTTGTCACATATTCCTAGGGTAGTTACTGAAACAACTGATTATACCTAAAACTATATGGTTATGACTTTTAGTTATGGTTGCATAATTTTTTTATAGATTTGCAGTATTTTTATAGAGCTTATTAGTATATCTGTTTAGGCTTTGAGTAAGAATGAGAATGGATAAATATCGATAAAACTTGAAATGTTTAGTGTTATATATAAAAAATATTGATGAGTATATTAACGTATTGTGATAACTGAATGTATTGTTATGCAATATATGCAGTATTCTTAATCTTTACAAAGTTAGAAAATGTATTAAAGGTTACACTTATACAGAGGATGCTGTAATATAATATAAATATACATCCTATAGTTTATATAATTTATAAGCGAGGTGCTTATTTTGAAAGAATACAAATCAGTATGTCCATATGACTGTCCAGATGCATGTGGTCTAATCGTATCGGTAGATAACAATAGAGTGGTATCTGTTCGTGGTAACAAAGATCATGCTTTTACAAGAGGTACATTATGCCCTAAGATGGCGCATTATGAACGAGTGGTTCATTCTCCGTTGCGTTTACAGTACCCAATGAAACGGGTTGGCAAGAAAGGTATTGGAGAAGATCAATATGTGCGTATCAGCTGGGATGAGGCATTAGATATCATTGTTAATAATTTTAAAGATACCATTAGTACTTATGGTAGTGAAAGTATTTTACGCTACTCCTATGCCGGCACTATGGGAGTTATTCAAAGCCCAGCAGCAGATTACTTTTTCCGCTGTATTGGGGCGACAGATCAAGACCGTGGTATTTGCTCTCCCGCTAAGCAGGCAGGTTTCCGCGCTGTTTACGGTGATACATTAGCCATTAAACCGCAAGAGGCACAACATAGCGATTTAATTGTTTTATGGGGCATTAATGCGACTGCTACCGATGTTCATATCTTACATGATGTAAATATAGCCAAAAAGAATGGCGCTCGAGTTTGGATTATAGATACTCATAAAACATATACCTTTAATCAAGCTCATGAACATATTTACGTAAAACCTGGTAGTGATGTCGCCTTAGCGTTAGGTATGCTTCATATTATTCATCGAGATGGATTAGCAGATATAGATTTTATTAAGAAACATGTACAAGGTTATGATGAGCTTGTAAACGATGTGTTGCTTGATTTTACACCGGAAAAAGCATCTGAGCTTTGTGGCGTTTCCGTAGAGCGTATGACCGAGTTTGCTCATGCATACGCTAACGCTAAGGCTCCATTCATTCGTCTTGGCAGCGGATTGTCACGCTATGGAAATGGTGCCATGAGTTGTCGTGCGGTTAATGCATTACCTGCTGTAGTTGGTGCTTGGCAACATTTAGGAGGTGGTTTGCTATCAAGTGCAAGTGGCAGTAAGTTTGTTGGTAAAGACGTAATGCAACAAGCTGATGTCGATGCACCAGCCAAGCGATTGATGCCTATGATTAAACTAGGTGAAATGCTTACAAATCCATCAGGTACGGCTGTGCATAGTCTTTATGTGTTCTCTAGTAATCCTGCCATAACAGCACCTGATCAAAATGTGGTGCGAAACGGTCTGATGAGAGATGATCTGTTTACGGTTGTTCATGAACGGTTCTTTACAGATACATGTAAATATGCGGATATTGTGTTGCCGGCCACTACATCAGTAGAGCATGACGATATATATAACTCCTATGGGCACTATACAATCGGAACTGGCTATAAATTAATCGATCCTGTTGGCGAATCTCGCTCTAACTGGCAAGTGATTTCTGAATTAGCTAAACGTATGGGGCTTGAAGATGAATTCTTTAACCTTAGTGAACGGGAGCTAATAGAACAAATTGTTCGTACATCTAGTCGTATATCTGGGGTCGATCAAGATGTAATCTTACAAGGTGAACCTGTAGAGATGACATTACCTGAAAATTATAAATTAGACTTTAAAACGCCATCTGGAAAAATAGAGCTATATAATCCAAATGATGTGGAACCATTAATTCGTTATTTGCCTCCATATGGAGATAATGCACCGTTTTGGCTCATCATAGGGAACGATATTCGTATTTTAGATTCTAGCTTTTGTGAACTCGAGTTTGATGATCCTGAGCTTATGAAACTTCGTATCAATCCTGAAGATGCAAAGGTATATAACATTAATGATGGGGATGAAGTAGAAATCTATAATAATCGTGGTAGTGTAAGAATTAAAAGTTACTACGATGAAGAGGTACAACGAGGTACATTAGTAACACTTGGCGTGTGGTGGCAATCACAATCTAGTGATCCAAATGTAGCTATCAATGCGCTTACTGCAGACAGACCAACTGATCAAGGTTGGGGCAGTACATTCTACGATGTACAAGTTCATATCAAAAAGGCGGATGTTTAATCCCTTTTACTTACGGGAATAGTGTTATGCTGATATATCATGATAAGGATATTTTTATTGCATACATATACTCGTTAGGATTATAATAGTAATATTATTTCTATATATAACCTAAAGGGGGTTACTTTTATGAATGGTAATGATAAATTATCTGCCCGTGCCTATTGGGCTATAGGCATGATGTTATTCGCCCTATTCTTTGGGGCAGGGAACTTGATCTTCCCAGCGGCCTTAGGTCAACATGCTGGTGATAATGTGGGTTGGGCTTTGTTCGGCTTTGTATTAACCGGTGTAGGCCTTCCACTATTAGGTGTTGTAGCTATGGGCTACTCCTCTTGTAAAGATGTTGAAGAGTTAGCGAGTCGTGTTCATCCAATTTATGGCTTAATATACACTATCGCACTTTACTTGAGTATTGGGCCTATGTTTGCCACACCGCGTACTGGTACAGTGGCTTATGAAATCGCCATCAAGCCATTTGCTGAAGGCTTGCATATGAATATGGAACCCATATTCCTCGCCATATTCTTTGGTGTATCTTTATGGTTATCCATTAGCCCTCACAAGCTTGTAAATCGCATTGGTAACATTTTAACTCCAGCTTTATTATTAGTTATCTTGTTACTTATTGTTAAATCCTTTATTACGCCAATTGGTGGTTATCCATTGCCACAACCAGCGTATGGAGATGCACCTACTGCTGTGTTACAAGGATTCTTAGATGGCTATAATACAATGGATGCGTTAGCTTCTGTAGTATTTGCTATTCTTGTTATCGACTTTGTTCGACTTAGTGGCGCTACAAATCATGAAGTAATTACTAAAACCGTGATGGAAGTTGGTGCTATTGCCGTAGGTCTTCTCGGTATTGTGTATGTATTTATCGCTAACATTGGTGCTACTAGTGTTGAACGTTTTGGTCTATTCGATACAGGTGCGCCTGTCCTTTCTACAAGTGCTAACTATTTATTTGGTGATTTTGGACAAATAATTCTGGCTATTATCGTTCTCTTGGCTTGTTTGTCTACAAGTATCGGTTTAATTACTTCTTGTGGTACATACTTCCATAAGTTGACACCGAAGATTAGCTATAAATTATATGTAGTAATCTTCTCCGTAGCAGCATTTGGTCTTAGCATGTTCGGTTTGAAAACAATCATCAGTGCTGCCATTCCTGTGTTAATGTTGTTGTATCCATTGACAATTGTAATCATTTTACTCGCATTAATTAACGATGTCTTTGGCGGTCGTCGTTGTATATATGCATGGACAATTGGTCTTACAATGATCTCTGCACTTATGACTGGCTTAGAAACCGCTGGTATTGCACCAGATGCTTTAGAGGGGTTATTTACTCAATATATTCCGTTCCAAGCAGCCGGTATGGGTTGGGTGAGCTTTGCAATACTCGGTTTTATTGTAGGTCTTATCCATAAAGGGCTCGTGTCCGAAAATAAATAATAGTATTAAAGGTTCTATACTTTCGTTTTTGGTGAAAGTATAGAACCTTTTTGTGTCTTAAGGGTTGTCATATAAAATTGATTTTGTGAGTAGAAGTTTCTATAATAAGTATAATAAGAATATAGATAATGAAGGAAGGAAGATTTTATGCGTAGTACTCATTGTTTACCTAGTTATAGTTTTGGCGGTCATGAGGTGTTCGACACTATTCCCAAATTTACAAAATTATATGGTAAGTCTGTAGCTATCATCGGTGGTGAGACAGCTCTTTCTAAAGCTTTGCCACACATTCGTCCAGTGCTTGATAAAGCAGGGATTAAAGTGCTAGATATTATTCACTTTGGTGGAGAGTGTACTTTCTCTCGAGGTAAGGAAATTGCACAAATGGCTTCTGTAAAAGATGCGGACTTTATGTTTGCTGTTGGTGGCGGTAAGGCCATGGATACGGTAAAAGTAGTAGCTCTAGAGTTAGATGATAAACCATTCTTTACAATTCCGACCATTGCCTCTACTTGTGCTGCAACGTCAGAAGTAGCAGCTGTATACACTGCAGAGCATACTTTTGATGACGTAGCCTTTGTAAATCATCCTCCTGTGCACTGCTTTATTGATGCTGATATTCTCGTAGAAGCACCAAGCCGTTACTTGTGGGCGGGAATGGGAGATACTATTGCAAAACACTATGAAACTCATCTTTCTGCTCGTAATCGTGAGCAAGATTATAATACTCAGTTAGGCCTTACTCTAGCTTCTATGTGTAGTGAACCAATTTTAGTACATGGTATACAAGCCTATAAAGACAGTCAAGCTAAAAAACGTAGTGATGCATTTGATACCATTGCTATGACTGTTATCTTTACTACCGGTATTGTATCGGGTTGTGTTCCTATGGCATATAATAGTAATATGGCTCATGCTGTATGTTATGGCTGTGTTACTAATAAAGAAACAGAAGAAAACCATTTGCATGGTGAAATGGTAGCATATGGCTTACTTATTTTGTTAACCGTTGACCAACAAATGGATGAATTACAACGGTGGTTGCCAATATACCGCGAATTAGGTTGGCCTACTAAACTTTCACAGTTAGGTCTTACTGCATCGCATATTCCTCAAATTGTTGAAAAGGCTACATCTGTTCATGATATTGATGTATCTCCGTACAAAATTACTGCAGATATGTTGACTAAGGCTATTCAATATATGGAATCTCTTGATTAATATAATTTGTAACCGTTTGTGTATGTTATGTGATGAGGTTATAAATGCGAAAAATTGTAAAGGGTGGCTTATATCGTCATTTTAAAGGCATGTACTATTATGTGTTAGATGTTGCAACTCATTCGGAAACGAGTGAACAGTTCGTAGTGTATCAAAAATTATATGATCAACGTGACTTATATGTACGACCACTAGATATGTTTTTGAGTGATGTGGATCAAGAAAAATATCCTGATGTAGAACAAAAAGAACGGTTTAAGCTAATGAGCGGACGTGATTAGGAGGGCCTGTGGAACAGAAGTTTTTCTTTTTCGATATCGATAATACATTAGCTGTATGGCCAGAAGGTAAAATCCCTGACAGTGCTCAATATAGCTTAGATGAATTAAAGCGCCGTGGCCATCGGGTAGCACTAGCGACAGGCCGTATCCAAGTAGATGCAAAGCGCTTTGCGGAACAAGCGGGGCTTACAGATTTTGTAGCAGATGGCGGACATAGTGTGACCGTTAATAATGAATTAGTATCCATGATTGGTATGGATCGTGATGCGTGTATTAAGTACTTGGAGTATTTAGAATCTCACAATATTCCTTGGGCTGTAACAGATAGGAATAAATTAGGACGTATTACACCGTATAAAGAAATTTTAGAGTGGCATCCGAATTGGGATGTATTTAAAACGACAGTAGACCCTAATTTTGACTTTCATAGTGTAGAAGAATTTTACAAGATTTATGTATTCTTTAAAGAAGGGGAAGAAGAGGAGAAAGAAATTGAGCATATGACACATAAGCTCATCCGTTATGGTGATGGCTGTGTTTTGTATGAACCAATGGAAAAAGCCTTGGGCATTCGTAATATGCTGGATTATTTTGGCATGAAGCCTAATCAAGCCGTAGTATTTGGCGATGGGTATAACGATTTATCCATGTTTAGACCGGAATGGCTTAATATTGCCATGGGTAATGCACGCCTTGAATTAAAAGAAAAAGCTGATTATATCACTACTGACTGTGATAAGGACGGTATCTATAATGCGTGCAAGCATTTCAAGTGGATTGATTGAGTTCTAATGTCCTCATTGTAGACTAAAAAACTGAACAATTTGATGGTAAATAATTACTGATATATAACTGAAAGTATAAGGTTATATAAATTGGTAAATTTAATAATTATTTAAACCAAATTTTCTCTAAAACATGATATACTAAAAAAGAGCCGCTCACGGGTTGAGCGGCTTTTCTATGTGAATTTTACATACATGTTAGTATAAACAATATATTGGGGGAACTATGAACTGGAAACGCTTAGCTTTATGCGCAATGTTGGGGATTACAATGCTTGGTACAGCAGCTTGTGGTACAAAAAGTGGGGAGCAACCACAAGGTAATACTGTAAAGGCAGAATCTGTAACCATGCCTAATTTCTCTAATGCGCCAATCGCTGATGAGTATGCTATTTTTGATACAAATTATGGTCAATTCAAAGTTCGTTTGCTAGGATCTAAGGCGCCTATTACGGTAAAAAACTTTGATTATCTAGTGAAGAAAGGTTTCTATAATGGTGTTACATTCCACCGCGTTATTGAAGGTTTTATGATTCAAGGTGGGGATCCAGATGGTACAGGTGCTGGTGGCCCTGGTTATACCATTCCTGATGAGTTCTCCAACGATTTACACTTCAATAAAATGGGCGTCCTTGCTATGGCGAACCGTGGCCCTAATACAGGGGGTTCTCAATTCTTCATTACCTTGGGACCTACAGACTGGTTAGACAATAAACACACTATCTTTGGGACTGTAGTACAAGGTATGGATGTAGTTGAAAAAATCGGTAAAGTAAAAACAGGCCGTAATGATAAACCAGTAGAACCTGTAATCATTAATACCATTACATTAGAACCGATTACTGACGATGCGAAAAATGGCAAATAAAGACGCTAAGTCTGAAGAGCGACACTATGTGTATTTAGTGCGTTGTGCAGATGATTCTTTGTATTGTGGGTGGACTACCGATCTTGAGCGTCGTATGGAGGCTCATAATGGCCATGTTCCAGGCGGTGCGAAATATACGCGGGGGCGACGTCCTGTTACGTTGGTATATTCTGAAAGCTTTTACAATAAACAGGACGCACAACGTAGAGAATATGCCATAAAACAGATGACAAAGACTAAGAAATTGCAACTCATTGAGGGTGCAAAATAGTCCTTAATTATGGTATAATATGATGATTAATTACTGCCATGGAGGTTACGAAATGAAGCGGGTTCTAGTGTCCGTAAAAAGTGTACAACGAGATATGGACGGCAAGGATACCGTAGTGGAGCTGATTTCCCCTGGCACGTCACATAAAAAGGGTAATACACAGTATGTGCGTTACGAAGAATCTAGTGTGACGGGCATGGATGGGGTTAAGACGACCATTAAAATCCATGATGATTCAATTGTGCTGCTTCGTACAGGGGCGGTTAATATGCGTCATCAATACGTCCGTGGTGAAGAGCGCGAGTCCGTGTATGAAACGCCGTATGGCGATTTACACATGGCCGTAAAAACTCATGAATTAACAGTAGACTTTCACGAAGGCGTAGGTCATGTTCATTTAGGATATGATATTTCCGTCGAAGGTGAATGGCAATTTTATAATCAGTTAGATATAGACGTGCGGGAGGATACAGAGCATGGACATGAAGGAAATCCTGAAATCGGGGATTGAACAGGCATTACAAGATACGATTAACAGTGGTGGCTTACCAGCTGGTGAATATCCAGAAATCGTTCTCGAAGTGCCACCTCAAAAAGAATTCGGTGATTTTTCTACAAACATTGCGATGCAATCCGCTCGTGTAGCTCGTCAAAATCCTCGTGCTATTGCTGAGGCTTTGATTAGCCATATGAATTTTGACTGGCTTGAACGTGCTGAGGTTGCTGGTGCAGGTTTCATTAACTTCTTCTTGAAATCAGATATGGTATACGATACGTTGAAAGCCATTTTAAATGCTGGTGATCAATATGGTGTACAACCATTGCGTGCGCGCGATACGATTCAAGTTGAATACGTAAGTGCGAACCCAACAGGTCCTTTGCATGTAGGTCATGGTCGAGGTGCTGCATACGGTAGTGCTCTTGTAAACTTGTTGCGTGCAGCAGGTTACAACGTACAATCTGAGTACTATATCAATGATGCGGGTAACCAAATCGATAACATGGCTATCTCCATTGAATACCGTTTCCAAGAGTTGCAAGGTGCTACATTAGTATTCCCACCTAAGCGCAACGAAGACGGTTCCATGCCTGATTTCGACATTCCAGAAGGGGCCCTTGTGTTCCCTGAAAATGGTTACCGTGGTCCAGATATCATTGAAACGGCTAAAGCAATTGCTGAACGCGAAGGTTTCGATAAATTGAATGCTATGAACGAAGCTGATCGTGTAGCTTTGTTCAAAGAAGAAGGCTTGAAAGAAAAATTAGCTCGCTTAGAAGAAACATTAAGCAACTTCCGTGTTACATTCGATAATTGGTTCTCTGAACGTACAGTTCATGAAACTGATGAAATTCATCACTCCGTAGAGGCGTTAAAGGCTCTTGGTAAAGTGTATGAAAAAGACGGTGCTTTGTGGTTGAAATCCACTGACTATGGCGACGATAAAGACCGCGTAGTTATCCGTGATAATGGGGTTCCTACATATT
The DNA here is from genome assembly GCF_002959755.1 of Veillonella sp. T11011-6. Taxonomy (GTDB): domain Bacteria; phylum Bacillota; class Negativicutes; order Veillonellales; family Veillonellaceae; genus Veillonella. The sequence continues at coordinate 230,607 of NZ_PPCW01000004.1, read as the reverse complement.
TGGCGGCGGATATTGCATACCACCGCAATAAATATGATCGTGGATTCAAAGAAATGATCGATATTTGGGGCGCTGACCACCATGGCTATGTATGCCGTGTTAAAGCGGCTATGGCTGCCTTTGGTTATGACCCAGATAAATTAACAGTATTGTTATTACAAATGGTAGCATTGTTCCGTGATGGACAACTCGTTAAATTATCTAAACGTAGCGGCGACAGCGTTACATTAGATGAATTGATTGAAGAGGTTGGCGTAGATGCATCTCGTTACTTCTTCTTGATGCGTTCTCTAGATAGCCAACTTGATTTCGATATTAACTTGGCTAAATCTCGCAGCAATGATAACCCAGTGTATTATATCCAATATGCTCATGCTCGTATTCACAGCATTTACAACCAAGTGCGTGAAGCTGGCATCGCATTTGGCGATTATAGTGAAACTGATTTCACAACGCTTACAAGCGAAATGGAATTAGAATTGATTAAGAAATTAGCTGAATATCCAGAAGAGGTAGTTCAATCTGCCGAGCATCGTGCACCACATCGTATTGCTCGTTACTTATACGATTTGGCAAGCATGTTCCACTCCTTCTACCGTCAAGGTCGTATCATTGGCGTAGATCCAGCGTTGCAACAAGCTCGTCTTGGATTAATCACAGCGATTGCCCTCGTACTTCGTCAAGGCTTGGGTATTTTAGGTATTTCCGCTCCGGAAAAAATGTAATAGGTGGGAGGCATCATGGCAACTAAGTATATTTTCGTAACTGGCGGCGTTGTTTCTTCTCTTGGTAAAGGGATTACAGCAGCATCCTTGGGTCGCTTGCTCAAAAACCGCGGTTTCAATGTAACGATTCAAAAATTTGACCCATACATTAATATTGACCCTGGTACGATGAGCCCTTACCAACATGGTGAAGTATTCGTAACAGATGACGGTGCTGAAACTGACCTTGATTTGGGCCACTATGAACGCTTCATCGATATTAACCTTAGCAAACGTTCCAACATTACAGCTGGTAAAGTATACTGGTCTGTAATCAATAAAGAACGTAAAGGTGACTACTTGGGCAGCACTGTACAAGTAATTCCACACATTACAAATGAAATTAAACAAAACGTATACCGCGTAGGTAAAGAGGATAATGCTGATGTAGTTATCACTGAAATCGGTGGTACAGTAGGTGATATTGAAAGCTTGCCATTCATGGAAGCTATCCGCCAAGTGAAAAAAGAAGTAGGCCGTAATGACGTACTTTATATTCACGTAACATTGGTGCCTTACATCAATGCTGCAGGCGAATTGAAAACTAAACCTACACAACATAGTGTAAAAGAGTTACGCAGCATCGGTATTCAACCAGATATCTTGGTATGCCGCAGTGAAAAACACATTTCTGATGAAATGAAAGAAAAACTTGCTTTGTTCTGCGACGTAGAGCCAGAAGCTGTTATTGAAAACCAAACTTGCAGCTCTATCTATGAAGTGCCATTGATGATGCAAGACCAAGGCCTTGATGACATTGTTATCAAAAAATTAGGTCTTGAAGAACGCCCTTGCGATATGACTGAATGGAAAGAAATGGTTCATAAAATCTTGAACCCAAGTAAAGACATTACAGTTGCCATCGTTGGTAAATATGTAGCATTGCATGATGCATATTTATCTGTAGTGGAAGCATTAGATCATGCAGGTATCGCTACAGGTACTAAAGTTAACCTTCGCTGGATTGACTCTGAAGAACTTGATGATACATCTGTAGACCCTAAAGAAGTATATGAAGGTATTGATGGTATCGTTGTACCTGGTGGTTTCGGTTCTCGTGGTGTAGAAGGTAAAATCCGTACAATCCAATACGCTCGTGAAAACAATGTTCCGTTCCTTGGTTTATGCCTTGGCATGCAATCTGCTGTAATGGAATTTGCTCGTAACGTATGCGGTATGGAAGGTGCTACATCTAGCGAATTCGACGAAAACGCTAAATATAAAGTAATCGACTTGATGAGTGATCAAGTTGATGTAGATAAAAAAGGCGGTACAATGCGTCTTGGTATCTATCCATGTAAAGTGGAAGCCGGTACAAAAACTCATGAAGCTTATGGTAAAGATTTGATTTATGAACGTCATCGTCATCGTTATGAGTTCAACAATGAATATCGTCAACAATTGACTGATGCTGGTCTTGTTATCTCCGGTACATCTCCAGATGGTCGTTTAGTTGAAAGTATCGAAGTGAAGAACCATCCATTCTTTATTGGTACACAAGCTCATCCAGAACTTAAATCTCGTCCGAATAATGCTCATCCTTTATTCCGTGGCTTCGTGGACGCAATTTTAGAACTTAAAAAATAGAGAATAGACATGGGATCCATTTTATCTATTATAGGTATCTTTATATTAGCTGCACTTAAATTAGAGCAGTTCGTATATGGTAAATCCGGTAAAGAACAGTCTACAACAGGACATATGGCGCGACGTGGGCTCGCTAATATAGCAGGCTTAATCGCCTTTGATCATTCTACGGTGAGTAGTAAGTCGGTTGTAGTACGTCAAAAGAAGAAAGATGCTCAGAAATGAGCATCTTTCTTCTTTTTTTATTTATATCGAAAAAAGTTAGAAAAATATATCGATAAATTTAAAAATAACACTTGCAATCTTGAATGATATTTGTTATTATATAGACAAAGATAGATATAGATTTGGTGATAAGTACACCGATAATATATAACTGTTACATTAGAACTCAAGTAAGGAGGACATAACATGTCTATTATTGGTAAAAAACTTCCTGAATTTACTCTAGATGCTTTCAAAAAACCTGAATTAGTAAAAGTTAGTACTGCAGATGTATTGGGCAAATGGTCCATCTTCGTATTCTATCCAGCAGACTTCACATTCGTTTGCCCTACAGAATTAGAAGACGTACAAAACTCCTATGCAGAGTTGAAAGAACTAGGTTGCGAAGTTTACTCCGTATCTTGTGACTCTGAATTTGTTCACAAAGCATGGTCCGATGCTTCTCCAAGCATTAATAAAATCGAGTACTACATGTTAGCTGATAAAAAACATGAATTAGCTGATTTCTTCGATGTATTCCAAGAAGAATCCGCTATGGCTTACCGTGGTACATTCGTAGTAGATCCTGAAGGTTTCGTTCGTACAGCTGAAATCCATGACATGGGTATCGGCCGTTCTGCTGAAGAATTGGTTCGTAAAGTACAAGCGGCTCAATTCGTAGCAAAACATGGTGATCAAGTGTGCCCTGCACGTTGGAAACCAGGTAAAGACACATTGAAACCAGGTCTTGATCTCGTAGGTAAAATCTAATTTAGAAACTAACCTAAAACGCTAGAATAATCTAGACAACTCCTCAAATGACAAAACGGGCGCGCATCGTTTTCCTGACGATACGGTAAGTCCCAATACCAGATGAACCCTCTCCAATTCATCATGGTAAACCTCATATAACAAACTACAAACTATACGCAAAAGGACTGGCCTTCGGGCTGGTCCTTTTGTGTTATGTAAAATAGTTAATGTATCGATATGTGTGATTGCTAGTCTAATAATAGAATAAAATAAATCAATAATATAGGCTTAGACCAATAAATATAAGGGTTTTAAATATCCCTTTGTAAAAGTAGGAAATAAGTTCTTGCATTTTTGAATTTAGTGGTCTATAATGAAATTAATTCCTATTGATATACAAGGTTTTATAAATGAAGTAGGATGAGTGTTTTATAACATGGGGTGTGTTAGCACTAACTTTTATAAAGAGAGGCAAGATATATGAGGATTTCCACAAAAGGTCGCTATGCATTGATGGTTCTCATCGATTTAGCAGAGCAAGGTCAGGATAAACCGGTTTCTTTGCGATCCGTTGCAGAACGACAAGGTATATCTGAGAAATACCTTGAGGGTATTGTGGCTCGTTTGGGTGCCGCTAACCTAGTGGATAGTATTCGTGGTAAATACGGAGGCTATCGCTTATCTAAAAGCCCTAAAGAGTACACTATTATTGAAATTTTGCTTGCCACGGAAGAATCCATGGCTATCATCTCCACTCTTGATGAAGGGGTGAGTACTGATACAGTAATCAATGAAAGAACTGTTGGTTTCTGGGCAGGATTACAAAACTATATTCATGATTATCTAGAAAACGTAACTCTTCAAGATGTAATTGATGGAACTTACGCTAAACTTGATACAAAATATGATAATTGGGATGGTTCTATTTAATAAGGAGTAACTATTATGTCTAATATTGCAAAATCTTTCGTTGAATTAATTGGTAAAACACCTTTGTTGGCAGCTACACGTTTTGGTAAAAAATATGGCGCAGATGCAAATATTTTTGCTAAATTGGAATACTTTAATCCAGGTGGCTCTGTTAAAGATCGTATTGCTGCAGCAATTATTCAAGCAGCTGTTGAATCTGGTGAATTACAACCAGGTGGTACAATCGTAGAAGCTACATCTGGTAACACTGGTATCGGTTTATCCGCTGTTGGTGCTGCTCTTGGCTATAAAGTTGTAATCGTAATGCCAGAAACAATGTCCATCGAACGCCGTAAATTGATGCTTGGCTATGGTGCTCAACTCGTGTTGACTGATGGCTCTCTTGGCATGAAAGGTGCTATTGCAAAAGCTAAAGAAATCGTAACAGCTACAGCTGGTGCCATCGAGGCGGGTCAATTCGTAAATCAAGCAAACCCAGCAATTCACTATAAAACAACTGGTCCTGAAATCTGGCAAGATACAGATGGTACAGTAGATATCTACGTAGCTGGTGTTGGTACAGGCGGTACTTTGACTGGTGCAGGTCGTTATTTAAAAGAACAAAACCCTGACGTAAAAATTGTGGCTGTTGAACCAACTGATTCCCCAGTATTGTCCAATGGCAAACCTGGTCCTCACAAAATCCAAGGCTTAGGCGCTGGCTTCATTCCTGATACTTTAGATACTTCCATTTATGATGAAGTAATCCAAGTAACTAATGATGATGCATTTGCTACATCTCAAGCATTTGGACATACAGAAGGTATCTTAGTTGGTATTTCCTCTGGTGCTGCTCTTTGGGCTGCTCAAGAATTGGCTAAACGTCCTGAAAATAAAGGCAAAAACATCGTAGTAATTCTTCCTGATACAGGTGAACGCTACTTGTCCACTGCATTATTCCCAGAAGTATAATAGAATATGATTAGTGAAAGCAATAATCTGCCTTTCCTGATATAGTAGAGCCCCTCGGTAGAGGGGCTTTTTCTAATGTTACAATTTTATATAAGAAAAAGGAGCTACTAGATAGCTCCTTTTTTGTTATGGTATGTATTTAGTTGTTATTATCTACCGTTTTTAACGATATTATCCATCCAGTTGAATAATTCATCTAAATCGTAGTCTCCAGAATGGTCTACACCAAATGGTGTTGCCATATCAACATTGTACCCAAGGTTTTGAGCACGTGTACCTACGATCAATGGAATAGCTACGGATGTATTACTATCAGCTGTACCATAGCGGATACGATAGTAGCGTGCATTTGTCGCTGCTGGAGAACCGAGATAGTTCATTGGGTTCATCATAGTAACGATTTTAGCATTTTCTACGTATACATCTTGGTTAGATGTTGTATCGTGTAATGCAGCAGTAATGGTAAAGTGATTATTATCTGTAGTACTTGTACCGAACAGACTATTTTCGCCAGAGTCATTAGAACGGGAATCGAATGCACCTGGTGCTTTAGAACGGCTCACAAATTGGTTGTAAGCTTCCCAGTTAATGTCTTTGATCGCGCCTGTTTTATTATCTCGTACAAAGTATGTATGTTTAGATAAATCAGTACCTTTAGCTTGTGCTTTATTAGCTGCATCGATGATGAATGCTTTCACATAATTTTTGAAAGTACCATTGCCATTCTTATCGAGTTTCAACACACGACCCATGGCATCACGCAATTGTAAATTGTTTACGTATTCAGGGAAGTGTTCACTTAATAAGTTGGAGTATGCCACATCATCAGCATTCAAGTTTACACGTTGTATAGTACGTTGCGGAGGAGCTGTATTACCACCTACGTTGGCTTGAGGCAATTCGCCTTGGCCCATTGTTACTTTATTGAAAGAAGTGATACCTTTATAGCTCCATTCATATGCCATATCAGCCGCATCAAGATTTGTAATAGGTGCATAGGCAGAAACTGCATATACATTGGTAGCTGCTGTAGCAGCACCTAATGCTTGTAAATATGGTTGGAAGTCGGAGTTATTACCAGTGGCACCTTGCAATAAGGATACGGCACCACCAGCACTTGTACCATTTGTGATAATACGGTTTGCATTACCTGGCATTGTGGAGTCGTTAGCATGTAAGTATGCTGTGGCAGCTTGCAAGTCAACGATTACAGCGGGAGCTTTACCGATGAAATTGCCATCGGATGCTTTATTTGTACGACCACGTGTAGCTGGGGATGCTACGACATAACCACGAGATAATGCGTAAAGAACACTGTTAGGTTTGCCATTCTCAACTTTAGGCGTCATAGCTTGGCTAGGCATGTATCCACCTACCGCATTTGGCATGAAGATAGGGGCTGTTTGCGTATTATAACCATTTACAGTGCCATTATTAAAGTATTCTTCTGGTACATAGATATTCATGTACTGTTGATCGATATCGATAGGATTAGCCACGTAAGGGATATATTCAAAGGCACGATATTTGATTTCCTTATTATCTACTGTAGTAGACATGGACTCATAATTTTTCGCATCGAAGGCAAGGCTAATTTTTGCAGAAGAATCAGCTTGCAATGGTGGTTCCATTGGTTGAGATAGAATATTTTTCTCTTCTGTTACAGCAGAACCTTTTGTAGAAGCTTCATTTCGTGCATCTACATAAGATTGAGGTAATTTGCTTTCTTGAGCTTTAGTAGCTTCTGCTTCAGCCTTAGCTTTTGCCTCTGCCTCAGCTTGAGCTTTAGCAGCCGCTTCAGCTTCGGCTTGTGCTTTAGCCTTAGCTTCTGCCTCGGCTTTAGCTTTTGCTTCTGCCTCAGCTTGAGCCTTAGCAGCAGCTTCAGCTTCTTCTTTTGCTAATTGTTCGGCAGCTAAACGTTCTTGCTCTTCTTTGATAGCAGCTTGTCTTGCCATTTCTGCTTGTTGAGCAGCAATACGATCTTGTTCAGCTTTTAGAGCAGCTTGGCGCTCAGCTTCAGCTTTAGCAGCAGCTTCTGCACGTTGACGAGTAGCTTCTTCCGCAGCGATACGTTCTTGTTCAGCTTTTAAAGCCGCTTGGCGTTGAGCCTCAGCTTGCTCAGCAGCAATACGTTCTTGCTCAGCCTTTAAAGCAGCTTGGCGTTGAGCTTCAGCTTGTTGAGCAGCAATACGATCTTGTTCAGCTTTTAGAGCAGCTTGACGCTCAGCTTCAGCTTTAGCAGCAGCTTCTGCACGTTGGCGCGCAGCTGCTTCAGCCGCAATACGTTCTTGCTCCGCTTTTAAATCTGCTTGGCGTTGAGCTTCAGCTTGCTCAGCAGCGATACGTTCTTGTTCAGCTTTTAAAGCAGCTTGACGTTGAGCTTCAGCTTGCTCAGCCGCGATACGCTCTTGTTCAGCTTTTAAAGCAGCTTGGCGTTGAGCTTCAGCTTGCTCAGCAGCGATACGATCTTGTTCAGCCTTTAAAGCCGCTTGGCGTTGAGCCTCAGCTTGCTCAGCAGCAATACGTTCTTGCTCAGCCTTTAAAGCAGCTTGGCGTTGAGCTTCAGCTTGTTGAGCAGCAATACGATCTTGTTCAGCTTTTAGAGCAGCTTGACGTTGAGCCTCAGCTTGTTGAGCTGCTAAGCGTTGCTGTTCAGCTTGGATAGCAGCTTGGCGTTGAGCTTCAGCTTGCTCAGCAGCGATACGCTCTTGCTCAGCTTTTAAAGCAGCCTGGCGTTGAGCTTCAGCCTGTTGAGCCGCTAACCGTTGTTGTTCCGCTTGTTGTTGCGCTGCAATACGGCGTTGTTCTTCTTGGATACGAAGACGTTCTTGTTCTGCAGCTTGACGTTGAGCTTCTGCGATACGAGCTTGTTCAGCTTGCTCCGCGGCAATACGTTCTTGCTCAGCTCTTAGAGCCGCTTGGCGTTGAGCCTCAACTTGTTGAGCAGTCAAACGTTGTTGTTCCGCTTGCATAGCAGCTTGACGTTGAGCTTCAGCTTGTTGATCGGCTAACCTTTGTTGTTCGGCTTGTTGTTGTGCTAAGCGTTGCTGTTCTGCCTGCATAGCCATTTGACGTTGTTGCTCTGCTAGAATAGCCGCTTGGCGCTGTGCTTCAGCTTGCTTTTGTGCAACCATTTGCTGATCAACTTGATTTGCACTTGATTGTTGTGCTGCTTCTTCAGCTGCTAGTTGAGCTAATCGTTCACGCTCTGCACGTTGAATATCGCGAATAGTTAATCTTTGTTTGGCTACAACGGCTTTAGTTTGAGTTGTATTAGCAATCACTAAAGGTGTTGTAGATTCTTGTTGGACCATTACAGGCGTACGTACCACTTGCGTCGTTTGTACTTGCTGTTTGCCATCAACTTGTTTTTGTACTGTAACAGGTTCTGTTTTACGTTGTACATTCATCAAGCTGTGCATAGCCAATGTTGGTTCCATTACAGCATTAGTTTGTTTATTAACAACATATTGTGGCTGTGAAACGGCTCTTTGTTGATCAGATAAAGCTTTTGCGATATCGTTTACCGGTACTGGACGTACACGGGGAATTAAAGGTGTTACCTTTGGAGCCGCTTGTGTGGTAGCACTTGGTTGCATAACTTGTTGTGTTTGCATTACCGGTTGTGCTTGTGTAGGAACCATTTGCGGTGGTGCTACGCGAACTGGAGCCATTGGTTGTGCCTGTACAGGTCTTACGGCTGCTTGTTGTGGTGCAACAACTATTGGTTGTGTAGTTGCAGGGGTAGGCTGAGTAGCCATAGGTCGCACGACTGGCGTTGCTACATTTGTAGTACCTTGTGTCGTTGATTCAGTGGTAGTGTTCGAACCTACCAAATCATTCATGTTGAGGGTAGGGGCTGCGTGGGCAACACCACCCAACGCTGCAGCTGCAAAAAATGCAGCGGTAACCTTACGTTTCCTAGATGATTTCATGAATTACTCTCCGAACTAGATTTCAAATAATAATTTATAATTTTAAAATTTATTTATATTTATATAGTTTAACATAAATCGATATATTTGTACAATTTATGAAAATATAGATGAATACTGGATGGGTGTAAAGAAGATGAGATTAGGAAAATATAAATAAATTTAAAGTGCATAGAATATTACATATTGCTTCTAATGATTTGAAGTAGTTTTTTATTATATGTACATATTTCCATAATATATGATATGCTTTTGATAATTTGATTGACTTTCAATTATAAAGGAGAGAGTATGCTTAGAAAATTTTTACTAGCGTGTATGGTGCTAGGAACTTTCACCATACAGACACAGGCTATATCGATTAATGAGTTGAATGGATCACCACAGTTTAAAAATGTGTATGAAAAAACATATTCTTATGGTGATGGTTCAAGTAATAGGGATGTATTCTTTTTAAATACCTATTCTGTAGAGTCTCTAGAATATGCAGCACCACATTATAAATTGAAAGGTACTGTTTATTCTGTAAACGAACGTGCTCGTGATTGGGCTATTACGGAATATGAATTGACTGCTACCTATGATACGAATTATTCCTTGGCTAGCTTAATACAAGCCCAGCAGAGTGTAAAACCATCGCCAGCTATGTATGCTGTGATTAAGGCTGCACAAGATGAGTCTGGTATACAAATTGAGTTACAAGCGGTCAAACGATACACTTGGGATGGAACTGTGGTTAATAGCCCAGCTAGATTGCTACATGAATCACGACCGCTTGACCGTAGTCGTTCAGATCAAGATCTCTTTACCATAGCAGATGCCATGTTTGTCGTTGCTTATCAGCAACATTTTGATGATATTGTCGTGAAATGAGGTGCCATATGAAACGTTTCTTATTTTTTATGGCCATCTTATGCGTATGGTGCGTGTCTTTTACTTCTGTGAAAGCCGTTTCTAATGTTGAATTACGAGATACAAGTCGTTTTGAACATATTATATCTAAAGGTGATACTGGTGGTGGAGATGGTAAGTACATTGAGTTGAGTACAGTCAAAGATGTATCTACAAGTGCCAGTACCAAAAGTATAGAGGCTAAGATTTATGTTGTATTACCTTCGTCTAATTTGATTCGAGAATACACAATTCATTATGACTATAACTTAAATTACTCCTTTGCGAATTTAGTCGCAAGAATGCCAGAGTTTAAACAACAATTTCCGGATTTCTATTTAGGTGAAATATGGAATATAAAAATGGATGATTCTGGAATTGTTGGTACTGTTAAGGCTCAACAGGATTACACGTTGCATGGTGAAAGAAAACCTACACAACCAGGTTATAAAGGATATGAGCATGTAACCTTCTTAACACCTACAGACTTTGATTTTGAAAGTTATCACGTTGCAAATCGTGTTTTCAAGAAAGTATTTGGCGTATTTTATGATGATGTAATCCGATAGTGTTACATAAGAAAAGGACTAGAACTCTAGGAGTTCTAGTCCTTTTGCTATATGTACTTATTTAGCATATGTACGTTTTGCTATATCTACTAGTATTATACTAGCTTTCACCATTATTTTTTTAGGCTTGGTTTTAATAGTGCCAAGATGATACAAGCAATAACGGAGCCGATTGCAATGGATGCAAGGTAAAGAAGTGGGTTACCGATTGTTGGAACTACGAAGATACCGCCGTGTGGAGCATGTAGTGTACATTCGAAGAACATGGATAACGCACCAGCTGTACCAGCACCGATGATGCAAGCTGGTAATACGCGAACTGGATCGGCAGCTGCAAATGGGATAGCGCCTTCTGTGATGAAGGAAAGACCCATGATGTAGTTTGTGATACCAGATTTACGTTCAGCTTCTGTGAAGCGGCTAGGGAAGAATGTAGTACAAAGAGCGATTGCCAATGGTGGAACCATACCACCTGCCATTACAGCAGCCATGATACCATATTCGCCAGTCGCAAGAGCACCTGTACCGATAACGTAAGCAGCCTTATTCACAGGACCGCCCATATCAACGGACATCATAGCACCAAAGATAAGACCTAACAATACGCGGCTAGTAGTGCCCATGGATTGTAAGGAGTCCATTAACCAGTGGTTAAGTGCAGATACAGGAGGGTTGATTACGAAGGTAATAGCGAGACCGATGAACAATACGCCTAGTACAGGATAGAAGAGTACTGGTTTTGTACCTTCTAATGCTTGAGGCAAACCAGATACTAATTTCTTAACTAATAATACTAAATAACCTGCTGCAAAGCCGGCAATCAATGCGCCAAGGAAACCAGAGCCACCTTGGTTAGCTAATAAGCCGCCAACGAAACCAGCTACAAGACCTGGGCGGTCAGCAATACTCATAGCGATGTAACCAGCTAATACTGGCAACATGAAACCAAAGGATGCACCACCAATTTGCATTAAGAAGCCAGATAAAGGGGTGCCGGAACCGAAATTTTTAGGGTTTGCAGGATCAAATGTATCGAATAAGAATGCAAGGGCAATCAAGATACCGCCACCAATAACGAATGGCAACATGTGAGATACGCCGTTCATCAAGTGTTTGTAGATTTGACGGCCTACACTGTCAGATGCGCTAGCAGCGATTTCAGCGGATTCGCGGTCAGCAGCAGATGCGTGGTATACAGGTGCTGTACCAGCTGTAGCTTCACGCAATAATTCCTCTGCTTTGTTGATACCATTCGCAACTTTAGTTTGAATCATAGGTTTGCCATCGAAGCGAGCCATTTCTACTTGGCGGTCAGAAGCGACGATAATGCATTTTGCATGTTCGATTTCTTCTGCTGTAAGCGCATCTTTTACGCCAGATGCACCGTTCTTTTCTACTTTTAAGGAAATGCCCATTTCTTTAGCTTTCCGCTCTAAGGACTCAGCAGCCATGTAGGTGTGGGCGATGCCTGTAGGACAACCTGTAACGGCTAATACTTCATAGTGAGGATTGTCTACAGAAATTTTAGGAGCCACCTTTTCGATAGCTTCTGTAGCTTTTTCTTCAATAGCTTCAGTGATGCTTGGTGCTTCTTGAGTTTCAGGTTGTTTAATAAAGCCTTCTACAGATGGATCAAAGTTGCCGTCTTCTTTAGCCGTGATAAGCTCTAAGAAGCGGTCTACAGTACCTGCTTGAATTAAAGCGTTTTTGAAGTCTGGATCAATGACCATAGTTGCTAATTTGCTCAATACCTCTACATGGGTATCGGCAGCGCCTTCTGGTGCAGCAATCATGAAGAATAAGCGAGATGGCTGACCGTCGAGGGCTTCGAAATCAACACCATTAGGTACGACCATAGCGGCAAGGCCGGCTTCTTTTACACCTGTAGATTTAGCATGTGGTGTAGCGATACCATCACCAAGGCCTGTGGAACCAGATTCTTCACGAGCGAAAACAGCTTTTAAGTATTCTGCTTTATCAGATAAGTTGCCGCCTTTTTCCATTAATTCACCTAAGGTGTAAATGGCATCGGCCTTACTTACTGGATCTGCATTCAGTAGAATGGATTGAGGTTTTAATAAATCAGTGATTTTCATATGTGTACTCCTTGATGCACATAAAATAGAAAACTAGTTAACTCGTACTTGTGAAAGTAGTGCTTCTACTTCTGCCAGAGTAGCGAGATTTTCAGAGTAAGCGGAGGCAGAACCACTGGAGATACCCCAGTAGAGCGCCTCTTGTAGGTCGCCTGTCTTTTCAAAGCCTGTAATAAAGCCAGCTACCATGGAATCGCCGGCGCCTACGGAGTTTACGAGTGTACCCTTAGGGGCAGGACTTGTATATACAGTGCCGTCAGCAGCTACTAAGATAGCTCCATCACCAGCCATGGAGATGAGCACATGTTGTGCGCCTTTCTCTTGTAATGCCTTAGCTGCCTCTACTAGGTCATCCTTTGTGGAAAGGGTACGACCAAAGATTTCGCTAAGCTCGTGATTGTTAGGTTTAATTAAGAACGGTTTATAAGGTAAGACCCGTGTAAGCAAATCTTTTGTAGCATCTACGACAATGCGAATATTTTTATGTTGTAAGCGCTCCATAATGAGTTCGTACATATCGCTTGGTAAGCTAGAAGGAATACTGCCTGCAAGGATCAATGTATCCTGCTCAGTTAATGCATCGAGCTGTTTATAGAGGGCTTCTAGTTCGTCGTCTGCGATGATAGGGCCACGGCCGTTAATTTCTGTTTCTTCGTCAGAGGCTTTCACCTTAACATTGATGCGCGTTAAACCTTCGCGGAGACGGATGAAATCCTCTTTCACACCGAATTGGTTCAGTTGTGTTACGATTTCTTCCCCTGTGAAACCGGCGATGAAACCGAGTGCCGTTGTATCCATGCCTAGGTTGTTGAGCACGATGGATACATTGATACCCTTGCCGCCACCGAGAACGTACTCTTGGGTGGTGCGATTAATGGTGCCCGTCTTGAGTTGATCAAGACGAACAATATAATCTAGGGCTGGATTAAAGGTAATGGTGTAAATCATACAAATTCCCCTTTAAGATAAATTTAATTAGCCTATGATTGGTTAATCTTGTAATTAGTGTAAATTTGATTGATTTTGTAATTAGCGTAAATTCGATTGATTTTATAATTAACGTATAATTGGTTGATCTTGATTCCGTAGTCGTAACCAGTATAGGAGTGGTACGAGGTATAGGAAGAAGGCGAATGGTACATAGCCAGCTGTACTAGTACCCATCATAACTACAGGTACATAAGCAGCGATGTTCCATGGTTGTAATGGAGCAATGAGAATGCCGCTGTTTTCAAAGTCGAGCATCACATCTTCATCTTGAATGCCTCTCTGTGCATAGGTAATGCGCATAATAGAGTGGGTCATCACCACCGCAATAGCTTGACTACAACCTACAGCACCTGTTAAAAAGGCGAGACCTACGTTTGCCGCAAATACATCACTTCGTGTTTTCGCTCGTTCTAATAGCTGTCTCACATCGTTCCAGAAGCCAACCCCTTCGAGCATGCCAGAAATGGCAGTTGCCATAAAAATGGAAAGGGTAGGGATGAACATCGTTTGTAAGCCGCCGCCGTGAATGATATCTGCTAGTGGATTATAATGTGGTAGTTCAAAGCCTGTTAAGGTATACCAGCCTAAATCAGAAAGGGTAGCTCCCTGATTGGTATAAGCTAGAATTGCCGCTACTAATGCACTAAGGCCGATAGGCCAACGGATAGATACTTTCAAAGGCAATAGACCAATGACGATGATTACAGGAATCCACAAAGTCCAATCGATGTTGAACACAAAGTGAATCGTATCAGACAGTAAGCTATTTGCATAGTTGAGAGGGAACCACTGCGATAGTATTAGGTAGAGCACTGTGGAAATAACAAGTGCTGGTAGACCATCTTTAAACATAATAGGGATGTTGGTCGATACCTTTGTATGCGTTAAGGTCGCTACGAGAGAGGCGCTAGACGATAAAGGCCCGTTCCGATCACCAAAGTAAGCGCCAGCAATGATGGCGCCTGCTACGATATTTTCTGGAATGTTACCGGCTTTTGCCATCGTAATGAGTACAATACCTATGGTACCCACAGTGCCAAGGGCAGTTCCTAATAGCATGCTCACCAGTGCTGTTAATAAAAAGGCACAAGCGATAAAGATAGAAGGATCAATCAAGTCGATGCCTGTGGCGATAATCATAGGTATAATACCTGCCGCTTGCCACATGGCGATGAGCCAACCGATGAGCAGGAATATTTGCATCACTACAATAGATGTTTTAGCACCTGTCCATGATAGGTTTAGTAGTTCCTTTGGTTGGTACCCTTTGCGGTAGAACACATAAGCCATAATGCACCATACTACAATCAAGGCGTAACCGATGGCAATGCTATTGGCTACGGCGATGATGATGACGAGTATGGATAGGAGTAAGCCTAAGAGGGGCTCTGTATTTTTCGGCATCAGTGAACGGCCTTGTTGATACTTTAGAAACGCATTTAATATGAGTTGTAACCACTTCATCTTAATCGATAGGAAGTTCTGTTTCGAAGACTTCCTCAGCAGGGCCTGTCATGAGCACCGTGCCATCCTCCAAGTATGAAATATGCAATGTTCCTAAGTAAAGTTCTACGTCTACTTCGCGACCTGTTAAGCCTTTTTCGAAGGACATAACGGCAGAGGCACAAGAGCCTGTACCACATGCTAGTGTAGCGCCAGCACCGCGTTCCCATGTGCGAACCTTGATGTGTTTGTCGTTTACTACTTCAATGTAGTTAACATTTGTATTGGATGGGAATGCATCGTGTTTTTCAAGGATTGGACCTTGTGTCGTAACAGGGGCGTTTGTAATATCTTCTACGTAAACCTCTGTATGCGGTACACCGAGCAATACAGAGCTCACTGTTACAGTTTCGCCATTTACATCAATGTCTACGTCGATGACCTTATCCATGTCTACATTCATAGGTACATCTTTACTGTTAAAGAATGGCTTGCCCATGTCTACTGTTACTAGTGTAACCACACCATTTTCGATGGTTAAGGTTGGCTTCATAACACCGGCTAATGTTTCGATGGTGAAAGTTTCTTTTGTAATTTCTCCGTGTTCGTAAGCGTATTTGGCAAAGCATCGAATACCATTGCCGCACATTTCAGCTTCACTGCCATCGGAGTTGATGATGCGCATGCGTACATCACATGTGTCAGATGGTACAACAATAACTAAACCATCAGCGCCAATGCCTGTACGACGATCGCAAAGGCGAATGGCTAAATCAGTATAGTCCTTGTTAGCACCTTGAGGGTCGGCAAAGAGGATAAAATCATTGCCAAGACCATGCATTTTTGTTAATTTCATAAAGTCTCCTATCAATAAGTAAGACTTTCACCATGAAGCCCGTGAAAGTCTCATATGTATATTATTATATATTCTATATTATTATATCATAAATGGCTTTCAATTATGGGGTGTAACTTTATAAAATTAAAGTAAAAACAAGCAAAAAATGACCTCCTTTTAAAGTACTTGTTATAGTACGTATTAAGACGGTTGAGAAATATGAACATGAGGTAAAAATTAACCCACGTGGGACAACCTGAAAGGCGGATATATAGGGCTCTATTACTTTATTGTTTACCGTAGAAATGATAAAATAAAGAGTAATGTAGTTTATCGTAATAGAAAGAGGAACACATATGCGAATTCAAGGGATTTCTGGATCTCGTGGCGTTGCAGTAGGCAATGTATATAGATATATTCAAGAGGAAATTGTCATTCCTGATTACACTGTAGCAGAGGGTCAGGTCGAAGCGGAAATTGGTAAGTTTGCTGCTGCTATGGCATCTACCTTAAAACAATTGGATACAATCCGTCAAAAGGCTTTGAAAGAAATGGGCCCTGAAGAGGCGGCTATTTTTGAAGCACATATGCAAATTGCTCAAGATCCATCTTTATCTGATGGTATTAAATCCCTCGTTGAGTCTAGCCATACTAATGTTGTAGCGGCTACAGCTCAAACCATTGAAACCTTTGCCAATATCTTCCTCGGTATGGAAGATCCATACATGCGCGAACGCGGCGCAGATATCAAAGATATCGGTGATCGTTTGATGCGCAACATGTTAGGTATGAACCCTCGTGGCTTATCCCATATTTCTGGGGAGGTTATCTTAGTAGCTCATGATTTAGCACCATCCGATACGGCATCTCTAGATAAAAATGTTGTAAAAGGCATTGTAACAGCTGCTGGTGGCCCTACATCTCATGCGGCTATCATGGCACGTACATTGGAAATTCCTGCCGTTATGGGCGTTGGTGATATTGAAGGCTTTGTTGATGGCGAGAAAGCCGTTGTACTTGGTACAGATGGTATTGTCGAAACAAATCCATCTGATGCGGATTGGGCTGAATATACAAATCAAGCTACTGCTTACCAAGAGGAATTAAAACGCCTACGCGAATCTGCCAATCTTGAAGCTAAGACTACAGATGGTCATCATGTAGAATTATTTGGCAATATCGGTAAGTCTAAAGATGCTAAACATGCTCTTACAATGGGCGCACAAGGTATCGGCTTATACCGTACAGAATTCTTGTACATGGAAAACGATGAATTGCCAGCAGAAGATGTACAGTTCGAAGAATATAAAAAGGTTGCAGAAGATATGCAGGGACAGCCTGTTATCATCCGTACCATGGATATCGGTGGTGACAAGGAGTTGAAATGCCTTGATTTGCCAACGGAAATGAATCCATTCCTTGGTTACCGTGCCATTCGTATTTCCTTGAACCGCCCAGATATCTTCAAAGTACAATTGCGTGCGTTATTGCGCGCTAGTGCCTTTGGTGATATTCATATCATGTACCCTATGATCGCTTCCGTAGAAGAAGTGAAACAAGCGAATGCTATGCTTGAAGAATGTAAGGCAGAACTTACAGCTGAAGGCAAAGAATTCAATAAGGATATTAAGGTTGGTATTATGATTGAAGTACCAGCAGCTGCTGTTATTTCTCCGATCTTGGCAAAATACGTAGACTTCTTCAGTATTGGTACCAACGATTTGTGTCAATATACATTGGCAGTAGACCGTATGAACGAATCTATTGGCGCTCTATATCAACCATTGCATCCAGGCGTATTACGTCTTATCAAACATGTTATCGATGCGAGCCATGAACAAGGTAAATTTACAGGCATGTGTGGTGAACTCGCTAGTGATCCTGTGGCTACCATGATCTTATTAGGCTTGGGTCTTGATGAATTCTCCATGACAGCATCTTCTATACCACTTATTAAGAAAATCTTGCGCTCTGTTTCTAAAGCAGAATGTGAAGATGTGGCTAATAAAGCACTTTCCATGGATACAGCAGAAGAAATTACAGACTATGCTAAATCTGTACTAGCTGAAAAAGGTTTACTATAATTCTGTTGTATAGCAAATAACTTTCAATATACTTGAATTGAAAGGCTTGAAATTGATACAATATATCTATTAGAACGTATGGGATAGGCACAGCCTATCAAGATAGAAAGAGGTTATCATGAAAGAATTAACAGTAGAAATTACTAACGAATCTGGTTTACATGCTCGTCCTGCTACAGCTTTCACACAATTGGCTGCTAAATATGCTTCCAAATTGACAATCGCTGCTAACGGCAAAACAGCTGATGCTAAATCCATCTTAACTGTATTGACTTTGGGCGCTACAAAAGGTACATCCGTTACATTGACAGCTGACGGTGCTGACGAAGACGATGCACTTACTGCATTAAGCGAATTCTTAACAACTAACCACGACTAATACAATGTGGTAATACAAAGGACTCTACGAATGTAGAGTCCTTTTTTGTTGATCTATATGTTTTATGTATATGATTTTTGTATATGTTTTATGTTTTGGTTGATTTGATTAAATGTTACCTTTAATTTAATATGGCGAATTTACAAAACTATTAGCGTGTAGTTTCAAGTAAAAAAAGAAGAGGCGGTTTAGCCTCTTCCTTATTTTCCCATGTTTGCAAAGCGCTCTACAGCCTTTGTAAAGTCGCTAATGGTTTTTTCTACGTCACCGTGTTCGATACCATCTCGTACGCAGTGGTTGATATGCCCTTCAAGGACTACTTGACCTACTTTATGTAGTGCAGACTTAGCTGCATTAATTTGGCTCAACACATCTTCGCATGGAATGTCTTCTTCAATCATTCGATCAATAGCTTGCACTTGACCAAGGATTTTACGCAATCGACGATGTAGATTTTCTGAATCCATACATTGTTTCATAATACTCCTCCAATGGGCATGTTTTTTATCATCCTTATTATTATACTCCATGTAAAGTTTGTAATACAACTTAATAAGTATACCTAATATGCATTAAATCTACATATATAGATTTATATATCCTCTTCTTAATTGATGTGATACAATACATTTAATACACAATGTGTTTGTATATGTATATAAGGTGCTGTAAAACATAATAGATTTTAAATTTGTCTATGGGGATATACTACGGACCTTTATGAAATAGGTGAAAGCAATGAAAGTGTTTCGCTACCTTCGAAACTTAGTGGTATTTGTGCTAGTTATGATACTGGCCGTGTTTATATATGATGGATACCATAGGGTTCAAGGTACAGATCGTGAAAGCAACGCGCATACAACTGTTGAAAAACGCATAGAACAAGGTGAAGATACCCTTAGTCGCACCGATCGTATTATACGATTATTTACCTTTAAAGAAAAGGTAGAGACGGCCCTGAACCAACGTGTTTCTAAGGAGCATTGGGTAAAGGGAGATGTCATTCCAGAGTATACAAAGAATGCACTCATCGCCATAGAGGATAAGCGATATTATAAGCATGGTGCTATAGATGTACTTGGTATCATTCGTGCTTTTTATACGAATACCATCGCTGGTGAAACTGTAGAGGGTGGCAGCACGATTACACAGCAAGTAGTAAAAAATCTTTTCCTTTCATCAAAACGCATTATGAGCCGTAAGATAGAAGAAGCTATCTTGGCGAGTGAAATGGAACATTACTACACGAAGGAAGAAATTCTCACCATGTATTTAAATACTGTATATTATGGTCACAATTACTACGGTATCTACGAAGCAGCACATGGTTACTTTGGAACAAGCCCGAGCCGATTGACATTAGGTCAAAGCGCTATGCTCGCAGCCTTACCTAATGCACCATCCTACTTAGATCCTTATACGAACTATAAAGGGGCTAAGGCACGACAAAAACTAGTGCTCGAACAAATGGTAGACCAAGGTATGATTACACAAGCCGAAGCTGATTATGCATACAAACAAGATTTGGGCCTTGTGGACGAATAATTAAATAACTATAGTAACATCTCTGTTAGTTGATTGGTAATTGGCTAACAGAGATTCTTTTGTTACATTAAATAATAGACACATTTAGAGAGAGTTTTAACTATTAGGAGTGTAAATATTGGATAATGTTGAATTAAAGCAGTATGAGAAAGGTAATTATTTATCTATTTATATAGGTGCAAAACCTATTATTAGGTTTGCTATGCTTAGATTGGAGAATTTTATATCTTATTATTTAAGAGGACCTGGAGGATTAGACTATAAGTCTGAAGTACTTGCTGTTGATTCTTATGCTCGTGAAATATTTTATATTGAACAAGCAGATGTTAATAAAATAGAAAACTGGATAGTTTATTACGATGATGAACATGATTGTATGGCTGTAAGATATTGCTTTTGGGATAAAGCATTAGATAGAGATATTCTAATGGCAGATGAATCTTTAAGGGTGCAAGTAAGAGAAAAATATATCGTTGATAAAATTCCCCATATTAGTAATCAAACTATTATTGGTGTAGATAAAACGATAAAACATAATATTTTAAATAGTATAAATACTTTTGATGCAGCGATATCTAAGATGAATATATTAGAACTATTTGAGAATGTAGACTACTCTAAAGGTAATTATAGAATTACAAGATCTTATGATTTAGATGTTCGTATTGAAGCTATTATCTGTGAGGAACAAAGTAATCTTCATTCCATCATAAATGAAATTAAGTCTTTGGTAGTGGGAAGGGTAAAAGAACCCATTGAAACAACTGACTACGAGATTGCTTTGGATTACCAATTTTCACCTATTGATATCAAGTAAGGACAGACGGATAATCGTAAGAAGTGAAGCTATATCTAGTGCTAAATTACTAGATATAGCTTTTTTATAATTGATTAGTTCGGAAACGAAATATATTATTAAAATGAATAAAAATAATGCTTGCATTTATAATTATACAGGTGTATACTATTTTTTGTCAGAAAGAGGGAGTAACCGTTGAGCTAGATGCCACGGTGTTTTCACAATTATCTGATATAATATTGATTATATGAGTTTAAATACATAGTAAGTTTTTTATGAGGTGTTATCATGGGTAAAGCAAATAAAGTAGTACTCGCATATTCTGGTGGTTTAGACACATCCGTTATCATTCCTTGGTTAAAAGAAAATTATGGCGCTGAAGTTATCGCCGTATGCGTAGATTTAGGTCAACCTGAGGATTATGATGCAGTTGAGAAAAAAGCAATCAAATCTGGTGCTTCTAAAGCGTACATCGTTGATGCTAAAGAAGAGTTCGTAAAAGATTATGTATGGCCAACAGTAAAAGCTGGTGCAGTTTATGAAGGTAAATATTTATTAGGTACATCCTTCGCTAGACCTTTAATCGGTAAAATCCTTGTAGATATTGCTAAAAAAGAAGGTGCTGATGCAATTGCTCACGGTGCGACTGGTAAAGGTAATGACCAAGTTCGTTTCGAACTTGCTATCAAAGCATTGGCTCCTAATATGAAAATCATCGCTCCTTGGAGAGAATGGGATTTGAAATCCAGAACAGACTGCATGGAATATGCAGCTAAACATGATATTCCAGTTGTAGCTACGAAATCCCATCCATATTCCATGGACCAAAACGTATGGCATTTGTCCCATGAAGGCGGCGATCTTGAAAATCCAGCAAATGCTCCTAAAGATGATGTGTACTTGGTAACACATACTCCTGAACAAGCTCCAGACGAAGCTGGTTATGTAACTGTATCCTTCAAAGACGGCGTACCTGTAGCGGTAGATGGCCAAGAAGGTACTCCATTACAATTGTTAGAAAAACTCAACGAAATCGGTGCACACTATGGCGTAGGCGTTGTAGATATCGTTGAAAATAGATTGGTAGGCATGAAATCCCGTGGCGTTTATGAAAACCCAGGTGGATCCATCATCATGTATGCTCACAGAGAACTTGAATACCTTTGCCTCGACAGAGCTACATACCACTACAAAGAACTTATTGCTAACAAATACGCTGAACTTGTATACGATGGCATGTGGTTCGCACCATTGATGAACGCTTTGCAAGCATTCGTTGATGAAACTCAAAAAACTGTAACTGGTGAAGTAAAACTTAAATTGTACAAAGGCAACATTATCTCTGCTGGTGCAACTTCTCCATACTCCTTGTACAGCGAAGATTTCGTAACATTCGAAGAAGATGATGTATACAACCAAGCTGATGCGGCTGGTTTCATCAACTTGTTCGGTTTACCTCTTAAAATTAATGCATTGATGAAAGAAAAGGCAGGTAAATAATGGCTAAATTGTGGGGCGGGCGTTTCACAAAAGGCACTGATAAAGCGGTAGAGGATTTTACATCCTCTATCGCTTTTGATGCGCGGATGTACGCCGAAGATATTGCAGGTAGTAAAGCACATGCGACTATGCTGGCAAAACAAAATATTATCTCCGACGCAGATCGGGACGCTATTGTAGGGGGCTTAACAAAGATTAAAGGCCAAATCGATAAAGGAGAGTTCCCATTCTCCGTAGCTCTTGAAGATATTCATATGAATATTGAAAAACGTTTAACTGATGACATTGGTGAGGCAGGTGGTCGTTTACATACGGGCCGTAGCCGTAATGACCAATGTGCAGTGGATTTACATATGTACGTTCGTAAAGCTGTTGTAGAAATGGGCGAGCTTATCGTAGATATGCAAAAGGCTCTCATCGAAACGGCTGAAAAATACAGCGATGTTATC
Organism: Veillonella sp. T11011-6; assembly: GCF_002959755.1. Classification (GTDB taxonomy): domain Bacteria; phylum Bacillota; class Negativicutes; order Veillonellales; family Veillonellaceae; genus Veillonella. The sequence continues at coordinate 207,900 of NZ_PPCW01000004.1, read as the reverse complement.
ATGCCTGGCTATACACATTTACAACGTGCTCAACCTGTATTATTTGGTCATCATATGATGGCGTATTTCTCCATGCTAGAACGGGACTTTGATCGTTTGTTGATGGTCTTCAAACATGCGGATATTATGCCACTTGGTGCAGGTGCATTAGCTGGCTCTACATATGGTATTGATCAAACGTATACGCAAAAGCTCTTAGGCTTCTCCCGTATTTACGAAAATAGTATGGATGCCGTATCCGACCGTGACTATGTAGTTGAATTCTTGTCCTTTGCATCTCTTGTGATGATGCACTTGAGCCGCCTTAGCGAAGAATTGATTTTGTGGTCTACCAATGAGTTTAACTTCATTGAACTCGATGATGCTCATTGCACAGGCTCTAGCATTATGCCACAAAAGAAAAATCCTGACGTATGTGAACTTGTTCGTGGTAAAACAGGTCGTACCTATGGCCACTTGTTAGGTTTATTAACTACATTAAAAGGCTTGCCACTTACATATAATAAAGATATGCAAGAGGATAAAGAGGGCATTTTTGATGCTATCGATACAGTACACTTTGCATTGTCCATTAATGCGGCTATGGTCCGCGGTATGAAGGTCAATGGGGCGCATATGAAAGCTGTCCTCGATGATGACTTCTCTAATGCTACAGATATGGCCGATTACCTTGCGAAAAAAGGCGTTCCATTCCGTGAAGCTCACGAAATCGTAGGTAATGCTGTACATCATTGCATTGAAAAAGGCTGCGTATTACTTGATTTATCTGTTGAGGATTTCAAAGCTATCTCTGATCACTTCGATGCAGATATCCTTGATGCTATTTCCATCGAAGCCTGTGTAGCAGGACGTAATAACTACTCTGGTACAGCTCCAGAATGTGTGGAAAGACAACGTAACAATGGTAAAGCTGTTATCGCCGGAGAGGAAAAACAAATTGCTCAGTGGAAAGCAATTGTTGAATCTGTGCAAGCATAGCTGCTTTAGTAATAAGCCTAATGTTTTGATTTAGGGCCACATCCTGTATAAGAGTAACATTCAGAGTAATCGTTACTTGTGACATTGAAAATTTAAGATCGATATACATATAAGTCTTATGTTAAAGCGCTTTATATTAACCTTTAAGCTTATGTGTATATCGATTTTTTTATTTGAATGATAGATAATTTCTAGAAAAGCGTTATTCTAATTGATAAATTACTATTAAAATGGTGTAAATTTATGTACGTATACAGTGGACTGCTCGAAAACAATAGTCTTGTACTACGACACTATAATCATGATAGATAGTAAAAATTACATATATACACAGAATAAAATGGGGTAAAAATATACCCTGTCATTGTTAAAATGAGTTCTGTTCGTTTTAGATGATAAATTAACTATAATTTATTCAATTCGTGTAATAATGCTTGTCCGCCAATAAAGTACTTTCATTTTGGGTTCATAGGTGTTATTATTTAATTCGTAATAAGAATAACAACGGTAAATTCACATTCAAGCCCATCACAGCACGAACTGAATTTACTTAGCGGTATATTATATTTAAGTGAATTATGGACGAGAAAAAATTCACCTTTCGAAAGGGGATTGATACATGAAAACCACCGCTAAAAAAATGTCTGTATTCCAGCTAACCACAATGGTAGCAGCCAATATGCTAGGAGCTGGGATCATTATGTTACCAACTAATTTGGCTCAAGTTGGTACTATTTCAGTTTTATCTTGGCTCGTAACAGCTGTGGGTGCGCTTTTACTAGCGTATATTTTTGCTCAAGCGGGTATGTTCTCCCAAAATAAAGGGGGCATGGGCGGTTATGCAGAACACCGCTTCGGTAAAACTGGACATTTTATGGCGAGCTATGCTTACAGCATATCTCTCATCATTGCTAATATCGCCATCGCGGTTTCTGCCGTAGGTTATGGCGCAGCTTTCTTTGGTGTTGACCTTAATGCAACACAAACAAGCCAAGTAACAATTGTGCTCTTGTGGTTTGCAGCGATTTTGAACTTCCGTGGTAATCGCTTCACAGGTCGACTCAGCAATATGACTATTTGGGGCTCTATTGTTCCGGTTCTTTTAATCGGTACAATCGGCTGGTATTGGTTTGATCCGTCTATCTATTGGGCGGCATGGAACCCAAATGATCTTCCGTTTTACGATGCAGTAAAACAATCCATTTCCCTCACTTTGTGGGGCTTCCTAGGGTTTGAGTCCGCAGCGGCTAATGCTGATGCTGTTGAGAATCCAAAGAAAAACGTACCTATTGCAACTGTTGCGGGTACATTAGCAGTGGCGGTGATTTACATCTTGTCCACAAACGTTATGGCCGGTATCGTTCCTAACGTTGACTTATTAAATTCTAACGCACCATTCGGTTTGACATTCGTATACATGTTCAATGATACAATTGCAAACATCGTTATGGCTGCTATGGTTATTTCTTGCTTTGGCGCTTTACTTTGCTGGCAATTCACATTGTCTCGCGTATTCAAAAGCGCAGCGGAACACGGTTACTTCCCTAAAGTATTCGCTCGTGTAAATAGCAAAGACGCTCCTGTTCGTGGCGTATTCATTTTACTCGCTGTTGAAACATTACTTACTTTGTTCACTGCAAGCGACTCCTTGCGTGAACAATTTGAAATCTTAGTAAACTTAGCTGTTGTAACTAACGTAGTACCGTATGTATTGTGCATCTTGGCAGTACCTACAATGATGCGTATGGCTGGTGTAGCTGAAAGCCGCATTAAACGTTCCAACTACCTGTTCGGCGCAGGCGTTATCTACTGCTTGTATGCAATCTACGCATGTGGCTTTGATGCTATGGTAGGTAGTGCAGTAGCGGTAAGCATCGGTTTCGTGATCTATGTTTTGCGTAAAGCGTGGGATACACGCAGAGCACACCGCTTACAACAAAGTATCGATTAATTAAATAACTCTCGTCTTATAAGAGGCTGTTACTTAGTAACAGCCTCTTTTTGGTATATTAATCAAACTTATTAATTATGATTTTATTGATTATAAATAATTGATAGTTGCTAAAGTGATTAAGAGTTTTTTCGGTATGTATAAAAAAAATTCATGAGAAAATTACCATTATAATAATAATTAATATATATACAGTTGGATACAGTTAATACGGAAAAAATCATATATATAAAGTGATTTGTATGGGTTTATACATAAATAGAGACTTGTTCAGTAATCGATAATTTTTATTAGTATAAAAATTACATTGAAAATCTACGATGTACGAATACCCCTAAGGGGTATATGTATTGTAAACATAATATTAATATAGTATATTTATAATCGATAAAAATGAATGAACTAGTGAGTGTCGGTATTCACCGAGCGTAAAAGAGGAAAATGGGTGTAAATCCCATACTATGCAAATAGCTGTAATGAGGAGCAAGGTTTCATTATAGGGTCACTGGGAAACTGGGAAGGCCGAAATATTGCGATGAATCATGAGTCAGAAAGCCTGCTCTAAATATATGGTATTGTACATACTATACTTAATTTAGGTTAGTCAGGTGGACTAACCTTTTTTGTCGTTTTCCTATATGCACCTCTGCTATATCGGGAGAGATAAGCATATTAGTTGTTCATTTAGATTATTGTAGTATTTAGAGAGTATAGGAGGAGGCGCCTATGGGCAAACGCTTTGCTAAACAGCTAGGTCAATTCATTGTTACACTGTTTGGCATTACTTTTTTAACATTTTGTCTCACTTATTTAGCACCAGGCGATCCAGTTACGATGTTACTAGAAACGGCAGATACTATCGTGTCTCAGGAGCTTATCGATGAAACTCGAGCTCAGCTTGGGTTAGATAAACCGTTTATAGTGCAATATGCAAACTGGGTTGTGAATGCTGCACAAGGTGACTTAGGGATGAGTTACTCTGCTAAAAAGCCTGTTGTAGATCGTATGTTGGAGGCTTTGCCAGGGACAGTTATGTTAGCAGGTACATCATTAGTATTTACATTGCTTTATGCATTGCCGGCAGGGATTATAAGCGCCTTAAATCGAAACAAATGGATCGACTATCTGTTGCGCGTTGCTTCCTTTGTAGGCGTGTCTATGCCATCATTCTGGTTAGGCCTTGTACTGATTTATATCTTTGGCCTTAAATTAGGACTTGTTCCTATTGCATCTTCTCGTGTAACTCCTATCGGTGTAATTCTACCAGCCGTTACATTAGCTGTTGTAGTCGGGTCCAAGTACATGCGCCAAGTTCGTCTCGTTATTCTTGAAGAAATGCAAAAGGATTATGTTATCGGCGCACGTGCTCGTGGTGTGAGTGAGATGAAAATTTTATTCGGTCATATTTTGCCTAATGCAGTATTACCACTTATCACTATACTGGGTGTTGTTATCGGTTGGTTATTAGGCGGTGTTGCAGTTATTGAAATGGTATTCTCCTGGCCTGGCCTTGGGAATATGGCAGTATATGCCATTACCATGCGCGACTATCCATTGATCGAAGGTTTTGTGTTGTGGGTTGCCTTAGCATATATGTGTATTAATGCATTAGTTGATGCGTCATATATCTTGTTAGACCCTAGATTAAAAAGGGAGAGAGCATAATGGCAGAATTTATTCAAAAACATAAATTGTTCTCTTTCTACAGTGCCTTGATGATTGTGGTAGTTCTCATAGCTATATTTGCACCATGGCTTGCTCCGGGTGATGCTTTTAGCTCAAATCTGAGTCAAGCATTACAAGCGCCAAGTAGTCAACATTGGTTTGGTACAGATAAGCTTGGTCGTGATGTATTGTCTCGCATCATTTATGGTACACAGTTATCCTTGTTTATGGGTGTCAGTATCGTTGTTATCATGGTAAGCATTGGTACTATTATCGGTGCCGTAGCTGGTTATTTCGGCGGGAAAATCGAAATGGTCCTCATGCGTCTTGCGGACATTATGCTATCCTTCCCGGGTGTAGTATTAGCCATTGCCATTGCTGGTATTTTGGGTGGTAGCATTGTGAATACGATTATAGCGCTATCTGTAGTTGGTTGGGCAAAATATGCTCGTCTTGTACGGTCTATGACGTTGAAAGTTCGCGGTGAAGAGTATGTAACGGCGGCTGTCATGATGGGGGCCTCTACAACGACTATTCTAAGACGTCATATCATTCCCAATATCCTTCCTCTTGTTGTTACAACAGGTGCACTTGATATTGGGGCTATCATGATTGAAGTAGCAGGTCTATCCTTCTTAGGTTTTGGTGCTCAACCGCCAACACCAGAATGGGGCCTTATGCTCAACGAAGGTCGTCAATATTTACAAACCAGTCCATGGCTGATGGCCTTCCCTGGTATGTCCATTCTTATCGTAGTTGCTATCTTTAACCTTTGGTCTGATTCCTTACGGGACGTAGTGGATCCTAAGAACCAAGGTTAGTTACGTGTGATGCTTATTTATAGGTTGTGTTGTGAAAGTTGTTATATAAATAGGCGGTAATAAGGTTTTTCCATTATGACTATTGTAGATTGTAGTGGTCATGATGTGTATGTTTTATGTTTATATGTAATGGTACAAGGAGATTTTACATGAAAAAATCTTGGAAAAAAGCCCTCTTAGCAGGTCTTAGCATTGTAATGATGGGTTCCTTCATCGCTGGTTGCGGCTCTGATAATAGTGGTGCTGCTAATAAGGATGTTTTAAAAGTTGGTGTAACTAACTTTGCATCCACATTAGAACCTACAGAAAACTTCTTCGCATGGGTTGTTATGCGCTATGGTGTAGGCGAAACATTGGCTAAGTTTGACGAACAAATGAAACCTCAACCATGGATTGCATCTAAATGGGAAGTATCCCCAGACCATAAAACGTGGACTTTCACAATCAATGATAAGGTGAAATTCTCTAATGGTAAAAAAGTTGATGCTGCAGCAGTTAAAGCATCTATCGAACGGGCTTTTGAAAAATCCAATCGTGCAAAAACATTCTTCGAATATGACTCTATGGAAGCTAATGGTCAACAATTAGTTATTCATACAACAAAAGAATATCCTAATATGCCTGGCCTTTTAGCGGATCCGTTATTCCTAATCGTTGATGTACAATCTGAAAAAGATGGCCGTAACTTTGCGAAGGAAGGTCCTATTGGTACAGGTCCATACGTAGTTAAATCTTTCACAAAAGAACGTGCTGAGATGGCTGCTAACGAAAACTATTGGGATGGTACAGTACCATTTAAAACTGTAGAAATTCCTTCCATCGATGACCCTAATACTCGCGCTATGAGCTTACAATCTGGCGACGTAGATATGGCTGTTAACATCGGTCCTGGTGAAATTGGTTTATTCCAAGGCAATGATAAATTCAAAGTAGATGAAATCGCATCTCTTCGTGTCGTATTGGCTCGTATTAACCAAAAAGGTGTTCTTGGTGATGACAAAGTACGTGCTGCAGTTATTTCTGCAACAGACCGTAAAAACTATGCTGATGTATTGTTAAAAGGTACATTCATTCCTGGTTCCGCACCAATTCCACCATCCATGGACTATGGCTTCAAAGATTTGAAAGATCCTAATGCGTATAACCCTGAACGTTCTAAACAATTATTAGCAGAAGATGGTTGGAAAGATACTGATGGGGACGGCATCCTTGATAAAGATGGCAAACCATTGACATTTGACTTCGTAGTATATAATTCTCGTGCAGAATTACCACTTTATGCAGAAGCTGTTCAAGCAGACCTTAAAAAAGTGGGTATCGACATGAAAATCAAAACAGTTGACTATAACTTGATTGATAAAATGGGTCAAGATGGCGACTATGATATGCTTATCTCCAACATCGTAACTGCTAATACAGGCGATCCAATCTGGTTCTTAGCTAACTACTGGCATACTAATGTGGATGGTTCCAACCCTCAAAACGGTTCTGGTTACTCCAATCCACAAGTTGACCAATTGTTAGATGCTGCTGAAACTGAATTTGATCCTGCAAAACGTCGTGACTATGCAATTCAAATTCAACAATTATTGATGAATGATGGTGCTGCATTGTTCTTAGGTTACCCTAAAACTAATATCGTTACTGGTTCTTACTTGAAAGGTGCTGTCATGTACCCAAGTGACTACTACTGGATTACTAATAAAATTACAAAATAATAAGGAGCTATAATGGCAGAAAACATACTAACTGTAGAGAACCTTAACATCGCGTACCAAGGTGTGCCTGCTGTTATGGATGTAAACTTTACCTTGGAACGCGGTAAGGTATTGACCATTGTAGGGGAATCTGGATCCGGTAAAACTACCGTGATCCGGGCCCTCATGGGTTTATTGCCTATAGGTGGTGAGGTCACAGATGGTACAATGCTCTTTAATGGTCAAGACCTTCGCACCCTATCTAAGTCTGAATGGAGAGCTATACGTGGTAAAGACATGGCCATGATTTTCCAAGATAGTGGTAGTGCTTTAGACCCAATAGTTCGCATTGGTAAACAGTTTAGAGAATTATTTAAATCTCATATAGAAATTACCAATGATGAATGTGATCGACGAGCAATTGAGTTATTAGAATCTGTTTCTCTCCCTAATGGGGCAGATATATTGCGCCGTTATCCACATGAGTTATCCGGCGGTCAACGCCAACGTGTGGGCATTGCTATGGCATTAGCGCTGGATCCTGCGTTATTAATTGGTGATGAACCTACATCTGCTTTAGATGTAACAACACAATCTCAAGTAGTTATGCAAATGCTAGAACTTGCTAAAGAGCATAATTCTGCTATCGTAATGGTTACGCATAACCTTGGTGTAGCGGCCTATATGTCCGACTATATCATTGTTATGAAAAAGGGCCGTGTTGTTGATGCTGGCACACCGCAAGATATTTTAGAAAACCCATCTAATGAATATACGAAACAATTAAAAGATGCTGTACCAACATTGGAAGGAGGTCGTTACATTGACTAACTACGCTGTAGAATTAAAAAATGTATGTAAACGATTCCCACTTCCTACTGGTGGTGAGCTCGAAGCGTGTAAGAGTATTAATATCACCTTAGAAAAAGGCGAGTCCCTTGGGATTGTAGGGGAATCTGGCTCTGGTAAAACTACATTGGTTCGTATGATCATGAAGATGCTTCCGATTACGGAAGGTGAGATTTATGTAGATGGCGTAGAAATCCAACATATGAACTCTGAGCAAACGAAAGAGTACCGCAAGAAGATTCAAATGGTATTCCAAGATCCATCAGCAGCCTTCAATCCACGTATGAAGGTAAAGGATATCATCCTCGAACCGCTATACAATTTTGGGCTTCTTGAAAAGGGCAAAGAAGAACAAATAGCTGGTGACTATCTTGAGATGGTAGACCTACCTCGTGAGTTCATGCATCGCTATCCTCATGAAATGTCTGGGGGCCAACGCCAACGTGTGGCCATTGCCCGTGCCATCGTACTGGAACCGGAAATTCTTGTGCTAGATGAAGCAACAAGTGCTCTAGACGTTTCTGTACAGGACTCTATCGCGTACCTATTAGCGCGTTTACAAAAGAAGAAAAACTTAACATACCTATTCATTGCGCATGACATTGCGTTCATTCGTACCATGTGCCATAAGGTAGTGGTTATGTATAAAGGTGCTATTGTTGAAGAGCTAGATGCATTCCATTTAGCAGATGCAAAACATCCTTATACGAAGGTTCTGTTGAGCTCTATCTTTGAAATTGGTAAAGATCATAAGCCGCTTACGTTAGAAGAAGCGACTAAAGAAGCATAAGGTTTCAGTATAATGTATCAGTGCTTTTACTATAGGCACTGTCTGAGATGAATCGCTTACTATAGTAGGAAAATAATAGGTATATAAAATAGCAGTTAGCCAAATGGCTAACTGCTATTTTTTCGTTTACAAAGCTATTCTCACATACATGCAAATATATCGAAATTTTTCTTAAAAAAGATTGTGTTAACACTGAATATATAGTATAGTTGACTAAGCAATATACCCCCATGGGTATAATTAAAATATGCTCATATGAAGTGATATACATATAGATATATAGGAAAAGGATAGGTGTAAATGAAAGGACTGCGTAAGGCTTTATTAATTGGCATGACTCTTGGTGTCACATTGCTTAGTACTGTAGGTTGTATGAATCAATCATCTAATTCATCTAATGATGTATTAAAGGTAGGGGCTATTAGCTTTGCTGGTACATTAGAACCAACGGAAAATTATTTTAGTTGGGCCGTTGTGCGATATGGTGTTGGTGAAACACTCATAAAATTTGATGACCATATGAATGCTACACCATGGTTGGCAACATCATGGAAACAAAGCGATGATAAGATGAGCTGGACTTTCACCATCAACGATAAGGTTAAGTTCTCCAATGGTAATCCTCTTACAGCAGAGGCTGTAAAAGCATCCTTGGAAAGAACCTTTGCTAAGAGTAAACGAGCTAAGTCATTCTTTAACTACACAGAAATGACAGCTAATGGACAAGAGCTTACCATTAAGACTGATAAACCCTATTATAATTTGCCAAACTTGTTGGGGGATCCATTATTCTTGATTATGGATGTAACGGCTGAGGCAAATGGTCGTGATATAGCGAAGGAAGGCCCAATCGGTACAGGTCCTTATGTGGTGAAATCCTTTACAAAGGAACGGGCTGAGCTCGCTAGAAATGAAAATTACTGGGATGGTAAAGCTGGTTTTGCCAAGGTTGAAATTCCTTCTATTAACGATGCGAATACGCGTGCTATGGCACTACAAGCAGGCGATGTAGATATGGCTATTAGCATTGGTCCTGGTGAATACAGCATCTTCCAAAACGATAAGAACTTTACAATCTATGAAGAGTCATCTCTTAGAGATGTATTCGTTCGTATGAGTCAAAAAGGAAAGCTCAAAAATGCTAATCTTCGAGCGGCTCTCATTGCAGCAGCAGATCGTGAGTCCTATGCGAAGAACTTGATGAAGGATACATTTATCGCTGGTAAGGCTCCATTGCCACCATCTATTGATTATGGATTTAATCAATTGCGGGACCCTAATGGCTACAATGTGGAACGTGCCAAAGCCTTGTTGAAACAAGAAGGTTACGTAGATACGAATGGCGATGGCATTGTCGATAAAGATGGCGAAAATCTAGTGCTAGATTTCTATGCGTATACATCTCGACCTGAATTGCCATTATATGCAGAAGCATTACAAGCAGACTATAAGAAAATCGGTGTAGATTTACACATCAAGATTGTAGACTATGCAGTGATTGACACATTAGCGCAGTCCGGCGATTACGATATGTTAATCTCTAGTGTAGTAACGGCCAATACAGGACAACCAGTATGGTTCTTGAAACAATATTGGGGAACAGGTTCTGAAACGAATGGTTCTGGATTCTCTAATCCACGTTTTGATGAATTGTTAACTCTTGGTGAAAGCGCCAATGATCCAGTGGTACGCAGAAATGCAGTTATCAATGCACAACAATTGATGCTTGATGACTCTGTAGCATTATTCCTTGGATACCCTAAGATTAATATTGTAGGAAATAAACATATTGATGATATCAAAATATCTCCATCAGAATACTACATCATTACGAAAGATTTGAAGCGTAAATAATGTAAGTTATTTCTCGGTATTTAGTATTTAGTGATTTAAAATATAATAACTAACAAAATAATAGAATCAGATGGATAAAAAAGAGGACCTACTGTATAAGTAGGTCCTCTTTGTATTGTTCTTATTTTTTCTTTTGATCTGTTGCATCAAGTTCTGCCATATTTACGACATTTGCTTTACCAACCATTTTGTTATATTTAATAAATAGTTGTGTATATGCTTCGCCGTAGGAAGAGTTGATGATGATATAGTTACGAGCCTCTGCAACAAACTCTTTCACAGAGTCTTGATACTCACGTACTGCATTTTGTGTTTCTGATGTAGTACCAGGTTGCAATTTATTAATACGTTGTGTAATTTGTTGCAAGTTTGCTTCGACCTTTTGGGTATCTGTATTTCCATCTGGATCGATAAGGTCAATTGTTTGGGCAGTCATGAGATTTAACTCAATAAAGTTAACTGCATTTTCACGTTTTTCCCCTTGATACTCGTTCATGCGCTCTGTATAGAGCTCATTATTACGATTATCTAAGGCTAAATCTAACGCATTGTATGTAGCATAGAATTGTTCAGCTAGTGGTACATATTGTGCAGCTAATTCATCGCTACCTTTGAAATTATCTTTTTCGAAACGACGCTCTACATAATAGGCTTGCAATTGATCTGCAACCGGAATTAATTGGTCTAGAATCGCTAATACATCATTAGTCGATTGGTTTACATCTTCGTATGGAGTTGGACTATCTTGTTTTGCAGCCTCTAAAGCTGTTTTAAGGTCCTTATATTTTGGCAATGTTATGGTCGTGTTATGGGACCCATTACGCAACTCTTCAAGAGTTGGTTGTAATTGGTTAGCATAGGCTACACTATATGAATTATATGTGTCTAATGCGACAATGTAAGGACGGATAGCGTTGATTTTGTCGTCAACGGTTGATCGATATAAAATTGTCGTTGTATTGGATGACAAGAGTGTATACACCCCGTAGATCCCACCACCGATAATAGCAATGCCAAGCACAACAGCTGCTATTAACTTGATGTATCCCTTTTTCAACTGCGCACGCTCCTTGAAAACACACTAACTCTTATTGGATCCATTTGGGCGCACTACGCCCCTAGAGTAATTAGTTACATTATATCATAAACTTACGTCCCAAAAAAGACGTATAGAGCAGAGAATCATAAGGAATAGATGAAATTATTTGATGTGAACATATATTAATATTTATAATTCGCGATTTATAGATGAATAACATTAGAAGAGCTTTATAGAAACAAGTTATTTTGTATAAAAATATATTTTCCTAGACGCTGCAGCTGCGGCTGGTATAATAGCAAGTATAGTATTCATTATATGGGGAGTCTATTATGTCAGAATCGAATCGTTTGCTTAATTTTGCTACGTCTTCAGAACTCATTGCAAACGGGGAAGGGCGCAATGTGCTATCTGCTATTGAAGATGGCTTGCGCAATTGTGATGAGTTTTTAATATCTGTAGCGTTTATAACACCAGAAGGCCTACTAACATTAAAACCAATTCTTAAAGAACTAGAAGAACGTGGAGTACATGGTCGTGTGTTAACGACAGATTATCTTGGTTTTAATAGTCCAAAAGTTTTGGAAGATTTAGGAAGTTTAAATAACATTGATTTAAAGGTGTACTGTACGACTCAGGGGAGTAACCATGGTTTTCACACAAAGGGCTACATTTTTAAAAAGGATGAATCTTACCAGATTATAGTCGGCAGTTCCAATTTAACGATTAACGCATTAAAGAAAAATCGAGAGTGGAATACCCGTTCTGAAGCCCATTGCGATGATACATATGCACGTGAGATTACGGAAGAGTTTGATTTATATTGGAATTCCGAGTTTGCCATTCCCTATGAAGAGTTTATTCCTTGGTATAGGCCTCGATGGGTACGACCAGATCATACTTCACAAAAGAATATTGCTGAACAGTTTAGAAAAGTAGAGTTAGTACAATTAGAACCTAATAGCATGCAAGAGCAGTTTATTAATAATTTCAATGAATTGAGAGCTAATAACGCTAAAAGGGGGCTTTTAATTTCTGCGACAGGTACGGGGAAAACTTATGCAGCCGCATTTGCTATGCGTGAAATGAATCCGAAAAGAATATTATTCTTAGTACACCGTGAACAGATTGCAAAACAAGCGATTAAAAGTTTTGAACGTGTTTTTAATGATAGTTCTATTCACTTTGGACTCGTATCTGGACATGCTAAGATGTATAACGCTACACACGTCTTTTCTACTATGCAGATGATGGGGCGCGACGATGTAATGAAACAATACGATCCAAAGTCTTTTGATTGTATTATTATTGACGAAGTACATCGTGCAGGATCTGATAGTTACCAACGTATTATTGATTATTTTAAACCAGAATTTCTATTAGGTATGACAGCGAGTCCTGAGCGGACTGACGGATACGATTTGTATGAGCTTTTTGACCATAATATTATTTATGAAATTCGGTTACAACAAGCCTTAGAAGAAGATTTACTTTGTCCATTCCACTATTTTGGGATTAGTGACTTATGGGTAGATACTCAAGAAGACCTATCAGATATGGAGGTATCTTTCTCTAATTTATCTACAAAAGAGCGAGTCGATAAGATTATTGAAAAGATTCGTTACTTTGGTCATAGTGGGAGTCGAGTAAAAGGACTTGTGTTCTGCAGTAATAGAGTTGAGGCCAAAGAACTATCTGATGCTTTTAACGAACGTGGTATTTATCGTACGATCTGTCTAACTGGTGAAGATAGTCAAGAAACTCGAGAAAAAGCTATTGCTCGATTAACCGGTACTGGCGACTATGAAGGTAGACTTAGTGAGCAATTAGACTACATTTTTACTGTAGATATCTTTAATGAAGGTGTCGATATCCCTGAAATCAATCAAGTTATCATGCTTCGTCAAACTGAAAGTCCAATCGTATTTATTCAACAGTTGGGGCGTGGTCTCCGTAAGTTTGAAGATAAAGAGTATGTAGTTATCTTAGATTTTATAGGTAATTATACAAATAACTTTATGATTCCGTTGGCTTTATCTGGTGATAGAAGTTATAACAAAGATACATTACGTCGATATGTACAAGCGGGGAATCGCATTATCCCAGGTAGTTCAACAGTACATTTTGATAAAATTGCAAAGCAACGTATTTATGAATCCATTGATACTGCTAAGTTTTCTGATATGAAATTGATTAAGGAAGCCTATTTTAACTTGCGCTTTAAATTAGGTCGTATTCCTAAAATTTCGGATTTTGCAGAGCATGGTTCTATTGATGTAAGCCGAATTTTTAATAAATTTAAGTCCTATCATAATTTTTTGATAAAAATCAAAGATAAGGATTATGATATATCATTTACACCAGTTCAAGAGCGAATGTTACATTTTATATCACAAAAATTAACGACAGGAATACGTGCTCGAGATCTTTTAGTATTACAAGCTTTACTAGACGGACATCATGATGTTATTACCTATGTATCTCATGAGCTTTCAAATTCTTATAATGTAGAACTATCTGAGCATGGACGAATCAATCTTATTAATGTGATGACCAATCAGTTTGGTGTTAAAGCCGCTCAAAAAACATTTGAAGATAGTGTATTTATTGAATTATCTAATGGCTGTTACGGAATATCCCAAGTATTTAAAGATGCATTAGAAGATAGTAATTTTAAAGCACATGTGCAAGAGCTTGTTACCTATGGTTTGAAACAGTTTGATGATAAATATAAAAGCAATATCTATCCCAATACTCCATTTGCTTTGTACGAAAAGTATACTTATGAACAAGTATGCCAATTATTAGAATGGCCTCAAAATGAAGTGCCACTAAATATTGGAGGATATAAATTCCATAAGGAAACAAAAACGTATCCTGTATTTATCAATTATCACAAAGCAGATGATATTCAAGATACTATTAAATATGAAGATAGATTTGAAAATCCTGGATTACTAAAAGCTATTTCTAAAAATAAACGATCTTTTTCTTCTGATGATGTGCAGACTGCATTTAATGCTGATGCGTTAGGTGTTGCTATGCACTTATTTATGAGAAAGAATAAGGATGATGAAGAATCTAAAGAGTTTTATTATTTAGGTCCCATCCATTCTACTGGTCAAGAACGGGCTAAAGAAATTTTTATGGCAAATGGTACAATGGCAGTAGAATTAGAGTATGAGCTCGAAGTTCCAGTACGGGATGATATTTATGATTATATTATTAATGGGTAAGGATATATGAGTGAACAACGAAAACATATAGAAGTGGTAGCAGCAATTATTAAAAAAGGTAATACTATATTAGCTACTCAACGTGGTTATGGTGATCTAAAAGACGGTTGGGAATTCCCAGGTGGTAAGATTGAGCCTGGTGAAGCTCATGAGGTAGCACTCAAACGAGAAATTCAAGAAGAACTGAAAGCAGAAATTGCTGTTCAAGAACATATTATTACTGTCGAATATACAGGATATGAGAAGTTTGATTTAACTATGCATTGCTATTTATGCTCGTTGGTAAATGATTCTGACATTACTCTATTAGAACACGAAGCAGCGAAATGGCTTTCAAAAGATACCTTATACACTGTAGATTGGTTGCCAGCTGATATTGAAGCAGTAGATGCGATCTATAAACGTTTATAATGTTTCAGTAAAAGCATTTAAAAAATATTATAAAGTTATCTTTTAATTACGAAAAAGTCTCTATCTACGATAGAGACTTTTTAACATTAAAAATAATGTGACTCTCATTACTTTCTCATTAACAGTAAGTAGGATATAAACGATTATAATAATTTGAGATACAGTAGGAGAGAGAATTATGAGCGAGAATGCATACGTATGTCCATATTGCCAATCAGAAAATATCCAAAGTTATAATATTGCTTATGCTGGTGGTTTTTCCAATGTAAATGGTGTAACTACAGGTGTAGGTATTGGTGCCGGCGGTCGAGTTGGTGTTGGTATTGGTAATACAGTAGGTACGCAACAAACAGCACTTTCTATGATGGCAAAACCACCAATGAAAAAATCAATTGTTACATATATTTTAAAGTGGTGGATTGCCATTCAATTTGGTCTCGTATTGTTGCTTTGGATCTCAGGGCTAAGCAAGCATGAGGCTTCTCTAATTATTTATTTTGGTGCATATGCGTTGTTAATATATAAAACATATCAACGATATGTTTGGAATAGAGACACTTATCCAGTATTACGTCGTGACTGGGAGCATACATATGTATGTTTACGTTGTGGAAATTCTTTTCTTTTATAATTGAATTACATTAATATATATAAGGGTACGCCTATAGTTATATAGACGTACCCTTTATTTTGGAGTAGGATACTATGAATATTAAAGTCGTATTTGCACATATATGAGTATTATTCAAATTATATTTTGATATTCATTGTCCATAGTTACATATCGTTATATAATAATATTATCAAATTTGTATTTTTCGATATAATCATAGAAAGGAGTACATATGTCAAATTTCATCACTCCTAAAGAATTATTAGCTTGTCTCGATGAGGTCATCGTGTTAGATGCCCGCGGTTATCAAGATTATAAAAAAGGTCATATTAAGGGTTCTTTTCCAGTAGATTTAGATAAAGATTTAACAGGTCCTTTGGGACAACATGGCGGTCGTCATCCATTGCCAGATATGGAGCAATTGGCTCATACCTTTGAGTCTTATGGTATTACTCGTGACTCCAAGGTTGTTGTGTATGATTCTTGGCTCTTCTTGGCGGGGCGCCTCTGGTGGACTTTGCGCTACATGGGGTTGTCTGATGTGCGCGTGTTGTCTGGTGGTATTGAACGTTGGGTTAAGGAAGGTCATCTTCTTACTAAAGATCCTACTCCGTTGCCTACAGAACCAACTGTTTTCAACTATGAATTGCAAACTCATATGGTTATGAGCCGTGATGAGGTTCTCAAGGCTAGTGAAAGCGGGGATCATGTTATCATTGATGCTCGTGCGCCGTATCGTTACGATGGGTCTCAAGTAGATACGATGGATGGTATGACTGGGCATATTCCTGGTGCTGTTAATCATTTTTATGAAAGTGGCTATACCGCAGATGGTCCTAAGTCTGTAAAAGATTTAGAATCCCAGTATTATAATGAAATTTACCAAAATAGACCTGTTGTGACCTATTGTGGTTCAGGGGTAACGGCTTGTAATGCGTTATTGACTATGAGTGAGGTAGGGCTTGAGTCTGCCTTATATGTTGGTAGTTCTAGTGACTGGGTAACCTATGATGGGTTCCCACTTAAGACTGGTGTAGAAACATTAAGATAATGCAGGAGGCCAAATGAATATTTTAAAACATTTACTAACCCTTGTTGCTTTTGGCTATTTGTGTTATCACATCTATACCTTCGGTCCAGGCATGTTTAATGTGACTGTATTGGTAATTCTCGTTTTGTCTACAGCGGCAAATTATTTCCGTGAAAAACGTGAAAGTGACTTGAGAGCAAATGAGAATGCTCGAAAAGCTCGTGCAGAAGCAAGACATGCAAAAAAACACAAAAAGTAGTAATGAATAGCTTAGTTATGTTTAAGTTGTAGTATAGTTAAGTTTAGTTAAGCTAAGCTGTATTACACTATATAAAATATTATGATTACTAGTATACATAAGGAAATTTTTGCAATATAAGAACATGGTTAAAATAGAGGCTTTCACAAAATATATCAGTATGTTTAGCCCTATTAGAATAAGGAGTACGAATTGAAGTTAATTTCTTGGAATGTAAACGGCCTACGCGCCGCTGTAACAAAAGGATTTATGGAATCCTTTAACGAATTGGATGCGGATATTTTCTGCTTACAAGAAACAAAATTACAACCTGATCAAATTTCTTTGGAATTACCAGGCTATGAGCAATACTGGAATAGTGCTGTGAAAAAAGGCTACAGTGGAACAGCAGTATTTACACGCATTAAACCATTGTCTGTAACTAACGGTATTGGCATTGAAGAACACGATCAAGAAGGTCGCGTTATCACTGCTGAATATGAAAACTTCTATTTAGTATGCTGCTATACACCAAATAGCCAACGTGAATTAGCACGTCTTGAGTACCGTATGGCTTGGGAGGACGCATTCCGTAACTATTTACTAGAATTAGATAAGAAAAAACCAGTCATTCTCTGTGGTGACCTTAACGTAGCTCACCAAGAAATTGACCTTAAAAACCCTAAGACAAACCGTAAAAATGCAGGCTTCTCTGATGAAGAACGTGCAAAAATGACAGAACTCTTAGGTGCTGGTTTCACAGATACATTCCGCCATCTATACCCAGATGCTATTGAAGAATATAGCTGGTGGTCTTATATGGGTAAAGCTCGTGAACGGAATACAGGATGGAGAATTGACTATTTCATCACATCCAAGCGCCTTGACGATAAGATTCAAGAAGCAAAGATTCATCAACAAATCTTTGGCTCTGATCACTGCCCAGTAGAATTGGTAATTGATCTATAAAATTTCAGTGAATATAAAAGCACAGCCTCATCTACGGATGGGGCTGTTGTAATAGTTGAAAGGAGATAATATGGCTCAAAAACAGAAGGCTGTCGTATTATTTAGCGGCGGTGTTGATAGTACTACATGCTTAGCGCTCGCTATTGAAAGATTTGGTAAAGACAATGTCGTACCACTATCGATTCAATATGGTCAAAAACATAGTAAAGAATTGGAAGCCGCTGTATCAATCCTCGGTTATTATGGAATTGAAGGTAAAACGATAGATGTTACGAAATTATTTGCCTTCAGTAATTGCTCTTTATTAGCTCAATCCACTGAAGAAATCCCTCAAGGCTCTTATAAGGAACAACAAGAAGCCGAAGGAGAGGGTACTGTTAGCACTTATGTACCGTTTAGAAATGGTCTATTCCTATCTGCCGCTGCATCCTTGGCACTCTCTTTAGACTGTGGCTACATCTACTACGGTGCCCATAGCGATGATGCAGCTGGCAATGCATACCCAGACTGTACTGAACACTTCTATAAATCTATGGGTGATACCATCTTTGAAGGATCCGGTAAAGAATGCTCATTAGAAGCACCATTCATCAACCACAACAAAGCAGACGTCGTAAAAGAAGGCCTACGCCTCGGCGTACCATACCACCTAACCTGGTCCTGCTACGAAGGCGGCGACAAACCATGCGGACACTGTGGCACCTGCATCGACAGAGCCGAGGCATTCCGCGCTAACGGCGTAGAGGACCCGGCACTATAACACTCGGCTCTATAATCCTCATCTCTACAACACCTATAAACTGGCTTAGACAAGTAGTCGCCTTTTAGGCGGCTACTTTACATATATTCTAATAGAGTAGCAGGTATATGTGATGCAAGGCGGACTTGTACGTCACTAAATCACCTTAACTGGCTTAGGCTAGTTGAGTCGCTTTGATGAGTCATATATTTTATATTATTTATCATGTGTAGGATGCTGAGTTAAAGCGGCTTTTTGATTTACAAGTATCCGTAATATTGATTTGCTAAATTTGGAGTGGAAGAAAATACCTTTTCAAAGAGCGACTTTGGCAGGTCGAGGCCCTAGGCCGATGACCGGTTCGCCAGTGGAGCGATGAGGAAAGGTATTTTCTGACACCCCGTCCTTGCCAACAACACAACAATAGCAGTTACTGTAACAAGCCGCTTTAATCTTCCCATAACTTGTGAATATCGAAAATATATGATATTATAAGGACACAACTAAATAAGACAGTTTGAAACCATCCTGTCTCTAAACAAAACTACGGAAATTCATAAGCATTTTTAGCATGGTAGTTTTGCCATGCTTTTTTTATTTGAGGAGGTGAGTGTTATGATTACTACACGTAAATTGACTATTTCTGCCATGGTTGTGGCATTGTACATCGTTGTACTCTATTTAACGCAAAGCGTTTCCTTCGGGGCGTATCAAATTCGTATAGCAACATCATTATATGCACTTGCTTATGCCTTTCCGTTCTTGGTGATTCCCATGGGGATTGGCAACCTCATTTCTAACTTCTTATTCGGCGGCCTTGGTATCCTTGATATGGTAGGTGGCTTTGGCGTTGGTATCTTAACAACAGGTATCATCGTTTGCATGCGCAAGATGGGCCTCAGTGCGTGGTGGGCAATTTTGCCAATCATCTTTGTGCCAGCGCTCTGTGTACCATTATGGCTCAGCCCATTACTAGGCCTTCCATACTGGCCATTGGTATTGAACCTTATCGTAGGTCAAACAATTCCTGCCGTTCTTGGTTCTGTATTGGTGAAAGCTTTGATCAGCCGTCCTAGCATGGCTGCTTTATTAGGTGCTTTCAAATAAAAAGATTTATAGTCAAACAAAAAGGCGTAAGCTCGAAATGAGCTTACGCCTTTTTTATGGCTAAATGTTATGGAGGTTGAAAGGATTAGCAGTTATAGCCGCGCCATTTAGTTTCTACTACGAGGCGTTCAAGGGCAACCATGTACGCTGCTTGACGAGGTGGTACATTGTATTTATGTTGCATTTCCCAAACTGCTTCAAAGCTATTTTGCATATTCTTAGTTAACCGTTCGTTAACTTCTTCTTCAGTCCAGTAGAAGCTTGCTTTGTTTTGTACCCATTCATAGTAAGATACAACTACGCCGCCGCCGTTCGCAAGAACGTCAGGGATGATGTCGATACCTTTTTCATAGAAGTATTTATCTGCATCATTAGTAGTAGGGCCGTTAGCGCCTTCCAAGATGATCTTAGCTTGGATGTTTTCCATGTTGTCTTTGTTCAATTGGTTTTCAAGAGCTGCCATGTACAATACATCAACTGGTTGAGCTAATAACTCTTGAGGTCCAATTGTAGTCATGCCTGGTTCGCTGTAACCTTCAAGGGAACGACCATGAGAGTTAGCATATTCGTATGCTTTTTCTACATCAATACCATTAGGATTGTAGATATTAACGCTTACGTCACCGATAGCAACAACTTTAGCGCCTGCTTGAGCGATAAGACGAGCACCTACAGAACCTACGTTACCGAAGCCTTGAACAGCTACAGTAAGGTTTTTGATATCTAAGTTTTTCTTAGCTAGGTAGCTTTGTAATGCGATGAGACAGCCACGGCCAGTCGCTTCATTACGGCCTAAGGAACCGCCTACTTCGATAGGTTTACCAGTAACGATACCAGGGCTCCATTCGCCTTTCAATGTGCTGTATTCGTCAGCAATCCAGCTCATGATTTGCGCATTTGTATTTACGTCTGGTGCAGGAACGTCAGTATTAACACCAATGATAGGCGCAATACGACGTACAAAGTTACGAGTCAAGCGTTCTAATTCGCGAGGATTCAAAGTTTTAGGATCAACTTTGATACCGCCTTTACCACCGCCGTAAGGGATGTTAGCGATAGCATTTTTAATAGTCATCCAAGCAGCCAATGCACGAACTTCGTTTTCATCGGAGTCTGGATGGAAGCGAAGACCGCCTTTAGCACTACCACGTAATGTGGAGTGTTGGCAACGATAGCCTTCGTATACGCGAACTTCACCATTATCTAGTTGAAGTGGTACAGCTACTTTTAGTTCTCGTTCAGGATGGCGTAATACTTCGTATTCACTACGAGTATAGCCCAGCTTTTCGGCTGCTACATCTAACGTATTTAGCATGTTTTCATAAGGATTATAACCGCTCATAATAATGACCTCCTGTATATAAGATTAAATGAAGTCTTGCTAATTTTACACATACTGAAGTATTCGACATTGTATACAGAATACCCTTTCTAATTTTATAAATATATTCTATAGTTTTTAATGCTCAAAAAGTGTATAGAATATAGATGTTTACTGTGATAATAGTCACTCGAAGAGTTAGACATAAATCGTAGTTTTTACAGTATAAATGGATACTTTTACAAAAAATAAAAAGAGACCGGTGAAAGATACTTTCACCAGCCTCATAAGAGAATATATTTTATTTTTCCACTGTATCTTCCACTGGAGTAGGAGGTACAGAAGAGTCTGTAGTTTGACCGTCACCCCACCATACGATACCGTATGTATGATTAAGAACAGAACGGTTAAATACAGGTGTTTCGATGCCTGCCTTGCGTTGTTTAATATAGTCTTCAAGAGCAAGACCTGCAGTACGACCCATACGTACGATGGAACTAATATTAGTTAATACTAAGAAAGCCATGAATAAATCGGCTAAATTCCATACTAGATCAAGGGAGGCGATAGAGCCTACAAATGTCATGATAATTACGCCGATACGGAACAAATGAAGATAGAATCTCTTATCTGTTAAGTGGCTAATGTTAATTTCACCGTAGTAATAGTTACCAATTAAGGAACTGAAGGAGAACATTACGATAAAGATTGCTACCGCTGTAGGTGCCCAAGAACCGAGTTGTTGTTCAAGGTTATGTTGCACTAGAGCTACACCAGTTAAGCCTGTTGTGCTATAGTCGCCAACGACGAGTACGATGAAAGCAGAAGCTGTACAAATGATAAATGTATCAAGGAATACACCGAATGCTTGTACAAGACCTTGTTCAACTGGGTGGTTAACAGCTGCAGTAGCCGCTGCATTAGGTACAGAACCTTCACCGGCTTCATTGGAGAATAGGCCACGTTTAATACCATTCATTACAGTGGCA
This sequence comes from Veillonella sp. T11011-6, assembly GCF_002959755.1. Classification (GTDB taxonomy): domain Bacteria; phylum Bacillota; class Negativicutes; order Veillonellales; family Veillonellaceae; genus Veillonella. The sequence goes on along the minus strand of NZ_PPCW01000004.1, from coordinate 185,603 downwards.
CCTAATAAGCCACCACCTGCCGCAACTGGTTCAAAAGCGGAAGAGAAAATAGTGTAGATTACATGTGGGAATTGAGTAATATTCATAATTACTACGAATAATGCAGTAGCGATGTATAGAACCGCCATGATAGGAACGATGATTTCAGATGCTTTAGCAACGCGGCTAATGCCACCGAAAATAATAATACCAAGAAGAATTGCTACTACAGCGCCAGTATAGGATACATCAAAGTTGAATACTTGGAGAGATGCAGCTAATGTGTTAGCTTGTACAGAGTTGTAAATCCAACCGTATGTAATACTGATCAAAATAGCGAATAAAACAGATAAAGCTTTGTTGTTTAAGCCGTAGCGAATGTAGTAAGCTGGACCACCGTAAAAGCCGCCTTTAGCAACAGGTTCTTTGTAGATTTGAGCCAATGTAGATTCGATGAAACCTGTAGCAGCACCGATAAGAGCGATAACCCACATCCAGAAGACCGCACCAGGACCACCGAGTACAACGGCGATTGCAATACCTGCGATATTACCAACACCTACACGAGATGCAGTACTAACACAGAATGCTTGGAATGAGGATACATGATTTTTTTCAGTAGAACTACCTGCACCACTGATTACGAGGCGAATCATTTCTTTGATCATGCGAATTTGTACAAAATTCGTTGTCATTGTAAAGAAGAGACCTGCGCCGATGAGGATAAAGATGATGAAATAGCTCCATAAATAACCATTTATGGTAGAGATAGCATCATTGAGCATTGCTTCCATAAAAAAGCCCCTTTCATATAAAATAATTCTATATAGTTATTGATGTTATTGTATCAATTTCTATAGAGTCTGTAAAATAAAAATCCCTCACAAACGTGAGGGATTTTGTTAGTAGTTAACTATTCTATTGTAGGTAAGGATATTCCCTATGCCTTGATAAACTCTTGGGATTCTTCCATACCTTGTAATAAGGTCTGTTCAGAGTGTTCCATGTGAATCTGAGCCAATTTACGAGCTTGTGTTGCGTTATGAGAAGCAATAGCCTCTACGAGTTGGCGATGTTCTTCCCATGTTTTTCTAAGACGACCCGGTTGATTCATGGAGAAGCTGCGGAATCGGTATGTTTGCTCGCGTAAGTTGTGCACGATGTCTGCAAGGCGTTCGTTACGAGAGGCACGATATAGTACTTCGTGGAATTCCACGTCCGCTGCTACAACGGATTCCATATCTTTGTTTTCCATATGGTCGCCAATCTCTACGAGCATTCGTTCTAATGTTTCAATTTCTTCTGCAGTGATACGTTCTGCTGCAAGACCAGCTGCTAGCTCTTCGAGGGCAGACCGAATTTCGAATACTTGGGTAATATCTTTTAACGATATATTGGCTACGTATGTGCCACGGCGAGGCACCATAACAACAAAGCCTTCTAGTTCGAGTTTACGTATAGCTTCGCGAATTGGTGTACGACTTACACCGAGTTCTTCTGCTAGAGGAATTTCCATGAGGCGTTCGCCTGGTTTTAAAATACCATCTTGAATTGCTTGACGCAATGTTTCACTTACAACTTCGCGTAGAGGTTTATACGCATCGAGGCGTATTGGTTGTAACCGTTTTGTCATGGTAAGTCCTCCTGTGTACATGTTTTTGTAATGAGCGATAGCCAATCATGGCCTGCTGCTTTGATTTCTTCTTGTAGTTGTAATGCTTCCATCGGCTTGTCTAGCAATACAACCATTGTAGGTCCACTGCCGGTCATGATGGTTGGGTACCCACGACTTGTAAAGAACTCTTTGCAAATGACAAGTTCTTCGTGGTCTGGGAAGAGTAGTTCTTCAAATGTATTAGCACTAGTAAGGAACGCTGATTTTAAGTCATTGTTTTCTAGGTGTCGTTGGACTGTATCGATGGTTTGTTTTGTTGCCACTGATTTGCCATTAAAGCGTCCATAAGCAGCCGCTGTAGATACAGAAACCTTAGGTTTCACTAGCAATAACCAATGTGGCTCTGGAGATTTTCCATAGGTTAATATTTCGCCACGACCTGTGCCACGTGCTGTACCGCCTTGTAATAGGAATGGCACATCAGAGCCAAGTGTAGCACCTATTTTTAATAGTTCCTCTTGAGTAAGGCGCAAGTCCCAGAATCGGTTGAGGCCCATTAACATAGCAGCCGCATCAGCACTACCACCGCCAAGACCGGCTTGAATAGGTACCCGTTTTAATAGGTGAATGGCAGCTCCTGCTTTGCAGCCTGTATAGGCTTGGATTGCTCGTAATGCTTTGAGGGCAAGATTCTCTTCGCCGTAAGTAACGAGTTTTTGCATATACTCAGGCAATTCTGGAGCGCCGCCGGAGAATACTACAGAATGATGCTTAGCAAAATAAATGGAATCGCTAAGGCGAATAGATTGGAAGATGGAGTCGATATCGTGGTAGCCATCTTCACGCTTGCCTGTAATAGCAAGACCAATATTAATTTTACTGCAACCGAGTTGCTCAAAACTTTTACTCATAATAGCCTCGTTTATAACGTACATAATATATGCAGTATATATGTTTATTTTATACTCTTATAAAGTGATTGAAAATAACCATTAAGTGGTTTATGATGAATTTGTATACGCATATTGTTTTATTCCTAAATGTATTGTAAATAGCGTATGTTTTAGTTAGTTCATTATAGAATATTTATAGTGAAATGGCAATTTGGAGGGAGCTATGTTCGCTAAGTATAAAACTGTTGTCTATGAAAGCCTCATGGTCATCCTTGGGTGCGCCATATTTGGTGCGGGCATTGATGCCTTTGTATTGCCACATAAATTGGTTAGTACAGGTATTAGTGGGGTAGGCTTAATTTTGTATTACTTAACGGGCTTATCCGTTGGTTCTTGGAATATGATTTTAAATATTCCTATATTCTGGGCCGCCTGGAAGTGGCTAGGTACCCGTGTTGTTATCAAGACCTTGTATGGCACATTGATGCTGTCATGGATGGTTGACCTATTTAACTTCTTGCAATATGACATGATTATCAAAGACCCTTTGTTAAGTTCCATGATGGCCGGTATTACTACTGGTGTAGGCCTTGGTATTGTGTACCGTGTCGGTGGTAACACGGGCGGTCTTGATCCGATTGCTCTTATTGTACGCAAGTATTATGGACTTCAAATGGGGTCCATTAATAGTGCCATCAACTGTGCTATCCTTGTGGCCGCCATTGGCGTTGTTGGCCTTGAAGCGGTTGCGGTTACGCTGATTAGTGTGTATGTGTACACCATCATTACAAATAAGGTGGTTATCGGCTTTAATCAGCGGAAGGTTGCTTTCATCATTACCTATCGTACTGATGAGGTGTGTGAATGCATCATCAATAAGGTTGGCCGTGGAGCAACTATCATTAATGGCATTGGTGCTTATACAAGGACGCCGAAGCAAATCGTTATGGTAGCCGTTAATCTCTTGCAAGTAAATAAATTAAAAGAGGTTATTCAAGAGGCGGATCCAAATGTATTTATCTTGATAACTGATGCGCAAGAGGTCATTGGGCAAGGCTTTACACAACCTATTATTCCTACTGAAGTGTGTGAACAGTTAAAAGATAAGAGTACCACACAAGAGGGTAATACACAGACTATACATAATCGCTAAGTAAAGCAAAATGTAAAATCAGAAAAGTAAAATTCAAAATGTAAGCATTAGTCATCTCATATTAATTATGTGTAAATATAATATTTTATGAATGACATATACATTTGAGATTAGGAGGTTCCTATGGCTCATAAATTAGCAGGTACGCCTGTACAAGAACAAGATATTATAGATGTACAAACTCTGGTAGATGCCTATTTTGACAATGCGCCAGATGTAACTGATCCGACACAACTCGTATCCTTTGGTACATCAGGCCACCGTGGTACCTCGTTGAATGGTACCTTTACGGATTTACACGTAGCGGCTATTACACAGGCAATCTGTGATGGTCGTGGTCAATTTGGTGCGACAGGACCCATTTTTGTGGGCCAAGATACACATGCTTTATCTCAGCCTGCATTAGTAACAGTGCTTGAGGTACTTGCTGGTAATGGTGTGACTGCCATGGTTGATGCGGATATGGACTTTGTTCCAACGCCATCTGTGTCTCGTGCAATCATTCGATATAATGAAAGTAACGATAAAAAAGCAGATGGTATCGTTATTACACCATCTCACAATCCTCCAGATAATGGGGGCATTAAGTATAATGCTACCAACGGTGGCCCTGCAGATACGTTGATTACAAAATGGATTGAAACCCGCGCCAATGAGTACGTTCGTGCTTATTGTGAATTAGAAGGGTTCAAACGCATTAGTATTGATAATATTGAACCAGATCAACAAGTTCCGTATGACTATAAGGGCTTATATGTGGAAGAATTATCCTCTATTATTAATATGGAGGCCATTCAAAGTGCGAAGCCTAAAGTTCTTGTCAATGCATTAGGTGGTAGTGGCCTTGGTTATTGGCGGGCCATTAAAGAACGATATAATCTTAATATGGATATTATCAATGATGAGTACGATCCAACCTTTAGCTTTATGACCTATGACCATGATGGCAAGGTGCGTATGGATTGTTCTTCTGAATATGCGATGGCGGATGTAACTAAACAAATTGGCAATTATGATCTCGCTGTTGGTAATGATCCTGATTATGATCGCTACGGTATCGTTACTGCAGAGGGACTTGCTTCTCCTAATGCGTTCCTTACGGTTGCTGCAGATTATTTGTTTACAACCCGTGGTTGGACAGATAAAGGGGTAGGTAAAACCGTTGTTTGTACCACTATGATTGATAAATGGGCGGCTGTTAAAGACATTCCGGTTTATGAGGTTCCGGTAGGCTTTAAATATTTTAGCTCTTTATTATTTGATGGTGAGATTGGTATCGGCGGTGAAGAATCTGCAGGCGCATCGTTCCTTAAAAAGGACGGCACCGTATGGACTACCGATAAAGACGGCATGGTAATGGCGCTTCTAGCAATGGAAATGTATGCCGTTATGGGCGCAACTGTTGATCGCCTCTACAATAATATTGTTGAAGGTTGTGGTGACCCACGATTTGGTCGCATTGATGCGGCTTGTACAAAGGCAGCAAAGGCTAAGTTGAAACAGTTGAATGCAAGTTCCATTACAGCTACAGAGGTAGATGGAGACGCTATTACTAATATACGCACTACATCCTTATACAAGGATATGCCCATCGATGGGGTTCGCGTAGAAACTGAAACAGGTTGGTTTGTAGCGCGTCCGTCCGGTACAGAGGATTTGTATAAAATTTATGGTGAAAGCTATAAAGGGGATAAAGGATTAGTAGCGTTATTGACAGCAGGAGAGGCTATCGTAACAGCTGCATTATCCGAAGAAGTATAAAATGTTACTTTTACATGAAAACTCATGAAGATTTCACCGTAGAAAAGTAATAAATGTGATATAATATATTAATATAGTTTATTGAATGCTCTCTATGGGTTACATAGTTTGTAGTGCTCTGAAAAGGTGATGTTATGAAATTAGTTGTTACCGTTGTCGGCGTTGACCGCGTTGGTATCATAGCTGGGGTTAGTACCGTACTTGCTGACCACGGTGTAAATATTATGTCCATTAACCAAACCATTCTTGATGGTGTTTTTAATATGATTATGATGTGTGAAACGAAGTCTGAAGATATGAAAGATTTAACATCTATTCAGGAGGCTTTAACTACACTCGGTAAAGAGCTTGGTGTTGAAATCCGTGCACAACATGCTGATATTTTCTTAAGCATGCACCGTGTAGGATAGGAGGCACTATGTTATCTATCGACAATATTTTAGAAACGAATCAGATGATTCATGATAACAAGCTTGACGTACGTACCATTACAATGGGTATTAGCTTGCTTGAATGTGCATCTAGCTCTGGTAAAGAGTTATGTGATCGCATTTATGATCGCATTACGAAAGAAGCAGAACATCTGGTATCTACTGGTGAGGATATTGAGCGTGAATTTGGTATTCCTATCATTAACAAACGTATCTCTGTGACTCCTATCTCCTTAGTGGCTGGTGGCAGTGATTTAACATCTTATGTTCCTATTGCAGAAGCGATGGATTGTGCAGCAAAAACAGTAGGTGTAAACTTTATCGGTGGTTTCTCTGCTCTTGTAACAAAAGGTGCTACACGTGCTGACCGCATTTTGATCGATTCCATTCCAGAAGCGTTGGCAACTACAGATATCGTATGTAGTTCTGTAGGTGTGGGCTCTACTAAAACGGGTATCAACATGGACGCTGTTCGCGACATGGGTATCATCGTTAAGAAAACAGCAGAGCTCACAAAGGATAATGATGCTCTTGGTTGTGCTAAGCTCGTTATTTTCTGTAATCCTGTAGAGGATAATCCGTTCATGGCGGGCGCCTTCTTCGGTGTAACTGAAGGTGATAGCGCTATTTCTGTAGGTGTATCTGGTCCAGGCGTTGTAAAACACGCACTAGAATCTGTACGTGGTCAATCCTTTGACGTTGTAGCAGAAACGATTAAACGTACTGCCTTCAAAATTACTCGTGTAGGCCAATTGGTAGCACAAGAGGCATCTCGCCGCCTTGGTAAACCATTCGGTATTATTGACTTGTCCTTGGCGCCAACACCAGCTGTAGGTGACTCGGTAGCTCACGTTCTTGAAGAAATGGGCTTGTCCTCTTGTGGTTGTCATGGTACTACAGCAGCACTTGCATTGCTGAATGATGCGGTGAAAAAAGGTGGCCTTATGGCTTCTTCTCACGTAGGCGGTCTCAGTGGTGCATTTATTCCAGTATCTGAAGATGCAGGGATGATTGATGCCGTATCTTGTGGCAGTTTATCCCTCGATAAATTAGAGGCTATGACATGTGTATGTTCTGTAGGCCTTGATATGATTGCTATTCCTGGAGACACAACAGCGGATACTATTTCTGCGATTATTGCTGATGAATCTGCTATTGGTATGATTAATAATAAGACAACTGCGGTTCGTGTAATTCCTGTACCTGGTAAAACAGTAGGTGAGGTTGTTGAGTTTGGCGGCTTGTTAGGCTATGCTCCAATCATTGAAGTGAGCCCATATAGTGCAGCTGAGTTTATTGCACGCGGTGGTCGTATTCCAGCCCCTATTCGTAGCTTAACGAACTAATATTGTTTTTAACCCAGTTGTTGGAGGTGTCTTATGAGTGATTATGTGCTCGATTATGTATGGGCCTTTGCTCTAGCGCTCATCATAACCTTTGCACTTACCCCTTTGGTGAAACGCTTCGCCGTTGCTGTTGGGGCAATAGATAAACCTGATGCACGCAAGGTACATCATGGTGCTATTCCACGACTTGGTGGGTTAGCAATCTTTCTCGGTTATATAGGATCGGTTCTCTTTAATGGATCCATCCCTCATGACCACAAACTATTTGGCTTTGTACTTGGTACCGTTATTCTTGTGCTTGTGGGCATATGGGATGATATTAAACAAATTGAGCCAAAGACTAAGTTAATGGGTCAAATTATAGCAGCCGCTATTTTGGTGGCTTACGATATTCGCGTAGACTTCATCAACCTTCCTTGGGGTGGTGTAGTATATCTTAAATATTGGGCTGCTCCATTGACTATTTTCTGGATTGTAGGCTTTACGAATATCGTAAATCTCATCGATGGCCTAGATGGCTTAGCAGCAGGGATTTCCTTTATTGCTTGTATTGCTGTTTGCGCTATGACATTACAACTTGGTCAAACAGACCTTGCCTGTATTTCATTGGCACTAGCAGGTGCAACAGTGGGGTTCTTGCGGTATAACTTTAACCCAGCGAAAATCTTCATGGGTGATACGGGCTCTATGCTCCTTGGTTATACATTAGCAGCTATTTCTGTAATGGGGGCTGTTAAAACAGCGGCTACTATTGCATTAGTAGTACCAGCAATCGTGCTAGGCTTACCAATTCTCGATACGTTGTTTGCTATCGTACGCCGTAAAATCAGCGGCCGTCCGATTTTCAAGCCTGATAAAGGCCATGTGCATCATCGTTTGTTAGCACAAGGCTTATCTCAAAAACAAGCGGTGCTAATGATGTATGCGGTAACGGCTCTATTCGGTGGCGTATCCGTCATCGTAGCAGAGGTGAATGCTTGGATTGGTATCGCATTAGTACTCGTTATCTTCTTAGGTAGTATTTATGTGGCTCGTCGCCTTGGTGTTATTACTCACAGTGATGCGGCAGGTCATCCACTACCACGTCCTACAATTGAACGCAGCGATTCAGATGAAACTATTTCCTTTGATCGTGAAGAATTGGCAAAAGCTTTAGAGGAATCCGAGGATTCCCATAAGAAATAACCATGTGGGGCGCTTGGCGCCCCATTTTTTCTATCCTACTATGTTGGAGGCAACTATGTTAAAAGTTATGACAATCTTTGGTACAAGACCTGAGGCTATCAAGATGGCTCCTCTTGTAAAAGCATTAGAAGTAGCACCGGATATGGAACCGATTGTAACCGTTACGGCACAACATCGCGATATGCTCGATCAAGTACTAAACTTGTTTAATATTACCCCTGATTACGACTTGAATATTATGAGCCAAGGTCAAACATTGTACGATGTAACAAACCGTGCGTTGATGGGCCTTAAAGATGTATTAGAAGAAGCTAAACCTGATGTGGTTCTTGTACATGGTGATACTACAACTACCTTTGCAGGTGCTTTGGCGTCCTTCTACCAAGAGATTCCTGTAGGCCATGTAGAAGCGGGCCTTCGTACAGGTGATATTTACTCTCCATTCCCAGAAGAGATGAACCGCAAGTTGACTGGTTCTATTGCGACATATCATTTTGCACCAACAGCTAGTTCTGAAAGTAATCTTAAAAAAGAAAATATAAATACAGACCATTTGTATGTAACAGGCAATACGGTTATTGATGCCCTTGATACAACAGTACAAGAAAATTATGTGTTTGATGATGCTGCTATCAATGCATTAGATCCTGAAAAACGTACCGTTCTTGTTACTACACATCGCCGTGAAAACTTGGGTGAGCCTATGCGCCATGTATACCAAGCTATTCGCGATTTGATTAATGAATTTAAAGATATTCAAGTGGTCTTCCCTGTACATAAGAATCCTAAGGTTCGCCAAGTTGTACAAGAGGAACTCGGTTCTGTAGAACGTGTTACATTGATTGACCCGCTTGATTACGAACCATTTGCTAATTTGATGGCTAAATCCTATTTGATTCTTACTGATTCTGGTGGGATTCAAGAGGAAGCACCAGCTCTTGGTAAACCAGTTCTCGTATTGCGTGATACTACAGAACGCCCAGAAGCTGTTGAAGCTGGTACTGTGCGCCTTGTAGGTACTGACAAAGACGCTGTACATGCAGCAGCTCATGAATTGTTGAGCAATGCAGAGGCTTATAAATTGATGTCTAATTCCGTTAACCCATATGGTGACGGCAAAGCATCTGAACGCATCATCCAAGCGTTGCGCCATGAATTTTTAGGCGATCCTAATCGTCCTGAACGTTTTGGTAAATAATATGGATAAGGACCTTGTGAAAGCCCTCGCCATGGCAACATCAGCGGGGCTCACACTCGTTTTCTGTATAGGTGGCTTTATTGGGATTGGATATATACTAGATGGTTGGTTTAGAACTGAACCATTATGTATGGTTATATTTGGTCTTATTGGAGCTATAACAGGCTTTTATATGTTATATAAACAAGTTAAGTAGTGAGGTATATATGAATCAATATATTAAATTCATAGTGCGTGTGCTACTAACTTGTTTTTTTATTGCCTTTTTAGGCGGTATAATACAAGTTTTATGTGGCTTAGAAGTGTATCTATGGGGATGGCTTTGGGGCATTTTTATAATGGTACTCTACTTGCTTAGTTTGGCTTTGCATGGACAATCTATTGTGTCAGGAGACCCTTATAAAGCCGTACGTAAAGCTCGCAGGCAGATGATATGGCGTCTTATGTTAGTAGGCTCTTTGGTCGTCTTAGGATTAAAAATACCTGGTGTTGAAGCTGTTAGCATGTTTATAGGTATTGCACTCATACAACCGGCATTATATGTGGTGTATTGGTGGCTTAGTCGGCATTTCTGACCCCGTAAGTAGCAGTAAGAATGATAGGTGTATACCGATAATGCATTATACACAATGTGATTATGAGTAATTGGAATTGTTTACCTTGTAAGTGTTGATTATATATCTATAACGATGTATGATGATACATATATAATATATTTATATTAATTGTAAATATATAAGGTTTTTATTATGACTATGGAAGGGGTTGAGAACGTGGAATTACATGCGGGACACCATGAGGTCGTGCAGTGGTTGGGGTTAACATTTAATATTGATACCTTGATTGCTACATGGGTTACTATGGCTATTGTAATACTGGTAACAGTATTGGCCACCCGAGGACGTAAATTGGTGCCTGTAGGCTTGCAAAATATAGTGGAAGCTATATTAGAAGGCTTAGAGGGGCAGCTAGCTCCGAACTTGGGTCGTCATTGGCCGATGGTAAGTTCCTTGTTATTTACGTTTTTCTTATTTATTTTTGTAGGGAACGAACTGGGTTTAATGCCAACGTTTAAGGCTTTAACATCACCAACATCCGATATTAATACTACAATTGCATTAGCTCTATGTAGCACATTAGTGGTATGGGTTATGGGGATTAAAGTTAAAGGCTTATCCTATTTCAATCATTTTGTACAACCTTATAAGGCTTTGCTAATCCTTAATATTTTTGAGGAAATTGCAAAACCAGTTACACTTGCTTTCCGTCTATTCGGCAATATCGTAGCTGGTGAAATTTTGTTAGAAGTATTGTATAACTTGCCTTGGTTTGTACCTGTACCATGGGTTTGGATTGCTTTTAGTTTATTTATCGGTATTATTCAAGCCTTTATTTTCACAGTTCTTACTGCCTCCTACTTGGGGATGGCTCTTAGTGAGGAACATTAATTATTTTATATGGAGGATATATTATGGAAGCTCAAGGTTTATTCGCATTAGCAGCAGCAATCGCAGTAGGTTGTGGTGCCATTGGTGCAGGTATCGGTGATGGTCTTGTATCTAGCAAAGTAATCGAAGGTATTACACGCCAACCAGAATTACGTGGTCAATTGATGTCTACAATGTTCGTAGCGATTGGTTTGATCGAAGCGATGCCTATCATCGGTGTAGTAGTAGCATTTATTTTGTTATTCAGATAATAACGAGGAGGAATAACCTTGGTTGACTTAAGCCTTGGAACGATTCTTGCTCAAATGTTGAACTTTTTTATATTAGTTTGGCTATTGGCTCGTTTTGCATATAAACCATTATTGGCTATGATGACAGAACGTAAAGAACGAATTGCTAAAGACTTAGAAGCTGCAGAAAAAGCTCGTGCAGAAGCAGAGGAATTTAAAGCTGATTATGCAGCTCAAATTTCTAATGCTCGTGTAGAGGCACAAAAAATTGTTGAAAAAGCAATTCAAGAAGCAGAAAATACAACACGTGAACAATTAGCAACAGCTCGCGAGCAAATTGAACAAGAAAAAAATCGTGCTCGTCAAGATATTGCCATTGAACGTGATCGTGCTATGAACAGCTTGCGCAATGAAGTTGTTTCCTTATCTGTAGCTATGGCTGGTAAAGTTGTTGCTAAAGATATGAACAGCGAAACTAATACGAAATTGATCGAAGACGCTATTCGTCAACTTGATAGTAAAACGATAGGGTTGTGATACGATGAGCATAGAAATTGTAGCAGATAAATACAGTTCAGCTATGTTTGAATTAGCTCAAGAACAAAATAAGTTGGATCTCATGGAGGAGCAATTAGGCTATGTAGCATCTGTAATGGATGAGCAACCTGAATTAAGCTCATTCCTTGAAAATCCAACTGTTACAGAAGATGCAAAGATTAAGCTGATTGGTAAAATTTTTGAATCTAGTCTCGATAAGGTTGCTTTGCATTTTATTTATGTGATGATTAAACGTGGTCGTGATCGCTATATAAAGCAGACTATTGCGGCATTTATTAAGAAATCACGCGAAGCTCGTGGTATTCTAGAAGCTACTGTCACTGTAGCAGAACCAATCACAGCTGATATAGAAGCATCTGTACAAGCTAAATTACGAGAGGTAACGGGCAAAGATGTTATTCTATCCGTGCGTCAAGATCCTTCCATTATGGGTGGTATTATCATTCAAGTAGGGGATAAACGCATTGATGGCTCTGTATCTCGTCGCTTGCAAGAATTAGAAAAATCTTTATTAAGAACGAACTCTATTAGATAGGGGTGAATGGGTATATATGAAAATGAAGCCTGAAGAAATCACTGCTATAATTAAACAGCAGATTCAGGACTATGATGTTGACCTCAATGTCGATGACGTGGGTACTGTTCTCGACGTAGGGGATGGCATCGCCCATATTTATGGTCTTGAAAGAGCCATGGCCGGTGAGTTGTTAGAGTTACCACACGGCGTATATGGCTTGGTTTTGAACTTAGAATTAGATAATGTTGGTGCCGTACTATTGGGTGATGACTTCTTGATTAAAGAAGGTGACCAAGTACGCCGTACTGGCAAAATTATGGACGTACCAGTAGGTGATGCACTTATTGGTCGTGTAGTAAATCCGTTGGGTCAGCCTATCGATGGTAAGGGTGCTATTCAAGCGACAGAACGTCGTCCTGTAGAACATCCAGCTCCTGGTATTGCGGATCGTCAATCCGTAAATGAACCTTTGCAAACTGGTTTGAAAGCCATTGATGCAATGGTACCAATTGGCCGTGGCCAACGTGAGCTCATCATTGGTGACCGTGGTACTGGTAAAACTGCAATCGCTCTTGATACAATCATCAACCAAAAAGGTAAAGATGTTATTTGTATCTATGTAGCTATTGGTCAAAAAGAATCTACCGTAGCTCGTGTAGTACAAAAATTAGAAGAAACAGGTGCGTTGGATTATACAATCGTCGTTTCTGCTAGTGCTTCTACAGGTGCTCCATTACAATACATTGCTCCGTATGCAGGGGTTGCTATGGGTGAATACTTCATGTACAAAGGCAAACATGTACTTTGCGTATATGATGACTTAACTAAGCAAGCAGCTGCTTACCGTGCTATGTCTCTATTATTACGCCGTCCACCAGGGCGTGAAGCGTATCCAGGCGACGTATTCTACTTACACAGCCGCCTATTAGAACGTGCTGCTAAACTTTCACCAGAACTTGGCGGTGGTTCTATTACAGCGTTGCCAATCATTGAAACACAAGCGGGTGACGTATCTGCATACATCCCAACAAACGTAATCTCCATCACTGATGGTCAAATTTTCTTGGGGACAGATATGTTCTACTCTGGTATCCGTCCAGCTGTTGACGTAGGTTTGTCCGTATCCCGTGTAGGTGGTAGTGCACAAACTAAAGCGATGAAACAAGTAGCAGGCCAATTGCGTTTGGACCTTGCACAATATCGTGAATTGGCAGCCTTCGCACAGTTCGGTTCTGATCTTGATGCGGCTACTAAAGCACAATTAGACCGCGGTGAACGTTTGACTGAAATGTTAAAACAAGGTCAATATGAACCTATGAGCGTAGCAGAAATGGTTATCAATCTTTACGCTGGTACAAAAGGATACTTAGCTAATATTCAAGTAGATGATGTATTATCATTTGAAGCTGAACTTTTACGTTTTATAAAAGCTAACTATCCTGAAATTATCACGAATATTGAAACGTCTAAGAAAATTGATGAAGATACTGAAAATCTATTGAAGCAAGCAATCCCAGAATGTGTAGAAGCATTTGGTTCTACGCATACATTAGTGTCTCATAAGGAGGCGTAATGTATGGCTAGTGCACAAGATTTGCGAAAACGCATAAAAAGTGTTACCAATACGCAACAAATTACAAAAGCGATGAAGATGGTTGCTTCAGCTCGTCTTCGTAGGGCACAAACAAAAGCGGAATCTACACGTCCTTACGCAGAAAAAATTGGGCAAATCTTGCGTCATATGTCTAATAGTGATTTAGAAGGCTTTAGCAGTCCTTTACTAGAGGTACGTCCTATAAAGCGTACGTGCTATATAGTAATAGGTGCTGATAAGGGCCTTGCAGGGGCATTCTCGTCTAATGTATTGAAATTTGCTATGGAGCAATTGCATGGCAAATCTTCCGATACATATCGTGTTATCACGGCTGGTAAAAAGCCAAGAGACAGCATGAAATCCAGAGGAATTCATATCGATAAGTCCTATGCGGGCTTCTCTGATAAACCTTCCTATGAACATGCGCGTGCCATTATGCATGAAGCACTTTCACTATACGAACGTCATGAAGTTGACGAAGTCATCATGATCTATACACGTTTTGTAAATTCTATGACGCAAATTGCACAGGCTGAGCGCTTGTTGCCAATAGAGCAACCACAAGATGAGGTAAAAGGGGAAGAATATGACTTTATGCCTTCCGCTGTATCTGTCTTGGAGGCGTTGCTACCAAAATATTTAGAAATTACTGTTTATAATGGATTGTTGCAATCTGCAGCAAGTGAACTTGGTGCTCGCATGACAGCCATGACATCTGCTACAGACAATGCAGGGGAACTCATTGATTCCTTGGGGCTTGAATATAACAAGTTACGTCAATCTAGCATTACAAACGAAATTTCTGAAATCGTTGGTGGCGCTAATGCCTTGCAATAAATAAGGAGACATCTGTCGATGAGTAATAATATTGGTAAAGTTGTGCAGGTCATTGGCCCAGTTGTAGACGTGCGCTTCGATGCTGGTCATTTGCCAAGCATCTACAACGCCATCAACATCTACCATGATCATAAGGCACATGATAGACAAAAAATTGTAGTAGAGGTTATGCAACACTTAGGTGATGATACTGTACGTTGCGTTGCGATGAGCTCTACTGACGGTATGACCCGTAATATGGATGCTGAAGATACTGGTGCTGCAATTGCCGTTCCTGTAGGTGAAGGTGTATTGGGTCGTATCTTTAACGTACTGGGTGAAACTGTGGACCATGATCCAGCTCCAGTTGTAGCTGACGAAAAATGGCCTATTCATCGTCCAGCACCTAAATTTGATGACCTTTCTCCAGATACACAAATCTTGGAAACAGGTATTAAGGTTGTTGACCTTATCGCTCCATATGTAAAAGGTGGTAAAATCGGTCTTTTCGGTGGTGCTGGTGTAGGTAAAACCGTATTGATCATGGAATTGATTCACAATGTTGCTACAGAGCACGGTGGTTACTCCGTATTCTCCGGCGTAGGCGAACGTACTCGTGAAGGTAACGACTTGTGGAATGAAATGAAAGAATCCGGCGTTATCAATAAAACGGCCCTCGTATATGGCCAAATGAATGAGCCACCTGGGGCTCGTATGCGCGTAGGTCTTACAGGCCTTACAATGGCTGAATACTTCCGTGACGTGAAGAAACAAGACGTGCTCTTGTTTATCGATAACATCTTCCGCTTTATCCAAGCGGGTTCTGAAGTATCTGCCCTCTTAGGTCGTATGCCATCTGCCGTAGGTTACCAACCTACATTGGCTAATGACGTAGGTGCTTTACAAGAACGTATTACATCTACAAAAGAAGGTTCCATTACTTCCGTACAAGCTGTATATGTACCAGCCGATGACTTGACTGACCCTGCTCCAGCAGCGACATTCGCTCACTTGGATGCAACAACAGTATTGTCTCGTTCCATTGCGGAACTTGGTATTTATCCAGCGGTGGATCCACTCGATTCTACAAGCCGTATTTTGGACCCACATGTACTTGGCGAAGAACACTATGCAGTAGCTCGTGGCGTACAAGAAGTATTGCAAAAATATCGCGATCTTCAAGATATTATCGCAATCCTTGGTATGGAAGAATTGTCTGACGAAGATAAATTGACTGTATCTCGCGCTCGTAAGATTCAACGTTTCTTGAGTCAACCATTCTTCGTAGCCGAAGTATTTACAGGTTCTCCTGGTAAATACGTACCATTGTCCGAAACATTGAGAGGCTTTAGAGAAATCCTTGATGGTAAACATGACGATTTACCGGAAGGTGCATTCTACATGGTTGGTACCATTGATGAAGCCGTTCAAAAAGCAAAGGAAATGCAAGAGAAGGGGGAATAATCCATGGCGGAACCTATGTCCCTACAGATCATCACACCTGATGCGATTGTCTTTGAAGGCAAGTCTACATTCTTTGTAGGCAAAGCCATCGATGGTCAATTTGGTGTTTTGCCAAATCATGCACCTATGATTATCGCATTAGATTTAGCGCCATTACGCATAGATCAACCAGATGGAACATCTCGTGAACTTGCCGTATTTGGTGGCTTCTGTGAAATTGAACATAATAAGGTGAGTATTGTAACTCCAGATTGCCAAGATCCATCATCTATTGATGTGGAACGTGCTCGTCGAGCTAAAGAACGTGCAGAAGGCCGGTTATCTAATCCTACACCAGATATCGATGTAGAACGCGCAGAAGCAGCATTGCAACGTGCATTATTGCGCTTGCATGTAACTAAACAACTATAAAGTAAAAGGCTAGCCATAGGGCTAGCCTTTTTCTATAGAATTTCATTTTGTTTATAGGAAACACTCATCTAACATTAAGGTCATCTGCTTATACTAAAATTTGTCATTTAAATTTAATGACTTATTGTGTTAATTTGGAGGTTTTCTAATGAACGTATCAAAAAAATCTTTCATTGCTTTTGCTGTATTAGCATGCTGTTTTGGTGCATCTACACTAGGAACACATGTAGACGCATCTTATGGTTATAAATATACTGACTCGGTTCGTCCACCAGTAGAAACTCCTACAAATGATGCTTTTAGAGCTAACATGGTTAAACAAAATGAAGCTGATAATGCTAAATATGCTGTGACTACTAATACAAGTACAGCAAGTGCAAAAGATGATGATTCAATTTATTACGTAAGCGATTTATCTGATTCCTTCCGTAGTTCATTTACTGCACTTTTAAGAAATGCTGGTTTTACAGAGCATCAACTTAGATTAATCGGCTTGATTCACTAAGTTATGTATCGTTAATAGGTGAATACAAAAAGACCGTTAAGCAATTGCTTAACGGTCTTTTTTATTGTCTCTTATAATACACTAACACCTTTTAAGGAGTAAGCAGTATTTCTAGGTTGTTCTACTTGGAAGTCAAGTACAACTGGAGATTCAGAGTTGATGCCAGGTGCTTGATAGCGGTCACGGTCTGTTGGAATACGTTTATACGGTAATTTATCAAGTAATACAGTCATAACTTTATTCCATACAGCCTTATGTGTTGGCATTGTCAAGGAATCATCTGTTTGATTGAATCCACTGCGTACAGTGTGAATAACTTGGTCATTCACATCGTAGTAATATAACAATGCATTTACCTTTGCTGCAATGTACATTTCACGATCATCATTATTATATGCGTATGGGCTATTTACACCATTGATTTGTACGTATACGTCTTGCAATGGTACAGGCATGATAACAATTTCAGAGTTTTGTGCAGATGCAATTTGTGCAAGGTCAACAGCTCTAATTTCTGCTGTTGGCGTATTAGTACTTACGATTGCTGTGTCGTAGTACGGATATTTAAGTGTGTTAGATAGGCGATCAGTCATATAACGACCCAATTGTGCTGTGTTTTCATTGCGCAACTTGGCAGGTACTACGATTGTTACCTTGCGACTAGGGAAGTTTTCTAAGTGACCATCATAATTAGAATTAGATGTATTGATCGTCGCTTTTTCAGGGGTTCCTACAACTGGAGTAGAAACAGGTGTGTTGGCAACCTTTAAAATAGGTTGACCATTATTATCGGATTGTAATGTAGGTGTAGTTGTATCTACATTAGATTGCACAGAGTTAATAACAACCGGTTGAGCCCTATTGGATGTTAATTGACTCATATTAATTGTGGCCGCACTTGCTGTAGCAAGTGTAGATGCCAATAGTACACCTAGTACTGTAAGTAGCGAACGTTTATAGCGTCCGAATTTACGAAACATAGTTCCTCCTCTTAATAAAACTCTTTAAAATTTACAAACAAAACAACTGGTACTATTATATCACATATACAAAAAAAAGAAGCAAGCTTTATGCTTGCTTCTTGGTCTGGTGGACGATGACAGGATCGAACTGCCGACATCCTGCTTGTAAGGCAGGCGCTCTCCCAGCTGAGCTAATCGTCCATGTGGTGACCCGTCCGGGAATCGAACCCGGGATACCGCCGTGAAAGGGCGGTGTCTTAACCGCTTGACCAACGGGCCAGAATGGCTCCTCGAGTAGGACTCGAACCTACGACCGATCGGTTAACAGCCGATTGCTCTACCAACTGAGCTATCGAGGAATGGTACGATTGTTATTATATGTTAGATTAATTATAAAAGCAAGCGTTTTTTTTAAAATTACTATAAATCAAAAGGCGTTAATTATGACTAAAACACATAACTTTATACAAAAAATAGCTTATCAAAAATAGTGATAAGTAAGTCATTAAAATTAATATAATCTATAGAGATGAATAAACATAGATAATTCCTATATTTATAGGGGATTCATAATGTATATTTTCTTAAGAGTTAGCAATATAAGTATATTGAATATAATCGGTATACATATGCATTGTAAAAAAGTTTAAACCTTTTATTTGAAAAGTAATATCAAGTAGCTTAAAAGTGTATTCATCATCTTAGATATACTCTGCATTTATAAGGTACTTTTAACCTAATTCTTACCTCTA
Organism: Veillonella sp. T11011-6; assembly: GCF_002959755.1. Lineage (GTDB taxonomy): Bacteria > Bacillota > Negativicutes > Veillonellales > Veillonellaceae > Veillonella. Next base: position 166,785 of record NZ_PPCW01000004.1, on the reverse strand, counting down.
AAAGTCGATTGTGATATAGAGTATAAAAATACTTTTAACCTATGATTAACTATGACTTTTATCACATCGCTGAAGCGATTTTTGGGATGCGGGAAACGGTAAAAAAGTGATGGTGACATGCCGAAATATATACAACAATATTCATGAAAATTATTCTCAAAATATGAAAAAGCATTGAGAAAACTGTATAGTTGAGCCGTTGAAAGCCTGTATATTGTGTGTTACGATTGATGCATAGAGTTAATCTCGATGTATATGAGATACATATATCTCATTGTACTTGAGAGAAAAAAGTTATCTCACGGTAATTAGAATTAATATTCAACTATGTTCCTGAGGAGGGATTATCTTGCGCGAGATTCAAGTATCTGAAATCACAAAAACAGTCCGTCAAATGTGTATGGACGCAGCTTACCACTTGCCAAAAGACATCTATGAAGGCTTGAAAAAAGGCCGTGAAACAGAAGAGTCTCCAGTTGGTTGCATCGTTCTCGATCAAATCATCAAAAATGCAGAAATTGCTGATGCTGAAGATCGTCCATACTGCCAAGATACTGGTATGACATTGGTATTCTTAGAAGTAGGTCAAGACGTACATTTTGTTGGTGGCGATCTTAAAGAAGCTATCAATGAAGGTGTTGCTCAAGGCTATGTAGAAGGTTACCTTCGTAAATCCGTTGTAGCAGAACCATTGTTCAACCGTAAAAACACTCAAAACAATACACCTGCAATCATTTACATCGATATCGTTCCTGGCGATAAAGTAGAAATCAACGTAGAACTTAAAGGTTTCGGTTCCGAAAACAAATCTGACGTAGCTATGTTGGTACCTGCAGATGGCGTTGAAGGCGTTAAAAATGCAGTTCTTGAAATCGTAAAACATGCTGGCCCTAACCCATGCCCTCCAATCGTACTTGGCGTAGGTATTGGTGGTACTATGGACCAAGCAGCTGTTATGTCCAAAAAAGCTTTGCTTCGCGATATTAGCACTCCTCACAAAGATCCTGAGTATGCAAAATTGGAAGAAGAAATTTTGGAAATGGTTAACAAAACTGGTATCGGTCCACAATTGGGCGGCACAACAACTTGTATCGGTGTAAACATCGAATGGGGTGCAACTCATATCGCCGGCCTTCCTGTTGCTGTTACTATTATGTGTCATGCTGCTCGTCATAAACACGTAGTACTTTAATCGGTAGGAGGTAATTACAATGGCTGAAACAATTCGCATTAATACTGAAGAATATAATGAAGAGTTTTCCCGTAAATTAAAAGTTGGTGATAGCGTACTTATCACTGGCAAAATTTACTCCGCTCGTGACGCTGCTCATAAAGTTATGACTGAAGCTTTAGCACGCGGTGAAAAATTACCAATCGATTGGACTAACAAATTCGTTTACTACCTTGGCCCAACACCTGCAAAACCTGGTGACCCAATTGGTTCCGCTGGTCCTACAACTTCTGGTCGTATGGACGCTTACACACCAACAATGCTTGATCAAGGTATCAAAGGCATGATCGGTAAAGGTTCCCGTAAACCAGCAGTAGTTGAATCCATGAAGAAAAATGGTTGCACATACTTCGCAGCAGTTGGTGGCGCTGCAGCATTGATTGCAAAATCCATCAAAAAATACGAAGTACTTGCTTATGGTGAACTTGGTCCAGAAGCTTTGGCTGAATTGACAGTTGAAGATTTCCCTTGCATCGTAGTTGGCGATACTGAAGGTAACAACTTCTACGAACAAGGTCAAAAACCTTACAGAAAAATCTAATATCACCGTTGAGTGATTAAAAGAGGCTTGCATTTGCAAGCCTCTTTTTATTTGTAGAAAATCTATATGTATCACTGTAAATGTATATATTTAATGATTATTACATTGTTTATTAGTATGATAGTAATAAATAAAACTACTTTTATAATTACTATAGTCTTATGTAATGTTCACTTGTATTGCGTAGAGTAAAGTCTACCGATTCTGTCCATTTTGTGATAATATACATATAGATTTATACATTCAAAGTGAGTGAGGCGATATCATGACTTCTGTAGAAACTATTCGTCAGTCAGTGCGCACAGCGATGGCTGAATTACTCGATTTGGCAAAGGTTCGAGAAGGTCAATTATTCGTTGTGGGCTGTTCCACTAGCGAAGTTATGGGTAAGAAAATAGGTACTGATTCCCACATTGATGTGGCTCAGGTCTTATTTGATGAGATATATAAAGCAGTTAAAGCTAAAGGCCTTAATTTAGCTGTTCAATGCTGCGAACATATTAACCGTGCGCTTGTTATGGAACGTAGCGCGGTAACATGGGAGGAAGAGGTTAATGTAGTGCCTCAACGTCATGCAGGTGGAGCTATGGCTGTTACTGCTTATGAACGTTTTGAAGATCCAGTGATGGTTGAATTTATTCAAGCTGATGCTGGTATCGATATTGGGGATACTTTTATAGGCATGCATATGAAACATGTTACCGTACCAGTGCGCCTCAGCATTAAAGAAATTGGTGGGGCCCATGTAACAGCTTGTCGTGTTCGACCTAAGAGCATTGGTGGTGAACGTGCTGCATATAATGAAGCGTTGATGTAGGGGGTTAGTATGTCAAACGTAATACCGTATTTTGTATTAGCCGTTGTGGCGCTCGGATTTTTTGCTATTTGTTACGCCGTTTTTAATCGTAATGATGGTGAAAGCCAAGCGAATCATGAGCATCGTGATAGATCTGTTACTAAGACTAATGATGAACATCATAAAGAAAAATCGGTTAATGAATCCAAGGTTGGGGATGTAACGGTTACACATGAAGGTGGAACCAATGTATATACAGCCTCCATTATGGATGACAATAAGGATTCCGAAGCTTCTGAATCTATGGTGGATCATGAAGATACATCCTATAATCGACGAGATGGGAATCAATTACATGTTGAAAATTCCTCTACAGGATATTCATTAGCCTTAGGTCATCAAGCAGAGTCAACTCAGACAGAGTCTGTTAAACCAATCTTGGAAGAACAGGAACCTGTTCAAGATTCAACTGTTTCTGGTGAATCTATCCAACAAGAATCTGCTTCCCAAGAGGTGCCAGTATCTAGTCCAATAACACCTAGTATGGATGAAACTATTGTAATGCCGGCAGTTTTAGATAATAGACTTCAAAATGTTGAACATAATGCTACTCCATTGATGGATAAGACCATTGTTCTCGATGCCGTAACAGATGAACTTCGTAATCGTGCTAATTCCGTAGAGGATACGATTGCTATGGGCGAATCTGTAGAAGCATTAGAAGCTGATGAAGCTGAGAATTTAGATGTTACGCAAATGATTGGTGGTGCTGATGAGGTACAAACAGCAGAAGGTCCATCTGTATTGGATGAAACACGCTTGTTTGACGCTTCTGAAATAGAGGCGCAATTGGCGGCAGCTAGTATGGTTGAAGAAGAGGTACCTACAGGGCAATGGGCTAAAGCAGCACATGAAGATAAATGTGTTGAGTTGGCGATTGCACCATTTGTTCATGCTTTTGGTGTATTACATGGCGATACACAACATTATGTGGAATCTATTACAAGAGATGCGTTAGCAGCTCTTAATATTACCAAGTTAGCTGAAGTTAATGCGCTTCTAGACAATATTGTTATTCAAGAAGCATTAATGAGTATGCAAAAGGCGTATGCCGCTACGAATACAGAGTGGATGAAATCCGCTGCGTTAGGTGCATTCCTGGATGTAGTACAATCACCTAAGTCTAGTACTCCGTACCTTGTAGCCTTTGATGCATTACGCGTATTGCCACATTTAACGCTAGGTCATTTCCAAGTCATGGCATTGACCCTATTATTACAATACTCTAGAAACTCTAATAACTATGGATTGATTCACTTCCAACATTATGTAGAAAAATATATTGAGCCATTCATTTCTGATTTGCCTCAAAACAATTCTTTCTATCGTCAGCTAGATTACTTACGCTGTACGCAAGAGGAACGTGAACCAATTACATTAGCTCAAGTGTTATCCAATTCCTATCCATTTGTGTTTAACTATCGTGGCTTCTCCAAGGAGGAACTCTTCCGTGCTACTGATGGTCATGGCGTCGATCCACGCTATGTGGTGCGTAGCTTGAACTCTAATCTTTATAAATTGGCATTGGTTGACGAGTCTTTAGCACCTCGTTTCTTTAGACAAACTCGCATTTCTGATTCTATGGTTCAACGTGATCTCATTGCGCTTATGAAGAGTAAACCGACTGCTTTCAGAGGTCAAGAAGCACGTGATATTATGGATGATATTTCTCCAGTTCTATTAGATTTGGCGGATGTATTTGATCATACGCCGATGTCTAAAATCAGCTTAACCTTACTAGGTCTTTACTTAGGCCGAGCTCATGTGAAAGCAACTATTGGTGAAGAATTCGATTTATCTCATTGGTTCTAATAACCAAAGAAAATAATTAAACTATAAAAGGTCTCCCTAGATGATCTAGGGAGACCTTTTTCGTTTGATTATATGTTAGAACGAATAATTGTATTATTTATTAGAAATGACGATTTGGTTACATGTTAGAAACTATTAAAACCAAATTCTTCAATTCCTTCAATATCTTTTAACGTTACAGTACGACCTGTAATATCGATAATACCTTCATCGCGAAGTCGACCGAGCTCACGACTAAGTGCTGTGCGTGATACGTTTAGCACCTCTGCCATTTGCTCGCGGTTATGCGGTAGATGAATTGTTGTAGATTGTTGGCGTTTATAAATATCTGTTAAGTATGCAAAAATCTTTTCGCGCATCCCTTTAAGTGTTAGGTAATGAACCTTTCTTGTTAAAAGGATGGCCTTTTCAGATAAATCCTCTAATAGGTTAGATAAGATTTTAGTTTGGCATTGTTGGCAATCTGGCAATGTATCGATAAATGTTTCGAGAGGGATGAACATAATCTTGGTTACCTTTGTAGCCTTAATAGTAGCAGGCCATAGTGGTTGTTTACTAAATAGCAATGCTTCACCAAAAATATCGGATTGTTCAAGGTTTGCCATGATGACCCGTTGGCCCATTACATTTTCACGTGTGAGCAAGGCACTGCCTTCAAGAATAACACCGATACCTTCCATAGGATCCCCAGAGAGGGCAATGAAATCGTTTTTCTTATAGCTATGTACAATAACCTTTGCATTATGTAAATAGCCTCTTAATTCAGGCTCACCTAATTTCTTGAATAGAGGACAGTGTATAAGAGTAGGTAGATATTGGTTGATAATATCGTTTGAAAGTATTTGCTTCATGAGCACCTCCGGTGTGACGAAGTCTATAGTAAATTAAAATGATTATTGTATAATAATAGTAGAAGGTCAAATGACCTACCTGTTCCACAAGGGGAGTCAGGTAAAATTTTTTGAAAAGTTTTTTTATTTGTTGCCCAAGCTACAGAAATTGTATCACCTTTACGTTATACTTTCAAATGTAATCAATCAGACACCTGATAATTCATCAGTGTAATGTATAGGTTTTATATTATCTAGCTTGAATGCGAGAAAGTCTCGCAAAGGAGGATTTTTAAATGAGCATGTTCTGTTATCAATGCGAACAATCTGCAGCACCAGGCGGCTGTACTGTACAAGGTGTATGTGGTAAAACTGCACCAGTTGCTAATTTACAAGACGAATTAACTGCTGCTTTAGTTGGTTTAGCACGCGCTTTAGACGTAAAAGGCCAAACTAAAGAAGGCGTTGACTATTTAATGCGTGGTTTGTTCATGTGTGTAACAAACGTAAACTTCTCTGAAGAACGCGTTCAAGAATTCATCGATGAAGTAAACGCTTATCATGCAAAAATCGATAGCGCAGCTCAAAACTTCGATTGGGAACAATTGTGGAAAGGTGAAGAAGATATCGTATCCCTTCGTTCCACATTATTGTTAGGTATGCGTGGTATGGCTGCTTATGCATGGCATGCTGCACGCCTTGGTTTCCATGATCCAGAAGTTGATGCTTGGTTCATCAAAGGCATGGTAGAATTCGCTAAAGACCATAGCGCTGAAGAATGGTTGAACTTGTTGATGGAATTTGGCCAAATCAACTTGAAATGCATGGCTATTCTTGATAAAGCTAACACTGAAACATATGGTACTCCAGTACCAACTACAGTACCTTTGACTGTAGAACCAGGTCCTTTCATCGTTGTAACTGGTCATGACCTTCACGACTTGAACCAATTGTTGGAACAAACTGATGGTAAAGGCGTAAACATCTATACTCATGGTGAAATGTTACCTTGCCACGCTTACCCTGAATTGAAAAAACATCCTCAATTGAAAGGTAACTTCGGTACTGCATGGCAAAACCAACAAAAAGAATTCGTTGACGTTCCTGGCGCGTTCTTGTTCACTACAAACTGCATTATGCCACCAAAAGAAAACTATAAAGCTAATATCTTCACTACAGATATGGTAGGTTTCGATGGCTGTGCACACGTAGAAGAAAAAGAAGATGGTACAAAAGACTTCTCCGCTGTTATTAACCGTGCAATCGAATTGGGCGGCTACAAAGAAGCTCAAGAATTCACTGGTATCAACGGTGGTCACGAAGTAACTACTGGTTTCGGTCATGGCACAGTATTGGGCATTGCTGATAAAGTAATCGACGCTGTAAAAGCTGGCGCAATTAAACACTTCTTCTTAGTTGGTGGTTGCGACGGTGCTAAAGTAGGCCGTAACTACTACACAGAATTCGTAAAACAAACTCCAGATGATACTGTAGTATTAACATTGGCTTGTGGTAAATTCCGCTTCAACGACCTTAACATCGGTGAAATCGGTGGTATCCCTCGTATCCTTGATATGGGTCAATGTAACGATGCTTACTCCGCTATTCAAGTAGCAGTAGCTTTGGCTGGTGCATTTGAATGTGACGTAAACGACTTGCCATTAACATTGGTATTGTCCTGGTACGAACAAAAAGCGGTATGTATCTTGTTAACATTGTTGGCATTGGGTATCCGCAACATCTACATCGGACCTTCCTTGCCTAAATTCTTCTCCAGCAATGTATTGAACATTTTGGTAGAAAAATTCCAATTACATCCAATTACAACTCCAGAAGCTGACATGAAAGCTATCTTGGGCTAATAGGATCCATTAACTTATTAACTACAGTCCTACTTCCCCTCTCTTTTATGATTTAGGACTGTTGTTATAAATAACGCACCTTAGGTTTGCCTAAGGTGCGTTTTTTACTATTTTGTGAAAGCTATCTGTTAGTGGCTGTATATTGATGGGGCCCTGTTTTGTATCTACAACTTAGTCCTCCGTATGTGTACAAAAATACTGCTAATGTGCATATAGACATTGATCAATATCGATTGTTATACTATAGGTAAAGTAAGAATTTTCTCACATTATTTATGTGTATATAGAGGCGTGTATGAATAGTATTTTTGATATTATAGGGCCTGTTATGATTGGCCCGTCTAGTTCGCATACAGCGGGTGCTGCGCGGCTAGGTAAGATGGCGCGGTGCATTTTCCGTTCCACACCTAAAAAGGTAGATTTAACCTTATATGGCTCTTTTGCTAAGACCTATAAAGGCCATGGTACAGACCGTGCCTTGATTGGGGGCTTATTAGGTTTTAAAGAGGATGATACGAATATTCGTGTTGCTCATAAATTAGCTGAAAAAGAGGGCATGGAGTATAACTTTATCGAGTCTCCTCTTGATGTAGGTCATCCTAATGTAGTTCGTTTTGATATGTACGATGAACATAATCGTCATATGACTGTGATTGGTCGATCTCTTGGTGGCGGTCAAATTATGATTACCGAAGTAGATGGCAATGATATGTCTATTACTGGCGATGAGTTTACTCTTGTTGTATTCCATGAAGATAGACCTGGCGCCATCTCTTTGGTGAGCCAAGCATTGAGTGAGTCTGATATTAATATTGCAACGATGCGTGTATTCCGTAAGGGTAAGCACAAGGATGCAGTGATGGTCATTACTACCGATACAGTAGTAAATCCAATTACCGTTCAGTTTATGCGCGAGTGTCCAGGCATTCAAGATGTGATGACCTTTGAAGCGTTATAGGAGGGCGAATGATGAGTTATGCATACGATACAATTGCAGATATTATTCGCTTAGCTGAGGAAAATAACATTTCCTTTGGCGAAGTAGTGCTGCGTTATGAATTAGAAAATTATGACCGCAGTGAAGAAGCGGTTATTCGTGAAATAGAGCATCGTTTAGATATCTTTGAAGGTTCTATTCAAGATGGTATAGATTATGCGGAGAAAACGGCCTCTGGTATGTCCGGTGGTCAGGCGGCACAGCTTAACGGTCAAACTCCAAGATTTATGAGTGATATTGCGTATAAGGCAATGACCTATGCTATTGCTGTAAACGAAGCGAATGCTAAAATGTTCCGCATTGTTGCTTGTCCTACTGCAGGATCTTGTGGTGTTATGCCTGGTGCTGTGAAAGCCGTAGCTGATCATTACAAGTTAGATAGAGCCACTGTAGTAAAAGGTTTCTTGGCTGCCTCTGGCATTGGCAATGTCGTAGCGAATCGCGCTTGTGTGGCCGGTGCCGTTGGTGGATGCCAAGCAGAAATTGGTACGGCCGCTTGTATGGCTGCCGGTGCCATTGTAGAAATGATGGGTGGTACACCACGTCAAGTAGGACATGCTATCGCATTGTGTATGAAAAACTTATTAGGCCTCGCTTGTGATCCAGTAGCAGGGCTTGTAGAGGTGCCGTGCGTTAAACGTAATGGTTTCTATGCAGTTCATGCTATTACGGCATCTGAATTGGCGTTGATGAATATTGAAAGTCAAATTCCACCAGATGAAGTTATTGAAGCAATGAATAATATCGGTCGCGCTATGCCAGCAGCATTGCGTGAAACAAGTGATGGCGGCCTTGCGGTAACACCGACGGGTACAGCTATTGCAGAACGAGTGCAATCCTTATAGGATTGCACTTTTTTCATGCTTTCATTTGTAGTAAAATAAAGGTTAGACTAGTTCAGAAAGGAGTGTGCATGATGGAACAAGCCAATCGAATATTGACTGTATTAGAAGAAGCAGGTTATGAAGCCTATATCATTGGCGGAGCAGTGCGTGATATTTTGATGCATCAAAAGCCTCATGACTTTGATATTGTGACGTCTGCACGCCCTGATACGGTAATTGAAGTCCTACGCGGTCAAGATATTCAAACGACAGACTTAGTAGGAAAATCTTTTGGTGTAGTAGTAGCTACACTAGAAGGAAAGCAATATGAAATTGCAACGTATCGCACTGAACGATATGGAGCGGATAGCCATCGACCAGAAGAAATCGCTTATGCCGATACCTTGGAGGAAGACGTGTTGCGTCGCGACTTTACGGTCAATGGCATGGCGATGAATCGTTTTGGTGAGGTCATAGATCTAGTAGGGGGACGTCGAGATATCAAGCATAAGACATTGCGAACCATTGGGAATGCACAGCAACGCTTTGAAGAAGACGCATTGCGATTATTTAGAGCATGCCGCTTTGTGGCAAAGCTAGATTTCTTACCTACCGAAGACTTATTAGAAGCTATGCCAAAGGCATTTTATCGTGTGCCTGGGTTATCTCTTGAGAGAGTCCGTAGTGAACTGGACCGACTCATGTTAGAGCCCGCTGTGGCTAAGGGCCTTGATGTATTAGTACAATCTCGCTTGGCCGAGTGCTCTTGTCGCGTTGTAGAAAATGGCGTGACTCGTGAAGTGCCTATTTTACCAGAGCTATACCATCTTGTGAATTTACCACAAGAAAAAGACTTTCACGAATTTGATGGTTGGTATCATACATTAGCCGTTGTATCTCATACAGAACCAGATTTAATATTGCGTTGGGGTGCACTGTTACACGATGTAGCAAAGGGGATGCCGGCGGTACGAGCTGTTATTAACGGACGTTTGACGGATCGTGGCCATGATACATTAGGTGCTGAAATGACAGAAACCTTGCTTACTCGTTTAGGTTACCCTAAGGCTTTTGTGCGCCGTGTAGCTTGGATTGTAAAAAATCATATGCGCTTTCACTATTTTGTACAAAATGGGGAAGCTAATGAGAAGAAGTGGATCCGTAAAGAGGCTCGCAGCGGTGAGTTTCGAGATAGTCAAATTATGCGAATTGCATGGGAACAATTATCTAAGGTTTGTGCTGCCGATGTGTTAGGCTGTGGGAAGCCTTATGCATCGACTGATGGTACCTTAGCCTTTGGTGAATGTATGGCAGATCTTAGCCTAGAGATGCCTATCCATACAAAGGATTTAAATTATGACGAACGAGTTATTAAGCTTGCAGGGAAAAAAGTGGGGGAAGGATTGCAGTATTTATTAGGTCAGGTACAAAATGGGGTGATTCCCAATGAACCAGATGCATTATATGATGCATTAGACCATAAGTTACGCCGTCCAGTGGAGAAATGATGAAGTTATTAAATAAAGCGTTATTACGCATGAGTGATTGGAGTCGCACTACGTGGTGCCTTGCCATACTCATGACCGTTGCCTTCGTCCTTATCGGACGTTTAGCACAGTTACAGGTCTTTGATACCTTTGACCTAGAGAAGAAAAACTTATTACAAGTTCAAGTAGATAGAAAATTACAATCGCCGCGCGGTACAATCTATGACCGTAATGGCAAGCCTTTGGCGATGAGTGTAGTTACAAAATCTTTATATGCGGATCCGAAGATGATTAAACAGTCTCCTCAAGAGATTGCGGATCTCATCTCACCGTATGTAACGATGTCAAAAGAGAATATTGTGAAAGCTTTGCAAGAGGATACCGCCTTTGTCTGGTTGAATCGTATGATGGATGCAGACAAATCAAAAGCGGTACAACAAGTTATTAAGGATAATAATATTGCAGGCCTCAATTTCGTTGAAGAATCTAAGCGCTATTATCCAAATGGTGTCTTAGCGGCACAAGTATTAGGCTTTGTCGGCACTGATGATAAAGGTCTTGATGGTCTAGAAATGGTTCTTGATGACGAATTAAAGGGGGGCGTACAACAAGAAATTGTAGCTACTGATAATAAAGGGAATGCCATCTTTGGTTCCGTATTATCTAAATTTTTACCAGATAAGGGTAAAAGCGTAACCTTAACCATCGATGCAACAATTCAATTTATTGCAGAACGCGCTCTTGATAAGGCGATGGTTGATACAGGAGCTAAGCATGCCAGCGTTATCGTTATGGATCCAAAGAACGGTGAAATATTAGCGATGGCCAATCGTCCAAGTTATGATCCTAATAACTACAACCAAAGTGGTGAAGAGGCTTTCAAAAATATTGCGGTTACCAATTTATATGAACCAGGCTCTACATTCAAACCTATCATTGCATCTGCAGCTCTTGCAGCAGGCAAATGGAAGTTAGACACTGTGTATAACGATAAAGGGGCCTTCGCTGCCAATGGACATATCATTAGAAACTGGAATGGTGAGGGATATGGTCCTGTTCGTTTGCTAGATATTTTGAAGTACTCTATTAATACTGGTATGGCTGAAATTGGTACATTAACAGGTGCAGATATTCTCTCGAAATATATACGTGATTATGGCTTTGGCTCTGAAACAGGTATTGAGTTACCTGGCGAAGGGGCTGGTATCTTGTATAATCCAGATGATATGAGTAAGCTAGATGTGGCGACTATGTCCATCGGTCAAGGTATTGCGGTTACACCATTACAAATGGTTCGTGCTTTTGGTGCCCTTGCTAATGGCGGTGCCATGATGAAACCACATATTATCAAGTCCTATAGTAATTCCCAAGGTGATGTGACCAGTACGACAGAAACATCTGTTGTGGGACAACCGGTTCCAGCGGAAACGGCCAAAACCATTGTAGATATTCTAGAAAAAGAAGTATCTGAAGGTGGCGGTACAAAAGCGATGGTAGAAGGTTATCACTTCGGCGGTAAAACTGGTACGGCGCAAAAACTAGATACCAAACATGGCGGTTATCTCGACGGACAATACATTGCGTCCTTTATTGGCTTTGGCCCTGTAGAGGATCCAAAATTTGTAGTTCTTGTCGTTATTGATGACCCACAAAAGGGTTCTTATTATGGTAGTCAAATTGTAGCCCCTGTATTTAAGGACATCGTATCTCAACTTGTACGGTATTACCAAATGAGTCCGTATGTTAAAGAAAGTACACCAGTAGCTGTTAAAGCTGCTAATACATTACCTGAACCAAAACCGGGAAGTGATGGTTCTGTTACATTGCCTAACTTTACTGGTTTTACCTATGGTGAAGTGCGTGATTGGTTACATAAGGCGGGACTTGCCTTTAAACCGGATGGAACTGGTACGGCTACATCTCAAGATGAAAGTAGCGGTACAACTGTTCAGGCTGGTACAGCAATTACTGTTCATTTCCGTAGATAAAACGAATTCGGTCATAATTAGAAATTATAGACAGTTCGTTATATAATAGAATAAGAGACTTAGGTGCCTCTCCGGAGGCACCTTATTTTATAGATAGTTTGAATGAATGGAGATACTTATGATCGAATTACGCGGTAAAGCAGTAGCAGACGCTCACAAGGCGATTTTACAAGAAAAAGTTGCAGCAGTTGGCGACTCTGTAATTACTATGGCAGTATTACTCGTTGGTGAAGACCACGGTGCTCATATGTACGCTACATTTATGGAAAAGACAGCCAAGAACTTTGGCTATGGCTTTGTGTTAAAACAATTACCTGAAACGGCTACACAGGATGAAGTAGTTACAGCATTGCAAGAATTAAATAATGATGCGGCTGTTCATGGGATTTTACCGTTAATGCCGATGCCTAAACACATTGATACAGAGGCTCTTATCGATATGCTAGATCCTAAAAAAGATATCGATGGTCTAACTACGTATAATATTGGTCTTGTAACTGCCGGTAAAGGTGGCTTTGCCCCTTGTACTGCCAAGGCGTGCATGGCGATTTTAAACCACTATGATATTCCTGTAGAGGGTAAACATGTGGTAGTAATCGGTCGTAGCCAAGTGATTGGTAAGCCGGTAGCTCTTATGACACTTGGTGCACATGGTACGGTTACAATGTGCCATTCCAGAACCCCTGATTTGGCAGAACAAGTAAAACGTGGCGATATCGTTATTGCTGCAGCGGGTCGTGCTCATATGATTACAGCAGATATGATTAAGCCAGGTGCTGTTGTTATCGATGTAGGCATTAATGAACTAGAAGGTAAGACGGTAGGCGATGTTGATTATGAAGCGGTAAAAGATATTGCGTCTGCAATTACTCCAGTGCCTGGTGGTGTAGGCTCTGTAACGACTACTATGATGCTTGAAGCTGTATATGAGGCATACCATGCATGAGATGTCTATAGCAGAAGGTATACTTGATGTAGCCCTCGATACATTGCGCCAACACGATGCATCTGTGATTCATTCCGTTCAACTCGATTTGGGCCTTATGAGTGGAGTAGAGCCAGATTCTCTCCTATTTTGCTGGGAAGCCGTTACAAAGGGGACTGCAGCAGAAGGTTCGCGTATAGAAATTAATACGATTCCTATTGAAGGAAAGTGCTTGGATTGTGATAAAACATTTCCTGTAGAAAATTATAAGTTTATCTGTCCCTATTGTGACAGTCATTTCGTACAAACCATTGGTGGCCGCGAACTACAAGTGACCTCCATGGATATCGATTGATAGAAAGGTTAGGCATGCAAGTTCAAGTTAAAACTAATGTATTGGCAAAAAATGATGCCATTGCAGAGTCCTTACAACAGTTGTTTAAGGAAAAAAATATTTTTGTATTTAATCTATTAGGTTCTCCAGGGGCTGGTAAAACATCTCTATTGGAGGCAACTTTACATGATTTGAAAAAAGATTACCGCCTTGCTGTTATTGAAGGTGATTTATTTACTGCTAAGGATGCGGAACGGATTCATGAATTAGGCGTTCCTGTTATTCAAATCAATACAGTGGGAGGTTGCCATCTTGATGCACAAATGATTCAAGATGCACTAGGTGATTTAAATCTTGATGAACTCGATATGATCATTATCGAGAATGTAGGTAACCTTGTATGCCCTGCAGAATTTGAGATTGGTGAAAGCATGAAGGTAACTGTATTATCTGTTACTGAAGGTGAAGATAAGCCTCTTAAATACCCATTAATCTTTAAAGAGTCAAAGGCTATTCTCATTAATAAGATAGATTTATTGCCTTATGTACCATTTAAAAAAGACAAGGCAATACAAGATATACGTAATTTGAATCCAACAGGAGAGATTTTTGAAGTAAGTTGCACGGCCCATAATGGGTTAGAGCCATGGTTGACATGGTTGCGTGCGCAATTGGAGAGTAATCGATGAATCATTCTATTAAGAGCCGTATCGTAGCGGCACTTTTAGTTGGCCTATCTGCTACAACGGTAGGGTATGCGGCAGAACCGGCTATTTCGACTGTGAAACAAACTGCGGTGGAATCTACAGAGAATGCAAATGATGTTGCACATACGGATGATAAGACAACTGTAGAAGCAGCGGGAACTGATGCGGCTGAGTCTGTTGCGTATATAGATAATGCACCGATTAAAGCTGTTAAAATCGATACAAAGACAAAAAAGGAAAGCACTAAAACAGGATGGCTAGCTGAACAAATGGCAGTTACCGAGTTTGGTGATTCCATACAGTTTTGGCAAGCAGCTAGCGAAAATGAAGGTCCATTGCCTAGCGTAACGCAAAATAACTTGGCTGATATTGGTAAGTCTTATACGGCTAATAATTTGCCAGCTTTAGGGTCTGAAGATGATTATGCTATTGATGGGTATCGCTTAGGAGATCAGTTTGTAGCGCCTAAAGATGTAGAAAAAACAGTGGTTCGTGATAACTTTACGACGTACTATATGAAAGACTTGGAGGTGACCGTTTATACGGGACCTGCTCAAGAGCGTTTAGTAAATAATCAATTGCGCGGTCAAGGTGCTACTTATTTCTTTGAACCGAATACTATTACTAATATTCATAGTACGAAAAAAGGCGTCCACACTGTACGCGATATTGGTGTTGGTAGCACGCGCATGGAATTGGTATTTGCCTATGGTAGCCCTATTGCGATGTGGCGTGATTTGAAAAATGAAAGTTATATCTTCCTATATGAAGGTCATTCCGAAAATTCATGGTCTCGAAAAAAGGAATTTAATAGCTCGATAGAGAATACAAATAATAATAGCCAACAACAATCTATGCTAGGACAACAGAAAGAATATATTGCTTTCACCATCAAACAAAGCAATGTAGAGGCTGTTGATATGATTAGTGGTCAAGTATGGCCAAGATTTGGATTGCCTAAAGCTCCAGTATATGATTTTCAAGCAGGTAAATTGACTGCTGATGATTTTGTGTTGCGTGGCTATAAATTAAATGATTATTTTGTTAATGATCCCAATAATGATTGGAAACATCAAGGTATGTTGTTTGGGTCCACATTTATTGGATATAACGAATATGGCGTGAGTGTTGATAAAAAAAATCTCATCAATCGTGTTCTATTAAATATTTACACGCCTACTCGTCGCGGTATTGCGATGGGGGATACTAAATACTTATTGCTCTTTGTATATGGTATGCCTACTCGTATTGTTGAATCTACAACAAATGCGGGCACATCTACTGTATATGAATATAAAAATCCAGCGGCAAGCGACTCATATTTACAGTTTGCCCTAGATGATAAAAACCAATATATCAAATCCGTTATGTTATCTGACCGTCCAGTTAAGTAGGAACGGTTACAGCGAGGAGGCAAGGGATATGGTTACAGTTCAAGATGTAAGAGAACGTTGGGAACAAATTCAAGGTGATGATGAACGTATATTGTTTATCGTTGGTGGTCCTGGTTCTGGTAAAAGTTTGTTGATTCGTGAATTATCTGAACAAAAAGGTTGGAAGTACTTAGAGGCAAAACAACTTATTGAAGAAGAGTTTTTATTAGTACCTCGTGATGAAAGACCACAACTTGCAGAAGAAGTAATTCGTCGTGCATTAAGTCGCAGTGATACAGAAGTTGTTCTTATCGATGGTATTAATGTATTGTTTGCACCGATATTAAATTTAAATCCTCTTGAACTATTAAAGACTATTAGTAAAACATATCCGATTGTTGTAGGTTGGCGTGGTCATCTCGAAGGTGATCAATTATACTTAGAACACAATAATGATCCAAAACATGCGGTAGTGACAATCACTAAACCTGATCGTGTTATGGTTATTGATTAATAGAGTTATATTGATTGCTGAGGGCATTATATATTGCCATGAGTTATGACCGCATATAAAAGGCAGGTGATATCATGGACCAATATGTAATTGCCCTCATTTTAGGTGTTATAGAAGGTATAACAGAATGTATTCCTGTATCTAGTACAGGGCATATGATTATTATTGGGCCGATTCCTGTGATAATAGGTCTTTTGGTAGGCGCCCTTTTTATGATTTATGCAGAAAAAAGACGAGTGACTACAAGACTGGTAGATTCTGTAAATAATTTATCTATATACCAATGCTTCCAGATTGGGCTCTATCAAATGCTCTGTTTGTGGCCTGGATTTTCGCGGTCTGGTGCTACCATTGCAGGGGGCATGTTAATCGGTTGTACTCGAAGCGCTGCTGCTGATTTTTCGTTTATCATGGCTGTACCAGTTATGATTATTGTTTGTATATATGATTTGTTACGGGTAATACATTTATTAGACTTAAATGATATTATTATGTTTGCCATTGGCACACTCGTGTCATATATAGTGGGTTATATTACGGTAAAAGTATTTTTGTGGTACTTGAATCGATCCTCTTTATCCTCCTTTGGGTATTATCGGATAATAGTGGCTATATTAGCAATTATCTATCTTTATCTATGATTGCCAATGAGGAAAAAATGAAGTTTAAAAAGTTTAGAAAAAATACTTGCATAGGGTATCGTTTCATGTTATTATGATTAAGCACTAAGGGATACCGCAGTGAACGAAAAAAACTTCAAAAAAGTTTTTAAAAAGTTCTTGACACTTAGTGGGACGGATGATAAAATACATCTTGTCGTAATGATGCTGGCGTAGCTCAATTGGTAGAGCAGCTGACTTGTAATCAGCAGGTTGTGGGTTCAATTCCTATCGCCAGCTCCATTTTATTTTGGAGGGATTCCCGAGCGGCCAAAGGGAGCAGACTGTAAATCTGCCGTCTTCGACTTCGAAGGTTCGAATCCTTCTCCCTCCACCATTTATAGCGGGGTGGAGCAGTTGGTAGCTCGTCGGGCTCATAACCCGAAGGTCGCAGGTTCAAGTCCTGTCCCCGCAACCACAAAAATTCACAGTGAAATGATCGTTCATTGTGCTGGTGTAGCTCAGTCGGCAGAGCGTATCCTTGGTAAGGATAAGGTCACCGGTTCAATCCCGGTCACTAGCTCCATACATGGCGGCATAGCTCAGTTGGCTAGAGCAATCGGTTCATACCCGGTGTGTCCGCGGTTCAAATCCGTGTGCCGCCACCATTAAACCTCACATTGGTGAGGATTTTTTATTTCTCCATAAAATATAAATTGAAGCTGATGAGTGTAAGGATTACATTTGTCAGTTTTTTTATTTTAGAAGAATATTTGTATTTTTAGGCTTATAGGACAAAAAGTGTGTGTAAAAACCCTTATAACACTAGATATTTACTAGTGTTATAAGGGTTTAATCTTTTTTTGGAGAAGTTTGAGGGTGGACAAAAAGTGTGGGTGAAAACATCAATTAACCCTTGTAATTACTGACTAAAATGAGGTTATATCTTCCTATATATAAACAAATATGGAGGAAGAGTTTATGCGACAAATAAAATGTCCTGATTGTAATGAAACATGCATTAAACACGGTGTTTTAAAATCTGGTTCTCAGCGTTGGTTTTGCAAACATTGTAAGGTGGCATTTACCGTTAAAATTAATAATTTAAGTAAAGAGTTAAGCCTATTCTTGAATTGGTTATTCAGCACCAATATTCAAGCTGATATGCCTGGTAAAGGTCGTACATTCAGGCGTAAAACCGCTAAATTTTGGTCCATATGGCCATTGCCACCAAAAGTGGAAGAAGTACATGATGTGGTATATCTTGATGGAATTTACTTAGCTAGGAATTTATGTGTTTTGATTTGTTGCAATGATACTCATGTTCTAGGATGGTATGTCTGTCGTTATGAGCATGCTAGAGCTTGGCAGTGTTTAATGGAACGGATTGCCGAACCTAAAGTTGTTGTGTCTGATGGTGCTAATGGTTTGCCTAAAGCATTACGTAAAGTTTGGCCTCATAGCAGTCACCAAAGATGCTTGTTTCACATTTTTTGTCAGGTTAGACGATATACGACAAGTAGACCTAAAACGTTAGCAGGAAAGGATCTTTATACTCTGGCTAAAGATTTATTTAATGTGAAAACAATGGATCAAGCTCTTGTATGGATTAATGAACTTTCAGCGTGGCGAATGACATATTCTGATTTTTTACGAGAAATGACGATTGATGAATTCGGAAACAAACGCTCTACACATGAGCGTTTGCTTAAAGCCGAATCATCATTATGGCGTCTGATTAGGCAACAAACTTTATTTACATTTTTGGAATGTATTGATATTACAGTACCTACAACAAATAATCGTATTGAAGGTGGAGTAAATGCTCAACTAAGAAGTATGTTACGATCTCATAGGGGCCTTTCACTTGAAAGAAGACTAAAAGCGGTCTATTGGTGGTGCTATATGCACTCACCAAGACCGCTTTCTATTTCAGATATATTAAATTGTATGCCTACAGATGAATCGATTGCTGCTATCTACAAACGGTTATCTGATTATTGCCAAATAGATCGCTCAATACCTCAATGGGGTGATGCTCCTGTTTGGAATGAGCTACATATGTCTACAGATTTTCCAACTTATTGGGATTAGTCACACACACTTTTTGTCCTATAACCCTATTTTTAGAAGTTTTTCTATATATGGTATAATAATGTATAAGGGAATCTTATATTCCATTGATAAATTAGGGTTAATATATTATATTAATACTAGAATGTAATTTGTTTTTGTGAAGGAGGATACAATCCTAATGGCAAAAGAAAAATTTGAACGTACGAAACCGCATGTTAACATTGGTACAATCGGTCACGTTGACCATGGTAAAACTACTTTGACTGCTGCAATCACTAAAGTATTGGCTGAAAAAGGTCAAGCTGATTTCCAAGATTACAGCATGATCGATAAAGCTCCAGAAGAACGTGAACGCGGTATCACAATCAACACTGCACACGTTGAATACGAAACTGAAAACCGTCACTATGCACACGTTGACTGCCCAGGCCATGCTGACTATGTTAAAAACATGATCACTGGTGCGGCTCAAATGGACGGCGCTATCTTGGTATGTTCCGCAGCTGACGGCCCTATGCCTCAAACTCGCGAACACATCTTGTTGGCTCGCCAAGTTGGTGTTCCTGCAATCGTAGTATTCTTGAACAAAGCTGACATGGTTGACGATGAAGAATTGATCGAATTAGTAGAAATGGAAGTTCGTGAACTTCTTTCTTCCTACGAATTCCCTGGCGACGAAGTACCTATCGTTGTAGGTTCCGCTTTGAAAGCTTTGGAAGGCGACGCTCAATATGTAGCTAAAATCGACGAATTGATGGCAGCTGTAGACTCCTACATCCCAACTCCAGTTCGTGATACTGACAAACCTTTCTTGATGCCTGTGGAAGACGTATTCACAATCACTGGTCGTGGTACAGTAGCAACTGGCCGTGTTGAACGTGGTCAAGTAAACGTAGGCGACACAGTAGAAGTTGTAGGCTTGAAAGAAAAAGCTGAACAATACGTAGTAACTGGTCTTGAAATGTTCCGTAAAACTTTGGATTCTGCAGTAGCAGGTGATAACGTTGGTGCATTGCTTCGTGGTGTAGACCGCAAAGACATCGAACGTGGTCAAGTATTGGCTAAACCAGGTTCCATCAAACCACACACAAAATTCAAAGCAGAAGTATACGTATTGACTAAAGAAGAAGGTGGCCGTCATACTCCATTCTTCTCCAACTACCGTCCACAATTCTACTTCCGTACAACAGACGTAACAGGTGTTGTAAACCTTCCTGAAGGTGTAGAAATGTGTATGCCTGGCGATAACGTAACAATGGATATCGAATTGATCACTCCAATCGCTATCGAAGAAGGTCTTCGTTTCGCGATCCGCGAAGGTGGCCATACAGTAGGCGCTGGCGTTGTAACTGAAATCGAAGGTTAATTCATAATCTTTGTAGTAAATAGGACCCCAATTGGGGTCCTATTTTTGTATTAATTTATATATTGTTTATTGTATTTGTAACCAAAGATACAGAATTATTCTACTAATAGTGCTATTATTACCTCAAGGAGAGCAAAGGCTCTCCTTTTGTGTTTTTATAGAAAAGGAGGTAATGTGATGGGTGAATACAAAAAGTATTGGATAGCCGTAGTAGCCGTTCTTATTATTGGTTTTTCTATTCTTGGTTATCTAGGTACTGATGTGTATCATCAAGCACCGCCAGTGCCGACTGCGTATGTATCTCAAGATGGACAGGTCTTGTTCACTAAGGAAGATATTTTACATGGTCAATCGGCATGGCAATCTACAGGTGGTCAATCGGTAGGGACCGTTTTAGGTCATGGCGCATATCAAGCGCCTGACTGGACAGCAGATTGGTTACATAAAGAAGTATCCGTGATGTTGGATATTAAATCTCAAGAGGCCTTTGGAGCTCTTTATGACCAATTGGGACCTGTACAACAAGCAGCTGTTAAAGAAGTTGTGAAAAAAGAGTATTTAGGTAGTGCAGTCCGTGAAGATGGAACTGTTGTTTTATCTCCAGAACGAATTACGGCAATGAATTTAACTGGTCGTTATTTTGTTGAGTTGTACGGTGATAATCCTGATTTAACATTGACTCGTGATCATTTTGCGATGAAGGATAACACGTTACCTGAGTTACAAGATCGCATTGATATGGCACGCTTCTTCTTCTGGACTACTTGGATGGCATCTACACAACGTCCTGGTACAGATGCAACGTATACAAACAACTGGCCACATGAACCTTTGTTGGATCATAATCCTACACCTGAAAGTATCGCATGGTCTGTTGTGAGTGTTATTATCTTATTATGTGGCATTGGTGTAGTTGTATGGTTATGGGCCTTTGGTAAAAAGGATGATGACCATGCATTGGTTCCACCAACAGAAGATCCAATTAGCAAGATCACGTTAACGCCATCTCAACGTGCATTAGGTAAATATTTGTTTACAATCCTAGCATTGTTCTTATTCCAATTGGGGATGGGTGGGATTATTGCCCACTATACTGTAGAAGGTCAAGCGTTCTATGGTATTCCATTAGCGCAATATTTCCCTTATTCTATTGCGCGTACATGGCATATTCAGGCATCTTTGTTCTGGATTGCGATGGCATTCTTGAGTGCTGGTCTATTCTTGGCACCAATCATTAATGGTGGTAAAGATCCTAAATATCAAAAGCTTGGGGTGGACATCTTATTCTGGGCTCTTGTAGTTCTTGTAGTAGGTTCCTTCGCTGGTACATATTTAGGCGTAGCACATCAAATTCCAGCAGCCTGGAATTTCCTTCTCGGACACCAAGGTTACGAATATATCGAGTTAGGTCGTATTTGGCAGTGGATTGAATACATTGGTATTTTATTCTGGCTTGTACTCATGATACGTAGCATTATTGGTGCCTTCAAGCAAAAAGGGGATAAAAACCTCATTGCAGCCTTCATATTCTCCGTTATCATGGTAGGTATCTTCTATGGTCCAGGGTTATTCTATGGTGAACATAGCCATTTGGCGATTATGGAGTATTGGCGTTGGTGGGTAATCCATCTTTGGGTTGAAGGCTTCTTTGAAGTATTCTCCACTACATTGATGGCATTTATCTTTGTTACATTAGGGCTTGTATCGTACCGTGCTGGTACAGTTGCGGCCATCTCTTCTGGGGCTATTTATCTCATCGGTGGTATCCCTGGTACATTCCATCATTTATACTTCACAGGTGTTACATCCACTATCGTGGCAACAGGCGCATCCTTCTCTGCGTTAGAAGTAGTACCACTTGTACTCTTAGGTTATGAAGCTTTTGAAAACTATACACGTCTTCATAGTGCTCCTTGGATGCATCGTCTAAAATGGCCTGTGTATTGTTTCATTGCCGTGTCCTTCTGGAATCTAGTGGGGGCAGGGGTATTCGGGTTCTTGATCAACATGCCTGTATCCTTGTTCTACATCCAAGGTCTTAATACAACTGCAGTACATGCCCACACAGCATTGTTTGGTGTGTATGGTTTCTTAAGTCTAGGATTTGTATTCCTTATTGCCCGTTATATTCGACCTGAAGTAGAATTCAACGATAAATTGATGAAATTCGGGTTCTGGGCTCTCAATATAGGCCTTGCCTTAATGGTGCTCATTAGCTTATTGCCGATTGGTCTTATCCAAGCGTGGGCAAGCATTACACATGGCTTATGGTTTGCGCGCAGTGAAGAATTTATGCAACAACCATTGTTACAAAACTTGCGGTGGGCTCGTCTCATCGGCGATACGATACTAATTGTTGGTGCTGTAGCATTCTTCTGGCAAATTGTAAAAGTTCTATTTACGAAGAAATCTTAATTTAGTACCATATTAATGGCGTTCCTTTATAGACAAGGAACGCCATTTTTTGTTATACTATCCATGTCAGGTACATGTGCCTGGCTTTTTTGAGTTGCTCAAAATTCTTGACATCACTTGCTACGTATGATATATTTCTTTAGTATGTAGTCGAGGGTTTTCGAGTACAAGAGACAGATTAGTAAATAAAAAGCGAGGTGTATCCGGATGCGTAATGCCATTACTTTAGCTTGCACAGATTGCAAACAACGTAACTATCAAACGAACAAGAATAAAAAGAACAATCCTGATCGTATTGAAATGATGAAATATTGCAAATTCTGCGGTAAACATACATTACACCGTGAAACAAAATAATTCTTATCATTCATTACCTGTTGATTTGAGGATGTGAAACAATGGCAAAGTCTAACTCAGCAGTGCAGCAGCGTGGTGGATTTGGAAAATTCTTCCGCGGTGTGAAAGCTGAACTAAAAAAAGTAGTCTGGCCAACAAAAAAAGAACTCATCAATTACACAATAGTAGTATTTTTAGTGACGATTTTTATCGCCTTTATTATTTATGTACTTGATGCAGTCTTTGCCCAACTTTTTAATACGTTGTTGCACTTTGTTGGATAAGGGGGCCATTTCATGGAAGCAGATAAGAAGTGGTATGTAATTCATACCTATTCAGGCTACGAAAATAAAGTTAAAACCACTCTTGAACTTAAAGTTCAGTCTATGGGTCTACAAGATGTGATTAGCCGAATTTTGGTACCTCTTGAAGACGAAATTGACGAAAAAGATGGGGTTAAAAAAGTAGTAAAACGTAAGATATTTCCTGGGTACGTATTGGTTGAAATGGAAGTTAACGACCGTTCTTGGTATGTTGTGCGCAACACACCAGGTGTAACAGGCTTCGTTGGCTCTGCAACAAAACCAGTTCCACTTTCTGATTCCGAAGTAGAACATATACTTAAGTCTCAGGGCTTGGATAAGAAACCAAGCATCAACATCGATGTAGAAGTTGGTGAAACGGTACGCATTACGTCCGGGGCCTTTGAAGATAAACTAGGTGTTATTACCGAACTTAACCCTGAAAAAGGAACATTGAAACTTAATGTGGAAATGTTCAACCGAGATACCGAGGTAGAGGTAGAGTTCTCTCAAATTGAGAAAGCTCTTTAATATATATATTATAACTCTAAAAAAGAGCAATCGATTTTGGTTGCCAGTGGGAGGATGTATATCCGTTACCACCACAGTATAAGCATAGGAGGTTTAATTACCCATGGCTAAGAAATTAGTTAAACAAGTAAAACTACAAATTGAAGCCGCTAAAGCTACTCCAGCACCACCAGTTGGTCCTGCATTAGGTCAAGCAGGTGTTAACATCGTTGCTTTCACAAAAGAATTCAACGAACGTACTGCTAAACAAGCTGGCTTAATTATCCCAGTAGTTATTAACGTATATGAAGATCGTAGCTTCGACTTCATCACTAAGACTCCACCAGCTGCAGTATTATTGAAAAAAGCTGCAGGTATCCCAAAAGGTTCTGGTGTACCTAACCGTGATAAAGTAGCAAAAGTAGGTCGCGATAAAGTTCGTGAAATTGCTGAATTGAAAATGCCTGACTTGAATGCTAATACCGTAGAACAAGGTATGCGCATGGTAGAAGGTACTGCTCGCAGCATGGGCATTGAAATCGTTGACTAATAAGCGTACGACTTGCGCATAAGCGCAAATCGGTGGGAGGGAATTCCCGTTTGACCACATAAGGAGGATATTATAATGGCAAAAGTAGGTAAGAAATACGCTGAGGCAGTAAAACTTATTGAAGCTGGTAAGTTCTACGAACCAGTAGAAGCAATCGAGTTGGTTAAGAAAACTGCAACTGCAAATTTCGATGAAACAGTTGAAATCGCTTTCAACTTGAATGTCGACCCTAAATACGCTGATCAACAAGTTCGTGGTGCAGTAGTATTGCCTCATGGTACTGGCAAAACTAAACGCGTTCTTGTATTCGCAAAAGGCGACAATATTAAAGCAGCTGAAGAAGCTGGTGCAGATTTCGTAGGTTCTGAAGAGTTAGTAGCTAAAATCCAAGGTGGTTGGAGCGACTTCGACGTAGTAGTTGCTACACCAGACATGATGGGTCAAGTTGGCCGTCTTGGTAAAATCTTGGGTCCTAAAGGCTTGATGCCAAACCCTAAAGTTGGTACAGTAACTCCAGACGTTGCTCGTGCAGTAAACGAAATCAAAGCTGGTAAAATCGAATACCGTACTGATAAAGCAGGTATTATTTCTTGCTCCATCGGTAAAGCGTCCTTCGATGAAGAAAAATTACTTGACAACTACCGTACAATCGTTGATACTATTATCAAGGCTAAACCTGTAGCAGCTAAAGGTCAATACATTAAATCTGTAACCTTGTCCGCTACAATGGGCCCTGGTGTGCCTTTGAACGTGTTCAAATTGAGCAACGTTACAAAAGAGCAATAATCACATATGTCTCTTAGCTGTAGACGGCTGGTATGTATAATGGATGAAAATCCGCCCGCTGAGGCTGACACTAGATAATCTAGGACTAGTTCGACCTCATCGCGTGCGATGGGGTCGTTTTTACGCTAAGATAGTACATAGAGCACCAAAAAATCTACAAGGAGGTAATCTAATGGCTGTCACTGAACAAAAGAAAGCAATTGTTGCTCAAATGAAAGAAACTCTTTCTGAAGCAAAAGGCGCTGTATTGATTGGTTACACTGGTTTGACTGTTGCGCAAGCAACTGATCTTCGCCGCAAAATGTTGGCTGAAGGCGTTGAATACAAAGTAATCAAAAATACTTTGACTCGCATTGCTGCAAATGAATTGAATCTTGAAGGTTTCGCTGAGCATTTAGAAGGTCCAACTGCATTGGCTACTTCTAAAGAAGATGCTGTTGCACCTGCTCGTGTAATCGAACAATTCATCAAAACTACTGAGAAAGAAGTTGTAACAGTTAAAGCTGGTATCGTTGAAGGCGAAGTTATGGATGCTGCTGGTGTTAAAGCAATTGCAAGTCTTCCAAACCGCGAAGGCATGCTTTCCATGTTGCTTTCCGTATTGCAAGCTCCTGTTCGCAACGTTGCATACGCTGTCAAAGCTGTTGCAGAAGCTCAACCAGCAGAAGCTGCAGAATAATAATTTCTGCGAAGTATTCATTGGTCGCTTAAGACTGATACAATAAACTATTTTATGGAGGAAAACTAAAATGGCATTGAACATTGAAAACATCGTTGCTGAATTGAAAGAAGCAACTATTCTTGAACTTAATGATCTTGTAAAAGCAATTGAAGAAGAATTTGGCGTAACTGCAGCAGCTCCTGTAGCTGTAGCAGCTGCTGGTGGTGCTGAAGGCGGCGCTGCTAAAGATTCCTTCGACGTAATCTTGAAAGATGCTGGCGCATCCAAAATCAACGTAATCAAAGTTGTTCGTGAAGCAACTGGTCTTGGCTTGAAAGAAGCTAAAGCTATCGTTGACGGCGCTCCTGCACCTGTAAAAGAAGGCGTAGCTACTGAAGCAGCTGAAGCTTTGAAAGCTCAATTGGAAGAAGCTGGCGCAACTGTAGAATTGAAATAATTCTAGCCATAATAAAAGGCGTACCCTCGGGTACGCCTTTTTTGTTTTATTGTCTTTAGACTGGTTCGCGACGTAGTCGCGAATCATAAAACCACCCGCTATGCGGGTGCGGCAACGAAAGTTATACAAAAAAATCACCTTGCTTAAGTATAATGTAGGTGTTCAAGCCGCATTATATACAAAAGAAAGGTGATTTTATATGGCAACAAAGACACAGAGCCTTGCGCACACAAAATGGTTATGCAAATACCACATAGTATTTACACCTAAGTATAGACGTAAAGTTATATATAATCAATACAGAAATAGTTTACGTGAAATACTGAGACGTTTATGTGAATATAAGGGCGTCAAGATTATAGAGGGGGAGCTTATGGCAGATCATGTGCATATGCTAGTGTTAATTCCACCTAAAATATCAGTTTCATCTTTTATGGGATATTTAAAGGGTAAAAGTGCGCTAATGATGTTCGATAAACACGCAAACTTAAAGTATAAATTTGGAAATAGACACTTTTGGTCCGAGGGATATTATGTAAGTACGGTAGGATTAAATGAAGCTACCGTAAAAAAATATATACGTGAGCAAGAGTTACATGACCAAATGAAAGATAAACTTAGTGTAAAAGAATATGAGGACCCTTTTAAGGGTAGCAAGTAATACATATCCCCTTTAAGGGGACCGTTACGAGTCAATGGCTATGCGGCTTGAACGTAGTGAAAGCCAGCGCCTTTAGACGCTGGCCTAGTACTACGGGCTTATAGCCCGTGAGCAAACCACCCGTTTTACGGGTGGTTCTGATTATAGAATTAACATTTGAAGTTATCCATTAATAGCAATTAGCTGATTTTCCTACGATTATTGAATTTTATAAATGCTAGCCGATTTAGTTTTTCCAACTTCTGTTGCTATGTTATTGGTTGGTGAATTAGCAAATTCTTTACTATATTTATTTGGTACAATGATGGTAGCACCTTTTTCATTAGATACCCTTGTATCAAACTCATCTACTGTTATTGTGGGCATCAATGTTTTGCCTGCTGTCCATAGAGGATTATCTGTAGTATGTACAAATACTTGAGTTGGGGTATCTTTTGTATAATATACAATCGATGTATAGTAGGTACCATATATATATGTGTGTTGAGCACTTGACTCAATATATGGTTTGAATTGAATCCCGGATTGATTAAATAAAATAGGAGTTACAGTTATAGTGATTGCCGTATATAAAATGGTTAAAGGTATAGTTAAATAAATTGATAGTGGTAACTTATTGTTGTTATACTGTTTTGCTAATAACGCAAATAACACAATTAATATTAATGCAACGATTAATGGTACTGAATTTAATTCAGGTGTTACTATGCTGGCTACTAGGAATAAGAGGACATATATTGCTAATGGAATGGTAACAATATATTTAAAACTAGTACTCTTATTGTAAAAGCTATTTATAATAGCCTCAGCTCCCCAGATAATACAAGGGATTATGGCTGGTAAAGTATAGGTTATATACTTGGTCGCTACTAGAGAATAAAATAATACAATCACTATAAACCAGATAGCCCCAAGAAGATAAAAATTTTCTTTCCATTTAATACTTTTGAGTTGGTAAATAACTGCAGGTGTCCAAGGTAAAAGTGCAATAGGAACAATGATTAAGTAATAATACCAAACATTGAATTTTGGATGCTCTGATACTAGTGCTCGCTCCATATTGTGAAGGCCTAAGAATCCTGATATAAATTCTTGACCATGAATTGAGTACATAGCAATGTACCATGGACTAGCAAGAATTATAAATAGGAAAATTCCAAAAGGATTAAATAGTAATTTAATATCCTTATTTAGAGAGTAGTCATCATTATCTTTTTGGGTAAACCATCGTATAGCAATAAATAGTAGTAGTATTAATCCAGGTAGAACAATACCAACAGGTCCTTTAGTTACCACTGCTAAGGATGCTGCTCCGTAAGCTTTTACCATAGAATATTTGTCGTTCTTGGTAAAGGCTAGATAAGAATAGCCAAAGATAGCTAGTGAAAAGAAGAAGAGAAAGCCGTCTGTTATGACTGCGTGTGAAATGTACCAAAACTGTAAGGCACTAAGTAAAATCAGCGCACTCATAAGAGCTATATGCTTAGATTCTTTAATGTGATATACAAGATGATACATAAGGGCTACACTGCCACCGGCAATAAGCGTATTCGGTATACGTGATGTAAAGTCAGATATGCCAAATAGTTTATAACTGATCATGAGTGCCCAATAGGTGAGGGGCGGTTTATCATACCAAACTTGGTCATATATCATGGGGGATATCCATGAGTTATGTTTTAACATTGTAATAGCAGATAACACATAGTTGGATTCTACCGGATCTGTTATGGGAAGATAGGCGTTATAGAAACCGTAACTCAGTACGGTCAATAAAAAAAGCGCACCTATGCGCAGCATGTGATTGTTAATCATAGTGACTCCTTACTTACATAGTTTATATTATTGTACTATAGGGCGTGTAATAATTAAACCGATGAAAGTTAAAGTTGGATCTTTTACAATACAGAAGTAGTTACAAAAAGAATTATTTATGAAATAGAAATAGCTACAAAAGAATTATTTATGAAATAATATATTGTATAGAATATTGTTTGTACAGAATACATGAAATGACTTTTATGTATACAAAATACATGCTATAATGAGCGCGTAAGATAAAACCGTTTCATTGAAATACTATTTTGTATAAAAATAGTAGAAAGAGGATTTATTATGAGAAAAGAACATGATTTCTTAGGCGAATTAGAAGTAGCTGATGAATTATATTACGGTGTACAAACAATTCGTGCATTAGAAAACTTCCATATTACAGGAAAACACTTGGACCAAGATTTTATCAAAGCATTGGCAATGGTAAAAAAAGCATCTGCCTTAGCGAATATGAAAACTGGTCGCTTAAATGTATCTATTGGTAAAGCTATTGTACAAGCTGCAGACGAAGTAATTGAAGGTCAATTTGCGGACCAATTCCCTGTTGATCCAATTCAAGGTGGTGCAGGTACTTCTGTAAACATGAATATGAACGAAGTGTTGGCTAACCGTGCTTGTGAAATTTTGGGTCATCCCAAAGGAAGCTATGATATTGTAAGCCCTAACAACCATTGTAATATGGCACAATCTACAAATGATGCTTTCCCAACAGCAATCAAGGTATGTGCGATCTTAAAATCTAAACCTTTACTTGAAGCATTACAACGCCTTGTTGACGAGCTTGAGAAAAAGGCTGTTGAATATAGCGAAATTTTGAAGATGGGTCGTACTCACTTACAAGATGCGGTGCCAATTACATTAGGTCAAGAAATGGGTGCCTATGCATCTGGTGTTCGGCGCGGTATTAAACGTATTAAATCTGCCGTTGAAGGTGCACATGTAATTAACATGGGTGCTACTGCAGTTGGTACAGGGCTTAATGCGGAACCTAATTATATTCATGATGTAGCATACGAACTTAGTGAAGTAGTAGGTGAACCATTCTACACAGCAGAAAACTTAATTGATGCTACTAACAATACAGATATCTTTGCAGATATCTCCAGCGGTTTGAAAGTTACGGCTCTTGTATTGATTAAAATGGCTAATGACTTCCGCTTGATGGCCTCCGGTCCTCGTTGTGGTATTGGGGAATTAAAATTGCCTGCTCGCCAACCTGGTTCTTCCATCATGCCAGGCAAGGTTAACCCTGTTATCGCCGAAGTATTGAACCAAGTATGTTACCAAGTTATCGGTAATGACTTAACCATTACATTGGCTGTAGAAAATGGTCAATTCGAATTGAACGTAATGGAACCTGTATTGGCTTACAATTTGTTCAATAATCTTTGCTACCTCAAAAACGGCGTAAATACATTCGTTGATAAATTACTCGTGGATCTTGAAGTGGATCGTGAACAATGCGAATACTGGTTGAATCGTTCCGTTGGTATCGTAACAGCATTGTTGCCACACCTTGGCTATGAAACAGCATCTTCTCTTGCGAAAGAAGCATATACTACTGGTCGTGCTATCCGTGATATCATCTTGGAAAAAGGTTTATTGACTGAAGATGAAATCAATCATATCCTTTCTCCTAAAGAAATGACTCGCCCTGGTATTGCTGGTGCTAATCTTTTAAAACAAAAAGGCAACTAACATAGTCAGTTGTTTTGATACATGAATAAAGCATGAAAATGAAAGACTGTCAACCCTTTTGGTTGACAGTCTTTTTTAATACTGATAGAATTATATATTGCAAAAGTAGCGTTTCCTGCTTTTGGATATAAAAACTATAACTTGAATAGTGATGAGGTTTTCTTCCAAGGTTGTGCTTGGTTAATGGAAAGCAAGGTTATTTTTAAAAATGAAATGGGCCTTGCTTTATTTGACGTTATCCGAGCAGGAAAACTGAGACCTGTAAGATGTCTTTTCCGTGCCGTTATAGAAAATGGTAGACCAGTGTGTTTTGATAGGGGTGAAAGCAAATATGTTCAAACCTGAACAGGTAGGCAAACGAACTCGTTATACGTACGCAAAAATTAACGAAGTTATCAAGATGCCGCATTTATTGGACATTCAGCGTAAATCGTATGAGTGGTTCTTGGAGAGTGGTTTACAAAATATTTTCAACGATATTTCTCCGATTAAAGACAATTCAGGTAATCTAGTACTTTCTTTCGAAGGTTTCAGCTTAGGTGAACCTAAGTATGATATTAATGAATGTAAAAACCGTGATGCTACTTACGCAGCACCACTTCGTGTAAATATTCGCTTAGTAAATAATGATCCAGAAAATATGGACATTAAAGAACAAGAAGTATTCATGGGCGATTTCCCATTGATGACTGACACAGGTACTTTCATCATCAATGGTGCAGAACGTGTAATCGTATCTCAATTGGTACGTTCTCCAGGCGTTTACTACAATAAAGAAATCGATACAATGGGTAACCGTTTGTACGATTCCACAGTTATTCCTAACCGTGGCGCATGGATTGAGCTTGAAACTGACGCAAGCGAAGTTGTTGCTGTTCGTATTGACCGTAACCGTAAATTACCAGCTACTGTATTGGTACGTGCATTAGGTTGGGATACTAATGAAAGCATCCTTGACCTCTTCTGGAATGGTAAAACTGATGAAGATGGTTTGCCAGTATATGATGAACGCATTGTTCGTACATTAGAAAAAGATACAACTCAATCTGCTGATGAAGCATTGGTTGAAATCTATAAAAAATTACGTCCAGGCGAGCCTCCTACTGTAGAGTCTGCTCGTAACTTGTTCGATAATTTGTTCTTCGATGCACGCCGTTATGACTTAGCGCGCGTTGGTCGTTACAAATTGAATAAAAAACTTGGCTGGCGTCAACGTATGTTGGGTCAAACATTGGCTCAACCAATCGTAGATCCAGAAACTGGCGAAATCATTCTTGATGCAGGTGTACAAGTTGGAGAAGAACAACTTGATATCGTTGCTAATAGCCACGTATTCGATGGTGAAGGTTTCGCTGAGTTCTACATCGTAAATAACGATGGTGTAGAATCTAAAGTTATCTGTAATAACTGCAACTTGCCATACGATCATCGTACAGTAACACGTGAAGACATGATCGCTAACATCTCTTACTTGCTCAACCTTATGGATGGTGCAGGTCACACAGATGATATCGACCACTTGGGCAACCGTCGTCTTCGTTGTGTAGGTGAATTGTTGCAAAACCAATTCCGTATTGGTTTAACTCGTATGGAACGTGTTGTTCGTGAACGTATGACAATTCAAGAAATCGAATCTATCACGCCTCAAGCGTTGATTAACATTCGTCCTGTAGTGGCAGCAATCAAAGAATTCTTTGGTTCTTCCCAATTGTCTCAGTTCATGGACCAAACAAACCCATTAGCAGAATTGACTCACAAACGTCGTCTTTCTGCCCTTGGCCCTGGCGGTTTATCTCGTGAGCGTGCAGGCTTCGAAGTTCGTGACGTGCATCACTCTCACTATGGCCGTATGTGTCCAATTGAAACTCCAGAAGGTCCAAACATCGGTTTGATCAACTCCTTGTCTAACTATGCGAAAGTAAATGAATTCGGTTTCATTGAGGCTCCATACCGTAAAGTAGAAAAAATCTATGGTACAGGCGCTGATGCAGACAAAGTTGTAAAAGTTCGTGTCACTGATTCTGTTGTATATATGACCGCTGATGAAGAAGAAGGCATGACAATTGCCCAAGCGAACTCCCCAATCGATGCTGAAGGTTACTTCACTAATGAACACGTTGCTTGTCGTCGTGGTCATGACGTATTGGAAGTTACACCTGATAAGGTAGACTACATGGACGTTAGTCCAAAAGAAGTTGTATCCATCGGTACAGCTATGATTCCATTCCTTGAAAATGACGATGCTAACCGTGCCTTGATGGGTGCGAACATGCAACGTCAAGCGGTACCACTCTTGCGCGCTCAAGCTCCACTTGTTGGTACAGGTATGGAATATACAGCAGCTACTGACTCCGGCGTTTGCGTACTTGCTCGTGAAGCTGGTAAAGTTGTACGTTGCTGGGGTAATGAAATCCACGTTCTTCGCGATAGCGATGGTCGTGTTGATACATATCGTTTGAATAAATTCCTTCGTTCTAACCAATCCACATGCTTCAACCAAAAACCAATCGTTAATCGTGGCGACCATGTTGTAAAAGGCCAAGTATTGGCTGATGGTCCTGCTACTGATGGCGGTGAATTGGCGTTAGGTTATAACGTTCTTGTAGCGTTCATGCCTTGGGAAGGTTATAACTACGAAGATGCGATCTTGCTTAGTGAAGAACTTTGCAAAGAAGATATCTATACATCCATTCATATTGAAGAGTACGAATGCGATGCGCGTGACACTAAATTAGGTGCCGAAGAAATTACTCGTGAATTACCTAATACTGGTGATGACACACTTAAAAACCTTGATGAAGATGGTATCATCTGCATTGGTGCAGAAGTACACCCTGGCGATATTCTCGTAGGTAAAGCTACACCAAAAGGTGAAACTGAATTAACACCTGAAGAACGCTTATTGCGCGCTATCTTCGGTGACAAAGAACGCGAAGTTCGCGATACATCTTTGCGCGTACCTCATGGCGAATCTGGTAAAGTTGTAGACGTTAAAGTCTTCACTCGTGAAAACGGTGACGAATTACAACCAGGTGTAAATAAACTTGTTCGCGTATACATCGCTCAAAAACGTAAGATTCACGAAGGCGATAAAATGGCGGGCCGTCATGGTAACAAAGGTGTCGTTTCTCGCGTTATGAGAAAAGAAGATATGCCATTCCTTCCTGATGGTACTCCAGTACAAATCGTATTGAACCCATTGGGCGTACCTTCTCGTATGAACATCGGTCAGGTTCTTGAAACTCACTTGGGTTGGGCTGTTCAAGGCTTAGGTATGAAAATCAAAGCTACAGACCTTCACATTCAAAACGTGTTGAAAGAAGCTCGTACTGATGCATCTTACTGGGAACAAATTGACGCTATTCGCGGCTTATATGCTGAAATTGAAGAATTAGAAGCAAAAGCTAAAGAAGATGTGACTGTTCCTCATTTCGATATCGATGAAAAAATCATCGACTTGAAATCTCAAATTCTTGGTCATGTAGAATCTGCAGCGCAAAAGAAACTTGAAGCTCTTGGCGGCGAAGCTCGTTATCAAGAACTTAAAGCTATTGAAGCTAAATACAATGCACTTCATGTAGAATTCTTCGATTCTGAAGAAGATGCTCCAGAAATGGATCCAGCTCTTGTAGAAGAATTAGAAGCTATTAATAAAGTTAAAACTACATTGAACCATATTGAATCTGCTCGTGCTAAACGCGTTGAAATTCGTCATGAACTCGAAGGCCTTGGTTACGACTATGAAACATATGGCATGCCAAAACCAGATGTAGCAGGTATTCACATTGCTACACCTGTATTTGATGGCGCTCATGAAAAAGACGTATTTGAAACATTAGGCATTGCTGGTCGTTCCGATGATGGTAAAACAGTATTGTACGATGGTCGTACTGGTGAACCTATGGATAACCGTGTAACTGTTGGTTACGTATACATGCTTAAACTCCATCACTTGGTTGATGATAAAATCCATGCTCGTTCCACAGGTCCGTACTCCCTTGTTACACAACAACCA
The DNA here is from genome assembly GCF_002959755.1 of Veillonella sp. T11011-6. GTDB lineage: Bacteria > Bacillota > Negativicutes > Veillonellales > Veillonellaceae > Veillonella. The sequence goes on along the minus strand of NZ_PPCW01000004.1, from coordinate 132,239 downwards.
TTGGGTGGTAAAGCTCAATTCGGTGGTCAACGTTTCGGGGAAATGGAAGTTTGGGCTCTCGAAGCATATGGCGCAGCTTATACACTTCAAGAGCTATTAACTGTTAAGTCTGACGACGTTGTTGGTCGTGTGAAAGCATACGAAAAAATCGTTAAAGGCGAAAACATCCCTGAACCAGGTGTACCTGAGTCCTTCAAGGTATTGCTCAAAGAACTTCAAAGTATTGGTCTTGATGTAAAAATCTTGAATGAAGATCAAGAAGAAGTTGTTATGAAAGAACTTGATGACGAAGATGAAGTGGTAGAAACTGGCATTGAAGAAGTTATGGAAGGCAGTGCAGTAGAAACTGATGAAGTAACTGTTGTAGAGCCAGAAGTAGAGGAAGAAGCACCTGCTGATAACGGCGGTGAAGACGATATCCTTAGCCAATTGGCGTTCCCAATGGGCGATTCCTCTAACGATGAAGACTAAAACTATCTATAAGGAAGGGAGCGATAGTAGTGCTAGACGTAAATGAATTCGATTCCATGCGAATCGGTTTAGCCTCTCCAGAGCAGATCTTAGCTTGGTCTCATGGGGAAGTTAAGAAACCTGAAACTATTAACTACCGTACGTTGAAGCCAGAACGAGATGGTCTATTCTGCGAACGCATTTTTGGACCAACAAAGGACTGGGAATGTCACTGCGGCAAATATAAACGCATTCGCCATAAAGGCGTAGTCTGCGATAAATGTGGTGTAGAGGTTACACGTGCAAAAGTACGTCGTGAACGTATGGGCCATATCCAATTGGCTACTCCTGTATCTCACATTTGGTACTTTAAAGGTATCCCATCCCGCATGGGCCTAATCCTTGATGTATCTCCACGTTCCTTGGAACGCGTATTATACTTTGCTTCCTACATCGTAGTAGATCCAGCTGGTACTCCATTGGCAAAACGCCAATTGTTGTCCGAGCAAGAGTACCGCGAATATGAAGCTCAATTTAACGAAGACGGTTATACTATCGGTGGTAAATCTGTCGTAATCGAAACAGTAACTCAACGTAACGAACGTTTGGCTATTGTTCGCGAAGCACAACGCAAAGAGCGCTATAATGCGGCTCTTCGCGATGATGCAACAATCCCAGAAGCAGATAAAGAATACGAAGAATTAACTCGTGAAGAGCGTTATGAATTGGGCGCTGCTGAAGAAGTTCTCTTCGTATGTATCGATATGGGTGCTGAGGCTGTAAAAGCTCTTTTAGCAGAACTTGATCTTGAAGCATTGAATGCTGAATTGCGCGAAGAATTGAACACTGCTAGTGGTCAACGTAAAATCCGTGCCGTTCGTCGTTTAGAAGTAGTAGAAGCATTCCGTCAATCTGGCAACCGCCCAGAATGGATGATCATGGATGTTGTTCCTGTTATCCCACCTGAATTGCGCCCTATGGTTCAATTAGATGGTGGTCGTTTCGCTACATCTGACCTCAATGATTTGTACCGTCGTGTTATCAACCGTAACAACCGTTTGAAACGTTTGTTAGACTTAGGTGCTCCTGATATCATCGTGCGCAACGAAAAACGTATGCTTCAAGAAGCTGTTGACGCATTGATCGATAATGGTCGCCGTGGCCGTCCTGTAACAGGTCCTGGTAACCGTCCATTGAAATCCTTGTCCGATATGCTTAAAGGTAAACAAGGTCGTTTCCGTCAAAACTTGCTTGGTAAACGTGTTGACTATTCCGGTCGTTCCGTTATCGTAGTAGGTCCTGAACTTAAAATGCACCAATGTGGTTTGCCTAAAGAAATGGCATTGGAATTGTTCAAACCTTTCGTTATGAAACGTTTGGTAGAACGCGGTCAAGCATCCAACATCAAGGCTGCTAAACGCCAAGTTGAAAGAATCGGCCCTGGTGTATGGGAATCCTTGGAAGAGGTAATCAAAGAACATCCAGTTCTCTTGAACCGTGCCCCTACATTGCATAGACTTGGTATTCAAGCCTTCGAACCAATCCTTTGGGAAGGTCGTGCTATCAAATTGCATCCATTAGTATGTACAGCCTTCAACGCCGACTTTGACGGTGACCAAATGGCATGTCACTTACCATTGTCCGTAGAAGCACAAGCAGAAGCTCGTACATTGATGCTTTCTAGCCATAACATCTTGTCTACGAAAGACGGTAAACCAGTAGCAGTACCTTCTCAAGATATGATCTTGGGTACATACTACTTAACAGTTGTACGTGAAGATACTCGTGATAAAGCAAAAACATTTGCTACTTATGACGAAGTAATGCTTGCATACGAGTCTCATATCATTGGCTTGCAAGATATTCTTTATATCCGTTTACCTGATCATGGCCGTGTAGAAACTACAGCTGGTCGCTTAATCTTCAACAATGCACTATTCCCAGAATTATGGCAATACGAAAAACGTGAAGATGGCACTTACTCTTTAGGTAAGGTTATGGATAAGAAAACAGTTGGTAAATTGGTTGACCAATGCTTCCAATTGTTTGGCAATGAAAAAACTGCAGAACTCTTAGACCGTATCAAATCCTTGGGTTACTCCTTCGCTCGTCGCGCAGGTATGACTGTAGCTATTGCAGATATTAAAGTACCAGAAGTAAAAACTGGTTTATTAGACACAGCAGAACAAGAAGTAGAAAAAGTATCTCGCTTGTATCGCCGTGGTCTTATTACAGAAGAAGAACGTTACCGTAAAACTATCCAATTGTGGACTCAAGCAACAGAAGATGTTACTGACGCCATGATGGATAATATGGCGCGCGACAAAGATGGCTTCAACCCTGTTTACATGATGGCTATCTCTGGTGCCCGTGGTAATAAACAACAGATCCGTCAGCTTGCTGGTATGCGTGGTTTGATGGCCGATCCATCTGGTCGTATCATCGACTTACCAATCAAAGCAAACTTTAAAGAAGGCTTGACTGTATTGGATTACTTTACATCCTCTCATGGTGCTCGTAAAGGTTTGGCCGATACAGCGCTTCGTACAGCTGACTCCGGTTACTTGACTCGTCGTCTTGTTGACGTATCTCAAGACGTTATCGTTCGTGAGGACGATTGTGACGTTGTAGGTATCGATCTCGTTCGTGAACGCGCTCGTTTGGCTACATCTCCACGTCAAGCATTGGAATTGTTGAAAGACAAGCTTATTGGTCGTGTTTTAGATAAAGATGTAGTGAATGTAGAAACAGGGGAACTTGTTGTACCTGCTGAAACTATCTTGGACGAACAATGCTTAGCTGATATTGCAGAATCCGGTGTTACATCTGTCGCATTGCGCGGTGCACACCTAGGCTCTGATAGCGATATCAACCATACTAATTTGGTTCAAAAAATTATTCTTGGTGAAAGCGACGACAGCATCCGTGCAACATTAAAAGAAACTATGGTTCAAAATATGTTGAACAAGGATACGGTACAAGCAATTGTTGACAGTGAAGGTGTAGAAATCTTCCCTGCTAATACACGCCTCACTGAAGAAGGTATCGAAGCTATTCTTAACTCCGATGTAAAAGAAGTACAAGTACGCAACAACGAAATTCATGGTATTGAAGTGGAAGCAATCGTTGAAGGTACTGGCGTTATTGAACCATTAAAAGATCGTATCGTAGGCCGTATTGCAGCTGAAGAATTAGTTAATAAAGAAACTGGCGAAGTTATCGTTCCTCTTAACGGTGAAATCACAGAACCATTGGCTGATGAAGTTGTAAAACACTACGAAACAGTTAAAATCCGTTCCGTATTGACTTGCCGCAGCCCTTATGGCGTATGTCGCAAGTGTTATGGTCGCGACCTTGGTACAGGTGGTCAAGTTCAAGTTGGTGAAGCTGTAGGTATTATTGCAGCGCAATCCATCGGTGAACCTGGTACTCAGTTGACAATGCGTACATTCCATACAGGTGGTGTCGCAGGTGACGATATTACACAAGGTTTGCCACGTGTCGAAGAATTGTTCGAAGCGCGTAAACCAAAACGTAATGCTATCATCGCAGAAAACGAAGGTACAGTTCGCGTTGTACCTAACGAAGGTAAAAAAGGTACTAATACTATCTTCATCACTGGTGAAGACGGTATTGAACTTGATTACCTCATCCCTTATGGTTCTCGCATTATCGTTAAAGACGGTGATGTTGTATCCTTAGGTGCACGTTTAACAGAAGGTTCTATCAACCCTCATGACATCATGCGCGTAATGGGTACTGAAGCAACTCAACGTTACCTCGTATACGAAGTACAAAAAGTATATAAATCTCAAGGTGTAGAAATTAACGATAAACATATCGAAGTTATCGTTCGTCAAATGCTTCATAAAGTAAAAGTTGAAACAGCTGGCGATGCTGATATGCTCCCAGGGGATATGGTCGACGTTAATACCTTTGACGAAGAAAACCGTCGTCTTACTCTTAATGGCCGTGAAAATGCTACAGGCAAACGTACATTATTGGGTATTACTAAAGCCGCTTTGGCAACGGATTCCTTCTTGTCTGCTGCGTCCTTCCAAGAAACAACACGTGTTCTTACAGATGCTGCTATCAAAGGTAAAATTGATCCATTATTGGGCTTAAAAGAAAACGTAATCATCGGTAAATTGATTCCTGCTGGTACTGGCATGAGCCGTTACCGTAAAATCGAAGTTGTGAAAAACACACCTGAAATTATCGATATTACAGAAGAATCTGCTGTAGAAGAATAATCTATTGCAATAGAAGAGAGCGTGCCTTAGGGCACGCTCTTTTTTATGGATACTGAAGTTCTTTGTTAAGATGTAATTGTCAGATAGGATAAATAAACCTATAAATTTAATAATATAGATATATTGAATATGGTTAATAAAATTAGACTAAAAAATGACTATTTATTTTTCTGTTATATCAATTATGCATACATAAAATGTAATTAATTAAAATAATATGAAAGTAATGTATAAAAATGAGAATAAAACGACCATTCTTGCATAAAAATTACATATATTGTTATATGATTCGCCATTATGAAACGCACGGAAACGTGTACATATAAAATGCAGTTGTATAGCGGTGTAGAGCATCGAAAAACGTTTGACATGTGTTTGTGTAATTGGTATACTTACATAGTGCTCAGGGGCAAGTATGCCTAAGTAGCATAATTTCGTAAGGAGAATTTTACTATGGACATTGCCCATCTGAAGTCGATGAACAAAACAATCGGTGCCAAGCAAACGTTGAAAAACATTGCACGAGGGACTGTGAAGTATGTGTTCGTAGGACATGATAGTGATGAAAGTGTAGTTGGACCTATACGAAATGCTTGTGCTGAACAGGGAATACCTGTGAATGACAAGCACACTATGGATGACCTCGGTCGTGCGTGTCGCATTAAGGTGCGGGCCACAGCGGTAGGTATCCTACGTTAATCTTGGTAATATCCGATGTAACACTTTGTTATGACGGATCAATTATAAATCTCAAATTTGGAAAGGAGGTGCCCAAATGCCAACAATTAATCAGCTAGTACGCAAAGGTCGCATGAGCTTGACTAAAAAATCTACAGCTCCAGCACTTCAAGAATCTCCACAAAAACGTGGTGTATGTACTCGTGTGTACACAGCTACTCCAAAGAAACCAAACTCCGCGCTTCGTAAAGTTGCCCGTGTACGTTTGACAAACGCTATTGAAGTAACTGCTTACATCCCAGGCATTGGTCACAATTTACAAGAACACAGTGTTGTACTTATCAGAGGCGGTCGTGTAAAAGACCTTCCAGGTGTGCGTTATCACATCGTTCGCGGTGCATTGGATACAGCTGGCGTACAAAACCGTATGCAAAGTCGTTCCAAATACGGCGCGAAAAAAGCTAAAAAATAATTTTAGCCATTAAACGAAACTAACACACATCATTATAAAGGAGGAATTGAACATGCCAAGAAAAGGCCCTGTTCCGAAACGTGATGTACTTCCAGATCCGGTGTACAACAGCAAATTAGTAACACGTTTCATTAACAAAGTTATGTACGATGGCAAAAAAGGCATTGCTGAAACTATCGTATATGATGCATTCGAAATTATTCGTTCCAAAATGGGTCAAGACCCAATGGAAGTTTTTGATCAAGCATTGAAAAATGTTATGCCTGTACTTGAAGTACGTGCTCGCCGTATCGGTGGTGCGAACTACCAAGTGCCAGTTGAAGTTCGTGCTGATCGCCGTCAAACACTCGGTATTCGCTGGGTTGTAAACTATGCTCGTCTTCGTGGTGAACGCACTATGAAAGAACGCTTAGCAGGCGAATTGATGGACGCTTTCAACAATGCAGGCGCTGCAATCAAGAAAAAAGAAGATACTCATAAAATGGCAGAAGCTAATAAAGCATTTGCTCATTATCGTTGGTAATAAGAGGTGACAACTGTGGCAAGAGAGTTTTCCCTAGCAAAAACTCGTAATATCGGTATCATGGCTCACATCGATGCTGGTAAAACAACAACTACAGAACGTATCCTCTACTATACAGGTATTGTTCACAAAATCGGCGAAGTACATGAAGGTGCTGCTACGATGGACTGGATGGCGCAAGAACAAGAACGTGGTATCACAATCACTTCTGCGGCGACAACATGTCACTGGAAAGATCATCGTATCAATATCATCGATACTCCTGGTCACGTTGACTTTACTGTAGAAGTAGAACGTTCTCTACGTGTACTTGATGGCTCCGTAGCGGTGTTCAGTGCTAAAGGTGGCGTTGAACCTCAATCCGAAACAGTATGGCGTCAAGCATCTAACTACGGCGTACCTCGTATCGCTTATGTAAATAAGATGGATACAGTAGGTGCTGACTTCTTCAACGTAGTTGATATGATGAAATCCCGTTTGGGTGCAAATTCCGTAGCTATCCAAGTGCCAATCGGCGCTGAAGATACTTTCGAAGGCATCATCGATTTGATGACTATGAAAGCGGAAATTTACAAATCCGATGACGGTAAAGAATATGAAATCACTGATATCCCAGCAGAATATCAAGAAGTAGCTGAAGCTCGTCGCGAAATGATGATTGATGCTATCGCTGAAACTGATGATGATATCATGATGAAATATTTGGAAGGTGAAGAAATCTCCATCGAAGAATTGAAAACAGCATTGCGTAAAGCGGTTATCGCTAACCAATTGTTCCCAGTTCTTTGTGGTTCTTCCTACAAAAACAAAGGTGTACAAATGTTGTTGGATGCTGTTGTAGATTACATGCCAGCTCCTATCGACATTCCAGCTATTAAAGGTGTAGTTCCTGGTACTGAAGAAGAAACAACTCGTCCTTCTTCCGATGAAGAGCCATTCTCCGCATTGGCATTCAAAATCATGGCTGACCCTTATGTTGGTAAATTAGCGTTCTTCCGTGTGTACTCCGGTACATTGGAATCCGGTTCCTACGTTTTCAACTCCACAAAAGGTAAGAAAGAACGTATTGGCCGTATTCTTCAAATGCACGCTAACACTCGTAAAGAAATCGACATGGTTTACGCTGGCGACATCGCTGCAGCTGTAGGCTTGAAAGATACTACTACTGGTGATACTCTTTGTGATGAAAAGAATCCTGTAATTCTTGAATCCATGGAGTTCCCTGAACCAGTTATCTCCGTTGCTGTTGAACCTAAAACAAAAGCTGACCAAGAAAAAATGGGTACAGCTCTTGCTCGTTTGGCAGAAGAAGATCCTACTTTCAAAGTTCGTACTGATGAAGAAACAGGTCAAACTATTATCTCCGGTATGGGCGAACTTCACTTGGATATCATCGTTGACCGTATGAACCGTGAATTCAAAGTAGAATGTAACGTAGGTAAACCTCAAGTAGCTTATCGCGAAACTATCCGTAAAGCTGTTAAAGCTGAAGGTAAATTCGTTCGTCAATCTGGTGGTCGTGGTCAATATGGTCACTGCTGGTTGGAATTAATTCCTCAAGAACCAGGTGCTGGCTTCGAATTTGAAAATAAGGTCGTAGGTGGTGCAATTCCTCGTGAATACATCGGACCTGTTGAAAATGGTGTTAAAGAAGCTATGGAATCCGGTGTTATCGCTGGTTATCCAATGGTTGACATCAAAGTTATCGTATTTGACGGCTCCTACCATGACGTTGACTCCAATGAAATGGCCTTCAAAATCGCTGGTTCCATGGGCTTTAAAGAAGGTGCTCGCAAAGCAGATCCTGCATTGCTTGAACCATATATGTCCGTAGAAGTAGACGTTCCTGAAGAATACATGGGCGACGTTATCGGTGACTTGAACTCCCGTCGTGGTCGCATGGACGGCATGGAAGCTCGTAATGGTAACCAACATATCAAAGCATATGTTCCATTGAGCGAAATGTTCGGTTACGCAACAGACCTTCGTTCCAAAACTCAAGGTCGCGGTAACTACTCCATGACATTCGATCATTACGAAGAAGTTCCTAAGAAAATTGCTGAAGAAATTCAAGCAAAGAAAAACGGTTAATCTTACATTAGATTAATAGAATTACTATTTTCCTCGGAGGATAATTTAAAATGGCAAAAGAAAAATTTGAACGTACGAAACCGCATGTTAACATCGGTACAATCGGTCACGTTGACCATGGTAAAACTACTTTGACTGCTGCAATCACTAAAGTATTGGCAGAAAAAGGCCAAGCTGATTTCCAAGATTACAGCATGATCGATAAAGCTCCAGAAGAACGTGAACGTGGTATCACAATCAACACTGCACACGTTGAGTATGAAACTGCTAACCGTCACTATGCACACGTTGACTGCCCAGGCCATGCTGACTATGTTAAAAACATGATCACTGGTGCAGCTCAAATGGACGGCGCTATCTTGGTATGTTCCGCAGCTGACGGCCCTATGCCTCAAACTCGCGAACACATCTTGTTGGCTCGCCAAGTTGGTGTTCCTGCAATCGTAGTATTCTTGAACAAAGCTGACATGGTTGACGACGAAGAATTGATTGAATTGGTAGAAATGGAAGTTCGTGAACTTCTTTCTTCCTACGAATTTCCTGGCGACGAAGTACCTATCGTTGTAGGTTCTGCGTTGAAAGCTTTGGAAGGCGATGCTCAATATGTAGCTAAAATCGACGAATTGATGGAAGCTGTAGACTCCTACATCCCAACTCCAGTTCGTGATACTGACAAACCTTTCTTGATGCCTGTGGAAGACGTATTCACAATCACTGGTCGTGGTACAGTAGCAACTGGCCGTGTTGAACGTGGTCAAGTAAACGTAGGCGACACAGTAGAAGTTGTAGGCTTGAAAGAAAAAGCTGAACAATACGTAGTAACTGGTCTTGAAATGTTCCGCAAAACTTTGGACTCTGCAGTAGCAGGTGACAACGTAGGTGCGTTGCTTCGTGGTGTTGACCGTAAAGACATCGAACGTGGTCAAGTATTGGCTAAACCAGGTTCCATCAAACCACACACAAAATTCAAAGCAGAAGTTTACGTATTGACTAAAGAAGAAGGTGGCCGTCATACTCCATTCTTCTCCAACTACCGTCCACAATTCTACTTCCGTACAACAGACGTAACAGGTGTTGTAAACCTTCCAGACGGTGTAGAAATGTGTATGCCTGGCGATAACGTAACAATGAACATCGAATTGATCACTCCAATCGCTATCGAAGAAGGTCTTCGCTTCGCGATCCGCGAAGGTGGCCATACAGTAGGCGCTGGCGTTGTAACTGAAATCGAAGGTTAATTTAACCTTTTATGCTCATCGTAGTGATGCGTTGAGCACAATACATGCAGCATTCAGAGCGGCAGTAATGCCGCTCTAGTGTTGTGTTTTTAAACTATGAAGTAGAAGGTTGCCTCTGCGGAGGAGAATTTCTATGGAGCAGCCCATTCACGAAATGGACGACAGGAGGAATTATTAATAATGGCTAAACAGCAAAAAATCCGTATTCGCCTTAAGGCATACGACCACAAAGCTCTCGATCAAAGCGCTGCTAAGATCGTAGACACTGCAAAAAGAAATGGCGCTATGGTATCTGGTCCGATTCCATTGCCAACAGAAAAGAATATCTTCACAATTCTTCGTTCTGTACACGTAAATAAAGATTCTCGTGAACAATTCGAAATGCGTACACATAAACGCTTAATCGATATTCTTGAACCAAATTCGAAAACAGTAGATGCTATCACTCGTTTAGATTTACCAGCTGGTGTATCTATTGAAATAAAACTATAAGGAGGTGCGATAATGTCTAAAGCTATTTTGGGTAAAAAATTAGGAATGACTCAAGTCTTCACAGCAGAAGGCCAATTAGTTCCTGTAACAGTAGTGGAAACTACCCCAAGCGTTGTAGTGCGCGTTAAGACTGTTGAAACAGACGGCTACGAAGCAGTACAAATTGGTTACGGTTCCATTAAAGAAAAACATTTAACAAAACCTGTAAAAGGTCAGTTCGACAAAGCTGGCGTAGCTCCAGTTAAATATCTTCGCGAAGTTCGCGTAGCTAATGCAGCTGACTACACAGTAGGCCAAACTCTGGCAGCTGATATCTTCGCAGAAGGTGAATTGGTGGACGTAGTGGGTACAGGTAAAGGTAAGGGTTTTGCTGGCACAATTAAACGCCATAACTTCTCCCGTGGTCCTGAAACTCATGGTTCCAAATCTCACCGTGAACCTGGTTCCATCGGTCCTATGATCTCCGGTGGCGGCGGTAAGGTATACAAAGGTAAAAAACTCCCTGGACAAATGGGTGGTTACAGAGTTACCGTACAACGCTTATCCGTTGTGAAAGTTGATGCTGAACGTAACCTTTTATTGGTTAAAGGTGGTATCCCAGGCGCTAAAGGTAGCTTGGTTATGGTTCGCAACACGGTTAAACCTGTTAAATAATCATTTGTCGAAAGGAGGATTATGTAATGCCTACAGTAGCAACATATAATCAATCCGGCGTTAAAGTCGGTGAAATACAGTTAAACGATGCAGTATTCGGCGTTGAAGTTAACGAAGCCGTAATGCATCAAGCCGTAGTTCGTCAATTATCTAACGAACGTCTCGGCACACATGCAACAAAAACTAGAGGTATGGTTCGTGGCGGTGGCCGCAAACCTTGGAAACAAAAAGGTACTGGTCGTGCACGTTCCGGTTCCAGCCGTTCCCCAATCTGGATTGGTGGCGGTACTACATTTGGTCCACAACCTCGCAGCTATTACAAAGCTATGCCTCGTAAGGCTAGACGTTTAGCAGTTAAATCTGCTCTTAGCGATAAAGTGAATAATAGCGAATTATACGTTTTGGAAGAAATCACATTAGCAGCTCCTAAAACTAAAGAAGTGTTGAACATTATCAATAGCTTCAACGTTGGTGATGCAAAAGTATTGTTCATCACTGAAGGTGATGTAAATGTTGAACGTTCCGCTCGCAACATCCAAGGTGTTAAAGCATTGGCTTGCGAAGGTATGAACATTTTCGATCTTCTTCATTACGATAAGCTCTTAATTACTAAAGGTGCTGTCGCAAAAATCGAGGAGGTACTTGGATAATGCAATTACATGATGTACTAATCCGCCCGGTTATTACCGAAAAATCCACTATGCTTATGGAAGAAGGCAAATACACTTTCCGTGTGCCTTTGACTGCAAATAAAGTGCAAATCCGTCAAGCAGTTGAAAAAATCTTCAATGTAAAAGTAGAAAAAGTAGCTACTATTCGCGTTTTAGGTAAAACTAAACGCATGGGTCGTACACAAGGTAAACGTAGCGATTACAAAAAAGCTATCGTTACTTTAAAAGCTGGCGAGTCCATTGAATTCTTTGAAGGTGTCTAAGAGTCTAGTTGTAAGGAGGCCCACTAATGGCAATTAAATCATTTAAACCGTACTCCGCTGGTCGCCGGTTTATGACAGTATCCGCCTTCGACGAAATCACAGCAAGCAAACCAGAAAAATCTTTGCTAGCTAAGATTTCTCAAAAAGGTGGTCGTAACAATACTGGTAAAATGACAGTTCGTCACCAAGGTGGCGGTCATAAACGTCAATATCGTATTATTGACTTCAAACGTACTAAAGATAATATTCCAGCTAAAGTAGCAACAATCGAGTATGATCCTAACCGTTCTTCTCGTATCGCTTTGCTTAACTACGCTGATGGTGAAAAACGCTACATTTTAGCTCCTAACGGTCTAAAAGTTGGTGACGTTGTATTCTCCGGTCCTGAGTCCGATATTAAACCTGGTAACTGCTTACCATTGGCTAATATTCCAGACGGTACACAAATCCATAATATCGAATTGAAAATCGGTAAAGGTGGCCAAATCGTTCGTTCCGCTGGTACATCTGCTCAATTGATGGGTAAAGATAATGGCTATGCTATTCTTCGTTTACCATCTGGTGAAATGCGTCGTGTTCGTCAAGAGTGCCGTGCAACAGTAGGTGTTGTTGGTAACGCTGACCACAGCAACCTTGTAATTGGTAAAGCTGGTCGTCATCGTTGGATGGGCGTTCGCCCTGGCAACCGTGGTGTTGTAATGAACCCTTGTGACCATCCACATGGTGGTGGTGAAGGTAAATCTCCTGTTGGTCGTAAACATCCTGTTACACCTTGGGGCAAACCAGCACATGGTGTTAAAACTCGCGACAAGAAAAAAGCTTCTAACAGCTTAATCATTAAACGTCGTACAAAATAGGATAAAGGAAAGGAGATAAAATAGTGTCCAGATCTATTAAAAAAGGCCCTTTCGTAGCAGATCATTTGCTTAAGAAAGTTGAAGCTTTAAACGAAACTAACGAAAAGAAAGTTGTAAAAACCTGGTCCCGTGCCTCTACTATTATCCCAAGTTTTGTAGGCCACACAATTGCTGTGCATGATGGTCGCAAACATGTACCTGTATTCATTACAGAAGATATGGTAGGTCATAAATTAGGTGAGTTCGCTCCTACACGTACTTTTAAAGGTCATGGTAAGGACGAAAAATCTACAGGCAAAAAATAGGAGGAAATAATACATGGAAGCAAAAGCAATCGCTAGACATATCCGAATCGCGCCTCGTAAAATCCGTATCGTTGCAGATTTAGTGCGCGGTAAAAACATCGGCGAAGCATTTGCCATCTTGAAGTTCACTCCGAAAGTTGGCGCTGATGTAGTAGAAAAAGTTATGCGTTCTGCAATCGCAAACGCTGAACATAATTTCGATATGAATGTTGACAATCTTTACGTATCCGAGATCTTCGTTGATCAAGGCCCTACATTAAAACGCATTCATCCTCGTTCCCGTGGTCAAGCTTTCAAAATTTTGAAACGCACTAGCCATGTAACAGTAGTAGTTAAAGAAAGAGCTTAAGAAGGAGGGAAACAGAGTGGGTCAAAAAGTTAATCCACACGGTTTGCGTGTCGGTATCGTAAAAGATTGGGACGCAAAATGGTATGCAGATAAAGATTTCGCTGCTAATCTTCATGAAGACGTAAAAATTCGTAACTTCTTGAAAGAAACCCTTTTCATTGCTGGTATTTCCCGCATTGAAATCGAGCGTACAAATAAACGTATTAAATTGACTATCCACACTGCAAAACCAGGTATGGTTATCGGTCGTGGTGGTGCTGGTATCGAAGATATCAAAAAAGCAATGACTCGTTTCACTGACAAACAAGTGGACGTTAACATCGCAGAAATTAAACAAGCAGACATGGATGCAATCTTGGTTGCAGAAAACATTGCTAGCCAATTGGAACGCCGTATTGGTTTCCGTCGTGCAATGAAACAAGCTGTAGGTCGTACAATGCGCTTAGGTGCAAAAGGTATTAAAATCATGGTAAGCGGTCGTCTTGGCGGCGCTGAAATCGCTCGTAGCGAATCCTACCGTGAAGGTTCTATTCCTTTGCATACACTTCGTGCAGACATCGACTACGGTACTGCTGAAGCTCATACAACATATGGTTGTATCGGCATTAAAGTATGGATTTACAAAGGTGAAGTTTTGCCAGAAGCAAAACAACCTGCTAAGAAGGAAGAAGGTGGCAAGTAATGCTTATTCCAAAGCGCGTAAAACATCGTAAGCAATTCCGCGGCCGTATGAAAGGTCGTGCTATGCGCGGTAATACAGTGTCTCATGGTGAGTTCGGCTTGGTAGCATGCGAACCATCTTGGATCACTAACCGTCAAATCGAAGCTGCCCGTATTGCTATGACTCGTTATATCAAACGTGGTGGTAAAGTATGGATTAAAATTTTCCCTGACAAACCAATCACAGCTAAACCAGCTGGTACTCGTATGGGTTCCGGTAAAGGTTCTCCTGAATACTGGGTAGCAGTAGTTAAACCAGGTCGTGTAATGTTTGAAATGGACGGTGTGCCAGAAGCTACAGCTCGTGAAGCTATGCGTCTTGCAAGCCATAAACTTCCAATCAAATGCAAATTTGTTGTTAAGGGTAAAGAATTGGGTGGTGACGTAAATGAAGGTTAATGACATTCGCAATATGAGCGCTGCCGAAATGGAACAAAAAGTTTCCGGTCTTAAGGAAGAGTTATTTAACCTCCGTTTTCAGCTTGCAACAGGTCAATTAGAAAATCCTATGCGCATTCGTGAAGTTAAGAAGACAATCGCTCGTATTAAAACTGTACAACGTGAAGTTGAACTTAAATCTGAAAACGCATAATAACAGATTTGTTAAAGGTTGAAAAGGAGGCTTAAAATCGTGGCAGAAGAAAGAAACGTACGTAAAGTCCGCGTAGGTAAAGTTGTTAGCGACAAAATGAATAAAACTGTTGTTGTTGCTGTAGAACGTAAAGTACCTCACGCATTATATAACAAGCCAATGGTTAGCACTAAACGCTTCAAAGCTCATGATGAAAACAATGAGTGCCAAATTGGCGATACAGTTAAAATTGTAGAAACTCGTCCACTTTCTAAAGATAAATGTTGGAGAGTTGTTGAAATTCTTGAAAGACAAAAATAAGAGTGATGTAAGGAGGAATAGACGATGATCCAGCAACAAACAATTTTGAATGTTGCCGACAACACTGGTGCAAAACGTATTATGTGTATCCAAGTCATGGGCGGTTCTTATCGCAAATTCGGCAATATCGGTGACGTAATCGTTGCTTCTGTAAAAGATGCATCACCCGGTGGCGTTGTCAAGAAAGGCGACGTAGTCAAAGCTGTTATTGTTCGTTCTAAAAAAGGTATCCGCCGTCAAGACGGTTCCTATATCCGTTTCGATGAAAACGCAGCAGTAGTAATTAAAGACGATAAAACCCCTCGTGGTACTCGTATTTTCGGACCTGTAGCAAGAGAACTTCGTGAAAAAGACTTCATGAAAATTGTTTCCTTGGCTCCAGAAGTATTATAAGAAGGAGGAACGCAGCATATGGCTAAACTACAAATCAAAAAAGGCGATACAGTTGTTGTTATCTCCGGTAAAGATAAAGGTAAGCAAGGTACAGTAATTGCTACTGAACCTAAAAAAGAACGCGTATTTGTTGAAGGCGTTAACACTGTAAAACGTCACACAAAACCTTCTCAAGCTAACCCACAAGGCGGCATCGTTACTAAAGAAGCTGGTATCCATGTTTCTAACGTAATGGTTGTTGACCCAGAAACTAAAACAGCTACTCGTATCAAAAAAGTTGAAGGCAAAGACGGTAAATTCGTTCGCGCTACAGTTAAATCTGGTACAGTACTTAAATAATCAGGAAAGGAGGAGCTAAATAAATGTCTCGTTTATTTGAACAATACAACTCTGAAATTAAAAAGAGTTTGCAAGAAAAATTCCAATACGGCAACGTTATGGAAATCCCTAAATTGGAAAAAATCGTTATCAACATCGGCGTTGGTGATGCAGTAGGCAATGCAAAAGCATTGGAAGCAGCAGTTAATGATTTGACTATCATCGCTGGTCAAAAACCTGTAATCACAAAAGCAAAAAAATCCATTGCGAACTTTAAAGTTCGTGAAGGTATGGCGTTGGGTACAAAAGTTACTCTTCGTGGCGAACGCATGTATGAATTCCTCGACAAATTGATCAATGCGGCATTACCTCGTGTACGTGACTTCCGCGGTATCAGCGCAACAGCATTTGATGGCCGTGGTAACTACGCTTTGGGTCTTAAAGAACAGCTCATCTTCCCTGAGATCGAATATGATCAAGTAGAACGTGTTACTGGTATGGATATCATCGTAGTAACAACTGCTAAAACAGATGAAGAAGCTCGTGAATTGTTGACTCAATTCGGTATGCCTTTTGAAAAATAATAGGAGGAACATATAGATGGCTAAAAAATCTATGATTGAACGCGAAAAGAAACGCGCTAAAATCGTTGAAAAATATGCAGCTAAACGTGCAGCGTTAAAAGCAGCAGGTGATTATGAAGGCTTGTCCAAATTACCAGCAAACGCATCCCCAACACGCTTACACAACCGTTGCAACTTAACTGGTCGTCCTCACGGCTATATGCGCAAATTCGGTATCAGCCGTATTGCGTTCCGTGAATTGGCGTACAAAGGACAAATTCCTGGTGTTAAAAAAGCCAGCTGGTAATATTAGACGAGAGGAGGTTTTTAGATTATGGTAATGACCGATCCTATCGCGGATATGCTTACGCGCATCCGTAATGCAAATGCTGCACTTCATGAAACGGTAAACATTCCTGCATCTAGAATGAAAGCAGCTGTTCTTGACATCCTTTTACAAGAAGGTTTCGTAAAGAACGTAGAAAAAGAAGAAAACACTTTAAAAGTAACTTTGAAATATGGTTCCAATAACGAAAAAGTTATTACAGGAATTAAACGTATTTCCAAACCTGGTTTACGTGTTTACGCGAAAAAGGAAGAACTTCCTCGTGTACTTGGTGGTTTGGGTATCGCAGTTATTTCTACATCCAAAGGCGTTATGAGCGACAAACAAGCTCGTAAAGAAGGTCTTGGTGGCGAAGTAATCGCATACGTTTGGTAATAGTAGCAATAGGAGGTAGAAATAATGTCACGTATCGGTAGAATGCCTATCGAGATCCCTGCAGGCGTTACTGTTACATATGATAACCATCATATGAACGTAAAAGGTCCTAAAGGTGAATTATCTCGCGATTTGCATCCAGATATGAATATCACTGTTGAAGGTAACACAATTACAGTAGCTCGTCCTTCCGACAATAAAGCTCATCGTTCCCTTCACGGTTTGACTCGCGCTCTTGTTGCTAATATGGTAACAGGCGTATCTGAAGGATTCACAAAAACTCTTGAAATCAACGGTGTTGGTTACAGAGCGGCTAAACAAGGCAATAAATTAGCTCTTACACTTGGCTTCTCTCATCCAGTAGAAATGGAAGCTCCAGCTGGTATTACAATTGAAGTTCCAGCTCCTAACAAAATCGTTGTTTCTGGTGCAGACAAAGAAGTTGTAGGCGCAGTAGCAGCTGATATCCGTAAATGGAGAAAACCAGAACCTTACAAAGGTAAAGGTATCCGCTATGAAGGCGAAGTTGTTCGTCGTAAAGCTGGTAAAGCTGGTGCAAAAGGTAAATAGTAATATCATCTATATGAATGAAAGGAGTGAATATCTTGCCTCGTAAATCTAGTAGAAACATCGCTCGAGCAAAACGTCATCTTCGTATTCGCCGTCACATCTCTGGTACGGCAACTTGCCCACGTTTGAACGTATACCGTTCTTTAGGCAACATCTATGCTCAAGTTATCGATGACGTAGCAGGTACAACTTTGGTAGCTGCTAGCTCTTTAGATAAAGATTTGAACTTATCCTATGGTGGTAACGTAGCTGCTGCTAAAGCTGTTGGTGAAGCAGTTGCTAAAAAAGCTATCGCTAAAGGCATTGACACAGTAGTGTTTGACCGTGGTGGTTACATTTACCACGGCCGCGTAGCAGCCCTTGCAGAAGGTGCTCGTGAAGCAGGCTTAAAATTCTAAGAAGGAGGAACTATAGACATGGCGAGAATTGACTACACCAGTCTTGATCTTAAAGAAAGAGTAGTATTCATCAACCGCGTAGCCAAAGTAGTTAAAGGCGGTCGTCGTTTTTCCTTCAGCGCTCTTGTAGTTGTTGGTGATGGCAACGGTTATGTAGGCGTTGGCTTAGGTAAAGCAGCGGAAGTACCAGAAGCAATTCGCAAAGGTATCGATGATGCTAAGAAAAATATTGTAAACGTAGCAATTAAAAATGGTACAATCCCTCACAGCGTAACAGGCGTATTCGGCGCAGGCCGCGTATTCTTGAAACCAGCTGCTGAAGGTACTGGCGTTATCGCTGGTGGCCCTGTTCGTGCCGTATTGGAATTAGTAGGTGTTCGTAACATCTTGACTAAATCTTTGGGCTCTTCTAACCCTAACAATATGGTTCGCGCTACAATCGAAGGTTTGAAAGATTTGAAACGCGCTAGCGAAGTTGCAGAACTTCGTGGTAAAACCGTTGAAGAAATCTATAACGCGTAATAAGGAGACAAGAAATGGCACAAGTTAAAGTAACATTAACAAGAAGCTTAATCGGTCGTCCTGAAGATCAACGCGCGACAGTTAAAGCTTTGGGCTTGAAAAAAACTAATTCTCAAGTTGTAAAAGAAGTAACACCTCAAATCGAAGGTATGCTTCACAAAGTTAGACATTTAGTAAAAGTTGAAGAAGTTTAATACTGATAAGGAGGTGCACTGAATGAAACTTCATGAATTACAACCAGCTGCTGGTTCCAAAAAAGCTCGTACTCGTGTAGGCCGTGGTTTAGGTTCTGGCTTGGGTAAAACATCTGGTCGTGGTCAAAAAGGTCAAAACTCCCGTTCTGGCGGTGGCGTTCGCTCCGGTTTTGAAGGCGGCCAAATGCCTCTTTATCGTCGTTTACCAAAACGTGGTTTCAACAACGTTTTTGCTAAACAATATGCTGAAGTTAACGTAGAACAATTGAACCGTTTTGAAGACGGTGCAACAGTTGATCCAGTAGCTCTTATTGAAGCTGGCATTTTGAAAAATGTACGCGATGGCATTCGTATTTTAGGTAACGGTACATTGGAAACTAAAAACTTAACTGTTATCGCTAATGGCTTCACTAAATCTGCTGAAGAAAAAATTACAGCAGCAGGCGGAAAAGTAGAGGTGATCTAGGGTGCTAGATAGCCTCTCGAACATCTTTAAGATTACCGAATTACGTAATAAGATTCTTTACACATTAATGATGTTTGCCATCTTTAGAGCTGGTATCCACATTCCTGTTCCAGGCGTTGATGCGTCTGTTATCGAATCCTTGTTTACATCCGGTAACCTATTCGGTCTATTAGACTTGTTTGCTGGTGGTGCGCTTAGTAAGTTCTCTATCTTTGCAATGAGTATTACACCTTACATCAATGCTTCCATCATCATGCAACTGCTTCAGTCTGTAGTTCCTCAGTTTGAAGCATGGAGTAAAGATGGTGAAGACGGGCGTAAGAAAATAGCGAAGGTAACTCGTTATGGCACCGTAGTCCTCGGCTTTGTACAAGCCGCAGGCATGGCATTTGCTCTTAGAGCAAACAACGCTTTGGTAAATAATGATTTCCTTAGTGTATTCGTTGTGGCCATCATCCTAACAGCAGGCACATGCTTGTTGATGTGGATTGGTGAACAAATCACAGCATATGGTATAGGTAATGGTATTTCCTTGATCATCTTTGCTGGTATCGTAGCTCGATTACCAGATGGTTTAGAAACTATTTATCAATATATCCAAAACGGAACAATTAATATGTTCCAAGCATTCTTATTTGCTGTAATTGCTCTTGCGATGATTGCTGTCGTAGTTGCAGTTACACAAGGCCAACGTCGTATTCCGATTCAATACGCTAAACGCGTAGTAGGTCGTAAAATGTACGGTGGTCACTCTACATTCTTGCCGTTGAAAGTCAATCAGGCAGGTGTAATCCCAATTATCTTTGCGTCATCTGTGTTGATGTTCCCTGTGACGATTGCGCAATTTATTGACAATGAATATGTTCATAAAGCTGCGGATCTCTTTACATGGGGTACGCCGTTACAAACGGCATTGTATGCATTATTGATTTTTATCTTTACGTATTTCTATACTGCAATCTCTATCAACATTACAGATATGGCAGATAATATGAAAAAATACGGTGGTTTTATCCCAGGTATTCGTGCGGGTAAACCAACTGCTGATTATGTGGATAACGTGATGACCAAGATCACTTTGGCTGGCGCTGTATTCTTAGCTGTCGTTGCTATTATACCGAATTTCCTCGGTAGTATTACCGGCGTCCAAGGCGTATACTTTGGTGGTACGGCTCTCCTTATCGTTGTAGGTGTAGCACTTGATACAATGCAACAAATTGAGTCGCTCATGGTAACACGCCACTATAAAGGCTTTGTGAAATAGGAGGGAAACAATATGTATATTCTATTAATGGGACCTCCTGGTGCTGGTAAAGGCACTCAGGCAGCTCGACTTATTGAAAAATACGGTATTCCCCAAATTTCAACAGGTGATATGTTCCGCGCTGCGATTAAGAACGAAACACCTCTTGGAGTTGAGGCTAAGAAATACATCGATGCTGGTCAATTGGTACCTGACAGTGTAACTGTTGGTATCGTACGTGATCGCTTGGTGAAAGATGACTGCAAATCTGGATTTATTCTTGATGGATTCCCAAGAACAACAGCGCAAGCTGTGTCCTTGGATGCAATCCTTAAAGAATTAGGAATTTCTTTGGACGCTGTACTTAACTTAAACGTTCCTTCCGAGGAATTAGTTAAACGTATTAGCGAACGAGCTGTTCTAGAAAATCGTGCTGATGATAACCCTGAAACAGTACAGAAACGTCTAGCTGTGTACGAAGAATCTACTAAACCTTTAATCGACTACTATCGCAATAGCGGTTTATATGAAGAAATTAATGGTTTACAAGATGTAGACGCAGTATTTGCTGACATCATTAAGGCTTTGGAGAAATAATCCATGATTATTTTGAAATCGCCCCATGAAATTGAATGTATCCGCAAGGCAAGTAAGCTTACAGCAGACACGTTGTCCTTGTTAGTAGAAAAGGCTAAACCTGGCATCACGACGCTTGAGTTAGATACAATTGCCGAAGAATATATTCGCAGCCACGGTGGTATACCAAGTTGTAAAGGGTACTATGGATTCCCTGCTACAATCTGTGCTTCTATCAATGATGAAGTTGTTCATGGTATTCCGAGCGCTAAGCGTAAGCTTAAAAACGGTGATGTCCTCAGTATTGATCTTGTATCATCTATTGATGGATATCACGGCGATTCGGCTGTGACGATTCCTATCGGTCACGTCAAACCTGATGTGATGAAATTGTTAAAAGTTACAGAAGAAAGTCTGTTCAAGGGAATTGAACAAGTGAAAGTTGGCAACCGTATCGGTGCTATCGGTCATGCTGTTCAAACGTATTGCGAGAAACATGGTTACGGTGTCGTTCGCGACTTCGTAGGTCATGGTTTAGGCCGCGAAATGCATGAAGATCCACAAATACCAAACTATGGTAGTCCTGACCAAGGACCTCTTATGAAACCTGGTATGGTATTGTGTATCGAACCGATGATTACTCTAGGTACACATCGTGTTCGTGTATTAGGGGATGACTGGACAGCAGTTACCGTAGATGGTAAACCTGCTGCTCATTTCGAACATACAGTGGTTGTTACAGAAAACGGCCCTGAAATATTAACCATGCGTGATGAACCGCGGTTAATTAAATAAAACAGGTAACCGGAGGAAAAGATATGTCAAAAGAAGACGTTATTGAGGTGGAAGGTACGGTAGTTGAGGCTTTACCGAATGCCATGTTCCAAGTTGAATTGGAAAATGGTCATATCGTATTGGCTCATGTGTCAGGTAAAATGCGTATGAATTTTATCCGTATTCTTCCTGGTGATAAAGTTACTATGGAACTGACACCGTATGACTTAAATCGTGGTCGCATCACCTATCGCTTCAAATAAGCATAGGGTCCACAAAGGAGGTACTAATGAAGGTTCAACCATCAGTTAAAAAGATATGCGAAAAATGTAAAATCATTAAACGCAAAGGCCGTGTAATGGTTATTTGCGAAAATCCAAAACATAAACAAAAACAAGGATAATCTGATAGGAGGTGGATGATTAGATGGCACGTATCGCCGGTGTAGATTTACCTCGTGATAAACGAGTGGAAATTGGTTTAACTTATATTTATGGTATTGGTCCAACTTTAGCAGCTGAAATCATTGCTAAAACTGGCATCAATCCTGACACACGTGTTCGTGATCTTTCTGAAGATGAAGTAGCGAAAATCCGTGAATTGTTAGATGCTGATTACAAAGTTGAAGGTGACCTTCGTCGTGAAGAAGCTCTTAACATTAAACGCTTAATTGAAATCAACTCCTATCGAGGCAAACGTCATCGTATGGGTTTACCACTTCGTGGTCAACGTACTAAAACGAATGCACGTACTCGCAAAGGTCCTAGAAAAGCAATTGCTGGTAAAAAGAAATAAGATAAAGGAGGGATAAAGCGTGGCTAAAAAAGTTGTTAGAACTAAAAGAAAAGAAAAGAAACATATTGAATCCGGTGCGGCTCATATTCGTTCTACATTCAATAACACTATCGTAACTTTGACAGATACAAACGGTAACGCGTTGTCTTGGGCTTCCGCTGGTGGCTTGGGCTTCCGTGGTTCCCGTAAATCCACTCCATTCGCTGCTCAAATGGCTGCTGAACAAGCTGCTAAAGCTGCAATGGAACATGGTCTTCGCACTGTTGAAGTATTCGTAAAAGGTCCTGGATCCGGCCGTGAAGCTGCAATCCGTGCTTTACAAGCTGCAGGTCTTGAAGTTACTTCCATTAAAGACGTAACTCCAATTCCTCACAATGGTTGTCGCCCTCCAAAACGCCGTCGTGTATAATTTATAGCGGCCGATTTGATACGGTGCTATAATTAAACTATGAACGTGTGTTGTATAGGAGGATGTTCCTGATGAGCGAAGAAAAGAAACTTAAAATCGAGAAAGTGGACATCGCCGAAGGCGGTCGCTATGGTAAGTTCGTATGTGAACCATTAGACCGTGGCTATGGTATCACTCTCGGTAATAGCTTACGCAGAATTTTGCTTTCATCCTTGGATGGGGCAGCTATCACCTCTATCAAAATTGATGGAGTTCTTCATGAGTTCTCTACTATTCCTGGTATTCGCGAAGACGTTACGGATATCATCCTTAACTTAAAGCAATTGTGCATCAAAGTTGAAGAAGATGTTCAATTACCTTTGGAAGTTCATTTTGACTTCCAAAAGGACGGCGTATTGACAGCTGCTGACTTAGCTGAACAATTCCCACCAGAAGTAGAAGTATTGAATCCTGAACTAGTGATTGCGACAATGGATGAGACAGCTCATCTCGTAATGGACGTAGTAATCGAACGTGGCAAAGGTTACGTTCCTTCCACGAAGAATAAAAAAGATACAGATGTAATCGGTTGTATTCCAATCGATTCCATCTTCTCTCCAATTCTTCGTGCCAAATACGAAGTGAGTGATGTTCGTGTAGGCAATGAAATGGACTTTGACAAACTTACATTAGAAGTTTGGACTGATGGTTCCATTACTGCTGCTGATGCAGTAGCAAAATCTGCTGCCATTATGATTGGTTATTTAGGGAACTTCACTAAATTAGCGCACTCTGCAGATGTTGTAGATGTAAACACAGGTGAAGGCGGTATCGTTGTTGATCCAGTAGGTTCCGATAATGAAGAACCAGCTGTAGATGACGGCCCAGCAAAGATTTCCATCGATGAGTTGGAACTCTCTGTTCGTGCGTATAACTGCTTGAAACGTGCTGGCATTAATACAATTGCAGATTTGCTAGACAAAACCATTGATGACTTAGGAAAAGTTCGCAATTTAGGCAAAAAATCCATCGATGAAATTGAGGAAAAACTCAACAATCATCCAGGTGGTTTTCAACTTAAACAAAAAGGCGAATAAGGAGGAAGACGAATGTACAGAAAATTAGGCCGCGACAGCTCCGCTCGTAAAGCGTTGTTCCGTAGCATGTTAACATCTTTCTTCCAATATGAGCGTATTGAAACTACAGAAGCTAAAGCGAAAGAACTTCGCTCTTTAGCTGATCAAATGGTAACTTTGGCTAAACGTGGTGATCTTCATGCACGTCGCCAAGTTCTTGCATACCTCATGGATGAAAGCGTAGTAAAAAAATTGTTTGATACAATTGCTCCAAAATATGCAGACCGTCAAGGTGGTTACACTCGTGTAATCAAAACTGGTCTTCGCAAAGGTGACGCTGCACCTTTGGCTATTATCGAGTTAGTTTAATCAAACTCATACGGTGTTGTAACTTATGTTGCAGCACCGTTTTTTTATTGTCAATTTTATGGTACAATCGATTAGTATAATATCGTAATATGTTAGCAGTTATCGTAAAGAATGAATAAATATTGTTAACCTTTTCACATAAATCTATGGCAATCATTAATGCTTAATCTATACAGTGGATTACATTAATTTGTTGTTGTTAATAGGTCAATACTGTTATATACAATTTAAAGGTTATACTTTCACAAAGACGAAATTGACTAGAAAGATATGAGGTTATCCATGAATGAAAAAGACATTATGATTGACGTCAATCATATGAGTCATATTTATAGTGATGAAAATGGCAATGATGTACATGCACTAAATGATGTGAGTTTATCCATCAAGCGTGGTGAGTTTGTTTGTATTATCGGTACTAATGGTAGTGGTAAAAGTACACTAGCCAAGCATTTCAACGTGTTATTACAACCTAGCGAAGGTTATATCAATGTATGTGGCTATGATACGCGTGATGAAGCGCATATTTGGGATATACGTCAACATGTAGGCATGGTGTTCCAAAATCCTGATAACCAAATTGTGGCGGCTGTCGTAGAAGAGGACGTTGCCTTTGGTCCAGAAAACCTTGGTATTCCTAGCGCGGAAATTAGAAAACGCGTCGATGCAGCGTTAGAGGCTGTAAATATGACTGAATATAGAGAACATGGTCCTCATTTGTTGTCTGGTGGTCAAAAGCAACGCATTGCCATTGCCGGCGTACTTGCTATGAAACCAGATTGTATCGTCCTTGATGAGCCAACAGCTATGCTCGACCCTAAAGGTCGCCGTGAAGTACTTGAAACAGTTCATAAACTCAATAAAGAGGAAGGTATTACTATCGTATACATTACACACTTTATGGAGGAAGCTGTTACAGCTGATCGTGTGGTAGTAATGAAAAATGGCGTGAAGTTACATGATGGAACCCCTCGTGAGATTTTTAGCCATGTAGATACTTTAAAAGGCCTTGGCCTCGATGTACCAGTTGCGTCTGAAATTGCTTTCAAATTGAATGAAAAAGGTTATGAAGTAGGTAAGAGTATCATCAACAATGAAGAATTAGCAGAAGGACTAAAACATTCTAAATTGGCGGATCAATTACTAAGTGAACATAACGTAAGTGCTCACAAGATGAGTTCTCCTAACAATGAAAATTCAAATGTAGTAAGAGGGGAGGGCACACACTAATGGCGATTGTATTAGATAATATTACCTATACCTATGGTGTAGGCACTCCATTTGAAAAAACGGCCCTTCATGGTGTATCTCTTACTGTTGAAAACGGTGAGTTTTTGGGCATCATTGGTCATACCGGGTCTGGTAAATCTACCTTTGTACAACATTTGAATGGTTTATTACATCCTACTACCGGAACCGTTACTGTTAATGGTGTAGATATTAGCGCTTCTACAGAGGAAGCTAAGAAGATGCGCCATAAGGTAGGCATGGTCTTCCAATATCCAGAACATCAACTATTTGAAGAAACCATTGCTGAAGATATTGCCTTTGGTCCTAAGAACTTAGGTCTTAGTGCAGCTGAAGTGGATGAACGCGTGCGAGATGCCATGAAATTTGTAGGCCTCGACTACGACACTTATGCAGAGCGTTCTCCATTCCACCTATCTGGTGGTCAAATGCGTCGCGTTGCTATTGCCGGTGTAGTGGCTATGAATCCGGACTTCCTAGTTCTTGATGAGCCATCTGCAGGCCTTGATCCATTTGGTCGTGAAGAAATCTTTGAAGAAATTATTCGTCTTCATAAAGAAAAGGGTATTACAGTAATCCTTGTATCTCATAATATGGAAGATATTTCGCGCATGGCATCTCGCCTTGTAGTCCTAGATAAAGGTCGCATCGTTCTCGATGGAGAGCCGATGGATATCTTTAATAATCATCGCGATGAATTACAGGCGGTTGGTGTAGACGTACCACCAGTGTCTGTCACTATGGAGTATTTGCGTGAACAGGGACTAGATGTGTCTAATCGTGTATTATCTGTAGATGATGCAGTACAAGCCATTCTAGAAGGAGGTAGCCATGTTAAATAACATTACTATAGGGCAATACTTCCCAGGAAACTCCTTCTTGCATCGCATGGATCCTCGTGCAAAGATTATTGCTACTACAATATTTGTGGTAGCCATCTTCCTAGCGAACTCTCCTCTTGCGTATGGCTTGGTAGGGGCATTTACAATCTTTGCTATGCTTTTATCACGATTGCCATTACGCTTGATGTGGTCTGCTATTAAACCACTTTGGATTATCATCGTATTTACCATGGGCATTCATATCTTTACAACACCAGGTAATACAATCTTCCAATGGTGGATCATCAATATTACAGATCAAGGCTTGGCTATGGGTCTACAAATGGCAGCGCGATTAATCTTTTTAATCTTGTTCTCGTCCTTATTGACCTATACGACATCACCAATTCGTTTGACCGATGGTATTGAACATTTGCTCAATCCATTCCGTTGTATTGGTGTGCCAGCTCACGAATTAGCAATGATGATGACTATTGCATTGCGCTTTATTCCAACTTTACTAGATGAGACAGATCGTATTATGAAAGCTCAATCTGCTCGTGGTGCAGACTTTGTAACCGGTTCTATCATTCAACGTGCTAAAAATATGGTGCCTCTCTTAGTACCATTATTTATTAGTGCTTTTAGACGTGCAGATGAACTAGCTATTGCCATGGAGGCTCGCTGTTATAGAGGCGGTGTGAATCGTACGCGCATGAAAGAACTACAAGTTACCTATGTAGATTATATCGGTGTAGGGGCGGTCATTCTAGTTACCATTGTACTCATCGTTTTATGGTGGCTTGATCTATGAGAAATATACGGATTATAGTCGCTTATGATGGCACTGACTTAGCAGGCTATCAAAAGCAACCCGACGATAAGGGCTTAACGGTACAAGGCTGTTTAGAATATGGATTGTCAAAAATTTGTAATGAACCAATTCAAATCTACGGTGCTTCTAGAACCGATGCAGGGGTACATGCGAAGTTTCAAGTCTGTACGTTCCAAACATCTGGATCTATACCGGCAGAAAATATTCCTCGCGCTATGATTGCACATATTCCAAAGGATATAGTTGTTCTTGAGGCGGTGGAAATTCCCCTCGATTGGAAGCCGCGATGGAATATATATGGTAAAGAGTATGTATATACCATCCATAATCAACTCATTGCCAATCCACTGACAAAGCGATACCATTGGCACGTTAAGAAGCCTCTTAATATTGAGCTTATGCAAGCAGCCGGTAATGAACTATTAGGCACGCATGACTTTACAACCTTAAAGGGTACGAATTCAACGCCTGCAGATCCAGTAAAAACAATCATGGGAATTCACGTAGAGGCAGATGGTCCTCATGTTACCATTTCTGTTATAGGTGATGGCTTCTTATATCACATGGTTCGCAATATTGCGGGATTGCTCGTCGATGTAGGGCTGGGACGACGTAAGGTAGAGGAGATTAAGGGCTATTTAGCAGCTAAAGATCGCCGTGTAATAGGCAAAACGGCACCAGCTCAAGGTTTGTGTCTAGAGGAAATCTTCTTTACCGAAGAACGGCAGCAAGAGGTATTACAGAATAAATATTCTATATAATTTTGTATAGACTACATTCTCCTATAATTTATTTAAAACGATAACTATTAATACTAAAAGGATACTACATAGCATGTAGTATCCTTTTTTCTTATAATTTTTAGTTATAATGCCTTAATTTATACCTATTATTATGTGAAATGATACATTGTAAACCCAAAATATACATGATACAATGACGATATAGACAGGTTCGTACTATAAAACATTAACATAGTAAGGTAGACTCTTGTCAGCAGTGTAATTTTTATCCTAAGGAGGGTGAATCTCTTGCAAAAACGTAAAGATTTTATCTGGAAAATGGGCGGCCAACAAGGTGAAGGTATTGAGAGTTGTGGCGAAATCATGGCGACAATCCTCGCTAAAGAAGGTTATTCCTTGTATAGCCAACGTTTATTTGCATCTCGTATCAAAGGTGGTCATACTACATTCGCATTGCGCGTTGCATTAGAACAAGTTATGTCCATTGGTGAAGGCGTAGACTTCTTGCTTTCTCTTGATCAAGAAACAGTTGATATGCATGGTTCTGAAGTTCGCGATGGCGGTTACATCATTTGTGACAGCAAAGTAAGTCCTGACTTCTCTAAATTTGAAGGTACAAAGGTTAATTGCTTGTCCTTGCCAATTTCTGAAACAGCAATGAAACAAGGTTCCATGTTGATGCGTAACATCGTTGCACTTGGTATGTCTGTTGCACTTCTTGGTTTTGATACTAAGATGTTCAAAGATGCGATTGCTGCTAAATTTGCGAAAAAATCCCAAGAAATCGTGGATAAAAACTTGGCTGCTTTTGACGATGGTCATAGCCTTGTAATGGAAAAATTAGGCGATGTTGAAATCGATACATTGCCAGCTCCTGGTAAGAAAGATCAAATGTTCTTATTAGGTAATGAAGCATGTGCTTTAGGTGCTATCGCAGCGGGTTCCCGTTTCATGGCATCTTATCCTATTACTCCAGCATCTGAAGTAATGGAATATATGATTAAAAACATGGATAAATTGGGTGCTACAATCGTTCAAACAGAGGACGAAATCGCAGCATGTATGACAGCTATGGGCGGCGTATACGCAGGTGTTCGTGGCTTCACATGTACTTCTGGCCCTGGTCTTTCCTTGATGGCTGAATCCTTATCCATGGCTTCCATGGCTGAATTGCCAATGGTTGTTATCGATGTTCAACGTTCTGGCCCATCCACAGGTATGGCTACAAAGGTTGAACAATCTGATATTGATGCGGCTTGCTACAATGCACATGGCGATTACGCTGGTATCGTAATTTCTCCAACATCTATCGAAGAATGCTTCTATGAAATTCAAAAAGCATTCAACTTGGCAGAAATGTACCAATGCCCAGTTATCTTCATGCCTGACTTACAACAAGGTTTGAATAAACAATCTGTTCCTTCCTTCGACTTGAACCGTGTGCCTATTAACCGCGGTAAAATGATGAAAGAAGCTGACCTTCCTGAATTGGAACAACCTCATTATTTCAAACGCTTTGAATTGACTGAAGATGGCATTTCTCCTCGTACAATTCCTGGCATGAAAAATGGTCTATTCCTTTCTACAGGTCTTGAACATAATGAAGAAGGTAAACCAGCAGAAGCGCCTACAATGCACGTAGCGCAAACTGATAAACGTTTCCGCAAATTGGAAACTGTAGCTGATAACTATGAACCATTCTTGAATAATGCTAAATACGACGAAGCAGATGTACTTGTTGTAGGTATGGCTTCCAGCCGTGGTGCTATCGAAGAAGCAGTTGCTGAATTCGATCAAGAAGG
Source organism: Veillonella sp. T11011-6 (assembly GCF_002959755.1). Classification (GTDB taxonomy): domain Bacteria; phylum Bacillota; class Negativicutes; order Veillonellales; family Veillonellaceae; genus Veillonella. The sequence continues at coordinate 102,516 of NZ_PPCW01000004.1, read as the reverse complement.
CGTTAAAGTTAACCACTTACAATTGCGCTTGATTAAACCATTCCCAGCAAAACAATTACAACCATTTATGGATGCTGCGAAAAAAGTGGTTATCGTTGAACACAATGCAACAGGCCAATTGACTAACTTATTTAAAATCAACATGCATAAGAAATCTAAAATTTCCAGCTGCTTGAAATACGATGGTAATCCATTCACAAAAAGTTATGTGAAAAATGCTATTAAGGAGGTCCTATAATATGACAACAGCTAAAGATTACAGAAACGATATTCGTCCAAACTGGTGTCCTGGCTGTGGCCATTATGGGGTTCAAGCAGCAATTACTGATGCTGTAGCAGCAAGAAATATTCCACCAGAAAAATTAGCAGTAATTTCCGGTATCGGTTGCTCTAGCCGTATCGGTGGTTATTTCTACGCATATGGTGCACATACAACTCATGGTCGTGCGCTTCCTTACGCACAAGGCGTTAAACTTGCTAACCAAGACTTAGAAGTTATCGCTTGCTCCGGTGATGGTGATGCATTCGCTATTGGTATGGGTCACACTATCCATGCTTTCAAACGTAATGTAAACATGACATACATCGTTATGGATAACCATGTATATGGTTTGACTAAAGGTCAAGCATCCCCTCGTTCCGACATCGGTTTTGTTACAAAAACAACTCCTCGTGGGGCATTCGAATCTCCATTGTCCGTTTGTGAAACTGCAATTGCTGCAGGTGCTACATTCGTAGCGCAAGGTTACATGATTAACCGTGCAGAACTTGTTGATTTGATTCAACAAGCAATGGATCATGAAGGTTTCTCCTTCATTAACGTATTCAGCCCATGTGTTACTTACAATAAACACAACAGCTATGACTGGTTCAAAGAACACCTAGTTGCATTGCCAGAAGGTTATGATCCAACAGATCGTGCAACAGCACTTAAAACTTTGGGTGAAACAGATGGTTTGGTTACAGGTCTTATTTATCAAGATACTACTAAACCTTCCTTCGAAAAAGCTATGGCTGCAGCAAATGGTGGTCCACATCCTCGCCCATTGACTGAAGATGTTGTAAAACCAGATCAAGCACTATTCGATAGCCTTTGCAATCAATTTAAATAATCTTATTTAAATTGGATCATTTATGATCTGAACCCCTCTTTACTGGATGTCTAGTAAAGAGGGGTTTTTACATTATTAATCGTATGATTACTTTAGCGTATCATGAATAGTATGGTTATTTTATAGTGATATAAGTAATATGGTTACTTTATTGTGTTATGAATAGTATTCTTACTTTACGGAGGTTTTCTTAATTGATATACTAATTTATAATTTAGGATATTTATAATTAAGTAAAAAATTGAAAGCTTATAAGTATAAGAGGCTGTTATTTCAGAATATGAGGCATAATGGAAACGTATAGATGTAGTACTTACTGTACGATTCATTAAGGAGAGGGAATGAGTAACGTGTCGAATGAATATAATGAAGCATTGCTAGAGCCGCTTAAGTATTATCGGGAAGAGTTAAAGGATGCCTTCCAGCAAGTCACCGAGGAATACTTTCAAGATTTAGTCAATCAATCCAAGGTAGATATAGATACCAATAAAGTTTTAATAGACAAATATACCTCTGTATCAGAGAATCGAGATCAATCGAATACATCATATAAACGATTTGGCATTATTAAAAAGATTGATATTGTTATCGGTATAGGGGCCATTATTTATGGTGTCTATCAGTTTTCACAAAATCATGTAGATATTGTATCTATTATTATTTGTATTGCGGTTCTAGTTCTATGTGTAGGTTTATATCTATATTGGATTAAGCCCAATAGTAAGAGCCTTGAGGAAAAGCTTAAAGACCTAGATGCGGCCTTAGCTCAAATGCGCCAAGAAGGTTATGAGATGATGGCGCCTTTGAATAATCTCTTTCATAGTGAAATGACTATGGAACTCATAAAAAAGGCGATTCCTTTTATTCATATGGATTCTAATTTTAATATTGAACGATATGAACAGCTCGTTAAAGATTATGGATTCTTGGAAAAAGGTGATGTGAACCATTCCACATTAGATATTGCATCTGGCGATATTTTAGGAAATCCCTTTGTGTTTCTTAAGCGTATAGTCCACTGGCTGGATGACTATACCTATGAAGGCACATTAGATGTGACCTATACTGAGGAGTATGTAGATTCTAATGGGAATTTGAAGACTAGAGATGTGAACGAAACACTACGTGCAGTCATAAGACAACCTGGTCCGTATTATGCCAATAGAGTATCTTTAGTGTATGGCAATCATGCGGCACCTAACTTAACATTTCATAGAAAACCACCGGAAAAAGGATTCTTTAATTTTGGTGGTGCCAAGAGTCGCTTAGCAAAAGGCATTGCTAGTCTTAGAAAGAAAGCTGAAGATTCATTGGAGGACGGAGGTAATTTCCAAGCTCTAGCCAATGAAGAGTTTGATGCTCAATTTAATGCATTAGATCGTAATAATGAAGTTGAGTTCCGTGTATTGTTTACGCCGTTAGCACAAAGCAACTACAAGGATATTTTTGAAAACTCACCGTATGGCGATGATTTTATATTTAACAAAGAATGTAAAATTAATGAGGTTAAAGCTGACAACTCTCAAAACTGGGATTTTGATACTTCGCCATCTCAGTATTATGATTTTTCATTCGAAAAGATTAAAGAGAAGTTCATTAATTACAACTGTAGTTACTTTGATCATATGTATTTCTCATTCCTCCCAATTTTAGCAATTCCTGTGTATCAACAGATGGCATCTAATGATTATATTTATAGTAAATCTTATGCTTTCAAATATAATGATTACATTACAGAAATGCTAGCCAATAAAATGGGACTCAATTTATTTGTTCCCCCTAATGCGTCGGAGCGTAATAATGTAAAAACAATCCTTAAGACTAGCCACCATAAAAATGAAGGTGACTCAGAAGTGATTAAGGTAGATGCCTATTCGTATAGAACGATTGAACACATAGATGAAGTGCCTGTGCGAGCGGGTAATGGTAGAACCTATTATGTACCAGTCCGCTGGGACGAGTATGTTCCTGTTACAAAACACGAATTGATAGAGGTTTCAGAAATTAAATCTGCTGGAGAGGATTTTAATCATATTAAAGGTCTAGACCAGTATCAAAAATCTGAAAATAATAGAGATCGGTCTTTTGCATACGATCACTTTATGGCAGGTAAACTATATCGACAAAATCAGTCTCTCGACGATTTATTAAATACTATTTACAAAGAATTTGGAGGTACCCAAAATGGCTAACCAACTCGACGAAATGAATCCGGAAATTATGTCTGAAGGCAGAGATGTGCATGTTATCGCTAAGGTAATCCCTGTTGAAACTAGTGGCTTTGAAAAACTTCTTCCAACGATCCTTATGGCAGTTGGTGTTATCGGTATCGTTTTAGGCATAGTTATAGACAAGTATCTAGTATCTATTATTGGCGCCATTGTATTGATTTATCCATGGTGGCGATTAAAACAAATTAGCTCAGAGTTTAATATGATGGAACAAAGAATTCAAAATGCTGCATCTGAAATTGATAACTATATGGAGCAACGTGTTGTGATTCTTTCTAATGCGGCTAAACTTGTGGAAAAATCTATTGAAGTTGATAAGGATATCCTTGTAGACATTGCTAAGTATAGAAGTGGTAATTTTTCTGAAGAATCTAGAAGTGATGTGAATGCACAACTTAACAAGGCTACAAGAGCCCTCAACGTAGCTATAGAAAATTATCCAGAATTACAAAGCCAAGATACAATTCGTGATGCAATGCAACAAAATTCTTACTTACAAAAAGAAATTACTGCAGCTAGAACGTTGTATAATGATGCTGTAAATACTTGGAATAGAGAAATCTTTGAATTCCCATTTAAAAAGATTGTAGCGGCCAAAGAAGGTAGAACTACTAGAATTCCATTTATTGCAGATCAAGAAACTAAAGAAAAATCTAAAGGCGTTTTCTTTTAAGGGATAGGCAATTGGAGGTTAGTGTATAAAGGGCATACTATAAAATCTGACATTAGTATATAAGGGGATACTATGAAGTCTTATGAAAAAGGGATTAGCTTGTCTATCTGGACATTGAGCTGGCCTATATTTATCGAAGTATTCCTACAGCTGTTAGTAGGTAATATAGACCAAGTAATGATGAGCCATTACTCTCCTCAAGCGGTAGCAGCTGTGGCTAATGCCAATCAAATTTTAAATATCTTTATTATGCTCATCATTGTTATGAGTACAGCTACGACGATTTTGATTGCCCAGTATTTAGGGGCTAAGAATCAGTCTAAGCTATCTGAGGTGTGTACGGTCAGTTTGGTGTTGAACTTTTTGTTTTCATCTGTTGCGGCCGTATTCTTTATCACCTGTCATGAATGGATTTTTACATGGCTAGGTATACCTCCCGAAACGATGAGTGATACGTCGATATATACGACCATTGTGGCCGCAGGATTACCGATTCAGGCTATGTATTATGCGCTGGTTGCCGTATTTAGAGGCCATTCATTAACGCGTGTTACTATGTATATCGCGTTAGTTATGAATGTTATCCATATCACAACTAACTATGTATTAATATTTGGTCATGGTCCCATACCAAGCCTTGGTGTACTAGGGGTATCAATTTCTACCTGGTTATCTAAGGTGGTAGGCCTCGTAATTATTGGCTATACCTTTAAGAAGTTGCTTACTTTAGAGGTGAGCTTCAAATTTTTAAAACCATTCCCGTGGCATACGGTTAAGTCTTTACTGAATATCAGTGTTCCCTCTGGTGGTGAAACATTAAGCTATCAGCTATCTCAGACAACGATTATGAAAATGGTCAACATCCTAGGGCTAGCTGTTATTAATACAAAGGTGTATGTATCAGTTATTGCCATGCTTTGCTATGTATATACCATAGCATTAGCAAATGCATCTCAAGTTATTGTGGGTTACCTGATGGGGGCTAAACGACAAGCTGAGGTGACAAATCGCGTATGGCATTCTATGTTGTTAGCCATTGCCATTAGTGTAGGACTGGCTACGTTCTTTTATATTACCAGTGATATTGTACTATCCATATTTACTACGGATCCAGAAATCCTATCGTTAGCACATAATGTATTACTGATTGAGATTTTTCTTGAGTTAGGTCGTGCCGTTAATATTGTTATGGTTGGCTGCTTACAAGCAGCAGGGGATATTAGAACACCGATGCTCGTAGGCATTTTTGGCATGTGGTTATGTGCTGTACCATTGTCCTATCTATTTGGAATTTACTGGGAATGGGGGCTCGTAGGCATTTGGATTGCCATGGCGGTAGATGAAATTTTACGAGGTTTATTATTTGTATATCGCTGGTATAGTGGGAAGTGGAAAAATAGACGCCTCATAGAGGCATAGTCTTATATTTACACGATTTCAATATACTTTTAGTAGTTTGTAGATATAGTTAGCCTTACATTAGAGAGTGTAAGGCTAATTATTTGTGAAAGTAGGTTTATATGAGTAAGACAGTAGGCATTATTGGCTTAGGTCTATTAGGTGGTTCGTTGGCGAAGGCTTTAAAGGCCTATACCGATTATGAGGTAGTAGGGTATGCTCGTCGCCAAGAGGTTTGTGATGCGGCCATTCAGGATGGGGTGGTAAAAGCTGCTTGGACTGAGGTAGAACCATTGATTGAAAATTCAGATATCGTTGTATTTTCATTGCCTCCAGATACAAATGCAAGACTATTTACAGAAATGGCACATCTTTTTAGACCAGGACAAGTGGTGACTGATGTATCTAGTGCAAAGGAAAACTTTGTACGAGCTGTATATGATTCTATTCCGAAAGGGACAATTTTTGTGTCTGTTCATCCTATGGCTGGCTCTGAAAAGGGTGGCTACGAAGTATCTCATAAAAACCTATTTAAAGGTATGGGTTGGATTGTACTAGAGGATAAGGCCTCTGATGTATATAATGAAGAGGTTGCTCAAGAACTAGCTGAAATGGGACGCGCTGTAGGATCACGTATTGAATTCGTCGATATCTATGCTCACGATGCGTATTTAGCTATGGTGAGTCATATGCCACATTTATTGGCATCCATTTTAACTCAAGTTTCCGGTGGTGATGAATTAGGCGAGTTGCGCATGAAATTATCTGCAGGAGGCTTTAGAGATTGTACACGTGTTGCCGGTGGTTTGCCATCTATGTGGCGTGAAATCATTTATGGTAATAGACACAATGTAATTGAAGGTCTTTCACAAATCGAATCCGAAATCAAACGGGTAAAAGAGATACTTTCACAAGAAGATGAAGGTCAAGCTTTAGAATCCTATCTTGAACGAGGAAGAGAAATCCGCGGTAAATTACCATATTTAACCGGTCAAATAAAGAATAGCTAATGATAAATAATTATTAGCTAAGGCTATACATTGATTAGCACTCATAGAATACTGACAATGAATAATTAACATTCATTTGAACTTGATGTATATTTATGTAGCTGAAGCAACGCGGTTTATGCAGTATAATGTGTATACTAGGGTTCGTAAAGAATATACATTTAACATATTATTTAGTTAAGGAGATACCATGAGTTTGTTACAAGAAACTTGTGACTCTATTAGAGGTCGCAGTCATGAAATTGAACAACATATAATCGATAGTTGGAATGTAGGTTCACCTGTAGAGCAATATGGGCGACTTGTAAACGTGGTGGCTCAATATGGTGCGGCTACAAATCAGGAACAGTTAACAGTTCCAAAACCTTGTATGATTATTGCCTCTGCCGATCATGGCGTGGCTGATATGGGCGTTAGTGCGTACCCAAAGGAAACAACCGTAGGGATGACACAAAATTACCTAATTCCTAAAGGGGCTGGCGCTAATTCCTTAGCTAATTACTGCGGTGCTCAAATGGAAGTTATCGATATGGGTATTGATGCGGATATGAGCTGGGTACCAGGATTACGTATTCATAAACTTGGCATGGGTACAAAGAACTTTGTGGAAGAACCTGCCATGACACGTGAGCAAGCTATTGAAGGTATTGAAACGGGTATTCGTCTTGTAAAAGAGAAAATTGACGAAGGCTTTAATGTCTTCTTAGTAGGGGAAATGGGTATTTCCAATACTACCGCTAGTGCTCTTATGACTGCTAAATTTGCAGGACTCACAGCAGAGGAAGCGACAGGTCGAGGCACTAATATTTCTGACGAACGTTTGAAATTAAAACAACGCATTGTGCATGATGTATTAGAAAAATATAAAGATATTCCAAAAGACGATGCCATCGGAATTTTATCCTCCGTGGGGGGCTTTGAATTCTCCTGTATCGTAGGTGTTATTCTAGGTGCTGCAGCTAATAATGCATTAGTTATTATTGATGGCTTTAATACATCTGCTTGTGCGTTGGTTGCTAAGACATTGGTGCCACAAGCGATGGACTATGTGATGGCATCTCATTTATCTGCTGAAAAAGCGGCTAAATCTTCCTTAGAAAATCTAGGCCTTGAAGCCTATGTTGACTTAGGACTTTGCCTCGGTGAGGCATCTGGTGGCTCCATTCAAATGGGTATGCTAGACCTTGCCGTTCATATGTATTTGGCTGTTACAGGAGGTAAGGTATGAGAACATTTACAATCGAACCATTACATGCGCCATCCATGGAAGCATGCCGATTACGTATCGATAATTTAACAAAACCTATTTATAGCCTTGCTACATTAGAGTTAATAGCTGAGCGCTTTGCGGGCATTCTGGCAGATCCTCAACCAAATCATTTGCGATATGGTGTATTTGTGGTGGCGGCGGATCACTTGGTAGATGGTCCTCAAAATAGTCAGCATGGCAGTGAAAGCAACGCAGCTATTAAGCGTTTCAATGATGGTAGAACGGCTACGCAAGGTGCGGCAAATAAGTTACAAGCAGCTGTACATGTAGTAAATATAGGCCTTGAACAAGATACGACAGATTTGACGAATATTGAACAAAAGGTTATCCGTAAGGGGTCCCACTTCTTTGGTGTAGAACCTGTTATTTCTCGTGATGAGTTAGAAGCGTCTATTGAACTAGGCTTTTCCTATGCTGATAAACTGCACAACGAAGGATTACAAGTCGTTGCTCTTGGTAACATAGGGGAGAGGGCATTCCTCGATTCCCTTGTAACGACTGCAACTATTACAGGTTGTGCTTATGACGATATTCTAGTCCATACTGAATGTGGACCTACCATTGAGCAACGAGCTGCTCATATTCATTCCTTTGTAGATCGTTTCAACATTGATGTTGATGATTGGTCTGCTTTGAGTGAAAGCGAGCGTCGTGATGCGGTATTGCATTTGCTTCATGTCGCAGGTGGTTTAGATATTGCATTCTTAACTGGTTTTATCTTAGGTGCTGCTAGTCATCGTATGGCGGTAGTATTTGATAATGCCGTAACAGGTGCAGCTGTATTGGCTGCCGTTACTATTGATCCATTAGTTAAGGACTATATATTCCCATCCGCCGCATATGAGGAGCCAATCCATAAGGAGCAATGTCGATTCTTAGGTGTAAAACCATGTTTGCACTATAACTTACAAATTGATGAAGCATTGGGCTCCACAATGGGACTATCCATTATCGATGCATCCATGCATATGTTAAATGATATGAAAACCTTCGTGGAAGCTGAGGTTAAAGCAGCTGAAGATGGAGCCGGTAAAGGTAGACAAAAGAACAAAGATTAATCTATATAAAAGAGGGAGTATTAAATCCCTCTTTTTATATGTTTTATGCTCAATTATGCAAAATTAACTGAGAATTTCATGGAAAAACCATTGACACTATATGTGTAAATTGATATTATTATAGGGCAGTCAGGACAGACATAAATTGTTCTTGACGACAGATTGATGATTATGTTATATTAATTATCGGTTCTGTATGCGGGAATAGCTCAGCGGTAGAGCACCGCCTTGCCAAGGCGGGGGTCGCGAGTTCGAATCTCGTTTCCCGCTCCATACATTCCTCGATAGCTCAGTTGGTAGAGCAATCGGCTGTTAACCGATCGGTCGTAGGTTCGAGTCCTACTCGAGGAGCCATTTATGACTCACTAGCTCAGTTGGCAGAGCACCTGACTTTTAATCAGGGTGTCCCGCGTTCGAGTCGCGGGTGAGTCACCATTCTGGCCCGTTGGTCAAGCGGTTAAGACACCGCCCTTTCACGGCGGTATCCCGGGTTCGATTCCCGGACGGGTCACCACATATGGACGATTAGCTCAGCTGGGAGAGCGCCTGCCTTACAAGCAGGATGTCGGCAGTTCGATCCTGTCATCGTCCACCACATGCGGGAATAGCTCAGCGGTAGAGCACCGCCTTGCCAAGGCGGGGGTCGCGAGTTCGAATCTCGTTTCCCGCTCCATTAATGTTCCTCGATAGCTCAGTTGGTAGAGCAATCGGCTGTTAACCGATCGGTCGTAGGTTCGAGTCCTACTCGAGGAGCCAATTTCATATGGCCCGTTGGTCAAGCGGTTAAGACACCGCCCTTTCACGGCGGTATCCCGGGTTCGATTCCCGGACGGGTCACCACATGGACGATTAGCTCAGCTGGGAGAGCGCCTGCCTTACAAGCAGGATGTCGGCAGTTCGATCCTGTCATCGTCCACCAACGTAAGCGGTCATCTTCAGATGACCGCTTTTTGTTATAGTAAACAAGACATATTAACGTGGCGCGTACATGATGATATAAACGCCTACAAGACATACGAGACCACCGATGATATCATATGTGTCTGGTCGTAAACCATCGATGAGCCAACCCCATAGGATGGAGAGAGCGATAAATACGCCACCATAGGCTGCGTAAACTTTACCGAAGCTTGCTTCCGGTTGGAAGGTAGGGATGATGCCGTATAAAAATAGGATGATCGCACCAGCTAGTAAATAGACAGGACTTTTATCGTCGCGCATATATAGCCATACGAGATAACCGCCGCCAATTTCAGCTAAACCAGCCAATATAAAGAAGAAAATAGATAAGAGCATAATAACCTCACAATATTAATTGAAATCTATTCTCTATTTTACAACTTGTAACGGTAGAGAGCAATTGTTTAATGGGATAAGATTGATAGCTACTAGTTGTAAAGAAAAGATTATTAAAGATAGCTATTGATGGAGAATAAATAAGTGACATTAAAAAACCCGTACACACATATGTGTACGGGTTTTGTTTCTCTTTTATAAACGTGCTGGTGATTCGCTATGCACATAATCCATAAAGGTATGCATTGTTTCAGATTTAGAGTTATTCTTTTTGAATGCGAAGCACACTTGTAATTTAAATGGTTTTTCTAAAGGTATGAAGCCATCATTGATGTTTAAAGAATTTAAGATTTGGCGTGCTACGATGCAGCCAGATTTATTTTTTTTGCAGTAGTCGATCATTGTATATGGGTTGGATAAACGGCTACCTCTAATATGTAGATTTTGTTGGCCGTTACCCACATAGTTTTTCAATGTGCGATACATAAAGTACTTAGGTGGATACATAAGCAACGGTTGTTGCTGAATTGCTTTCAAACTAGCAACTTCCATACCATCGATAATGTTTGGAGCATAGTATACGAATTCGTCCTCCCGAAGGGCCGTAGATTCATAGGCTGACATATCTTTGTTGTTTGGTAAGTAGAGGAGAGCGATGTCAATACGATTTTCGCGTAAGTCGAGCATCAATTCTTCTTCTTCCATGTCGTAAATGCTAACTGAAAACTCAGGATGGTTTTGGAAGAAGTGAGATACATAGCCATTAAGACGGATATCACCTAAACTACGCAATACACCAATATTTAAGATCGGACGCTCTACCTTGCTGGCTAAACGAATCGATTGGATAGCGCGTTCCAATGTGTCAAGAACTTGCTCTGCTTCTGGTAGGAATAATTCGCCTTCAGGCGTCAAACGGCTACCTCTTGTGGAGCGTGATATTAATTTCACACCAACTAGACGCTCTAATTTTTTCATTTGAGCGCTGAAAGCTGATTGTGTAATATTCATAGATTGTGCAGCTAATGTAAAGCTTCCTGTTTTATTATAGGTAATAAAACTTTGTAGCTCTTGCATTGTAGGTAACTCTTTCATAGTATTCCCCCAATATTGACATAAAACTCCAATGATACCTATTACCTTTCTTACTCATATTGTAGCATACTATAATTGTTTTTTCATCTAAATCTATAAAATATGATGAATCATGCACAATCGATATAGTGGGCAATATTATCGTAAAAAATCGTGATAAATAAATGCGATTATGCACTTATTTCAATGACTTTCACAATTATCAATAATTGACATAACTAAATGAAAATGATATTATACATGAGTACCATTCCGTGTAGGTACAGGTTTATATTAATCTTATGAGGTGATAATCACATGGCAACGAGAAGAGAGGCTCGATTCAAACTTTGTCGTCGCTTTGGTGTGAACGTATTCGGTCACGCAAAAGCCTTGAATCGCGTCAAAAAAGACCAACGTCAGAAAAAAATGTCTGAGTATGGCACACAATTATTAGAAAAACAAAAAGTTAAAGCTTACTACAACTTGCTAGAACGCCAGTTCGTACGCTATTATGATAAAGCGAAAAAAATGCAAGGTGTTACAGGTCAAAACATGTTGATCCTTTTGGAACAACGTCTTGACAACCTTGTATATCGCATCGGCTTCGGTAACTCCATTCGTCAAGCTCGTCAAATGGTAAACCATGGCCACATTTTGGTAAACGGTCGTCGCGTAGACATTCCTTCCTTCTCCTGCAAACCAGGCGATGTAATCGAATTGCGCGAAGCATCTCGTGACAACGAAATGTTTAAAACTAACTTCCAAGAACTTCGTTCTTTCGAACTTCCTTACATTGAAAAAGACTTGGAAGGCTTCAAAGCTACATTCACTCGTCTTCCTCAACGTGAAGAACTTCCTATCGAAGTTAACGAAACACTTATCGTCGAATTGTACTCCAAATAATTTGGCGCTTATGGGAAAACCACTCAGAATTGGGTGGTTTTTTCTTTATGACATATCACTGTTAATGGGCTATAACAGTGTAAAAAACAATTGACATAGAACACCAAAATCTGTATACTATTTTGAGTAAGCTTTAGTCGTGTTTCCATTAGCCCCGGAAGCGAGGACTAGCTGATTTTGGTAGAATTATGACGTTATTAGGAGGATATGCAGCATGAAAACTACATTTATGGCCAATCCGAACACAATCGAACGGAAATGGTATGTTGTTGACGCTGAAGGTAAAACTTTAGGACGCCTTGCTGCCGAAGTTGCAAAAGTTCTTCGGGGCAAAAATAAACCAACTTTCACACCACACGTAGACACTGGTGATCATGTGATCGTTGTAAACGCAGAAAAAATTCGCGTAACTGGTAAAAAATTGGAACAAAAGGAATACTTCCGTCACTCTGGTTACCCAGGTGGTTCCCGTTTCACTAAATTGTCCATGATGCTTGAAAAACAACCTGAACGTGTTGTTGAAATGGCAGTTCGTGGTATGCTTCCAAAAAACAAATTGGGTGCACAACAATACCGTAAATTAAACGTATACGCTGGTCCTGAGCATCCACATGCAGCTCAAAAACCAGAAGTATTAGAAATTTCCGTACGATAATCTAGAGGGAGGAACATATAATGGCAGTAGCACAATATTACGGCACTGGTCGTAGAAAATCTTCCGTTGCTAGAGTTCGTCTGGTACCGGGCACAGGTAAAATCACTGTTAACAAACGTGAACTTAATGAATATTTCGGTCGCCAAACTTTGGAATTGATCGTAAAACAACCTTTGAACTTGACTAATACAGTTGAACAATACGATGTAATCGCAACTGTAGCTGGTGGCGGTCCTTCCGGTCAAGCTGGTGCAATTCGTCACGGTATCTCCCGTGCGTTATTGGACGTAGATGGCGAACTTCGTCAATCTTTGAAAAAAGCTGGCTTCTTGACTCGTGACCCACGTATGAAAGAACGTAAAAAATACGGTCTTAAAAAAGCCCGCAAAGCAAGCCAATTCTCCAAACGTTAATATTTGGAAAACAGGTTATTACACCTGCAGACAATGTCTGCAGGTGTTTTTTTATACTATGATTACTATAATATTGTCGTTAGAGTGGAAATTTATTTTTACGTTTACATCTATATTTAATTCCCCTATAATAGAGATATATCATCGAATTTTTTCGAATATAGATTTTCATATAGGAGAACTCATATGATTTATAATACAATTCAGTACGTAGTGGACAACGGCATTGGTACGTTGACATTTAATCGTCCCGCAGTGGCGAACGGTTTTAACATCGAAATGTGCAAGGAGATCCTTGAGGTCTTAGATAAGGCTCACAACGATGAAAGTGTTCGTGCGTTGCTCATCAATGCAGAAGGTAAAGTATTCTCTGCAGGTGGTGACTTAACAGAAATGGAACGCGCTGTAAATGATGGCGATACAGAATCCTTGTTTGAAATTGTTGAGCTGGTAGCTCAAATTTCTATGGCTATGAAACGCTTGCCTAAACCTGTTATCATGAGCCTTCAAGGTGCTGCAGCAGGTGCGGCATTTAATATGGCATTAGCAGCGGACTTTGTGGTAGCAGCTAACAACGTACGCTTTATTCAAGCTTTTGTGAACGTAGGTCTTGCTCCTGATGCAGGCGGTTTATTCTTGTTGACTCGTTCCATTGGTATGAACCGTGCTATGCATATCGTTATGACTGGCGAAGCTGTATCTGCAGAAAAAGGTAAAGAATGGGGCTTTGTATATAAAGTTTGCGAACCTGAGGACTTAGAAACTGCTACAAGACGTCTTGTTGAAAAATTAGCTAAAGGTCCTGCACAATCTTACCGCGTTATGAAAGAAATGATGTGGAATAGCTTCTTATCTGGTTGGGAAGAGTACAAGAAGTTTGAAGTAGAAAATCAATGCTCTTTAGGCCTTTCTGAAGACTTTAAAGAAGGCGTACGCGCATTTACTGAACGTCGTCGTCCTAAATTTGGTCAAAAATAATAATTATTCTCTTGTAATTCTATGAAATATCATGTATTTTATAAGCAGTTACTAATATAATTCGAACCGATGTGGCTCTATATATTGAGTTACATCGGTTTTTGCTTTCATAAAAAAGCAAAAGTGTATATAATAGTACTATTATAATAGTTTTAGGAGGTCATTATTACATGGCTCAAGATACAATTAAATGTTATGACAGTCCTAGTGATGTAGTCCAAGCTTTAGCAGAGGATTTTATTGCTTTCACCAATGATGAAATAAGCCGTACAGAAACGTGCGTTGTTGGTATTACTGGGGGCACTGTCGTAAATGGTTTGTTAGAATTACTTAACTCACCTGAATATATTGAGCGCCTCAATTGGGAACGCATATTCTTCTTGTGGACGGATGAACGTTTCCTACCGCAATCGAATGAGGATAATTACTTTAATCGCGTAAAACCTCATTTGCTATGTAAGGCAAAGGGGGCTGCTCACTTCTTGCCAATTAATACGGATTCTAAAACCGTATTAGAAGCGGCTGAAGAATATGAAAAAGAGGTTCGCAATGTCCTCAAGGCGTGTAAAAAATCTGGTCTCGATTTAGCTTTACTTGATCTAGGCGAAGATGGTCATACAGCAGGATTATTTGCAGGCTCTCACGCGCTTCGCGTGGCAGATCAAGAGGTGGTTGCCGTTGAGGATGGTAAGGTATGGGAACGGATTTCTATGACATTCTCGTTCTTGGCTAAATCCGATGCCGTTTGGTTTACTGTAACTGGTGAAAGCAAGCGAACTGCATTGACAAAGGTATTGTACCAACGCGAGGATTACGAAGATTTAACGTGGGAAAAACGCATTGGTCGTACATTGCCTGGTGCTGTACTTTCACAAGAAGCTATGACCTGGTATGTGGACAAGGCAGCCTATAATGATGTACACTAAAGGATGTAAGTTTTAGTAAATATAAAGGAGATACATATGGGATCTATAGGAACACCTGAATTAATAGTTATATTAGTGATCGCTTTAGTTATCTTCGGACCTGGTAAGTTGCCTGAAGTAGGTAAAGCTATAGGTAAGGGCATCAATGAATTCAAAGATGCTATTTCCGGCCCTAAAAAAGCTGTTGAGGAAACGAAAGAAGCCGTTAAACAAGCGACGACTATCGACGTGACAGCAGGGGCTAAAAACGACGATAAACATAAAGAAGCTAACGATTAATAGGAGGTATCACTATGTGCAAAGATTGTGGTTGTGGCGAAGATAATGGCGTTGTAACAAAGGTATTTACTGTACCTGGTATGATGTGCAATAACTGTAAAGAAACTGTAGAGGGCGCATCCCTTGGCTTGCCTGGCGTATTAAGCGCAGAAGTGGATTTACCAGAAAAAACTGCTACTGTTTCTTTTGACCCAAACAAAGTATCTGTAGATGTTATCACAAAAGCTATCGAAAAAACTGGTTTTGAAGTAGAGAGCATTGCAGATGGTGTACAAAAACATAGTCATGGTTTACTAGGAACATTGAAACGTTTCTTTAAATAATTGAACCGATTGGGCTGTATTGAAACACTGTTTCGATGCAGCCTTTTTTTATGAGAGGTAATAGAATGATACGCAAGTTTGATGCTAAAAATTTCAAGTGGGATGGCGTCGATACCTTGGTGTATAAGCAAGACGGTAGTCCGTTTAAAGACGTAACACGTCAAGTCTTATACGATGGAGCTTTTGATATTCCATGCCAATTCCGCTATTTTGAATGCTTGCCAGGAGGTTACTCCACACTTGAATATCATGAACATACACATATGGTTATGATATTCCGTGGGAAGGGTCAAGTCTTATTAGGCGATGAGATCCATGATGTAGAAGCTGGTGATTTTATTGAGATTCCAGGTAAAACGATACATCAATTCCGGGCTAATAAAGGAGATTATATCGGATTCCTCTGCTTGGTTAACCAAGATCGGGATAAGGTTAAATTATTATCCCCTGAAGAGATGGATACATTGCGCTCTAATCCGAAAATCAAAGAATTTTTGGAAAGTTGTTAATTCATATGGCGGTTATGTGTGATGACCGCCATATAGTTTTTTATAATCAACTGTAACTGTAACTGTAACTGTAACTGTAACTGTAACTGTAACTGTAACTGTTGATATGTGTAGTTTGATAGGGAGGTTCTATGAATACCTTTACACGCGCCGCACTGACGGTACTGGTAGGACTTGTAATCTGGTTCTTGCCTCATACGGAGGCAATTAAGCCGGAAGGTTGGCATTTATTAGCTATCTTTACGGCTACTATTGTGGGCTTTATTTTAAGACCGTGGCCAACAGGCATTATGGCACTCTTTGGTATTGTTGCTGCCGTAGCAACAAATTCTATTACCATGGTACAAGCATTAGGTGGTTATGCTGAGGCTAATGTATGGCTTATCGTGGCAGCTGTATTCTTTTCTAGAGGTATTATTAATTCTGGTCTCGGTAAGCGTATCGCGTATACCTTGATTCGTGCGTTTGGTACTAGTTCCTTAAAGTTAGCCTATGCATTGGCTTGTACGGATCTTATTATTTCTCCTGCCACACCATCTAATACGGCGCGTGGGGGCGGTATTATTTTCCCAATCGTACAAAACATTTCCTTAGCTTTTGACTCTGAACCGAATGGTAGTACAGCACGTCGCATAGGGGCGTACTTGATGACTACAGCCCACACAATTAATACCATAACCGTAACAATCTTCTTGACTGCTTGTAGTGGTAACTTATTGATTACATCATTGGGGGCCAAATTATTTGGCTATGATATTTCTTGGTGGGAATGGTTCCAAGCAGGTGTGATTCCTGGTGTACTATGCATGATTTTGATGCCTTGGTTTATCTATAAAATCTATCCACCAGAAATTAAAGAAACTCCACAAGCAGCTGAAATGGCTCAAAAGGAGTTAGATGCGCTTGGTCCGATTACAAAGGCTGAAATTTCTGTAGCTATCATCTTTATACTTTGTATCTTGCTTTGGGCTACAGCGATTTGGACGAAGTTACATCCTACAGTAGTTGCTATGATGGGCGTTCTTGCTTGTGTAGTAACTGGATCCCTTACCTGGGAAGATATTCTCGGTGAACGCACTGGTTGGGATATCCTTATCTGGATGGGCACACTTGTAGGTATGGCTGGTTTACTTGGTAAATTAGGTGTTGTAGCTGTATTTGCAGATTTTGTAAGTCAACATCTTGTAGGTATTGATTGGTTCTGGGCATCCTTTATTATCTCTGCAACCTTTGTATACTCTCAATATTTCTTTGCCAGTGGTACAGCGCGTATTACAGCGTTGTTCTCCGCTTTTGCAGCAATCTTGGTGGCAATGGGTGCACCAATTCCGTTTACCATCTTGCTCTTTGGTTTGATGAATAGCCCTGGCTGTACATTAACGCATTATAGCTCTGGTGTAACGCCAATCTTCTTCGGTGCAGGCTATGTACCGCAAGGAACATGGTGGCGTGTAGGTCTTGCTATTTCTGTAGTAAGCTTCCTTATTCACTTCTGGGGCGGTACCCTCGGCATGTGGTTATTTGGAATCTTATAATATAAAAATCCCTCGCTTCGGTGAGGGATTTTTTTTTGAGCTGAGCTGTATATAGGTTGGTTATCTATTTATTTTGTATAAGCGCTATATAGATGTTGTATCTAATAGTATTTGCTATAGTTTTTATATATGGTAAACTTTAAAAATTTATATAATAAATCTATAGAATATTTATTGCATGTAGAAATATAAAGTGTTATTATTATTTTATGATTACAGATTACTTTAGGAGGAAACATGTTGGGTTTAGTCATTAGCTTGTTGATTATCGCGCTCGTCGTGATTATTAAAGACATTCGAATTATGAACAACAACTTAACACGTTTTTGTCTTAACGGTTCCACGAATGGTTTAATATACAATCAATAAGATTTGACTATATGGTTTGTTTCTTATGTGTATATATTCCAAGGGGTACATAGGATTGTTTATGTATATCGGAATTCTGTAAACAAAAGGAATATCATTTGTAAACTTTTAAGACGATTCATAAGAATCGTCTTTTTTTGTTAAGTTGAAAGACATCCAAGTGGATGCTTTCAAGAAAAGTGAGGAGATTAACATGAGTTGTAGAAGTGACAATTTAAAAACAGGCGTAGCACGTGCACCACATAGATCTTTGCTAAAAGCTCTTGGTTTCGTTGATGAAGAAATGGGTAGACCAGTCATTGGTATTGCGAACTCTTTCAACGAAATTATCCCTGGTCACGTGGGCTTGAAAAATATTGTACAAGCCGTAAAAGACGGCATTCGCAACGCAGGTGGTGTGCCAATCGAGTTCAATACAATCGGTATTTGCGACGGTTTGGCTATGAACCACATCGGTATGAAATACTCCTTGGTAACACGTAATATCATTGCTGACTCCATCGAAGCAACAGCTATGGCAACACCTTTTGATGCTATGGTATTCATTCCAAACTGCGATAAAGTAGTACCTGGTATGTTGATTGCTGCGGCTCGTCTTAACATTCCATCTGTATTCGTATCGGGTGGCGCTATGCTTGCTGGCGTACACAATGGCAAAAAAATCGGTTTGTCTGACGTATTCGAAGCAGTAGGTAAACATCAAACTGGTGAAATGGGTGATGCTGAGTTAGCTGAAATCGAAAATACAGCATGTCCTACATGTGGTTCTTGCTCTGGTATGTATACAGCTAATACAATGAACTGCTTAACAGAAGCTCTTGGTATGGGCCTTCCTGGTAATGGTACAATTCCAGCAGTATACTCTGAACGTTTACGTCTTGCTAAATTAGCAGGTATGCAAGCAGTAGAGGTATTGAAAGCAAACCTTCGTCCTAAAGATATTATGACACGCGAAGCCTTTGAAAATGCAGTAGCTCTTGATATGGCTTTGGGTGGTTCCTCTAATACAGCTCTTCATTTGCCAGCTATCGCTCACGAAGCAGGTGTACCATTGTCCTTGGACGACTTCGATCGCATTGCACAAAATACACCTCAATTGTCCAAACTTTCTCCATCTGGTAAATACTTCATCGAAGACTTGTATGCTGCAGGTGGCGTATCTGCTGTGTTGAAACGTTTAGCAGAAAATGGTCGTTTACATACAGACTGCAAAACTGTAGCTCTTAAAACACAAGGTGAAATTGCAGCGGTAGCTCATGTAACTGATGAAGATGTTATTCATCCTTGGAATAATCCTGTTCATGAAACAGGTGGTATTGCCGTTCTTAAAGGTAACCTTGCTGTAGACGGTTCCGTTGTAAAAGCAGGTGCCGTAGATGAAGATATGCTCGTTCACTCTGGCCCAGCAAAAGTATTCAACAGCGAAGAAGAAGCTGTTGAAGCTATTACAGGCGGTAAAATCGTAAAAGGTGATGTGGTAGTTATCCGTTACGAAGGTCCTAAAGGCGGCCCTGGCATGCGTGAAATGTTAACACCAACATCCATGATCGCAGGTATGGGTCTTGATAAAGATGTAGCATTGTTGACTGACGGTCGTTTCTCCGGTGCTACACGTGGTGCATCCATTGGTCACGTATCTCCAGAAGCTGCGGCTGGTGGCACAATCGCTGTTGTTGAAGATGGTGATATCATCAATATCGATATTCCAAATGGCAAATTGGAATTAGCTGTATCTGACGATGAAATCGCTCGCCGTAAAGCAGCATTGAAACCATTCAAATCCAATGTAACTGGATATCTAAAAAAATACGCTCTTCACGTATCCTCTGCAGCACAAGGTGCTATCGAAGTATTTGAAGACTAATAGTAGACTTTCATTAATACTAACTAGAGGAGATGGTGCAGATGCATAAGTTATATGATTTTATGGAGGCTCGTGAGCGACTAAGCACAATTACTGTAAAAACAAAACTGCTTCACAGTGATGTGTTCTCCGATGAAAGTGGCAATGATGTATATATCAAGCCAGAAAACTTGCAAATAACAGGTTCCTTTAAGGTTCGTGGTGCATATAATAAAATTGCAAAATTAACAGAAGAAGAAAAGGCGCGCGGCGTTATTGCCGCGTCTGCCGGTAACCATGCGCAAGGTGTAGCGCTTGCTGCAAAACGTCTAGGCATTAAAGCGACAATCGTCATGCCAAAGCATACGCCTCTCATTAAGGTGAATGCCACAAAACAATATGGTGCAGAAGTCGTTCTGCATGGTGAAATTTATGATGAAGCTTACCAAAAAGCGATGGAATTACAACAAGAGCACGGATATGTGTTCGTCCATCCTTTTGATGACGAAGATGTTATCGAAGGGCAAGGTACAATCGCATTAGAAGTTCTTGAGGAATTGCCTGATGCGGATGTATTGCTAGTTCCTGTTGGTGGTGGCGGTATTGTTTCTGGTATCGCAGCTGCTGCAAAATTAAAAAATCCTAGCATTAAAATTATTGGTGTAGAACCTGAAGGTGCAGCAAGTGCCATTGCTGCGTTAAAAGCAGATCATCCTGTACCACTTCGTGAGGTGGCAACTATCGCAGATGGTACAGCTGTACGTCAAATCGGCGAAACTACATTAGAATATATTAAGAAATATGTAGATGAAATTGTTACTGTCTCTGATTATGAATTGATGGAAGCATTTTTGTTGCTTGTAGAAAAACATAAATTAGTAGCAGAAAACTCCGGTATTTTACCATTAGCAGGTCTAAAAAAATTAGACTGTAAAGGCAAAAAGGCAGTGGCTATTGTTAGCGGTGGTAATATCGATGTACTTACTATTTCCTCTATGATTAATAAAGGCCTCGTATTGCGTGGTCGTATCTTCACTTTCTCTGTCAATCTTCCTGATAAACCAGGTCAATTGGTTGCGGTATCTCAAATGCTTGCAGATGCCGATGCCAACGTTATTAAACTTGATCATAATCAGTTTAAAAATCTTGA
This sequence comes from Veillonella sp. T11011-6, assembly GCF_002959755.1. Lineage (GTDB taxonomy): Bacteria > Bacillota > Negativicutes > Veillonellales > Veillonellaceae > Veillonella. Next base: position 81,508 of record NZ_PPCW01000004.1, on the reverse strand, counting down.
CCGCTTCCACGAAGTGGAATTACAAGTTACTGTAGAAACAAATGGTGAAGAGCACATTCAACATATTATTGATACTTTCAAAAATAATGGTTACATTATTAAACGTTTAAATTCCAGCGAGATTTTATCTGAATAGCTGGTCGAAAGGGTTCCTATGAGCGCAGAAACAATCAATGGGGCACGCATTGTCCTTGAAACATTGCATCGCCTAGGTGTAACTGACATGTTCGGTTATCCAGGTGGCGCGGTAATTCCAATTTATGATGAAATTTATAGCTTCCCTGAAATTAAACATTATTTTGTTCGTCATGAACAAGGTGCAGCCCATGCAGCAGATGGTTATGCACGCGTATCTGGAAAAGTAGGCGTATGCCTTGCTACGTCCGGTCCTGGTGCAACTAATCTTGTTACAGGTATTATGACTGCTTACATGGATTCTGTACCTATGGTGGCCATTACTGGTCAGGTTGGTCGTCCGTTTATTGGTAAGGATTCTTTCCAAGAAGCAGATATCCAAGGTATTACCATGCCGATTACAAAACATAACTACCTTGTTCAAGATATTCGCGATTTACCTCGTATCATTAAAGAAGCGTATTTTATTGCTAGTACAGGTCGTCCAGGACCTGTTCTTATTGATATTCCTAAGGATATTCAAACAGAAAAAATATCCATGACAGAATACAATAAATTATATGAAGTACCTATCCATCTTGAAGGGTATGATCCAACCTATAAAGGTCATCAAGGGCAAATTAAGAAAGCGGCTACACTCATTAAAAATGCGAAACGTCCGCTCATCATTGCCGGTGCCGGTGTATTGAAATCTGGCGCTATGGATGAGTTAAAGGAATTGGCAGAAAAGGCTCAAATTCCTGTAACAAATACATTAGTTGGCCTTGGTGGTTTCCCAGGTAACCATGAGCTTGCTCTTGGTATGGTGGGGATGCATGGCTCTGTAGCGGCTAATAATAGTACAGAAGAAGCAGACCTTGTTATTGCAGCCGGTATTCGTTTCCACGACCGCATTACAGGTCATCCAGATTTCTTCTGTAAAAAAGCTAAAATCATTCATATCGATATTGATCCAGCAGAAATTGATAAGAATGTTACTATTAACGTACCAATCGTAGGCGATTTGAAGAGAGTTTTAACCGAACTCAATGCACTTGTGGAGCCTACAACTCATGAAGCGTGGATCGGACAAATTCGTGAATGGCAAGCGGAATATCCTATGGTAATCCCTGAATCTCAAGATGGTGTATTACATCCACAATATGTATTATCTGAACTTAACAAGATTGCCAAAGAGGATGCAGTTATTGTAAGTGACGTAGGCCAACATCAAATGTGGGCGGCTCAATTCTTAACTCATAAAAAACCTCATACCATTGTTACATCTGGTGGTGCAGGTACCATGGGCTATGGCTTACCAGCTGCAATTGGGGCTCAAGTGGGGGCACCTCATAAACAAGTTATCCTTGTTGTTGGTGATGGTGGATTCCAAATGACCTTCGAAGAACTCATGATGGTTCGCCAATATAATTTACCAATTAAGATTGTTATCATTAATAATGGTTACCTTGGCATGGTTCGTCAATGGCAACAAATCTTTAATGACCGCCGTTATTCTTATGTAGATTTGGAAACGAGCCCAGACTTCTTGAAACTGGCAGATGCCTTTGATTTGAAAGCCGCTCGTATCGATAATGTAGAGGATTTCAATAAAGAATTTAAATCTTTCATTACATCTGATGAAAGTATCATCTTGGATTGCCGTGTAGCAAGAGAAGATAATGTGTTGCCGATGATTCCAGCTGGCGGTACCGTAAGTGGTATGATGGGCAAGAAAGGGGTGCTATAATGGCGAGAGAACATCAAGTCTTAGTAATTGCAAAAAATACAGCAGGCATTGGTGTACGTATATTGGCACTCTTTAACCGTCGCGGTTTTAATGTTACAAAGATGACATCTGGTATTACAAATACACCAGGCTATGCTCGTATTACCCTCACCGTTGAGGCAGATGATCGCATCTTAGACCAAATTCAAAAACAAATTTACAAGCTCATTGATGTTGTAAAGGTTAAAGTTTTTGAAGATCATGATGTAGTATGCCGTGAGTTAATGCTTATCAAGGTAAAAGCAACTGCTGCAACACGCTCTCAAATTGTACAAATTGCCGATGTATATCGTGGCAATGTACTCGATATTTCTCCTACTTCTATGATTATTGAAGTAATTGGTAGCGTAGAAAAATTACGCGGCTTCATTCAAATTATGGAAACCTATGGTGTCCTTGAAATTGCCAAAACTGGCATTACCGCAATGAGCCGTGGAGAAAAGATTTAGGAGATGATTGTGTGAGTAGTGAATTACTCCATTATGAAGACGTCAAGTTTCGTCGTGAAGGCCGAGAAATTTTAAAAGGCATTAATTGGCATGTTGAAGAAGGGGAGAATTGGGCCTTATTAGGTCTCAATGGGGCTGGTAAATCGACGATGCTCAGCATGATTCCAGCTTACCAAATTCCTACAACAGGTCTATTACGCGTATTTGGTCATGAATTTGGCAAATATGCATGGCCTAAGATCAAGGCGCGATTAGGCTTTGTTAGTTCGGCGCTTGGGCAATTTCAGTCTACCTTGGATAAACAAGTGGTAGAAGATGTTGTTATTTCTGGTGCCTTTAACAGTATCGGTATCTATCAGAAGGTAGATCCTGAGGTGCGCGAACGAGGACTGCAATTATTATCCGAGTTTGGTTTGTCCTATTTGGAAGGCCATAGATTTCATACCTTGTCCGCTGGTGAACAGCGCCGCGTATTATTAGCACGCGCTATTATGGCTAATCCAGATTTGCTTATTTTAGATGAGCCTTGCTCTGGTCTTGATTTGCCTGCTCGCGAGCAATTCTTAAGAACTGTTGAGAATATGGCACGAGAGGAGCATAAGCCTTTTATTTATGTATCTCATCAAATTGAAGAGATTATGCCCAGTATTACACATGTAGCTATTATTAAAGATGGCCTCATTGTGTATAAAGGCAAGAAGCGAGACATCTTGACAGATGAAATTCTAAGCGACGTATTTGGTATTGATGTATCTGTAGTATGGGAGAAAAATCGCCCATGGATTATTGTTAAGTAAGAGCTAAAAATGGGATAATTCATTTTTTCTTAATACAAAAAGGGTACAAATTTAAGTTGTAGATTAGTCTATTTGACTATTCGATAAATTACGATATACACTACAAATCTTGCATTTATTTGTGAGATTGTGTACAGTATATATATTAAATATTCTATTGAATATATATTGGAGGTTGTCTAGTATGGCAGGTAAAATTTTAGGTACTACAGTTTATTATGATGCAGATTGTAATTTGAGCAAATTGGAAGGCAAAAAAATTACAGTTTTAGGTTACGGCTCCCAAGGTCATGCTCATGCATTGAACTTAAAAGAAAATGGTATGGACGTAACAATTGGTCTTCGTGGCGGTTCTTCTAGCTGGAAAGCTGCTGAAGAAGCTGGCCTTACAGTAAAAGAAACTGCAGAAGCAGTTAAAGGTGCTGACATCGTTATGGTATTGATTCCGGACGAATTACAAGCAGACGTATATGCACAAGATATTGCTCCTAACTTGAAACAAGGTGCATACTTGGCATTTGCTCACGGCTTCAACATTCACTTTGGTAAAATCGTACCTCGTGAAGACATCAACGTATTCATGGTAGCTCCTAAAGGCCCTGGTCATTTAGTACGTCGTACATACCAAGAAGGCTCCGGTGTTCCTTGCTTGTACGCTGTAGAAAAAGATCCATCTGGTGATACTGAAGAAGTTGCATTAGCATGGGCTTCTGGTATCGGTGGTGGCCGTTCCGGTATCTTGGAAACTAACTTCAAATCTGAAACTGAAACTGACCTCTTCGGTGAACAAGCTGTATTGTGCGGCGGTGTTACTGAATTGATCAAAACTGGTTTCGAAGTATTAACAGAAGCTGGTTATGAACCTGTAAACGCTTACTTCGAATGCTTGCATGAAATGAAATTGATCGTAGATCTTATCTACGAAGGTGGCTTCCAAAAAATGCGTCACTCCATTTCCAACACTGCTGAATATGGTGACTACCATGCAGGTCCTCGCGTAATTACTGCAGATACTAAAAAAGCTATGGAACAAATCTTGGCTGATATCCAATCTGGTAAATTCGCTGACGAATTCTTGGCTGATTCCAAAAATGGTCAAAAATTCCTTAAAGAACATCGTGAAGCAGCTGCAAACCATCCAATCGAACCAGTTGGTGCAGAACTTCGCAACTTGATGAGCTGGTTGAAATAAGAGATTACTGTAGTAATTTCTTGATAAGCATAAGCTTACTGAAAGCGACCCCATTTGGGGTCGCTTTTTTATTGAGTAATACAAGTACGTATGATATAGTTAACGTAGAGTTAGTGTAGTATGTTTTGGTATAAGGAGAGATACTATGAGTTCTACAACTATTATTATCATCGTGGCTGTCGCAGTCATTTGGGCCATTTTGTTTGCCGTATTTATGAAGTTCAATAAAAAACGACAAGCCGGTGAACAACAATTTGTACAAGAGAATGCTAATAAAGCGATTCTTCATATTTATGGTAAATCTGTAAAGGTTGATGGTAAGGAGCTTTCTACTATTGATCATAAAACTGGTCAATATGGTCAAGTCATTGTGGCATTAACACCAGGAGAACATACTATTGAATCCGTATATTACACGACGGATAATGTAGGCACTAAAACAAAGAATGTTGAAACACAGCCTGTTACTATCACAATTCCAGTACAAGCAGGTAATGAATATAATGCGGCTATGTATTTCTATTCCGCGGAACAACGTAAGGCGTATTATAAAGGTGACGTTGACGATGCCGTTTTAGAAGTTGAACTAGAATTAGAATCTGGTTTTACAGCGAATACCCATGCTTATATCATCGTGTACCGTGAATGTAAATAAATTAGTATAGAAACTGTTTAATAGAGCTATCGTTGTGGTAGCTCTATTTTTTATAAGTCGTTGTTGGTTATTAGCATATTTATTTGTGATATAATAAAGAATAATATATGAAAGGAGAACAATATGGATTTTTACACGTTGGCCTATGTTGAAAGTCAGGCTGTGACAGGCCAAACATGGGGCTTTATCGTTTTTGTTGCCATTCTTTTAGCACTGCTTGTTCTAGGTGTACAGGTATTGCGAAATGGTTTTACTAATCGCTATCGTGATTTATTGGTTATTTTGTCTTTAGTTGTAGTGTTTTTCTTAGGACTGGAGTATCAAGAATATAACCGAATGAAAACATACTCTGAAGACTCTTCTCGTATGGCTCAATTTCTACATTCGATTAGTACTGATCAATCCATACCAAGTGAACAACTGGCGGTTAACTCCTTAAAGATTCGTAATGGTATGATTTTAAAGGTTAATGATGCTTATTATGAGGTTCAGTTCAACCCAGAGTTTTCAACCTATACGATTACCCGTGTATATAAGGTAAGCCCTACTGATCGAATTCATGATGTTGAGGATGTATTACCATAAGGAGGACCACATATGACAGAAGCTATGGCCGTCTATGGGATGGTCTTTGCCAAACTCGCCATAGGTCTCTTGGCGATTATTTTACAAATTAACTTAATGGGGAAGGGCAATTTAGCGCCAACCTCTGCGTTAGACCAATTACAAAACTATGTACTTGGTGGTATTATTGGTGCCATTATTTACAATGACCAAATTGGTATTTTACAATTTATGTTAGTCCTCATTTTGTGGACTATCCTTGTAATGTCTCTTAAATTCTTAAAAGGTAATCTTCGTTTCTTCAAAACCATTCTCGATGGTCATCCAGTTATTGTAATTGAAAAGGGTCACGTATTAACTGAAGAGTGTATGCGTTATGGCATTCAAGCAGCGGAGCTTAAATTGAAATTGCGTACTGCTGGTGTTCAATATGTAACAGATGTAAAACGTGCTGTACTAGAACAAAATGGTCAGTTAAGCGTTGTTCAATTCGGTGATGAAAATATTAAATTTGATCTTATTGATGATGGTCAAATTAATCACTTTACATTAGCTGTAATTGAAAAAGAACAAGAGTGGCTTGAAAAAGAGGTTGAAAAGCAAGGGTATAAAATAAAAGATGTATATATTGCTGAATACAAAGATGGTGAGGTAGTCATCTATCCGTATGAAAGAAAACATCGTCCTCAAATTGTAAGTGCTTTAAAGACTAAAACTATTTCTACTAAAAATACATTGAAATCTAAATTTTAAAATCTAATATGTAGTATTTTTAAGCCCACTATTCATAGTGGGCTTATATAGAAAGGGAACTAGTGAATCGTAAAGATTTAATTGATCGATTACAAGAATTATATAAAGACGAAGATAGTCGGGTTACTGTAAACCCTCATGCAGGGCAAAAGGTAGCAATCGTCTATCCTAATACATATTTTGTAGGCATGAGTAATCTTGGTCTGCACATTATTTATGAGGAAATCAACTTACGCAATGATAGCGTATGTGAACGCATTTTCTTGCCTGAGAAGAAAGAATTAGAAGCATACGATAAGACTAAGACACCGTTGATGAGTGTTGAAACACAGCGGCCTATGCATCAATTTGATGTGGTAGCCTTTGACGTGACCTTTGAAATGGACTATTTTCATATTCCGTTGATGTTACGTCATGGACGCGTACCTATTATGGGGAAGGACCGCACCGAATTTGATCCTATCGTTATTGCCGGTGGCCCATGTGCTACCTTTAATCCTGAGCCATTTGCTGACTTTATCGATGCTTTCATCATCGGTGAAGGGGAAGGTATCGTTAGTCGCGTTCTAGATATCATTCGCGATGGCAAAATGGAGGGTCTAGATCGACATGCTATTTTGCGTCAATTAGCGAATGTATCTGGCGTGTACGTCCCATCCTTATATGTGCCGATTTATAGCGAAGATGGGGGCTTTAAAGGCTATGATATTGCAGACGGTGCGCCGAAGACGATTAAACGCCACTTTGAAATGCTCACTAGTGGCGGCGAAACCGTAGTAGCAACAAACTATACAGAATTTGGCGCTATGTACATCATCGAGGTTGCGCGTGGTTGTGGTCGTCATTGTCGATTCTGTATGGCCGGCTATTGTTTCCGTGTACCGCGCGTACGACCTTTAGAAATATTAAAAGAAGGCGTAGATAGAGCAGAGAAATTAGGTAAAAAGGTAGGCCTTATGGGGGCCGCTATTTCTGATTATCCAGAGGTAGACGAACTAGTTAATTATATTCGCTCAAAAGATATGCGCTATTCCTGTGCATCCTTACGGGCGGACTCCTTAACGCAAGCCGTAGTAGATGGCTTGGCAGACAGCGGTCAAAAGACGATTACCATTGCCCCAGAAACAGGCAGTGAACGGTTACGCCGTGTTATTAATAAAGGGATTAGTGAAGAGCATTTGAAAAATGCTGCCACTTTATCTGCTAAGTCTGGCATTCAACATATGCGCCTCTATATTATGATTGGATTACCTACAGAAACAGACGAAGATATTGAAGCAATCGTAGGCCTTGCAGAACGGACGCAAGCCCATATGGCAGAGGTGGGATGTAAAGGGCGATTAACGCTCAGCATTAATCCATTTATTCCTAAACCATTTACACCATTTCAATGGATGGCGATGGACAATCAAAAGACAGTAGAGAAAAGGCTACAATATATTAAAAAAGCATTGCAAAAGAACCGTCGTATCGAGGTGCTCGTTGAATCTCCTAAAGAGGCATATATCCAAGGTGTACTAGCTCGTGGAGATCGTCGCCTTGGTGCGGTTCTTGCAGCCTGTGCAGCAGACCGAGGTAGTAAGTCCTTTAAGGCTGAAATGAAGGCGGCAGGTCTTGATATGGATGAGCTGAATTATCGAGAACGTAGTTTTGATGAATTCTTGCCATGGAGCCACTTAGATATGGGCATGGACGAAGGTTATCTTGAAATGGAATTGAAGCGCTCCGTCGATGAAGCGTATACACCGCCGTGTGTGCAAGGCTGTAAACGTTGTGGTGTTTGTAAATAGGAGATACTCATGAATGAATCTGTAAAACGTATAGATGTAAAAGGACCTCATGGTACTTGGTCCTATGAAGCACCTAATTGGGCGGAACAGTTCCCTATCCTTATGGGTGATACCTATCGTCATGGTGGCGTATCTCAGGCCCCTTATGCATCACTAAATTTAGCATTTCACGTAGGGGATGAGCCTCAGAATGTACGGGCTAATCGAGCTATTGTGGCGGACCATCTAAGCGTAGATCCAAAGCGTATTTCCTGTGGTAATCAAGTACATGGTCTGAAGGCTGTAGAAATTACAGAAAATCTCATTGGTGCTGGTGCCCTTGGGGAGGATACGGCTATTGCTGATTGTGATGCTGTATTTACAAAGTTACCAAATGTACCACTCTTTTTATTTACTGCCGATTGTGTAGCTGTAGGTATTTATGATGCTAAGCATCATGCTATCGCTACAGTGCATGCAGGCTGGCGTGGAGCGATAGGACATTTGCCAGTTCTTACTATTGAGGCTATGAAAGAAGCGTATGGTACGGAGTTCAAAGATTGTTATATCTATCTTGGACCTAGCATTGGACCAGAATCCTTTGAAGTCGATGTAGAGTTAGGGAAACGTTTTGAATTAGCATGGCGTGGTATGACCGACCGTAGTGTGGCTGATGTTGTAAACTATCCAGGTGATAAACTAGATAAAGCCTATATCAACTTATGGAACTTTATCGCCGAAGGACTTATGGTGAATGGTGTACCTAAAGAAAATATCGCTATTGGCGGTACTGACACAGTAACAGATAGAGATTGTTATTCCTATCGTCGAGAATCTGGTAAAACAGGTCGTATGGCTTTATTTAGTATGCTACAAGAACGATAGTACTAGATTCTCATCAATATTAGTATTAGGCTTTTACTAGAAGCTTTTACCAAAGATAGAATTATTTGTATAATTTTTAGTATATACATACATGGATTTACGCGCTTTATAAGACCTAAATGATGTACAATCAATAATAAATACTATATAATAGAATAGTCTATACAAATATATTTTATGATTTTTAAATATAGATTGAAGGGGGATCACATGATTGAAGAATCCCTACACGCAATACAGCAGCGCATGGCAGATGCTATGGCGCGCGTTGGTCGCGTAGATACAGCATTGTTAGTGGCGGTTACAAAGAACCACCCTGTGTCAGCTGTAGAGGAGGCGGCTAGTCTCGGTGTGACTCATGTAGGGGAAAATCGAGTACAAGAGGCCAAGGAAAAACAGCTCACCTATAAGGGGCCACAGTTAACATGGCACTTGATTGGCCATTTACAGGTCAACAAGGTGCGTCAAGCGGTGCCTATGTTTGATTTAATTCATTCTGTAGACAGCCGTAAATTATTAGATGAAATCGAAAAGGTCGCTACAAAGCACGACAAGGTGCAAGACGTATTGTTGCAAGTCAATGTAGCTCGAGAAGCCTCCAAAACGGGCATGTCCGTAGAGGAGTTTCCTGATATTCGAGACTATGCAAAGACATTGCCTCATGTACGTGTACGGGGCTTGATGTGTATGGCGCCATTTTTCGACGATCCAGAGGAAGCACGTCCAATCTTCCGCGTAGCAAACGCCTTGTATGAGGATATGAAAGGCTACTTTGAAGAGGGGCAGATTCAATATTTATCTATGGGGATGACTCACGACTTCGAAGTCGCTTTAGAAGAAGGGGCTAACATCGTTCGTGTAGGCACAGCAATTTTTGGGGAACGTGTGTATGATTAAGGCTCGGGTTGCCTGATAATCGATAGCGTTAAGTATTAGGAGGAAATCCAAATGGCATTGGGAGATTATTTAGACAAAGCAAAAAACTTATTCTTAGGCAAAAATGATGATGACTATGAATATGATGATTATGACTATGAAGATGAAGAAGAATATGAAGCGGAACCTACACCAGTAGCTCCAGTAGCTCCAGTATCCGGCGCATCTGAATTTCATCCACGCAAGGTAGGAGGCCAATCTACGATGACACAACGTCCAACAGCTATGAAAGTAGTTGTAATTGAACCAAAAGTATTTGAAGATTCTGAAAATATTACACATCAATTACGCGACATGCGTCCTGTATTGATTAACTTTGAAAATACAGATCCTCATGAAGCAGCACGTATTGTGGACTTCGTATCTGGTGCGACTTTTGCATTGGATGGTAAATTGGAAAAGGTGGGTAAGGACATTTTCATGTGCGTACCTGTAAATATTTCCATTGATTATTCTGATAATGAAAGTAACAAAACTGAGCAAAACGAATACGCTTGGGAAAACAAATAATTTCTCTATAAACGGTGGTGACAACGATGTTAGGTAAAACCTTATGTATTGGCGTTGGCTCGATGGGGGGCGCTTTATTGCGCGGTGCATTACAGCATGGCGTGTTGAAAGCAAGTGATACGCACATTCTCGTGCGTCGCGAAGAACAATGTAAGGCTCTTACAGAGGAGCTCGGTGTAGTAGGTTTTACTACATTGCCTGATGTTAATGAGTACAATACCATTTTGTTGGCCGTAAAACCACAAGTGTTACCATCTGTATTAGAGACGTTAAAAGAAGTACCTTATGGGACTGTTATGATTTCCGTTGCTGCAGGTATTACCTTAGATACTCTAGATGCAGCGATTCCACAAGCTAACTGGTTTAGAGCTATGCCAAATACACCGGCTTCTATCGGTGCAGGTATGACGGCTCTTGCAGGGGATGATGTAAATACAGACCTGGGTCGTGATGTCCAAGCATTATTTGAGGCTGTTGGCGAGGTAGCGGTGGTAAGTGAAGCCGATTTAGATCGCTTAGGTGCACTATCTGGTGCAGGTCCTGGCTATATGTTCGTCATTCTTGATGCGTTAGCTGATGCGGGCGTTCGCATCGGATTGCCTCGTCACTTGGCAATCAAAGCAGCAGCTCAAACGATGTATGGTGCTGGCAAGATGGCTCTTGAAAGTGGCAATCATCCAGCAGTACTACGAGATCAAGTAACAAGTCCAGGTGGCACGACCATTGCCGGTATTGGTGCCATGGAAAAAGGTGGACTTCGCAGTGCTCTCCAAGACGGCGTAGTAGCATGTCTTGCTCGGTCGAATGAATTGGGGAAATAATTTTGGCAGATACTAGTAAATTAATACGATATTTTGAAGCCAGTGGTAGTGGTGAGGAAGCTCGCCGCATGCTAGACTTGGCTGAGCAGGTTGTAAAAGGTCGCCCTTATCGCGTGGCGGACTTTACGAGCCCTGCAGGCCTTGTCATTGCAGACGCAATCAAGGCTAACTACCCACAGCTTATCGTTAAGACAGACGGTGGCTATGAAGGGGCGGAACGTATCCGCATAGCCTTTGTAGATAGCGACTTTAATGGTACTGTGGATATGGGTATTCGAGCCCTTAAGGTAAATTGGGACCCACGGTTCCGATTGCTTACCCATCGCGATGTGCTTGGCTCTTTGATGGGGCTCGGCATTGATCGCTCCAAATTTGGGGACGTTATCGTTCAACAAGGGGGCGCTCAAATTTTGGTGGATGAAAGCATAGCAGACTTCGTGATTCAAAACTTCACAAAAATCGCTATGGTTTCCGTATCTGTAGAGGCTATTGACCTATCAGATATTGCACCAAAAGAAGAAAAAATTAAAGAAGTCCGCACTACAGTTGCTTCTTTGCGCTTAGATGCGGTGGCAAGTTCTGGTTTTAGCGTGTCTCGTACTAAATTGGTAAGCGCTATAAATGCAGGATTATTGCAAGTAAACTGGCAACCAGCTAAGGGTGCATCCCAAGAAGTTAAAGAAGGGGATGTGATTTCTATGCGTGGTCGTGGCCGAATGAAGGTAGAAGCCATTACAGGTACATCTCGTAAGGGGCGTATCGGCGTATATCTGAAACGATTCATGTAGGCAATTGAAAATCGGCTTGACCATCAAGCCGATTTTTTTACATATAGTAGGACAACCATGGTATCCATAACATTTCAATCTACAACAGAAGATACAATCCTATTCGTAGGCGGCGGAGAGGTGGCAGAGCGACGAATACAGCTCTTTATTGATGAGCCGTGCAACATTGTGGTAATTGCTCCCACTGTAACAGATAGGATTTGCCAATGGTCAAAGGATAATCGTATCACCTGGTACGACCGTGCTTTCACAATGGACGATGAACACCACATTATAACGAGCAGTTTGTTCTTTATCTGCACAGATAATGGCGAATTAAACGATACGTTATATGATATGGGGAAAAAACACCGCGTTTGGACTAATCGAAGTGATGACCCTAGAGCGTGCAGATTTACTGTGCCTTCATCCCTTGAACTAGGCGATCTTCATATTGCTATTAGCGCTAATAACGTAGGGCCTCGTATCAATCGCCTCATAAGGCAAGATATGATGAATCGTTATGGTCAGTTGCAAAAGGCTATGCCTAGACTTAAAATATTTAGAGAAGAAGTAAAGTTACTACTTCCTACTCCAGAGGCTCGACAGAAATTTTGGCGAAACCATCTGACTGTAGAAACTTTTGAAGCCATTCTCAAGGGAGAGTGGATGACTATAGAGGAGAAACTTGACCATGAAATTAGTGGTATTAGGTCTAAATCATAGAAGTGCTGCTGTTGCGGTGCGTGAACGTTTCTCGTTTGATAAGGACGAGGTCGCTTCAGCACTGAACCGCCTCTATGAATTCGACTGTGTAGCAGAATGCGTTATTTTGTCTACATGCAATAGAACTGAAATCTATGCGGCCTTAGAAGGTGTAGAGTTCCCTAAAGAATATATGTTGGCCGTGTTAAAGGATTTAAAAGGTGCCGACCACATCGATGAAGATGCGTTTTTCTATTATGAAGGACGAGATTGCATCGAGCATTTATTCCGCGTATCTGCAAGTCTTGATTCCCTTGTATTGGGGGAAGGTCAAATTTTGAGCCAATTAAAAGGGGCTTATATTCAGGCTTATAGCGCAGGTTGTACAGGCACAATTTTTAATATCTTATTCCAACGCGCTATTAGTGTTGGTAAAAAGGTACGGACGAACACAGGTATTGCTAATACGCCTGTATCCGTTAGCTACACTGCTGTTAACCTTGCGGAGGACAGCCTAGATAAACCATTATCTGAAGCGACGGTGCTCATCTTAGGTGCTGGTACCATGAGTGAGTTGACCGCAACGCACCTACAAGCAAAGGGCGTAAAAACGATTTTTGTATCCAATAGAACCTTTACCAAGGCAGAAGCTCTAGCAGAGCGATTTAATGGTAAAGCTGTTAAGCTAGATAACTTTGTAGATTATGCTAAAGATGCGGATATCCTCATTACATCTACAGGGGCGCCGCACTATATTATTACTGAACGTGAAGCAAAGAAAATTACCTCCCTTCGCAAAGGTGAGCCAATCGTTATGATTGATATTGCGGTACCACGCGATATCGATCCTGCCGTAGCAGATATGGAAGGTATTTACCTGTTTAATATCGACTCTCTTGAAAGCGTAGTCGAAGAAAATAAGGCACAGCGCGAAGAGGAAGCTCGTCGTGCAGAGCCTATCATTCACGACGCCATTGAAGAATTATTAGATAAATTGAGTTATTTAACGGTGCGTCCTATGATGGCATTGCTCACGGAAAAAGCAGAGCGCATTCGCCGTCGTGAGTTACATCGTGCATTAGCGAAATTACCTGATATTTCAGATAAGGAGCGCCGTATTATGGACTCAATGAGTCGCATGATCATTCGCAAAATGTTGCGTGAACCGATGATTCACTTCAACGAAATCGCTGGTACAGAGGAAGAAGGTTTGTACTGGGATTTATTCAAAGATATGTTTAATCTTGAGAAAGAAGGCTAAGGCCATGAGAGACCATATTCGAATCGGCACGCGAAAAAGTGCCCTTGCCCTATGGCAGGCTGAACATATTAGTGCAGAGTTACAACGTCTGTACTCAAACATTACGGTCGAGCTAGTTCACTTTAATACAAAAGGGGACCGCATCTTGGAAAAACCACTGGCTCAAGTTGGTGGTAAAGGTTTGTTTACCGCTGAATTAGAAGAAGCTATGCACAAAGGCGATATTGATATCGCCGTACATAGCTTGAAAGATATGCCTACAGAGTTACCAGAAGGGCTAACTCTTGGTGCTATCTCTGCTCGTGAAGTGCCTTACGATGCGCTTGTGAGCCCCGTGTATAAAACATTAGATAAATTGCCTGAAGGTGCTCGCGTCGGTACAAGTAGCTTGCGTCGTCAAGCGCAATTATTACATGTGCGACCGGACCTTAAGGTCGAGGTTATCCGTGGTAATGTACAAACTCGGTTGAGCAAGATCGAAACAGAAAAACTAGATGGCGTTATCTTGGCACAAGCTGGTCTTAAACGGTTGGGCTTAGATGATCAAATTACTCAAGTATTTAAAGCGGATGAAATGATTCCTGCTGTTGGTCAAGGGGCACTTGCTATCGAGTGTCGTGCTGACGATACGGAAATGCTTGAAATGCTAGCTCCTATTAACGACGAAGCTACGCGCTATGCTGTTGAAGGGGAACGCAGCTTCTTGCGTCAGTTAAATGGTGGTTGCCAAGTGCCGATGGGGGTACATGGTACTATCGATAAAGGTCAATTGACCTTGAAGGCCATGATTGCATCCCTCGATGGTAAAACTGTGTACGAAGGAGAAATTTCTGGCCCAGCAAAAAAAGCTGAAATTCTTGGTAAAAACCTTGCAAAAGCCTTATACGAAGAAGGTGGCAAACATATTGTGGATGCTCTCATAGAGGAAGGAATCATAAAATGACAGGTATGGTATATCTAATCGGTGCAGGCCCTGGCGATGTTAAACTCATTACTGTAAAAGGTCGTGAATGCATTGAAAAAGCAGATGTAATTGTATATGACTATTTAGCAGATGCTCATTTGTTAGAATGGGCTCGCCCAGATGCAGAGTTGATTTATGCTGGTAAACAATGTAAAGATCACACAATGCACCAATGGGAAATTAATGAGCTGTTAGTTCAAAAAGGTAAAGAAGGTAAAATCGTAGCGCGCTTAAAGGGCGGCGACCCACTTGTATTCGGTCGCGGTGGTGAAGAGGCGATGGCTCTTGGGGAAGCTGGTGTACCATTTGAATTTGTACCTGGCGTAACATCTCCTATTGCAGCCCCTGCTTATGCAGGTATTCCTGTAACACAACGCGCTATGGCTACATCCTTTGCGGTTGTAACAGGTCATGAGGATCCTACTAAAGAAGTATCTGGCATTCATTGGGAAGGCCTTGCTACAGCAGTAGATACACTTTGCTTTGTAATGGGCGTTGGCAACTTGTCTACCATTGCAGAAAAATTGATGGCTCATGGACGCCCAGCTTCTACACCAGTAGCGCTTATTCGTTGGGGTACAAAAACGGTTCAAGAGGTTCTCGTATCTACCCTTGAACATGTAGTAGAAGACGTAGAAAAGGCACAACTAAAAGCGCCAGCTATCATCGTAGTAGGCGATGTAGTTAACCTTCGTGAAAAATTACAATGGTTCGATAATAAACCTTTATTCGGCAAAACTATTGTAGTTACACGCGCTCGCTCCCAAGCTAGTGCATTCCGCGAAAAATTAGCAGCTCAAGGTGCTAATGTAGTGGAAGCGGCAGCGATTAAAACATCTCCATTGGAGTTGTTTGATGAAGATCGTCGCATCATTAACAATACAAAACAATACCAATGCATCGTATTCACATCTGGTGAAGGGGTACGTTACTTCTTCGATGCTCTTTATAAAGAGGGCAAGGACACTCGTGCATTAGGTAATTCTAAAGTGGCGGCTATCGGATGTGCTACGGCTCGAGAGCTTCAAAAATACGGTATCGTACCGGATATCATTCCTGTAGACTACAAGGCTGAATCTGCTGTAGAGGCTCTTGAAGAAGAACTCAAAGCAGGCGACTCCGTATTGCTCATCCAACCAAAAGTAGCGCGCGACGTAATTCCACGCTCTTTGCGTCATCACGATATAGATGTAGATATTTTGCGTTTATATGAAACGACACAAGATACATCTCAACAAGAGGCCTTAGTAAATGCCTTAACAGAAGGTACTGTAGACTATATTACGTTTACAAGTTCCTCTACAGTAACCAATACAATTCAATTATTGGGAGACGATGCATTGAAACTATTAGGCAATACTAAGATTGCTTGCATCGGACCTATCACAGCTGCGACAGCTATGAGTGCAGGTCTTAAACCGGCTGTCATCAGCGATGTATATACAACTGATGGCTTGGTAAATGCTATTGTAAAGGACATTTAGGAGGATTACATGTACGATTTAACATACCGTCCTCGCCGCTTGCGTATCAATCCAGAAATGCGTGATTTGGTACGGGAAACGACACTCGACGTAACTGATTTAATTTATCCATTATTTATCGTTCCTGGTGAAGGTATCAAAAAAGAAATCGATACGTTGCCAGGCCAATACCACTTATCCGTTGATGAAGCTGTAAAAATGGCTCAAGAGGTATATGATCTTGGTATTCTTGGGGTAGAAATCTTTGGTATTCCTACATATAAGGACGAACAAGGTTCCTCTGCATGGGATATGTCCCAACCTGTACAACAAGCTATTAAAGCTATTCGCGCAGCAGTGCCAAATCTCTTGGTTATTTCTGACGTATGCTTGTGCCAATATACCTCTACAGGTCACTGTGGCATGATTGATGACCATGAAATCTTGAACGATGAAACATTACCATTACTTTGCAAAGTAGCGGTAAGCCAAGCGGAAGCAGGCGCCCATATGGTGGCTCCATCCGATATGATGGACGGCCGTGTAGGTGCTATCCGTGAAGCCCTTGATGCGGCAGGTTATACAAATGTATCCATCATGAGCTATGCTGCAAAATATGCATCTGCGTACTATGGCCCGTTCCGTGGTGCGGTAAACTCTTCTCCAAAATTTGGGGACCGCAAATCCTATCAAATGGATCCAGCAAATCGCTTGGAAGCTTTCAGAGAAATCGAACTCGACATCGCTGAAGGTGCAGATATTATCATGATTAAACCAGCCTTATCCTATTTGGATATCGTTCGTGAAACACGTGACCGCTATGAATTACCTGTAGCGGTATACAATGTATCTGGCGAATATGCGATGGTTAAATCTGCTGCAGCAGCTGGTCTTATCGACGAAGAACGCCTCGTTATGGAAACAATGCTTTCTATGAAGCGCGCCGGTGCTAAAATTATCATTACGTACCATGCTATAGATATTGCTAAATGGTTACAAAAGTAAGGAGAAACCATGTTCCAACTCGGTAAATCTGAAAAGGCCTTTGAAGAGGCTAAACGTTATATGCCAGGCGGCGTAAACAGTCCTGTTCGCTCCTACCGCAGTGTAGGTTCTAACCCTCCGTTTATCAGCAGTGCTAGCGGCAGCCGTATTTATGATATCGACAACAACGAATACATCGACTATGTGTTGAGCTGGGGCCCTATGATTTTGGGCCATGCGAACCCTGAAGTTATTGCTAGCTTGCAAGAGGCGATTCCTCGCGGCACTAGCTATGGTGCGCCTACACTACTAGAAACAGAATTGGCTAAAAAGGTGCAAGCCTTCATGCCATCTATGGAGGTTATCCGCCTCGTTAACTCCGGTACAGAGGCGACTATGAGTGCCTTGCGTGTAGCTCGTGGCTATACTGGTCGCGATCGTATCGTGAAATTCGTTGGCTGTTACCATGGTCATAGTGACGCGCTTTTGGTAAAAGCTGGCTCTGGCCTTGCTACCTTTGGCGTGCCAGATAGTCCTGGTGTTCCTCAAGGCGTAGCAGAAAACACCATAACCTTGCCGTACAATGACTCTGATGCGGTTCGCAAATTATTCGACGATATCGGAGATACTATTGCGGCTATTATCGTAGAACCTGTAGCAGGCAACATGGGCTGTGTGCCTCCAGAACCAGGTTTCCTGGAAACCTTGCGAGAAGTGACTAAGGCTCATGGTGCAGTTTTGATCTTTGATGAAGTTATGTGTGGCTTCCGCGCTAGCAGCGGCGGTGCACAAAAACGTTACAATATTAAACCTGACCTTACATGCCTAGGTAAAATCGTTGGCGGCGGCATGCCACTCGCAGTATTTGGTGGCTCTCGTGAGATTATGAACCAAATTGCACCAGCTGGTCCTATTTACCAAGCTGGTACATTGAGCGGAAACCCGATTGCCGTTACCTCTGGTCTTGCAACACTTTCTATCTTGCAACGAGATCCCACAATTTTTAAACAAGTAGAAGATGCAACTATTGCTCTTTGTGAAGGCTTCGAACGCTTGGCAGCACAATACAATGTGCCTGTTGTAGTACAACGGGTAGGCTCCATGTTCACCATATTCTTCACTGATAAACCAGTTAAGAACTTCGATGATGCAGCATCTTGTAACGAAGAACACTTTAAAATGTTCTTCCATCATAACTTGAGCCATGGTATCTACTATGCGCCAAGTCCTTATGAAAGTAATTTTGTATCTATCTGCCATAAGAGCAGTGAAATCGAACGCACATTGGCAGTAGCTGATGAAGCTTTCAAAAAAATCGGTGATACATTAAAGAATTAGTGATACATTATTGTAAAATATATAGTTTGTAGTTGTTTATGTATCGATGTAGGTGATGAACATGCAGTTTTATAAGAACTTAAAGCGTGCTCGCGTGCGCATGGGCAAAAGCCAAATCGAAGTAGCAAAGGCCGTAGGTATTAGTAATGCGGCACTTTCAAATTACGAAACAGGGTATCGCGAACCAGATTTAGATACACTCTGTGCCCTGTCTCGCTATTATGGATTGACCTTGGATGAGCTGCTAGATGTAAATGGAGAACAACACGAGCCCATCTATGATCTCAGTCCTGTACTCAAAAATAAATACATCGCATATAAAGGTGAAGTATTCGAGTTGAAAGACTCACAAAAACGTGCGCTCTTGCGCGAGCTAGATAATCTATTTACTAAATTTGAGAAATCAAAGGTAGAAGATAAAAGTAGCAAGCCAAAAACGTACAAACATGGGAACCCACATATCAATCGGGCTGGCCTAGCGAGCAGCGCTGGTAGTTTAGCGGCACGACGGAATATAAAGTAGTTTAATATACTACTTTGTAGATTGAGTGGCACATGTTTATTAGCGCAACTTAATTAGAACAATAAAAGCACCATCTATTTGGGATTCTATACGATATGTAAGAGATTCCTTATTAGATGGTGCTTTTGTATTATCATAATATAAATGACCGAGCTCAAGCTTTAGTATTCTTTATTAAGGTTAAATATAAAAATAAATAAAAGATAATAATGTTAAAATATTCGTTGGTGATATAAGTTAGTTTAATATATAATTGAGATATAGAAGTGGATTAAATATTTACTGGTCTTATAGGAGACATTATGAAGGTATGGAGCGGTGTAAAATCTATATTGAATCGAGCACCTTTTACGGTTAAATTTTATATTGGTTTTGTCTTATTTGGATTCCTACTAATGGGCCTTGTTTCTTTAAATGCATATATTAAAAGGCCGGAGCAAATGCAAAGCCTTCAATTATACGAGCAAAAATTAGAAGATATATCTTTTAAAAAAGTAAGTGAAGAATATTATGCGTCTGGTAGAGCTTATCAAAATAATAATCTTAAAATTATTTATGACTCTCTTACAATTAACGATGTTAAGGGGATACTTTCTAAACAAAATATAGGATGGAATGAAATAAGTAAGAATCGAATAGTTGGTCATGATTATGATACTAATATTTATCTCGAATTGTTTAAAGAAAGTGGCTCTGATAAAGTGACTTTAATATTACAAAGAAGAAATTGATTTAGTATAGGCAGCAAAGTTCTGATAGCGTAATAACTAATATATATGTAGAATTCTGAATGAAAGTAGAGGTAAATTAGCAGATGTGGAAAAAGCGATTACTAATAATTAGCATATTAGGAAATATTTTTTCGCTGTTTTTAATTGGAATCTATTTTCTAGTGAATTCCTGTTTTTTTCATGCTGAATTAGGAAGTGTGGTTGGTATAAAGCCCGATTATTTAGTTCAGTTAAATAATGAAGGCGTATTATATGATTATAGACAGATGATTAGAATAGCATCTGGTATAAAGTCATATAAACTGATAAACTCCTTAGAATCAGATAATTATCATATTTACAAATCAATTAAAAATCATCAAATTTTCATTGGCCAAGTAGACCATGTTCAACAAAAATATATTATTTATGATGGATATTTAGATCACTATATATTTGTAAATCTTAAATTTAATATGGATGAAAAACAATATGATGATTTTATTGGAAGAATAAAGTTAATAGATGGTTATGAGAATGTACCTACAAGATATCGGCGTTTAATTGAAAGTGGTAACTGGGAATATCTTTAATTCTCTAGCTACTCTGCTAGATAGAACTAGTATATAGGTAACATAGAGGGCTTTTAAGTATGAAATATAGAACAATTTATTCCATTGTTTGGTACATATTTCTAGGCTGTTTTAGTTTATGGCTAATTTGTGGATTAGGCTATAAGTTTTTGTTTAATGATACTGTTGAGCAGTCTAGAATGGAATTGACACAAGCTTTAAATGCAGCTTTTCCACGGGAACACTATATAATTGATGGAGATGTATATGATTCGAACAGAAGAAATCTATTATCTATAGGAGTATCAATAAACATAACGAAGGATTCACTACATAAAGATATAGAATCAATAAAACCTATAAGTGGGGAGTGGGAGTTAATTGACCAAACTAAGTCTCTTTATGTATATGAAAATGAATCATATAGAGTATATGTAACAAAGAATTCAGAGAATGATGGATATATTGTAGTGTTAGCACGTAATAATTGGTTAGAAATATTGCATTTATAATTCATTATTAGGGATAAAAGCTTTTGTAGGTTGTTATATTATAGTGAGCTTATGGAGAAATATTACAATTATATAAATATGAATAAAATAATAGATTTTTTAAAGAGTTTACTGCAGCTATCAAAGGTATTGGTAATTACTTTTGGTCTATTTCTCTTTATAGGTGGGGGTTGGTTATATCATGATTTACAGTATCGGTATGTAGTTGATAGCAGATACAATACAATTTTTGATAAGGCCTATAGTGTTTATCTTATTAACAAAGGTATTTCGATGGATATTATTAATGATAAAATTTATGCGATGAATGATGATGTATATGTTATTATCAATCAAGAGAGCAATACAATTATTGTATATTATTTAAATCCAGAAGATGTTGAAACTATAAATAATTTTACTAGATTACAACAACGGTATTACGGTGATAATATGATATTACAACCGATTGAAAGTTTAGGTCCATCTGAAACATTTGATATATATAAGAAATTGTCAGAAGTGCCTGGAAGGTTTAAATCACAAGGTAGCCGAATTTCTTTTTGATAACAGTATAATTTAAGATTCCAAGTTCTAACAATATAGTTAGGACTTGGAATTTTTTTGAGTTTTGGTTTATTAGCTTTGTATAGGCTTTATTATCAACGTCTCTATATTTACTTTTAAACTTGAAATATTGTGGAAGCGTAAAAACTTGAGTCTAAATGGAGTATCTCTTCTTCTGAATAGTATTTTAATTCTTTAATAATATTAGAACACCCAAAATATAAACAAAATATTAAAATATTTAATATTTTGTTGCAAGAAAAAGACAATTTAATATATAATTTACCTTATAACGAAAGGAGAGGAATTAATGAGAGTTGTATGTATTGCAGCAGGTTGTGTTAGCTTGCTGACCACATTCGGTACGATGCCTAGTTTTGCGGCAGAAGTATCAAACCCATTTATACAACAAGAAGCGGCCCGAGCCGATGCTTCATTACGCCAACGTGTAGAAGCACCAATGACTGGGGCCGCTTCGTCGCGTTCAGAATCTGCTTATACAGGTTTAGATAAAACACCAATGAAGTCATTACCTAAGGAGAGTACATCATTTGCAATAGAGCATATCGTAGTAACCTCCTCAGAACCAGTGCTTCAAAAATATAAAAATCGATTGCAGGTATATAACCATAATCGCATTGGAACAGAGGGTATTCAGTTTTTACAAAAGGAATTACAAGAGCAACTGTTATCTGATGGGTACATTACGAGTCAAGTAGTTGTGCCAAATCAAGATTTACAGTCTGGTACACTCACTTTTGAAATTATGCCTGGTTATGTAGAGGATATTGTTCTTACAAATCCTAAAGCACGCACTAATTGGCGTAGTGCCTTTCCTGTAAGACCGGGGTACGTATTACGTCGACAAGCATTAGAGCAAGGGATTGACCAAATGCGTAATGTACCAGGTCAAGATATTAAGATGACTATAGAGCCAGGTACAAAACCATTACATTCTATTGTTAAGCTTACCGTTGAGCAAAAAGGATTTGTACACGGATCTTTGATGCTAGATAATTCTGGAAATAAATCAACAGGGACGTATCAAGGTGCTGTATTTTTATCTTTCAGTCAATTAGCAGGACTCAATGACGTATTAACCACTAGCTTTACAAAAGACATCAGTCATCATGATGATGGACATGGGTCAAAACAATATGCGGTTAGCTATTCCGTTCCTGACAGAAATCGTACGTATCGTATTTCAACGTATAAGTATAGTTATAACCAATTAGTATTCATGCCAAATGCATTTCGTTCTTCTGGCACTACGCAAGGCACAGAATTTGCAGTAGAGCAAGTATTAAATAGAACAAGTCGCTCTAAGACTTCGGCTGTAGCTAAAGTCATTCATAAGGAGCGTCATAATTATTTAGATGATGTAGAGCTTGGTGTACAAGAGCAACATACAACAGCTGTTGAAGTTGGTTTATCTCATCGTCAATATAGTGGGAATACTGTATCCGATGTTTATCTATTCTATCGACAAGGTATTAATGGATTGGGTGCTCAAGTACGGAGTTGGGAAGGCTTGTCAGATAATCCTACTACACTATATAAAATGGCAGGCTTAGAAGGTCAAGTTCAAACCGGTGTTCGTATGGGCCATAAGCAAGGTACATATACGATGCGTTTTAGAAGCCAGTTCACAGATCAACGTCTATTCGGCACCGATCAATTTAGTATTGGTGGGCGCTATTCTGTACGAGGTTTTAGTGGAGAAGAAACATTAAGAGGCGACTCTGGCTATTACGTACAAAACGAGTGGGCGTTACCATTTAGAAAACAACAAATTACTCCATATGTGGGTATAGATATTGGCCATGTATGGGGGCCATCTACAGAAACACAATTAGGTAATACCTTAATTGGTGGTGTACTTGGTGTACGTGGTATGGTTGGTGACGATGTAAACTATGATGTATCATTAGGAACACCAATTAAGAAACCAGAAGGTTTTGATACAGATACGCGTGTGTGGGCCTTTAGAGGTAGCTATCAATTTTAAGTGTTGTAATCTAGTGCAGCCATACAATTAAATTGTGAATGTTAGTACTAGAAAAGGAGAGTAATATGAATATAAGAAAGCATACGGCAATGGCTATCTTTGCTGCATTGTTAGCGACTAACTCTGCACCATGGATTCCTCTGGCCCTTGCTAATCCTGTTGTACCTGATCAAGGTAAATTAGGACCCAAAATAGAAGAAGCTAGAAATGGCATGACTGTCGTTAATATTAATACGCCTAATGATAAAGGGTTATCACATAACCAATATAATGCTTTTAATGTAGACGAAAAGGGGCTTATTTTAAATAATGCGAATCGACCTGTAAATACAGAGCTTGCAGGCTATATTATGGGGAACCCTAATTTAGTAGGCCCAACGGCTAATACAATTTTAAATGAAGTAACTGGTACAGGCTCTACTTCTATGAATGGTGCTCTTGAAGTAGCCGGTAATAAGGCACATGTTATCGTTGCCAACCCTAATGGTATTTCTGTTAATAATGGCACATTTATTAATGCAAGTAGCGCTACACTCACAACAGGTAATCCAATAATTAATAATGGTAGTGTTACAGGCTATAATGTACAAAAAGGTGTTATTACAGTTGGTGAAAAAGGTCTTAATGCCTCTAAAACAGCACGTACAGATATGCTTGCTGAGGCTGTAAAGCTCAATGGTAAAGTTTGGGCTCAAGATGCTCAAGTTGTAACGGGTAAGAATGATATTTCCGTAGATGCTACTGGTAAAGTTACAAATACTCACAAAACTGGTGAATCGAGTCAAGTCGGCCTTGATGTAGCTGCTATTGGTGGTATGTATGCTAATAGTATGTACTTGGTGGGTACCAACGAAGGCTTTGGTGTTAATAACCAAGGTGTAGTGTCTGCACAAAATAAACTAACCATAGATAGCACTGGTAAGTTGCAAAATACAGGTACGATAGCTACTACAGATGCCAATATTACAACCAAAAGTCTAGAGCAGATGAATAAGGGTAAACTTTATGTAGATACAGCAAAGATTACTACTGACTCTGTAATACAAACTGGTAATGCTACGACTAAAGAAGCACCTGTTATGATAGCTCAAAAAGATTTGTCTATAGCAACAAAATCTATTGTTAATACAGATGGTAGTGTAATCAAAGCAGAAGGTAAATTACAGCTTGGTAAAACGATGGATGAGAAAGGTACAGTATCCGGTAAAATGGATAGTGTAGTGAATACTGCATCTACCATTGAGTTTGGTCAAGGTGGAGCTTTACTTGCGAAATCTGTAGATAATAAAAATGGTGGTATTACCCTTAAGCGTGTAGCTGTAGAGGGTAAAGAGCATGTCAAAAACGAAGTAGCTCCATCCGGCAGCATTAAGCGTTATCAATTGTCTGAAGAACGAATTTATGGACATGATGATGAAATTCCAAAAGATAAAGTAGTAGTACACTCTTCTGAGAATCTACAACTTTCTATAAATGGTAAACATCATGATAGTTGGACTAAATATGAATATGATCGTACTCGCGAAGTAGATGCAGTAGATACATCTAATCCTGGTCGAATTATTTCTGGCGGTAATTTACATGTGGATGTAGATCATATGGTGAATGAAGCTAGTCAAATTAGTGCTGCTGGCGATATTACTGGTACTGTAGGTCATTATGAGCAAAGTAATCCTAAAGGTAATGAATATATTACTGAAGAGGGCACAGCTACAAGTTATAGCCGTCATCATAAAAAAGGGTGGGATACTACCAATATTCGTGAAGCGAAGTATAAGAATACTAAGGTGAATCCTAAAGATGTACCTGTTGCCGTATATGGCGGTCATGTAGAAAATAGTAAAAGTGATACCACAGTAGATGCATCTCTATTAAATAGTATGAGTCAGTTATCGACGAACCCTAATACATCGTATGTGATTGAAACAGATCCTAACTTCACAAATCGTCGCAACTTCTTATCTTCTGATTACGTATTATCTCGCCTTAAATTAGACCCTATGAATATACAAAAACGATTGGGTGAT
This sequence comes from Veillonella sp. T11011-6, assembly GCF_002959755.1. Lineage (GTDB taxonomy): Bacteria > Bacillota > Negativicutes > Veillonellales > Veillonellaceae > Veillonella. The sequence goes on along the minus strand of NZ_PPCW01000004.1, from coordinate 55,894 downwards.
GGGTATTACGAGCAGCAACTCGTTATGCAAGAGATTATGCGTCAAACTGGTAAAAGTAGACTTCAATCTGGTCTTTCCGCAGAAGAACAATATCGCCAATTGATGGATGCAGGGATTAGTGTAACTAAATCTCAATCTATTGTATTAGGTCGAGGTTTAACCGAGGCTGAGCAAAAAAATCTTAAAGAAGATGTAGTGCTCCTAGTGAGTAAGTCTGTTGTATTACCAGATGGCAAAACTGAAACTGTGCTAGTACCTACTCTATATTTAGCACCAAACACAAAACGAGTAGAAGGTGGCGCTAATTTGCAGGCCCAATCTATTAACCTTTCTGTTGACACTATGCATAATAGTGGTAGCATTGTAGCGGATAAGGATGTGACTCTTACTGGTAATTCCATTCACAATGATAATGGTCTTATTAAAGGTAACACGGCTACGGTTACAGCAAATGACGAAGTTCGTAATACACAAGGCACTATTATGGGCAACGATACAGTCTCTGTGTATGCTAAGAAAGACGTTGTTAATGAAGGTGGCACAATTACACAAACTAATACAGCAGGCTCCACAAAGGTTGTTGCGGGGCGCGATGTAATTAATAAAGGCTTACAGTATGAGGCCGGTAATAGCAAGGTTGAGTGGAACAGTAGCAACAATCGTCGTGAAACGATTACTGGTGTAGATCAAGGCCGTATTGGTGGTGCTGGTCAAACAATAGTAGTTGCAGGCCGAGATGTATCTATGGAGGCAGGTATTGTCTCCTCTGATGTGAATACAACTGTTACGGCAGGTCGCAATGTAACGATGAAAGCAATGAATGCTACACATGAGCTTGAAGAACATCGTTTTGATAAAGGTAAATCTGGTGGTGGACACTCTCAAACGACTCAGTCTCATGATCTGGTTAAAGCTCAATCATCTATTGGTAGTAGCGTTGAAGGTAAGAACGTTTCCATTGTAGCCTCTGATGCCGTACAACTGGAAGGTAGTCAAGTATTAGCGGCAGACAAAGTACACGTATCTGGTAATACGGTTGCATTAAATACAGCGAAGGCAAATAGTACTGTTAATCATGTATACCTAGATAAAAAGAAAAGTTTAGTCAAACGTGAAAGTACAAATGCTGTTGATGACGTAACAAGTACATCTGTAACAGGTTCTACATTAAGTGGTAAAACTGTAACGATTACTAGTGCTCAAGATGTAACTGGTCAATCTGCTCAAATTATGGGTGAGAATGCCGTATCTATTACCGCTGGTGGTAAAGTAGAATTGGGTGCAGATAAATCTATTACTGATGGCTCTAGTGTGTATCGTCATAAAAAATCTGGCTTGCTAGGTGGTGCAGGTATAGGTTTCTCTATTGGTAAAGAAAAACACAATATTGATGAAGCAAACCATGAAGAAGATACTGTACGAAGCACAATTGCTAGTACGAAAGGGACTGTAAATATTAAGGCTAATGATACTGTTCATCTTACAAGTGCAGATATTGTTGCTAAAGAAGGTGCAGTATTAGATGGCTCTGCTGTTACATTAGATGGTAACGTAGACCGTAACCACATGACACATGATGAACGTTACAAGAAAAGTGGCCTTACTGTATCTTTAGGTGGTGCAATAGCAAATACACTTACAAATACTACGCGCACTATAAAACAAGCTGGTGGCCGTGATGACAAACGGTTAGCCGCTCTTGAACTCAATGAAGCGCGTAAACAATTGCAAGATGGATATGAAGCAGTAGATGCAGCTTTACATGGAGAAAAAATACGCGATGCCGTAACAGGTAAAGTTGATAAAGTAGACGGTAAAGCTAAACGAGGCGCTAAAAATATTGATGATGCTATTAACTTATCTGTAAGCATTGGTAGCACTTCTAGAAAACAAGGGCAAGTAGTAGATACAAATACATATCAAGGTGGTACTCTTGTTAGTGATAGTGAAGTACAAATCAAGGCTCGAGATGCTCAGAAATCTGGTATTGGGTTAACTGGTGAAACAGTAGAGGCTACAAATTTAGTATTAGATAGCGCTAGTGATATTAATCTTGAGGCTGGTAAGAATACTGTAGATGTTAATAATACTTATAAAAGTTCTGGATGGAGTGTTGGGGCAGGTATTAGCTTAACTGGTGGAGGACTTCTCGACATTAATGCGAGTGGTCATATGGCTCGTCAAAATGGGGATACTCATCAAGAAAGTTATGTGCCTACTAAGATTAAAGCAGTTGAATTAGCACAACTTAAAGCAAAACGAGATACAAATATTATTGGTTCTACCGTATCTGGCAAGAAGGTAGAAGTAGACACAGGCCGTGATTTACATATTAAAAGCTTACAAGATGTAGATAACTTTAAAGAACATAGTAAATCTGCGGGGTTCTCCGTTTCTTCTAAACCTAACTTCAAAAATCCAACTGGTAGTATCAATGCTAGCGTAGGACGAATTGATAGCAAGTGGAAAAGCGTAACAGAACAAGCCGGTCTTTATGCTGGAGAAGAGGGCTACGATGTTAATGTAGGTAATAATACTACATTAGAGGGTGCTGTAATTAAAAGTGATGCTCCAAAAGCTAAGAATAAATTGACTACCAAATCTCTAGAGATGAAGGACATCAAAAACGAAGCTGAGTATACATATAGCAACAATGGTATCGGCTATAACTACTATGGCAGTAAAAAGAAACTAGAAGAGATGAAGACCAAGGATAAAAAAGGCTATGATAAGATCTATAATAATATCGGTCTAGTTCCAAACTTAGGTGTAGGATCTAAAGGTAAAGCAAGCTCTACTACTCAATCTGCTATCTCTGATGGTATACTTACAGTAGATGGTAAAGAAATTGATACTAAAACCATTAATACTAATACCGAGAATACATTATATCAATTAGATAAAATTTTTGATAAAAAGAAAATTGAAGAACGTCAGGAATTAGCACGTCTATTCTCTAAAAATGCATTTGAACAACTACATAACTGGCAACCAACAACCAAAGATGGCAAAATCGCTAAATCTATTGCACATGGCATTATAGGTGAAGTAGCAGCGCGCATGGCTGGTAATACACCGGGTAGCGGATTTAAAGCTACTATGACTAATGAGTTGCTAATTGACGAAATAAAGAAAGTAGCTAAATATGATCCAGCATTAGCACAATGGTTGAGTGCTACCGTTGGTGGTGTGGTTAATAAGGCTAGTGGGGAAAATGCAAATGCTGGCTCGGCAGTCGCATCTTATGCTACAAAGTGGAATGAAGACCTTGTTTGGAATTCAGGAGTCTCAAATACTATATCCTCTTTAGCTTCAGTTGGTAAAGGTGCTTATGGTCTAGCAAAGAATGCATCACCAGCTTTAATTGCTGGAAATTTAGTAAGTACTCCACTTGTAACTGGTGCGGGCGAGCCTACTACTTTTGATGAAAATATAATGGCTAATATTCCTGGCACTGCATTTTATAGAGGTAAAATAACTTCTGGTGTTGAAGCAGGCGGGACATTGATGGAGCGTGTTGACGATAGCTCCATTGAAACTGGAGAGGCTCCTGTATATAGTGGTCCATGGGCTATAACAGTATCTTATCCTGGTACCTCATTACGGGTTCAAGAAAATTATAATTTAGATAGTGGATTTCAGCCTATTAATGTATATCATGCAGCAGATGGAAATACATATAAAGATACCGGTGAATATGATAGTCTTGGTCGCCGATATTTTAGAGGCATAAGCACATCGGGGGCAACTATATTCACAGGACGTGTTATTGGTCCTGATGGTACAGATAATTGGGTAGATATTGGTTCTGATGGCAATTCTCCGTTTTCTAGATTGCAAAACATATCAACAGGCCAGGTTGTACATTCAACACATACTGAAGGTGATGCAATATTTGTAGATAATCCAAATGATAATTTGGTATTTAATACTCATACTAATTCTTTTCAATCAACGTTAACTGGGAAAACGATTTCTACAACAGTTGCACTACACTATGCAGACGAACGATTGAGTCCGGAATCGTCATTTACAATAGATGAAATTAGAGCTGGGAGTCCATTACCTGATGGGATTCATTTTGCAAATAAATATCAGGATAAGAGTAAGGCTAAATCTATATCGGAAGAAAATTCTAAGAAAAATTTAGATAATCTTAATAGAAACTCTAATAATAAAAATAAGAATGATAATAAGTCTAATACTAATTTATCTAGTGGATTATATTCTGTAAATGATCGAATTAAGAAGGTTTATAACTCTTTGAAGGAGTTAAAGTCATTACCTAAAGGTTTTAAGAGTTACCAAAAAGATAAATTAAATATAAAAAATGAGGATGGTCTCGGTAAACAATTAAAAGAAGATGTAGGGGGCGATTGGAAAAAAATATATGACCATGGGAAAGATATTAATGGAAATGATATAGAAATCCATTATTTCCAAAATAGAAATGGACAAATATTTAATCCAAAGATAAAAAGAATTAATGGTGAATCGGTAAATCGAAAGCTAGAATAAATTAGTGGACAGAGGTATAACTATGGTTTATTTTAAAAATAAAAAAAGTTTAGATACATTTTTAATGGTCTTTATATTGGGTGCTGTTAAGGCATATAGACGAAATTATATTGATTTGACCATTCTAGAATATTACATATTTAGTATGTTAATTCGATTAATGTGTAGAAAAGCACATCTGTCCGATAAATTGTTAAATATTATTGGAGATGGGATGAGTTTAGAGGATGTTGATGAGTGGATGGCTCGTAGGATTCCTATACCAGCATTAAATGATACGTTAGATGATATTGAATGCAGTAGTTGGATTGCTTTAATAGAACGGGAGTTAGAGGGTAATAGTTTATCTGAAGCGTTAAAGATTTCTACACATGATGAAGATAAGTTCGGTATCTATTTCTTTACCGATTATGTAGAGGAGATATTTTGGGCGTTGTTTTTGTTAGGATTGTATGAAGTCTTACAAAAACCTGAATTCATTTCTGAATCAATCTTAAGTTGTATTAAACAGATCTATTTGTCTGAAATATATACGTGTGAACGTATTCAGAATGAAGATCTTCAAGCATGTATTTCCAATTTACAGGAGATAGCTGATACTAATATATCGGGGCAATTAAGTAAAGATTTAATTACTATGAAAGCAAAATTAGCATCATTACAGGTATTATTACCATTTTATGATGTGAGTTCTGACAAGTTAGAAATAGGCATTGATTTAAAAGCCACTAAAGGGATGTTCTGGCAGATTAAAGTTTCAGGGAAGTTCATAGACTTGGGATTATAGATTCTAAAAGATTATTGAGTTGATTCTATACTTATGATTACTTTTAATTTTGGGATTAACCTTTATTAACTTCTATCCTTAAATAATATTTAGTGTTAAATGTTATAAGCTTATTTTAATGACATCTATACCTTTCATAAGGGACTGGTATAGATGTCATTTTTATATTGAAAACTAATAAAAATCAGTATTGATTAAAATCTAAGTAGTTCTATTAAAATCACTAGATTTTTACGATTTTATGAGTGTTTTATGATAAAATAAAAGGTATGAATACTTCAACAACTAGGTCTATTACCTATAATGGCGACACAATTGAATATGAGTTAACCATCAAGCGTGTGAAGAACATGAACATGCGCATTACAAAGGATGGTGTGATCCATGTGTCGGCAAATGCCTATGTGCCGGATTATAGGGTGGACAAGTTTGTCATCGAGAATATGCCCTTCATTGAGCGAGCTCGTTACAAGATTGATGCATTGAATGCCAAGCGTGTTGAGGCGTTGCAGTATGTGAATGGTGAAAGCTTATCAATCCTGGGAATTCCCGTTACGTTGCGCCTAGTTGAGCAGGACGGAAAGCCTCATATTGGCTTTGACGGAAAAGCCATTCTTACTATGGTGGTACCTCGTGGTACGACCTTTGAAGCGAAGCATAAATTAATGCAAAGTTATTGGCGTAATTTAGGGGAGAAGGTCTTTGTCCATTGGGCGAAGGTCGTGTATCAACGCTTTCACAAGCAAGGTATTGATGTACCTATGCCAACCATAAAACAGCAGCGTATGAAGAGCCGTTGGGGTTCTTGTACGCCAGCAAAGCAGCTCATCAAGATGAATACCCGACTATTAGAGGGGCCACAGGCGTATATTGAGTACGTTATGGTTCATGAGTTTGCTCATTTTAAATATTTAGACCATTCCAAGAACTTTCACAATCTAGTGGCACAGTTTTTACCAGACTGGAAGGTTCGTAAGAAGTCATTGAACGTGTATTTTGCTCATCGCCCTTAAAGGAGGTGTACCATGCAGCCATTTGTACATTTACATAGTCATACAGAGTTTAGTTTGCTAGACGGCATCAGTCGTTTGCCTGACATGGTACGTCGTGCGAAGGAGTTAAATCAGCCAGCCCTTGCCATTACAGACCACGGCAATATGTACGCAGCCATTTATTTCTATAAAGAGTGTATAGCACAAGGTGTTAAGCCTATCATAGGTTGTGAAGTATATGTAACGGAACATAGCCGCCTTGATAAGCCGGAAGGTCGTAGCCGTGAACGTTTGAAACATCTTATTCTGTTGGCTGAGACTATGGAAGGGTATCGAAATCTAGTTAAAATCGTGTCGAAAGCCTCTACTGAAGGGTTTAATTATAAGCCTCGTGCAGACCGCGATTTATTGCGCCAATACAGCAAGGGCATTATTGCCCTCAGTGCTTGTATTCAAGGGGAGATTCCTCAGTATATTTTGCAAGATAATATGGAAGGCGCTAAGCGTTCTATTGAATGGTATATCGAGACGTACGGCAAGGATAATTTCTTCTTAGAAATTCAAAATCATGGCTTGCCAGAGGAGGCGAAAGCCCAAGAGGAGCTCATTAAACTCAGTAAAGAATATGGTCTTGGCATCGTAGCATCTAATGACTTCCACTATGTTTTAAAAGAGGACGCAGACGCGCAAGATATTAAGGTATGTATTTCTACAGGCCGACGTCGTGCTGAGGTGGATCGCTTAAAATTCCCTAATGATGAGTTTTATCTCAAGTCTGGGGATGAGATGGCTGAGCTATTTGGACATATTCCAGGAGCCATCGAAAATACTTTAAAAATTGCAGAGCGCTGCAATGTAGAGTTTAATTTTGACGAACATCACTTGCCGCACTTTGATGTGCCAGAAGGGGAAACGTCTAAGACCTATTTACGTAAGGTTTGTGAACGAGAAATTCCTCGCCTCTATGGTGAAACATCTGAAGAATTACAAAAACGTTTAGACTACGAGTTAGATGTAATTGGAACCATGGGCTTTGAGGATTACTTCCTCATCGTATGGGACTATGTACGCTATGCCCGTGAGCATGACATTTTAGTAGGACCTGGTCGTGGTTCGGCGGCAGGTTCTGTAGTTGCCTATTTACTTGGCATTACAGGCCTTGATCCATTGAAATACGACTTACTCTTTGAACGGTTCTTAAATCCAGAGCGGGTAAGCATGCCTGATATCGATATTGACTTCTGCTACGAAAAGCGTGGTCAAGCCATCGAATATGTAACGCGGAAATACGGCCAAGCTCGTGTGTCTCAGATTATTACCTTCGGTACAGAGGCGGCTCGTGCCGTTATCCGAGACGTAGGTCGCGTGCTCGACTTACCTTTGGCAGAAGTAAACCGCATTGCTAAGATGATTCCTAACGAACTGGGGATTACCTTAGATAAGGCTCTACAAGGCAAAGAGTTAAAAGCTTTATACGAAGCCGATCCAAATGTTAAAGAGTTATTTGATTTTGGTAAAAAGCTAGAAGGGATTGCGCGTAATTCGTCCACTCATGCAGCGGGCGTCGTAATTTCTGCAGACCCTCTAGATGACCATGTACCAGTACAAAATGCCAACGAAGAAGGCTTTGTAACGCAGTACGATAAGGATAACATCGAGGAATTAGGCCTCTTAAAGATGGACTTCTTGGGTCTCCGTACCTTAACGGTTATGGGGGATGCCTTAAAGCTTATCAAGGCAAACCGTGGTATCGACCTCGATTTAGATGCTATTCCACTAGACGACAAGGCGGCTTGTGATATCCTCACTAAGGGCGATACCTCTGGTGTATTCCAGCTCGAATCGGAAGGTATTACAAAGCTCGTTATGGACCTTAAGCCTGAACATTTCGAAGACTTAATTCCATTGGTTGCCTTGTACCGTCCAGGCCCATTGGGCTCTGGCATGGTAGCGGACTTTATCGACCGCCGTCACGGTAAAAAAGAGGTTACCTATTTACATCCTATCTTGGAACCGATTTTAAAAGATACCTTTGGTGTAATCTTGTACCAAGAACAGGTTATGCAGATTGCATCCGCCATGGGCGGGTTCTCCCTTGGTCAGGCGGACTTAATGCGCCGTGCCATGGGTAAGAAAAAGGAATCCGTTCTAAAGGCTCAACGTGAATCCTTTATTCAAGGTTCCATTAACAATGGTATAGAAGAGTCCATTGCGAACGAAGTATTTGACTTGCTCGTATACTTTGCGGGCTATGGCTTTAATAAATCGCATAGTGCGGCTTATGCGTACATTGCGTACCAAACAGCGTACTTGAAAGCTCACTATTTCCCTGAATTCATGGCTGCTACCATGACTAGCTTTATGCAGAACATGCAAAAATTGACGTATTATATCAATGCCTGCAAGAAGCATAATGTTAAGGTGCTAGGCCCAGATATTAACTATTCTGAGCGCAGCTTTGCCGTGCAAGGCGATGCTATTCGCTTCGGCCTTGGGGGCATTAAGAACGTAGGGGACAATGCTATCGATCGCTTGATTACTGAGCGTAATGAGCACGGTCTTTACACGGATATTGTGGACTTCTGCAAACGTGTTGATAATAAGGTTGTTAATAAACGACTTCTTGAAAGTCTCATTCGCTGCGGTGCCATGGATGGTTTCAAGGAAAACCGAAACCAATTGTTGCATATGTATGAAAGCGCCCAAGCTGTTGGTGCTAAAGAGCAAAAGGATGCCGCTATGGGCACCGTGAGTCTCTTTGGCGATATAGAGGAATCTGTAGATTTCATCCCTGTACCTAATGTAGAGGATTTATCGGAAGACGATAAATTGAAGGATGAAAAGGAATATACCGGCTTTTACATCACAGGCCATCCATTGCAAGGCTATGCTAAGGAATTAGAGGGGCTCTTTGAACTGGGGGCTCTCGTAGAAAATCCAGAGCAGTATGACGGTCAAACCATTACCTTTGGCGGTTTGATTGAAAATAAGACGGACCGTATGACAAGACGAAACGAGGTTATGTCTATTCTTCGTATCGAAGATTACTCTGGTGCGGCCAATGTAGTGGCATTCCCGAAGGTCTTTAGTCAAAGCCAACAGTTCCTTGCGGTCGATATGATCGTTAAGGTAAAAGGCCGTGTTGATGCGGATGAAAAGGGTGTGCAAATTATTGCAGACCGCATTATGCCATTAAAGGTAAACTATAGTCAGGCTAAGCATGTGGCCATTCATATTTATAGCCAATATGATACGCCAGAAAATAGTGAAGCCTTAAAACGAGTGTTAATGAACACCGCAGGCTCTGTGCCAACATCGTTATACTTGCACCGCCAACGGAAACGCATTAACTTGCCACCGAATATGTGCTTTGACCCTAGCGATGAATCCATCAAGGCTATTGAAGCTATTCTAGGTGATGGCTCCGTAGAGGTGCAATAATATATGCATAAGTAGATATTATTGCACGAATAAATATATTTACTACTTAATAATATATGTTGCGTAGAGCACAGCTAGCTTTTACCAACATTGATATAATATATGAACATCCAGAAGGGATGGTTTTCATAGGAGGAACAATGAAACGTACAAAAATCGTATGTACTGTAGGTCCGGGAACGGATAAATTTGGTATCTTAGAAGATATGATGCGAGCTGGCATGAACGTGGCTCGTTTCAACTTCTCTCACGGATCTCATGAAGAGCAAGCAGAGCGCATGCAAATGGTGCGTGATGCGGCGATGATTGTAAATAAACCAATTGCTTTATTGCTCGATACAAAAGGCCCAGAGGTGCGCCTTGGTCTATTTAAAGAAGGGAAAGTATTCCTCGAAGCAGGTCAACAATTCACATTGACTACAGATGATGTGGAAGGCACAAAAGAGCTTAGCTCTGTTAACCACAAAGGTCTTGTAGGGGATGTGTCCGTAGGGGACAAAATTTTATTGGCCGATGGCCTTGTAACCCTTACTATCGATGCTATCGAAGGCAATAATATCATTACCACAGTTCAAAACAGCGGTGAAATCGGTAATCGTAAACGCGTGGCTGTGCCAGGCGTAGCGCTTAGCTTGCCACCTGTATCTGAACAGGATGAAGCGGACTTGCGCTTTGGCTGCCAACAAGGTGTAGACTTTGTAGCAGCATCCTTTATGCAACGCGGTAAAGATATCGTAGCCATCCGTCGTATTCTTGAATCCGAACAAAAAGATATCAAGATTATCGCAAAAATTGAAAACGCTGAAGGCGTTAAAAACATTGATGAAATCTTGGAAGTAGCGGACGGCCTCATGGTGGCTCGTGGTGACCTCGGTGTAGAAATCCCTGCCGAAGAGGTGCCAGTACTTCAAAAAATGATGATCGAAAAATGTAATGACTTGGGTAAACCAGTTATTACGGCAACCCAAATGCTAGAGTCCATGATTCAAAATCCACGTCCTACACGGGCGGAAGCAAGTGACGTAGCCAATGCCATCTTAGATGGTACTGATGCAATCATGTTGTCTGGTGAAACTGCAAACGGCGCATACCCAGTAGAGGCGGTTACGACTATGACACGCATTGCTGAGGTAACAGAACAAGCTGCTATTTACGATAGTAAGAGTCGTGCTCGTCAAGATGTGGATATGACGACTACCAGTGCTGTATGTTTAGCAAGCGTGCGCATCGCTCAAAACCTTGGGGCCGCTGCTATTTTGACATGTACTGAATCTGGTCATACGGCAATTAGCACTGCTCGACATCGTCCGGCTTGCAAAATTATTGCTGTAACACCGCATGAAGAAACAATTCGCCGCATGCAATTATGCTGGGGTGTAGAGGCTATTAAAGGTCATGAAATCGTTAACTCTGATGAAATGGTTAAACAAGCCATTACAGGTGCTCTTGGCACAGGTGCCATTGAGTCTGGTGACTTAGTTGTGGTAACGGCTGGCGTACCATCTGGTGCGACAGGTACTACAAATATGATTCGCGTTCATATTGCAGGCCAAGTACTATTGTCTGGTAATGGTATTTTGCGTAAATCCGTTACAGGTACTGTATTTATTGCTGCTAATCATAAGGGCAATTATGAAAGTTTCAAAGACGGCGACATCCTCGTTGTAGGTACAATGGAGCCTGAATTGATGGCAATTGCTAAACGTGCAGGTGGCATTATCGCTGTTGAAGACGGTTATACCTCTGACAGTGCTATTGCAGGCATTACCTATGGTATTCCTGTAATTTTAGGTGCTAAAAACGCTCATGACGTACTCCTTGAAGGCCAAGAAGTAACTATCGATGGCGAACGTGGTAAGGTGTTTGCAGGTATTGCAAATGCTCGATAATCTTTATTGAGTGATAATTAAATAAGGAGGGATAGTATGAATCCATATAATGTAACAGGTCCTACTGCAACTGAGGTTGCACAGGTTGAAAGTATCGTATCACAACGATTAAAAGGCTCTTTCTTGTGGATGGTTGTAGGTTTACTTACTACTATCGGTGTTGGAGTCGCTGCGTTGGCAAATCCAAACTGGCTACGCTTTGCGTACCAAAACTTTAATATTATTCTATTAGTTGAATTAGGCGTAGTATTCCTATTTAGTGCTCGTGCGTATACTGCCAATGTTATGACTTTAAAAGGCATGTTCTTCCTCTACAGTGCATTGAATGGTCTTACATTGACACTTATATCCTTGAGATATAATGTATTTGAAGTAGTTATTCCAGCGTTAATCGGCACGTTAGCGTTCTTCATCGGCTTTGCCGTGGTAGGGGCTACTACGAAACGTAATTTGTCATCCCTAACACCATATGTAATGGCTGCCTTACTTGGTATGATCATCGTATCTTTTGTGATGATAGGGGCTCGCTACTTTAACTGGGCTGTACTTAGTGGCTTTAGCGATACTGTTAGCTTAGTTCTAGGTTATGTAGGGGTTGTAGTATTCTCCATTTTTACAGCTATCGATGTAAACCGCATTAAAAATAATGTGACACAAGTAGCGCTCTTGGAGGATGAAACCATTTTAGACCGCATTGAAATCACAGGTGCTTTGAGCCTATACTTAGATTTCATTAACTTATTCTTATCCTTATTGCGCATCTTTGGGAATAAGCGATAAAAGGAGATTGTATGGACGATAGAGAATGGCAAACCTTTGTGACTGTTGTGGATGAAGGCAACATTTCAAGGGCTGCAGAAAAATTATTTTTATCACAACCGGCATTGAGCTATCGGTTGCGTCATATGGAAAAAGCTTTGGGCCATTCTCTGTTGTTACGGACTGCTGAAGGAATTGCCCTCACGGCACAAGGCGAAATTTTCTATGATTACTGTAAAAGAATGATGCAAGACCAAGAGGCGTTGGAGCATGCTATGAACTCAGCGTCTGGCAAGATTCAAGGGACCTTAAAAATAGCATCATCTATCAACTTTGCAGATTATGAATTGCCTTCCTTATTACAATCTTTTCGGGAACAGTATCCGGACGTGCATATTCAAGTTAAGACTGCTTTCAGCCATCAAGTAGTAAAAATGTTTAATACTGGTGACTGTATGGTTGCCTTTGCTCGTGGTGGTTATGATGTGTCTGGTAAGTCTGAACTACTATTGGAGGAACCATATTGCTTGGTTTATAAAGAATTAGTACCCCCTGAATCCCTTGAGAAGGTACCATTTATCAAGTATCAGACGGATGCATCTGTGGCTAATATTATCGAAACTTGGTGTGCTGAACATTTTGAAGAACCACCTAGTGTTGCGATGGATGTAAACTCTATGAGTACATGCCGTCACTTTGTGCGCGCAGGACTCGGTTGGTCTATCTTGACATATATGGGACTTGGATCTTGCAAGGATAGAGATATTTACGTAAGTCCATTGCGTAGCAAAGATGGTACGTATATTTCCCGTGATACTAATATGGTGTATACAAAGGATGCAGAAAACCTTGTAGTAGTTAAGACCTTTATCGAGTATGTTCGGGATTACTATAAAAAACATACCGTAGTAGATAATAGTATTTTTAGAGAATATAAAGCATAGGTCGTTACTTATCCATGCTATTTCAGTATTAGACTTTTTCGATATAATAGGTCATAATAAAGATGTCTCGAAAGAGCAAGGCAGTACCATGTAAGTGCATGTATACCCCCTTTGGGGACGTATACATGCATTTTTTTCATTTGGGGCTGTAAATCTATGCTCAAAATGCATAAAAAGTATGAATGATAGATATAAAAGTTTTTATAACCCCTATAAAGGTAATCTATTATTCATAATTCTTTTAAGCATATATAATGAGTGTAGACAAAAACTCCTAGAGTTCAATAGTTGATAGTCGCGTATCACGAATTTCTGGGGTAGTGTTAGGATGAACAGTATATGCCTATGTTTATAAGAAAGGAAAAAACATGGAAAGACTAGTAAAATTAGCCGTTATTGTGCTAATTCCAATTATCCTCTGGTTTACAACTCCACCAGCAGGGCTCTCTGCGGAAGCGTGGCGCCTCTTAGGCTTCTACATTGCAGGTATCGTAGGTTTGATTTTAAAACCATACCCAATTCAAATTATTTTATTAGCTGTATTATCTGCTTCTGCATTATTCTTAGACAATGCAAAAGATATCTTGGTAGGTTATGGCTCCACGGCATTGTGGATGATCATCGCTGCGTTCTCTTTGAGCGTTGCGTTTGGTAAAACTGGCCTTGGTCATCGCGTTGCATACCATTTGATTAATGCATTCGGTTCTACTGTATTACGTCTTGGTTATGTAACAGCACTTCTTGATTTAGTATTATCTCCAGCTACACCTTCTAACACAGCACGTGCGGCTGGTATCGTATATCCAATCAACTTATCCATTGCTGAATCCATCGGTTCTTATCCTGGTGACACTGCTAAACGCGGTGGTTCCTTCATCTTGATGAATGGTTATTTCGTAACAAAAATTACATCCTTCATGTTCTTAACAGCAATGGCTCCTAACGTGTTGGCGTTGGACTTTGTTACTAAAATTACTGGTCTTACTATGAACTGGGTTGAATGGGCATTAGCATTGGCCTTACCTGGTCTTATTATGTTGATTTTTGTACCACTTGTAGGTTACTGGATTGATCGCCCTGAAGCAGTAAAAATTGACAATAAGAAATTAGCTGCTGATGGCCTTGCCAAATTAGGACCTATGAAAATGTCTGAAAAAATCTTGGCTGTTGTATTCATTCTTGCTCTTCTTGGTTGGGCATGGCCTTCTATTGGATATTTTTTCCCAGCTATTGCTTTTGATTTGAGTCCTACAGCAGTAGCATTAGTTGCTATGACTATTGTGTTCTTTTCTGGTATCATCACTTGGGATGACATGGTTCAAACTAAAGCTGTTTGGAATACATTCATCTGGTTCGGTGCTATCCTTGGTTTATCCACTGCTTTAACAAAAGCTAAATTCTTTGCTTGGCTTGCAGCATTTATGCAAGCAAACTTGGCACTCGATGTATCTCCACTCGTAGTTGTATTGATTCTTTCTGCTATTAGCGTAGTCATTCGTTACTTATTTGCTTCCAGTACTGCATATATTGCATCTATGCTTCCAGTATTCTTAACTGTAGGTATGGCGGCAGGTGCAAATCCTGTTATGTTCGGCCTTGTGTTGCTTGCAACAAATGCGTTTGGTGGTCTCGTAACTCACTACGGTGCATCTCCTGGTCCAATCATCTACTCTGCAGGTTACAATAACTTGAAAGATTGGTGGACTGCTGGTGCAATCTTAGCAGTATTGAGTTGGATTCTACTCTTTGTAGTAGGTATCCCTTGGTGGACTTTCATCGGTATGATTTAATCACCATATGATTTTATAATCAATATTGTTTTAACGGCACGGACCAGACATTCGCGACACGTCTGGTCTTTGCCATTTGATATATTTTTTAGTGAAAGGATGCAACATGGCACAATTAGTAAAAGCTGCACAAGCTGGCTTCGACGAAAAAAATGATGCATTAGTAACGGTTGAACCGATTGCTAGCGGTATCGAAATTGAATTAACATCCAAAGTTATCCGTCAATACGGCGACCAAATTAAATCCGTTATCTTGAACACAGTAAAAGAAGCTGGTTTTGATGGCGTAAAAGTAATTGTACAAGATAAAAATGCTTGGGATTACACAATTAAAGCTCGCGTATTAGGCGCATTGGAAAGGGGGAGCAAAGCATAATGGCTAACGATAAAACATTCCCAGAAGTTAAAACAAATCCATTAACAGAGGCTGCTAAAAAACGTTTGTCTCGTTCCATGATGTTCGTACCTGGTAATACACCTAAAATGATTAACAGTGCTGATATTCACGGCGCTGATTCCATCATGATCGATATCGAAGACTCCGTTCCTGTAACAGAAAAAGATACAGCTCGTCTTTTAACTGCAGAAGCTTTGAAATCTCGTAAATTCCGTGCAGAAACAGTTGTTCGTATCAACCATCCTACACAAACTCCTTACGGCTATGACGACCTTGATGTAATCGTTCCAGCTAAACCTGATATGATTCGTTTACCTAAAACTGAAGATGTATCTGAAGTTGAAATCGTAGCGAAGAAAATTGAAGAAGTAGAAAAAGCTAATGGCTGGCCAGAAGGCACAATCAACATTATTGTAGCTATTGAATCTGTTCGTGGCTTGTACAATGTTCGTGAAATTTGCCATGGTCCTCGAGTAGTAGCTATTGCTCTTGGCGCTGAAGACTATCGTGCTGACCTTCGTACAGGTAAACATAAACCAGCTGTTGAATTGTTATTCGCTCGTCAAACAATTCTTCACGCAGCACGTGAAGCAGGTATCCGCGTAATTGACACTGTATTCTCCGACGTGAAAGACCCTCAAGGTTTCCGCGAAGAAGTTGAATTCATTAAAGCTTTGGGTTACGATGGCAAATCTTGTATCCACCCAAGCCAAATTAAAATTATCCACGAAGTATTCACTCCTGACGAAAAAGAAATCGCTCACTCCGTTAAGGTATTGAACAGCTATGCAGATGCATTACGCAACAATAAAGGCGTAATCTCTGTAGATGGTAAAATGATCGATGGTCCTATCGTAGTTCGTGCACAACGCGTTGTTGATAAAGCACGTGCAGCAGGCATTAAAGTTGAATTAGAGGAAGGAGCAGAATACGATGTTAAATAAAGTAGGTCGCGATATCCCAACAAATATCCCAGCACTAGAAGGTCGCGAAGTATATCAAGGTGAATTCGCCATTGAACCTAAAGCTCATCGCGCAGGTAAACCTGTACACATGAGCCGTGTGGGTACTAATAAAGTACTTGCTTCTATTGACGAAGCAATCGAAAAAGCTGGCGTAAAAGATGGTATGACATTGTCCTTCCATCATCATTTGCGCAATGGCGACTATGTAATGAAAATGGTTATGGAACGCGTTCAAGCAAAAGGTATTAAAGACATTACAATTGCGTCTTCTTCCTTGTCTCCATGCCATGAGTTCTTGGTAGAAATGATTCAAGACGGTACTGTAACAGCTATTGAAACATCTGGCTTGCGCGATCGTCTTGGTAAATTCTTAACTCAAAACCCAGGTGTATTGAAACGCCCTGTAGTGATTCGTTCTCACGGTGGTCGTGCTCGTGCTATCGAATCTGGCGAAGTTCATATCGACGTAGCTTTCATGGGTGCTCCTACAGCTGACCCACGTGGTAATGCTACTGGTCGTATGGGTAAATCCGCATGTGGTGCTCTTGGTTATGCTAAAGTTGACTCCCATTATGCAGATACAACAGTTATCATCACAGATAACTTAGTTGACTACGTACACAACTATGCAATCCCTCAAACTGACGTAGATTATGTTGTTGAGGTTGAAAGCATTGGTGATCCAGAAGGTATCGCTTCTGGTGCAGTAGGTTTCACTAAAAACCCTATCCAAATCAAAATCGCCGAATTAGCTGGTGAATTCCTTGACCAAGCTGGCATTATTAAAGACGGTTTCGTATTCCAATTGGGTGCTGGTGGTGCTCCATTGACTGTAGCAAAATTCATTGCTGAAAAACTTCGCAAACGCGGAGAAGTAGGTGGCTTCGCTATCGGTGGTGCTACTGGTATCTTGACTGGCATGCTGGAAGAAGGTTTGATCCGTGCTATTTACGATACTCAAACTTTCGATACTACTGCAGCTGCATCTTTGGATAAAAACCCTGCACACATCGAAATGTCCGCTTCCATGTACGCTAACCCATGGACTGACTGCACTACAAACTACCTAGACGTAGTATTCCTTGGTGCTACTGAAATCGACCTTGATTTCAACGTAAATGTAATGACTGACTCCAACGGTGTATTGATGGGCGCTTCCGGCGGTCACTCCGATACAGCAGCAGGTGCTAAATGCACAGTTATTACTTGTCCATTGATCCGCGGCCGCTTACCAATGATCCGTGATAAAGTAGCTACTGTAATTACACCAGGCTCCTCCGTTGACGTACTTGTTACTGAATACGGTATCGCAATCAATCCAGCTCGTACTGATTTAATTGAACGCTTCAAAGATAGCAACTTGCCTATCTTCACAATTGAAGAATTACAACAATTAGCATTTGATTTAGTAGGTAAACCACAAGATATTCCTGTATCTGATAAAGACGAAGACATCATCGCAATCGTAGAATATCGCGATGGCTCTATCATCGACGTGGTTCGCAAACCTCTATAATTGAGTAGTGATGAGAGTCCGGTAGAAACTGTAACGGTTTCGCTGCTGTCTCATATCCCATGCTGATTAGATAATATAAAGACCCTCTCTATAGTCTTTGGACTCATAGAGAGGGTCTTTTATGTATATAAAATGTTGCTTGAGTAATTGTAGTATAGATGAATATACGATATACTATAAGGTAAAGGAGGTGTTTTATATTACGTTTTATCTATAGGAGAGAGCATATGAGCCAAGTATTTAAACAGGATTTAACAGATAATTCAGTTCGTCCTGGCGGTTTGTTTTTCGTTGAGTTATTAATGCCAAAGCAGTGTGATATGCCTAATCGAGATACAATGGTAGAGGTATTCACAAAGCATTTAGGTCCTGTTGATTGCTTTAGTTATGGCGTTGAATCTGCTGGTTTTGCACCTCAGAATTATAAGGTTCATTACGAGGATAACGATGCAGATATTTCACCAACCTTGATGGTGACGAATTGTGAAAAAATCGACAAACCTGTACTAGATGATTTTACACGTAGTCAGGTTTGGGATTGTCCAAATGTAGTTGACTTGCTAGATGAGTGCCAATATAGAGTATTTGCTACAGACATGTTAGCTTCGGGTTTAGAACCTAAAGAACGAGCTGATATGCTCGTGAAATATGTAGATGCGTTGTTAGAGTTATATCCATCCTGTAAGGCCGTTGTCTTTGGTCCATCTCGTAAGTTCTTAAGTCGAGAAACCATTGAAAATCATCCTGATAAAGCTGTAACACGTTTTATTTATTATGCCGTAAATGTGCGATATTTTAGCATTCAAGGCACAGATGACATGATGGTTGATACGATAGGTATGAACACCTTATTCTACCCTGATTTGCAGTATCACTTTCACGGTATGAACCCCGATGAAATTGTAAATCATGCGTATAGTGTATTGTATTATATCTTTGAGCACGATAATCCTATTGATGACGGGCAAACGATTGCAGGCTTAGAAAATGGAGATATGAATCCAGATATTAAATGGGCGGTTCAGTATGAGGACTCCTTAATTCAACCTGTTCGAACTGTTATAGATATTAATATGGGAGAATATGCATCGGGTACTCGTTAGTTGTTAATCGATGAAAGGTGTGAGCATTATGAGTAATCAACGTATTTTTGACATGGAACTTGTGAAAGTTGAAAGTTTGGAGAACGCTGTTAGGACGCCATTTTATCAAACTGATTCCACAGGTGGTTCAGTATGGGTTATTAAACCTGGTCAAATCTTACCAAAACATTATCATCATCACTCTGATGATATATGGGTTATATTGCAAGGCAAGGGTGTATTTTATCCAACGCCTAATACAGAGGTGCCTTTTACAAAGGGGCAAGTTATAGTATCTAAAAAGGGTGAATGTCATGGTGCAAAAAATACTGGAACGGAAGATATTGTCTTTGTGAGTATCGTTGCTCCAGTGCCTGCTGATTATGATCCTGTTAAGACTAATTAATATGAAAGCACTTTATAGTATTTTCTTCTCTTGTGATAGAGATATATTCATACTATAAAGTGCTTTTTTATTTTATACAGTCATTTCTAGCGAATATACCTTTTCTATTTTATATGTCATTATTTTGGTTTTACTATTCCTATTTGTTATTTCTATATTCTATATAATTCCATTGACAGAGGACTTTTGTTTACTTAAGATAATAAGGTATGTAATATCTTAAGTAGTAGAAAGGAATTATATGAACTCATCTACAGCAGAGCCTCAAAGTGGGGTTATTGATTTTAAAGACTTTACGAAGCGTCGTATGCTACACGTAGTCTTGCCATTATTTATTGTTTCTATTATTGCCTTTTTGGACCGTGTAAATATTGCCTATGCGGGCTTAACCATGAAGGAGAATTTACCATGGTTGACACCAGAGGTATTTGGTATGGGGGCCGGTATCTTCTTTATTGGCTATGTATTATTTGAAGTCCCTGCATCCCTAATCGCTGCTCGCTGTAATGCTATGCATTGGGTAGCACGTATTATGTTTAGTTGGGGCCTAGTATGTATTCTTATGACAACGATGACCACAGAGTTGGAGTTTTATATTTATCGATTCCTTCTTGGTCTATGTGAAGCCTCTTTATATCCTGTAATTTATTCGTTACTCATTCCAAATTGGTTCTTGCCAAAGGAGCGTGCAAAGGCAATCTCCTTGATGTTAACATCTTTATTGTTCTCTAATATCATCGGTGGTCCATTGGCAGGTATCTTACTTGATACAACATTCTTTGGTCTTCATGGCTGGCGCACACTCTTTATCGTTGAAGCTATTCCTGCTGTGATCTTTGCGTTCATTTTCGCATTCTGGATGAAAGAGCGTCCTGAACATGCATCTTGGGTAACTGATGTAGAAAAGGTATATATTAAAGCCGAGCTTGAAAAAGAAGAGCAACAAAAGCAAGCCGCAAAGAAATATACTATTTGGCAAGCGTTAAAAGACCCAAAAGTATTGCGTTTAGCGTTAATCTATTTCTTGTGGGTTATTGGTTTCTGGGGCTTTAGTTTTTGGATGCCTCAAGTTCTTAAAAGCTTATCTGGATGGCCACCAAGCGTGGTAGCGTGGTCTATTGCTATTCCAATGACAGCAGCCTTACTTGTACAAATATACTGTGGTTACTCTTCTGAAAAGCGCAATGAAAAACGTTGGCACGTTGCTACTACATTGTTCATTGGTACTATTGGTTTCTTAGCAACACCACACAGTCCATCTCCAGAAGTTAGCTTATTCTTTATATGCTTAACTGCAGTAGGTGTTTACGGTGGTATGGGTGTATGGTGGACCATGCCAACAACCTTCTTATCTGGCGCTGCTGCAGCGGGGGCGATGGGACTCATTAACTCTTCAGGTAATATGGGGGGCTGGGTAGGTCCTTATATGCTTGGATTCATCAATGGTCACACTGGTAGCTTTGCTTATGGTTACTATGTAATGGGGGCTTGTATGTTCCTTGCTGGTCTATTAATTTTGACACTTCCAAAATCTATGGAACATAAAGAGGATTAAGTAGAGCTATATTATAGATAACTAGATTATAGACAACTTAATAGGAAAATATTTAACGAATGCTTCAATGGTGTGATTTTGGATACTATTCAATTTTATGTTACAATTTACAAAATAGTATTATTTAAACTTGAGGAGACAAATATTGAAAGAGTGTAGACCTAAGTTTGATGAAATTACATCATTTGATGAATTTAATAAATATTATTGGTATCGTGATGAACTTTCACAAATATGTAAATCATTAGGATTAGAATATAGGGGAACAAAACAAGAACTCAATTATATTATTGAGCAGTACTTTAAAGGCGATTTAATTAAAAAATCATCAATAAAAAATAGAAGAAGGCAAGTGGAAAGTATTACTTTAGATACACCATTACTTGAATGTAATTTTTCCTTTAATACGAAGTTTAGAGAATATTTCTCTGCTTTAATAGGTGTTTCACGATTTAAATTTAATGCTGATATGGCTACTGCCTGGAGAAAAGTAAAAAGTGAAAAAAATACAAGCTTTACAATTGGAGATTTGCTGAAAGTATATTATGGTGAATCAGATTATGCAAAGTATGATAATTCGGTTTGTCAATGGAATCAATTTTATAAGGATTTTTGTGCAGATGAATGTAGTTGCAATTATTCGAATAAATTAAAAGTAGCATCTATTATTTGGAAAGAAGTTAGAGATTCAGAAAATGAAAAAATTTATTCAAATAATCTTTTAACTGAATATGCATATAAATTAGAAGCGTATCGCAAGTAGAAGCAATTCGTCATTGCAGAGACGTATGGGAAAACTAGCAATTAAATCTATCAAATAATAACGATAAAAGCACCTTATATCCTATGAGAAGTGTCATTTGTGATGACTTTTGTAGGTATATAAGGTGCTTTTATTTATTCCTGATTTCTTTATTGATTTTGTTTTGTTACATCAGGCACTTTCCCAGGGTTCATATCGAGGTTTAAATCCGTCGATTTGAATGGGGAAGGATTAGCTTCTGGTGGTCGCACTTTAAGCTCTGGGTGCAACCATTGTAGTTGTTTCAGTTCCCAGTCGTACTTGGCACCGTCGTTTTGTAATTGGCGAATGTCTTTAAAGATACCATCCAGTTGGTCACTATGTTTATTAGCCATCCCTTCTAGGATGTAAAGGCGACCAGCTACACTATCAACGGAAGAACCATCGTGGTCTTCATCGACACGCCATTGTAGTTCTGAAATTTGTATTTGCTGGAAGATTATAACAATTACCAGCACGATAATAACGCCCCACATGGGTGTTTCTTTAGCTTTCAAAAGGGCCCGCAATTTAGATGCGAGCCCAGATGGTTTATTCATTATTGACGATCCTCGAGTTGTAATCCAGGTAATGGTAATTTGGAATTTACAAAGTCTAACCACAAGCGAGAAGCATGGGAGAGGTAATGACCTTTTTTCCAAATAACATAAAGTGTATGAATGATTTCTGGTACAAGTGGACGTACAACGACCTTGGAACCAACCTCTGTATTTTCACCTACCTCAGGGCAGAGGCGAGATGGTAACAATGCGATGGCAAGGTCTGCACTAACTGTTTGCAACATAAGATCACGTTGGCTTGTTTCAAATACGATATGAGGTTGGAAACCTGTATGTTTACAAGCCTTGATGATTTCGTCATGCAAATTAAAGTCGTCTTTGTGCAATACGAAAGACTCATCAGCTAGCATTTCTAAACGAATTTCTTTTTCTTTCGCAAGAGGGCTAGATTTTGGAACGATAACGGAAAGAGGATCACTAGTGAGGTAGAAGGACTCAAATTCTTTTGGATTTGGTTTCGTACAAATGATACCAATATCAATCAAGCCTTCTTGAACACTAATCTCAACTTTTTTAGAACCTTGTTCATAAAGTTCTAATTCAATTTGTGGATATACTTTTTTGAACTCCCCTAAAAGCTGAGCGAAGATAGGTGCATCGGTAATTGGTGGAATACCAATTCTAATGGAACCTTGTTCCAAACGAAACTCGTTTTCAAAATCAGTTTTTAGATGTTCAAACATGAATACTACGCGTTTTGCGTGGGTTAAGAAGATGGTACCCCCATCAGTAAGTTCTACAGATTTAGCATTACGCATGAAGAGAACAACACCAAGTTCGTCTTCTAAAGCTTTAATAGTACGGCTGATAGCGGATTGGGAGATGTGCAAATTCCGCGCAGCTTTACTAAAGCTTTTTTGATCAGCTACTTCAACGAAGTATTTCAAATGATGAAAATCCATAATTAACCCCCTAAAAATAAAATCTGGTTATGGGAAGTGACCTGTACTAAATGAGAATAGTTATTACTATAACGCAATTAGCTATTACTTTATGTAAAGCATGGATAGCAATATTGGCAAAGCGACAGTCACTGTATGTGTTGCGTTGATAGGGCCCAGCACGTTATAATGAGCATATAGGGCTATATCAAGTTATGATATTAGGAATTATGGTTGTGCCCAATACAAAAGTATGTTCACACATAATGCCATATTATATATAACATATATATTATTGCATTATTTTTTCATGTGCGCAAGTTTGTAATGGTTGTTATTCCTAAACATAATGATAGATTAAGCAAGTGTTCTATTTTTGCTAAATGCTTAAGGAGGCAATAATCACATGAGTCGTAAATTTAAAACTATGGACGGCAACCAAGCGGCTGCTCACGTTTCTTATGGTTTTACAGAAGTTGCTGCGATTTACCCAATCACTCCATCTTCCCCAATGCCAGAACACATTGACGAATGGGCTGCGTCTGGTCGTAAAAACATCTTCGGCAACACTGTTCAAGTTGTAGAAATGCAATCTGAAGCAGGTGCTGCTGCCGCAACTCACGGTTCTTTACAAGCTGGTGCATTAACAACAACTTTCACATCTTCCCAAGGTTTGTTATTGATGCTTCCTAACTTATACAAAGTAGCAGGCGAATTACTTCCAGGTGTATTCCAAGTAGCTGCTCGTGCATTGGCTGCACACGCTTTGGCTATCTTCGGTGACCATCAAGACGTAATGGCTGCTCGTGCAGCTGGCTGCGCTATGCTTGCTGAATCCTCCGTACAAGAAGTAATGGACTTGTCCGCTGTAGCTCACTTGACAGCTATTAAAACTCGTGTACCATTCATCAACTTCTTCGACGGTTTCCGTACATCCCATGAAATTCAAAAAATTGAAATCTGGGACTATGAAGATTTGAAACCATTAGTAGACATGGACGCTGTTAAAGCTTTCCGTAAAAATGCTTTGAACCCAGATGCTCCTGTAACTCGTGGTACTGCAGAAAACCCTGACGTTTACTTCCAACATCGCGAAGCATCCAACAAATTCTACTTGAACGTTCCTGACGTTGTAGAACATTACATGAACGAAGTTAACAAATTGGCTGGTACTAACTACCAATTGTTCAACTACCATGGTGCTCCTGATGCAACTGACGTAGTCGTTACTATGGGTTCTTCCGCTCAAGTAGTTCAATCCACTGTTGACTACTTAAACAAATTGGGCCGTAAAGTTGGTTTCATCAACGTTCACTTGTTCCGTCCATTCGCAACAGATCGTTTGTTGAAAGCTCTTCCTCAAACAGTAGAACGCATTGCAGTTCTTGACCGTACTAAAGAACCAGGCGCTTTGGCTGAACCATTGTTCTTGGACGTACAAGCTGCTGTAATCGACGGTGGCCGTAACGTAAAAGTTATCGCTGGTCGTTATGGTTTGAGCTCCAAAGACGTTATCCCTGCAGACATCGTAGCTGTATTCGATAACTTGGCTGCTGAAAACGGCAAGAAATTCTTTACATTAGGTATCAATGATGATGTTACATTCTTGTCCTTGGATCGTGCTGAAGGCGTAGAAATTGAAACTCCTGGTTTGACTGAATGTAAATTCTGGGGCTTCGGTTCTGACGGTACTGTAGGTGCGAATAAATCTGCTATCAAAATCATCGGTGACCACACTGATATGTATGCTCAAGCATACTTCGACTACGACTCCAAAAAATCTGGTGGCGTAACAATGTCTCACCTTCGTTTTGGTAAAAACCCAATCAACTTGCCATACTTGATTACTGAACCTCAATTCGTAGCATGTCACCGTCAATCTTACGTACATGAATACGACTTGATCCGCGGTATCAAAAAAGGCGGTACATTCTTATTGAACTGTACTTGGTCTCCTGAAGAATTAAACGAACATTTACCTGCTAAATTGCGTCGTCAAATCGCAGAAAAAGAATTGAACTTCTACATCATCAACGCTGCGAAAATCGCTTCTGAAATCGGTTTGGGCGGCCGTATCAACATGGTAACTCAAGCTGCATTCTTCAAATTGACTGAAATCATCCCTGTAGATGATGCTGTTAAATACCTTAAAGAATCCGTAGTAACTTCTTACGGTAAAAAAGGTCAAAATATCGTTGACATGAACAACGCTGCTATCGATCAAGGCGTTAACGCTTTGGTAAAAGTAGATGTTCCTGCTGACTGGAAAAACGCTGTCGATGAAGGTGGTCACAAAGCTAAACCAGGTTGCGAATCCTGCCCATCCTTCGTTCAAAATATTGCACAACCAATCAATGCACAAGCTGGTTATGATCTTCCTGTATCCACATTCGCTGGTTATGAAGATGGTACATTACCTGCTGGTACTGCTAAATTCGAAAAACGCGGTCCTGCATTGTTCGTTCCAAAATGGTTACCAGAAAACTGTATCCAATGTAACCAATGTTCCTTCGTATGTCCACATGCTACAATTCGTCCAATCTTGGCAACTGAAGCAGAAGTGGCTGCGGCTCCAGAACATTTCGATACAATCCCTGCATTGGGCGCTAAAGACCTTCAATTCCGTATCGCAGTATCCCCATTAGATTGCTTGGGTTGCGGTAACTGTGTTGATATCTGTCCAGCTCCTAAAGGCAAAGCTATCGTAATGACTTCCATCGATTCCGAAATCGAACAAGCTGAAGCATGGAGCTACGGTGTTAGCCTTCCTGTAAAAGAAAACCCTATGAAGAAGGAAACTGTTAAAGGTTCCCAATTCGAACAACCATTGTTCGAGTTCTCTGGTGCTTGCGCAGGTTGTGGTGAAACTCCTTACGCTAAATTGTTAACTCAATTGTTCGGCGACCGCATGATGATTGCCAATGCAACTGGTTGTTCCTCCATCTGGGGTGCTTCCATGCCTGCATCTCCATACACAACTAACCAACAAGGTCAAGGTCCTTCCTGGGCAAACTCCTTGTTCGAAGACAATGCTGAGTATGGTTACGGTATGTTCATCGGCGTTAAGAAAATCCGTCAACAATTAGTTGAAGTGGCTTCTAAAGCTGTTGAAACTGCTACAGGCGAATTGAAAGAAGCTTTAGAACATTGGCTTGAATTCGCTAACCTTGGTGCGGCTACTCGTCAACGTTCCGAACGTTTAGTAGCAGCTATCGAAGCTGAAGGCGCTACAACTCCTGAGTTGAAAGAACTTCTTGAGAAAAAACAATTCTTGATCAAACGTTCTCACTGGATCTTCGGTGGTGACGGCTGGGCATACGATATCGGCTTCGGTGGTGTTGACCATGTATTAGCTTCTGGCGAAGACATCAACATCTTCGTATTCGATACTGAAGTATACTCCAATACTGGTGGTCAAGCTTCTAAATCCACTAATATCGCAGCAGTTGCTCAATTCGCAGCTTCTGGTAAACGTACTAAGAAAAAAGACCTTGGCATGATGGCTATGTCTTATGGTTATGTATACGTAGCACAAGTAGCTATGGGTGCGGACAAAAACCAATTGATGAAAGCTATTACAGAAGCTGAAGCATATCCAGGTCCTTCCTTGATCATCGCTTACAGCCCATGTATCAACCATGGTATCAAAGCTGGTATGGGTAAAGCTCAAGAAGAACAACGTAAAGCAGTTGCAGCTGGTTACTGGGATCTTTACAGATACAACCCTCAACTTAAAGAAGAAGGTAAAAATCCATTCTCCTTGGATTCCAAAGAACCAACTGAAAGCTTCCAAGACTTCCTTAAAGGTGAAGTTCGTTACGCTTCCTTGGCTAAAGCAGCTCCAGATGTTGCAGAAGAATTGTTCGCTAAAACTGAACAAGATGCAAAAGATCGTCGCTTAAGCTACGTTCGCTTACAAAAAGGTTTCGAAGACGTAAAATAATTCGTTATTTAACGACTAAGAACTAATAAGAGGCACCCTTTCGAGGGTGCCTCTTTTGTATATAATATAGTTAACTATATGTGGAATTTATTTTATTGTACCTTAAATTAATGCGGTCATTTCCTGAATAGCTAGTTCCTGAATTACTAATGCTTTTACAATAGGTAATATACTAGGAATTTGGTATAATATTAAATAGTTGTGCATATACTAATAGGTATATTGTACTGATATATGATTTGATAACATTAATAGTAAACATAGAGGTGCTTATGGCTAAGGATAATCAACAGATTGCAACAGACGATATGCAACAAACAATATATAAAGAGTTAGGCTATAAATCCTATCCATTTCCTTTTACTACACCTGCCTATTTGGAAGCGTATGGTACACTTGTAGGTCTTAAGCCACCAACGGCTAAAACAGCACGTGTACTTGAATTAGGTGCTACGTATGGGGGAAATATTATTTCTCAAGCTGTGCATAATCCAGAAGCAACATTTGTAGGTATTGAGCTTTCCCAAGATCAAGTGGAGAAGGGCAACAAAATTATTAGTGATGCCAAGTTAGATAATGTATCTCTATTGCAAGGGGATATTTTGAACTTTGACGAATCCTTAGGAAACTTTGATTACATTATTGCCCATGGTTTTTACTCTTGGATTAGCGATGAAATGAAGGATAAGTTGCTTGATATTATATCCCATCATTTGGCTGATAATGGCATTGCATATGTATCCTATAATACATACCCAGGTTGGCATACGATGGAAGAGGTTCGTCAACTTATGCTATTTGCTAATCGTGGTTATGATGAGTTGACTCATAAGGAAAAGGTATTACGTGGTAAAACTGTAGGTAGCCTAGTAGGTGCTCAAATTCTTAATTATGATAACCTTAAAGAGCGTAATAGTAAATTCTTAGGTGCCTTGCGTTCCGTTATGCAAAAGGATGATTATTATGTAGGTCATGACCATTTAGAACCTCATAATGATCCATGTTACTTCTATCAATTCAATGATCATTTGAAAGCTCACAATCTTACATATGTATGTGATGCTGATTTAACATTATCCATGGTTCGTACCTATGATGACAGCATCGCCGATAAACTTGAAAAATTGGCTCCTAATAGCCAAGCGGATCAAGAACAATATTTAGACTTTATGCTTGATACAACATTCCGCAAGTCTATTATTTGCAAAGAAAGTGCTGCAAAGGATATTAGCTATGATGTAGCTAATCCAGATAAGGTGAATACAGTACCTGTACGGTCTATCGTAAATAGTTTTGTATTCCAAATTCTCTTTGATGAAGAAGCATTAGAAATGTTTGAAAATGAGCTTGTGCGAGATACATTCCAAGCGCTCATTAAAGATGGTGGCACTTTCAATATGATCGAAGCCCTTGCCATTTTAAAAGCTGCTCATGATACTGCTAATGCATCTGAAGATGACTTAGAACCAGCTGTATGTGGTTTATATAAAGCTATCGTTGAACATATGGTACGCGGTGGTATTCGATTCTATAAAACATTCCCTGATAAACAGGAATATATGGAGGGCTCATCCTATGTACCAGCTCGTTTTACAAACTTTGTAAAAGCTATTGCTGATGGTGGTAGTGAATATATTTATGGTGCAAATATGTTCAATGACGCTATTGGTGATATTTCTGAAGAAGATTTATTGTTCATGGAATTATTGAATAAGCCTAAAGCCAAGTCTACTATGCTTAAGAAGATTAAAGATTCTCTCTTTAGTGCTGATAAGGCGCAAACTGGTAAACACCAAAATGCCATGGCGGAAGCATTCTATAATGAATTGACGAAGCGTATGGAACAATTAGGCTTTATTAGAAGTAAGAAAAACAATGGTCTTTCGTAATTCTTTTAAAATTTATAAGATAATATTTGGGCGATTCATATAATCTTCAGAATAAACATAAAACCCATTATACTTATAACATTTATGTGTATTAAGTAGTAATGGGTTTTTGTTTTATATAATTTAATTTAATCTTTTTTAATAATTATTACATTTAGTTATTTAATATTGCTGAAAAAGTATAGTAAATCGATAAAATTAATGAGAAATAAATGAACCATATATGAAAAGTGTGGTATACTATGTATGGGTATTTTTGTGAACATCATCCGATGTGTTGTGGATGATATTATAAATTGTATTAGTTACAATGTTGTTTTTATTGTATTATTTGTAAAAGGAGTCTTATATGGCATCTAAGAAGGCCGTTCTAGTATATATACTAGAGATCCTGAAAAGTGAAACGGATGCTAATCATACTTTATCTCAAGAGGAGATTCGCAGTATATTAGCCGAGCGGTACGAGGTATCCGTCGATCGGAAGACCTTAGGCCGTCATTTAAATGATTTATATGAATCTGGTGATTTTGGTATTCAATGTGAAGAGTCTGCCGTAGGAGCAGATGGCACTATTCGCCGTACTGATTTCTATATGATTCATACCTTTGAAGATTCAGAATTGAGATTATTAATTGACGGTATTTTGGCGTCTCGTCATATTACCGCATCTCAACGTAAGGATTTAATTAGTCGTGTAGCTAAATTGGGTAGCTCTCATTTCAAGCCACATGGTATTGATATTGAAAGTGCTACGGGTTACCTTCATAGAAGTCAGGACTTATTCCTTAACATTGATCTCATAGAAGAAGCGATACAAAAGGGGAGAAAAATTTCCTTGGCTTATTGCCAACCTGACGTGGATAAACGATTACATATCAATCTCGGTCCAGATAATAAGGAGCGAAAGTATGTCTTCAATCCATTCCAACTAGTTATGAATCGGGGACACTATTACCTAGTTGGGAACCATGAAAATTATGATGACATGTCTACATTGCGTGTCGATCGAATTGCACACATTACGGTGCTGAGCGAACGTAGAAAACCTTTGCGGGAGATAAAGGGCTATAACCAGCAACGCACCTTTAATGTATCACAATATGTAAAAGAACATATTTACATGTTCGGTGGTGAATCCGTTACCGTAAGTTTTAAGGCGAAGCGTTCTATTGTAAACCAAATTTTAGATTGGTTCGATGGCAATGTGGAATTCACCAACGTCACATCTGATGATGTTGTATGCCGTGTACGTGTAAATCATGATGCCTTTAAGTATTGGGCACTTCAATATATGCAAAGTGTGAAAGTACTTTCACCAGCATCCTTGGTAGCTGAAGTAAAAGAAGCTATTAAGGAAGGCCTAGAGCAATACTCATAATTAAAGCTTAGCTTTATACTTATAATAAAAGAGCTAGTTGATCGTTGAATCAACTAGCTCTATTTTTATGTATGCTATTTTAAACGTCCGATTTCTAATTTATAGAACATGCATTTTTTCTGCTTCTCGATAGTCCTTAAGAACTGGACGAGGAGGTAATTTACCCATGATACTCACTACATAGATAGCGATGGAAGAGAAGAGGAAGCCTGGCACGATTTCGTATAGACCGAGGAATTCAAATTGTTTCCAAATTAGTACTGTTAAACCACCAACTACGATACCAGCGATACAGCCATGACGTGTCATGCGTTTCCAGAACAAGGAGAACAAGATGGCTGGACCAAAGGCAGCACCAAAGCCTGCCCATGCATAGGCAACCATTGTTAAGATGTAGCTATCTGGATCCATAGCCATATAGATGGCAATCAATGCTACGATAAGTACTACGATACGACTTACGAGTACTAATTCTTTATCACTCGCTTTTGGATGAATGATATTTGCATAGAAGTCATTAGCAATAGCAGAGGCTGTTACTAATAACTGTGCAGAGGCGGTACTCATGATAGCAGCTAATACAGCAGACCAGATGAGACCTGCAATAAATGGTGTAAAGAGACGTTCTGTCATGATAAGGAATACAGTTTCTGCATCAGTGCCTACTAATACATCCGGCAACATGAATACGTGACCAATGAGGCCAACTGCAATGGCCGCCATAAGGGATAAGATAACCCAAACCATGGCGATGTTTGTAGATTTTTTTAGCTCTTTTGCATCAGAGATAGCCATGAATCTTACGAGAATATGAGGTTGACCAAAGTAGCCAAGACCCCAACCAAGAGAAGAAATCAAGCCAATAATCCAAGTGAACCAATCAGATGGATCACCGAATAGGCTAAGTCCTTGAGGAAACTCGTGTTGAATGAGTTGGAACGTTTCAATAGGACCACCCATAAACATGGCAGCTGTAATTGGTACTGCTAAGATAGCGAAGAACATCAATGCCCCTTGGATACAGTCCGTCCAAGATACGGCGAGGAAACCACCGAGGAATGTATAGAATACGACGATGCCTGCTGTAATAAAGAGGGATACCGTGTAATCAAGACCAAAGATGGTATTGAATAATTTGCCACCCGCTACGAACCCTGATGATGTATAAATCAAGAAGAAAATCAAGATAAATAAGGCAGAGATGACTGCTACCGAATGAGACTGATCGTGGAAACGATTTTTCAGATAATCCGGTAACGTTAAACTGTCACTAGCTACCTCTGTATGATTTCGTAAGCGTCTGGAAACAAACTTCCAGTTTGCCCATGTACCTAATGTGAGGCCTACGGCGATCCATACTCCTGAAATCCCCGTTGTATACGCGAGGCCAGGCACACCCATAAGCATCCAACCACTCATATCTGATGCTTCCGCACTAAGTGCTGTGATCCATGGTCCTAGTTGTCGGCCACCGAGGATGTAATCACCAATGCTATTTGATTTCCTGTAGTAATAGACCCCGATATACATCATGAGTCCTAGGTATAAGGCAAAGGCGATAATAATCATTAAGTTGTCTTGTGTCATGCCTATATAAGACCTCCTTAGGTTGTAGTTCCATTCTATAGTATTATAAATAATTCCTATTGTACCATATATTAGCACTTTAGAGTGTAAAAATTTGGTGAGATTCTATTGATTTCTATACGAATTTTAAGTATATACTTTCGCCTTGGGCATTAGACGGTTAACCTATAAATTGTATATACTAATAAACCGAAAATACTCGAAATATGATAAAATAATAGAATGGAAAAATGACACGTGAAAGGAGGTACCCATGAATCAACGGGGAACAACAAAACAAGACGATCTAAAACAACCAGTTGCGATAAAACAAGAAACCGTTAAACAACCAGTTGTGACAAAGCAACAAGCGTTACGCATGTTAGAAACTTACTTTGGGTATACCTCCTTTAGACCAGCTCAAGAGGCTCCTATTGCCTCTTTATTGCGCAATGAAGATGTAATCGGTATCATGCCGACGGGGGCTGGTAAGTCTATCTGTTTTCAGATACCAGCACTTTGCAAGGCGGGCCTTACTATTGTGTTTTCACCGCTAATTTCTCTCATGAAAGACCAAGTAGATGGCTTGTTAGTGCAGAATATACCAGCGGCGCTCATCAATAGTACGCTTACTCAAGGGGAGTTTAATAAAACGATGTACGAAGTGCGTAGCGGTAAGATTAAACTCTTATATATCGCTCCAGAACGACTAGGTTCTAATTTCTTCTGTAATGTGTTGCGAGCGCTACCTATAGCTCAAGTCATTGTGGATGAGGCCCATTGTATTTCGGAGTGGGGCCATGACTTTAGACCGTCCTATCGTCTCATCGGTGAGTGGCTCAATTCATTACCGAAGCGTCCTATCGTAGGGGCTTTCACCGCGACGGCTACGAAATATGTAGAAAATGATATCAAGAAATTATTAGGTCTGGATAAGGCAAATGTGTATGTAACAGGCTTTGATCGGCCTAATTTATCCTTCTCTGTCATCCGTACACCAAAGCGCATGGATTATGTAGTTCACTATGTGCGCCAACATGCCAATGAAAATGGCATTATTTATTGTGCGACGCGTAAGGATGTAGATCGAGTATATGAGAATTTAACCCGTGCAGGCATTAAGGTGGGCCATTATCATGGGGGGCTCAGCGATGAGGTGCGCCGTGAGATGCAAAACGCTTATGCAGATGATAAACTGCAGGTTATGGTGGCTACCAATGCGTTTGGTATGGGCATCGACAAGAGTAATGTGCGCTATGTGTTGCATTACCAAATGCCGCGCAACATGGAGTCTTACTATCAAGAGGCGGGGCGCGCAGGTCGCGATGGTGCTTCTGCAGAATGTATCTTGCTCTACAGTGGGCAGGATGTACAGGTTCACAAATATTTGATTGAACAGTCCATCGAGACGCCTGAGCGACAAGAGGTGGAGCTCCGTAAATTACAGTCTATGATTGACTACTGTTTCTGTAGTAATTGTTTACGTAAATATATGCTTAACTATTTTGGTGAAAGCACCGTTTGGACTACTTGCGATAATTGTAGCTCTTGTAAAGGCTCCGCTGATAAGGTAAATGTAACAAAAGAGGCGAAGGCTATCTTCCGTGCTATTATGGGCACTGATGAGCGCTATGGTGCCTCTATGATTACCTCTATCGTGCGCGGTGAGCGAACTGACCGTATTATGCGAGCAGGCCACGATGCACTCCCTGTATTTGGGTTGCTAAGCGATGTAGACGAGAAATCTATTAAAGGGCTCATCCAACAATTTGTGGCCTCTGGTTACTTACGTAGCTCTACAGGTAAGTATCCGGTATTATCTTTAACTGCTGGTGCTGAGGAAGTCTTAGCAGGCCATAAAGAGGTAGAGGAAATTAGACAACATGTGTCGGTACCATCTCGAACTAGTAGGTCTACATCCACTACATTGCGAGGAAAATCTAGTTCTGGGTCAGGTGGTTTATTTGAACATTTACGACAACATCGCAAGCGCTTAGCCGAAAAGGCAGGGCTTCGACCATATCTTATCTTCCCTGATACAGTACTTATTGACTTAGCTAATTTACGACCTACTACATTGGGTGAGTTTGGCAATGTTAAGGGTGTAGGGGAAGCAAAATTGAAAAAATATGGCCTCAGTTTTTTACAGGCTATTGCAGAATATAAGGGATAATAAATTTTACTGTATATATGGTAGTACTATGTATTTTTTAGTATGATAGTACTATATATTGTAAGATATAGGTTAGTATTACTCGACGTAGTATACATAGATTTAGGGGGACATATGAGTCTAGCAGATACACAATACCTCGGTATTATTGAAAATATTTTAGAACATGGCACGTATGGTCAAAACCGTACAGGTATTGCAACTTATAAATTGCCACATCAAATTATGCAATTCGACTTACAAGAGGAATTTCCCATTTTGACTACAAAATTTGTAGCTTTCAAAACGGCGGTAAAAGAATTGTTATGGATTTGGCAAATGCAATCTAACGATGTACGCAAATTACAAGAAATGAACGTGCGCGTATGGGACGAGTGGATGCGTGAAGATGGCACTATTGGTAAGGCCTATGGTTACCAAATTGCAAAGTACAAGCAACTTGATAATCTCATCAAGACTATCAAGGAAGATCCTGATAGCCGTCGTATGATTGTTACATTGTGGAATATTGAAGATTTAGATGATATGGCATTGCAACCATGTGCGTATGAAACATTATGGGATGTAGCTGATGGCAAGTTGAACTGCATGCTCATTCAACGCAGTGGCGATATGGGCCTTGGCGTTCCATTTAATACAGCTCAATATGCAGCATTACAATGCATGATTGCCCAAGTAACAGGTCTTAAACCTGGCAAATTTACTCATGTTATCAACAATGCTCATGTCTATGAAAACCATGTAGAAGCATTGCGCGAGCAGTTAGCACGTCGTGATCAAGCGTTGCCAGCTCCGAAAATTATTGTGAATCCTGAAGTAAAAGACTTCTATGACTTCACACCAGAGGACGTTACATTAGACGGGTATGAACATCTAGGTAAATTGTCCATGACTGTTGCTGTATAGCACTAAATTCATGATAATTGTTAAATAGCATGATATGTATGGCTGTAGATAGAGTATTATGTTCATGACCATTGCGAATTGGAATCCTATGTATGACTATTGCCATATACCATTAATTGAAAGAGGCTAGTATGTTAGCATTAATCGTAGCTGTAGCACATAATCGTGTGATTGGTAAAGATAATACCTTGATTTGGCACTTGCCAAATGATTTGAAATTCTTTAAAGAGAAAACTATAGGTCATGTCATCATTATGGGCCGTAAGACCTTTGAAAGTTTGCCGTTCTTGTTGCCAAATCGTGAGCACTGGGTGATTACCCGTGATAAGGGCTTTGATGCACCAGAAGGTGTTAAGATTTTCCATAGTCCTGAGGCGGCTGCAGAAGCGGCACGCGCTCTTGATGAGGCCTATGTTATCGGCGGTGCTCAAGTATACGAGGCTTTCTTGCCGTACGTGGATACGATGTACATTACAGAAGTAGACCACGAATTTGAAGGGGATGCATTTTTCCCAGAGTTCCCAGAGGAGGCTTTCACCATTGAATCCGTTGTAGACGGCGCGGTGGATGAGAAGAACAAATATCCTCATCGTTTTGTAACCTATTGCAGAAAGGCATCTAAATGAGTGAAAGAATGTTTGCCATTATTGGCAGTGAATTAAATGTTAAGCCAAAGCAGGTGCAAGCTGCCGTAGAATTATTGGACGAAGGCAATACGGTGCCATTTATTGCGCGTTACCGTAAAGAAGTAACCGGTGAATTGCAAGATGAGCAATTGCGCACCATTGAAGAACGCATTAAATATCTGCGCAATTTGGAAACACGTCGCCAAGAAATCATTGCATCTATTACAGAGCAAGAAAAGATGACCGACGAGTTGATGAAGTCCTTAGAGGCCGCAACAAAGCTTCAAGAATTAGAGGATCTCTATTTACCGTACCGTCCTAAGAAACGTACTCGTGCGATGATTGCCCGTGAACGAGGCTTAGAGCCGTTGGCGGACATGATCCTTAACGATACGGTTACCGCTGGGGATCCTTTAGAGATTGCTAAAGACTTTGTAACGGAAGAGGTGCCCACACCAGAGGACGCTATTCAAGGTGCTTCTGATATCGTAGCGGAAATTGTTAGCGATAGTGCAGACTTCCGTGCGTATTTGCGTAAAAAGATGTGGAACGAAGGCTTTATTCAAGCTGAGTTGACTGGTGATGAAGAGGTACAACAACAGTTCTTGCAATATGCAGAATATGCCGAACCAGTTCGCCAAATGCCATCTCACCGTATCTTGGCGGTTAATCGCGGTGAAAAATTAGGGGCTTTGAAATTAGCCCTTACAGTACCAGGTGATACGTATGTTACTTACATGGTGCAAAAGTTAGAGAAAAATCCAAAGTCCATCTTCGGAGACTATAAAGCGACTGCAGTAGCCGATGCGTATAAACGTCTAATTTTCCCTGCTCTAGAGCGCGATATCCGCAATGAGTTGACGGAAAATGCGGACGAACAAGCTATCAAGGTATTCGGTGTAAACCTTAAGAACCTATTGTTACAACCGCCTTTGGCAGGTCATGTTATCATGGGCCTTGACCCTGGTTACCGTACAGGTTGTAAGATGGCTATCATCGATCAACAAGGTAATGTGCTAGATTATGGTGCCTACTATTTAACTAATAGTGAAAAGCTTCGCAAAGAAGCGCAAAAGGTATTGGCTGATAAAATCCGTAAGTTTAAGGTTACTCTCTTATCTATTGGTAATGGTACTGCATCCTATGAAACAGAGCAGTTTGCTTCCACCATGATTGAAGAGGAAAAATTAGACTGCCACTATATCATCACTAATGAAGCAGGCGCATCTGTATATTCTGCTTCTAAATTGGCTATCGATGAATTGCCAGATTTAGATGTAACCATACGCGGTGCTGTATCGATTGCGCGCCGTGTACAAGATCCATTGGCTGAATCTGTTAAGATTGATCCTAAATCTATCGGTGTAGGTCAATACCAACATGACGTAAACCAAAAGCAATTGACTCATACCTTAGATCAAGTCGTTGAAACTGTAGTTAACCACGTTGGGGTAGAGCTCAATACGGCATCTCCTGCTATTTTGCAACATATTGCAGGCATCTCTAGCACGGTGGCTAAAAATATCGTTGCATACCGTCAAGAGAATGGCGTTTTTAAAAGCCGTAAAGAATTGTTGAAAGTACCTCGCTTAGGTCCTGCGGCGTTCACACAATGTGCTGGTTTCCTTCGCTTACAACAGTGTAAAAATCCATTAGATAATACATCTGTCCATCCTGAGTCCTATGAATTGGCAGAACGCATTATTGGTGAATTAGGTTTTACCTTAAAAGATTTGCAAGACAAAGCACAACTGGAAGCGCTACAAGTGAAATTACCACTTGTTGATGCCGGAAAAATGGCCGCAAAACTTGATGCGGGTGTACCGACTGTACGAGATATCTTAGGGGCTTTAGCAAAACCAGGTCGTGACCCTCGTGAAGATTTGCCAGCACCACTTACTAGAAAACATGTAGTAAGCCTTGAAGATATTCAAGTTGGTACTGTTGTAAAAGGTACTGTTCACAACGTCGTTGATTTTGGTGCTTTCGTAGACTTTGGTCTTAAAACTAATGGTCTTTTACATCGTAGTGAACTCTGTAACAGTCGCCAACATCCATCTGATGTGCTGGCTGTAGGCGATATCATTGAAGCTCAAATTATTTCTGTTGATGTAAAACGCAATCGTATCGGTTTATCTGTAAAAGCATTACAACCAGAAAAGCCAAAGAATAACGATAATAACCGAAACAGAAATAACAACGGACAACGTCGAAACATCGGTCGTAACAATAACCGTAATAATGGCCGCAACAATGGTGGTCGACAAAACAATTAGTATCAATTGAATTATATTATTGAGAAATACACTTGACTAAAAGTCATTGTACACAAAACCGCACTCTCTATGGATTTTGAGGGTGCGGTTTTTCTATATAACTTAAAACTATGTATAATAATGCAGAACAGATATATCGAAAATGATATATCTGATTGAAATATTTAGATATAAGGCGTATGATGAAATCACAGAGGAAATCTTCCTCAATCTATATTCCTACATAGGAGGTAATGCTATGAGCTTGAACCTTAAAGAAAGATATGGACTTTTAATTAATAATGAATGGGTAGCTGCATCTGACGGCGCTGAATTTAATGTATATAACCCTGCTAATGGCGAACAACTCGCTATCTGTGCAGAGGCTACGAAAGACGATGTTGATAAAGCGGTAGACGCTGCAACAGAAGCTTTTAAAACTTGGAAAACTGTTTCTCAAGTAGATCGCGCTGATTACTTGTTAAAAATTGCTGATGCTATTGATGCTCACAAAGAGTACTTGGCACAAGTTGAAACATACGACAATGGTAAACCAATCCGTGAAACTTTGAATGTAGATATTCCACTTGGTGCTGACCATTTCCGTTACTTCGCAGGCGTACTTCGTTCCGAAGAAGGCTCCGCACAAGTATTTGACGAAAATACATTGAGCCTCATTGTTCGTGAACCGATTGGCGTTGTAGGTCAAGTAGTACCTTGGAACTTCCCATTCCTAATGGCTGCTTGGAAATTGGCACCAGCTCTTGCAGCAGGTTGTACAGTTGTTATCAAACCTTCTAGCCATACATCCCTTAGCCTTTTAGTATTAGGCGATATTTTAAAAGAAATCTTGCCTCCAGGGGTTGTGAATATCGTAACTGGTAAAGGCTCTAAATCTGGTCAATATATCCTTGATCATCCTGGCTTCAGCAAACTTGCTTTCACAGGCTCTACAGAAGTAGGTCTTGATGTATATAAAGCAGCATCTGAACGCTTGATTCCAGCTACATTGGAATTAGGTGGTAAATCTGCGAATATCTTCTTTGAAGATGCAAACTGGAAACAAGCTCTTGATGGAGCAATGCTCGGCATCCTCTTCAACCAAGGTCAAGTATGTTGCGCAGGTTCCCGTATCTTCGTACAAGATACAATTTATGATAAATTTGTAGCTGAACTTTCCGCTTTATTTGATAAAGTAAAAGTTGGCTTACCTTGGGACGAATCTACACAACTTGGTTCCTTGATTTACGAAGATCAAGTTAAGAAAGTACTTAGCTATGTAGAACTTGCTAAAGAAGAAGGTGCTCGCGTTGCAGCTGGTGGTGTACGCGTTACTGACGGCGAACTTGGTAAAGGTTGCTTCATTAGACCTACACTCATCGTAGACGCTACAAACGATATGCGCGTAGCTCGTGAAGAAATCTTCGGCCCTGTAGCTGTTGTTATCAAATTCCACAGCGAAGAAGAAGTTATTGAACAAGCTAACGACAGCTTATACGGTCTTGGCGGTGGCGTATTTACACAAAACCTTAACCGTGCAATCCGCGTAGCTCGAGCAATCGAAACAGGTCGTATGTGGGTAAATACATATAACTCCATCCCAGCAGGCGCACCATTTGGTGGTTACAAACAATCTGGTATTGGCCGTGAAACTCACAAAGTTATCCTTGAACACTACACTCAAATGAAAAATATCATTATTAACTTGAGCGATAAACCTTCTGGTTTCTACGATTTAGATTAATAAACTTCAACTCTCCTATAAACTATAACAATGAGGCACCTCCTTGGAGGTGCCTTTTTTGCGCATAATATAGGAAATCAGTATCTTATAAGTGTGGATCTGCCGTGTGCTATAATTAAGAACATCTAAGTATGTATTGTAAAAGAGACTGGTGAAGAATGAGTAAATTAGATATATTAGGGATAAAGTTCATTATTGTATCTATAGTGTTGATTGTAATGCTTTATAAACTTGAAATAAGTAAGCATATCATTGACGAAGACTATGAATATATAAAAAAACATAGAATTTTTGGTAACTTAACAAAGTATCTTGCTATAATC
This sequence comes from Veillonella sp. T11011-6, assembly GCF_002959755.1. Lineage (GTDB taxonomy): Bacteria > Bacillota > Negativicutes > Veillonellales > Veillonellaceae > Veillonella. The sequence continues at coordinate 15,807 of NZ_PPCW01000004.1, read as the reverse complement.
AGTATTATAAGTATAGTTTTAATAGATCTTAGGTTTATAATCTATAAAGATTATGAATTCATTATGACTTATGGGGGTGGATGGGTCGTTTGGGGGCTTTTTACCATCTGTACAGGATTTTTACAAAAGAAAAATAGTGTATATTTTAAACGGGGGCTTATTGCTATATTGTCGATATTGATATTTATTGCTGTATATATGTATGCATTTCGTGATGTATTTTTTTAGTAGTAAACCAAAAATAGAAAACTATTAGGTAATATCAATATAGATATTGTTTTGAGAGGGTGCCTATGAATTCAAAGCGAGTATTGAAATGGATTGGTTGTGTTGTTGCTGCCATATTATTAATTTATATTACTTTAATGGTAATAATAATTTTATTGTTAGCTGGTAGTAGTGATTTTAAAAATAGCTCCATTCATTTAACTGAATTTCGTAATAGTGCATTATTTTACGACGATGAAGAACATAAGATTGCTGATAATGTAGTTGCCGTTCATGAGGTAGATAATAAACTTTATTACATAACGTTAGACGGTATTGGTATTTTTGATGAAAATATAAGTTTGTTAGATGCTTGGAATAAAGATCTTAATAAATATAATACTTTCATTCCTCGAATAGATGCTAAAGAAACACATTTTAATGTGAGCCTTGATGAGTTATACCCTAATATTTCTAGTCTTGATGAAAATGATAGAGATATATGGCATGAGATCTTTTTTGATAGTGAGAAACGATATACAGGCCCACACGCTGGATATACTATAAAGCTACCTTTCTATGTATCGTATAGAAAGGAAGATATGGTTAAGCATAATGATATAGTTGATCTTTCTACAGGAACTATTATTGGTAAGTATGGTAGTGAACATATTTATAGAAACAACGCTTATTATAATTTTGAATTTGGAAAATTGACTAAACTTGATTTCTCTGAGAAAGCTATATATAGCTATTATTCTAATAATCTTGATATAGGGCGGTTTAGCAAGAATAATTTAGGTGATGAGAGATATGAATCTTATGCACGAAATGAGCTAGATACAGTAAGAACGAAAGACTTAGAGGTATTACCTAACTTATTGAATCAACAATTTATAGTGTTTAATTCCTTTAATGAATTTTCTAATTTTGATAAAGATACCTTTGAAGCATTAGCTATTAATGCAATTAAAAATAGGAAGGCGCTACAATTAGGACCATTAGAAAATCAAACCCTAAGGCAATACTTAAGTAAATAGAGTAAATGCATAGTAAAGAATATTTGTACTAGATAAAAATAAGGAGTATCAAATTAATGAATCCTATTCCCATCAAAAAATTGTATAATCCCCAATATGATTTGTTATCTATTAGTGATAAGGAAGAATTGTTATATCAGATTGGAGAAATATATAATTTAGAATTAATATCCTTTAAAGACTTTGCTGCATTTAGACAATCCACATATACGGCAGTATATCGTTCACATGATGGTATAGAATTTGTATTTGTTCCTGGAGATACTGTTACGTTAGGGTTTGATTTTAAAAATAAACCATTTCAGGATATTTTTAATGATGAAAATTTAGCGGAGCTTGCCTATCCATTTGTCGAGGGATATGAAGAGGAAATCTTTAGTGAAGACGATGTTCAAACTAAGATTAGCGAAACACTAGAAGATGAAGGAGTACTATCCAACATAGAAACGTATTTTAAACATAATTTTACTCAAGAAGATGAGTTTGTAATCCATCCATTGTTAGTACAAAAAGAGTATAGTGAAACTTGTTGGATACCTATTTCAGATGAGACACTCAGACAAAATAAAGAGTGGCAACAGATGATAAAAAAAGCCGAGGAAAAAGGTATTTCTGAAGTGATGGTGCACAACACTGTTTGTTTATATAAAACAGACGATAGCAATTGGTGTGGCAAACTTTATGAAGAAACCACATTTAAGAAACTTTTACAGGATATAAAAGATAATAGATATTCTCTGCCTACACAAAGAGAGTGGGAGTATTTAGCTGGCAAGGGGTGTAGAACTATCTTTCCATGGGGAAACAATATAGATTTCTCTATGAATTTAAAGCATATGGAATGGATGGATAATGATGGAGATTATACGTTAGAAAAAGAAAACTTTTTTGGCCTTGTTATAGGTGACGATCCGTATTGTAGAGAAATTGTATATGATAATGATGTGTTTTCCTATAAAGGTGGAGATGGTGGCCGCAATATATGTGGCGGATTAGGTGTTGTGTGGGGATATCTTCCTATTTCACCATATTTTCAAGATAGGGAAGTGGGAATGGGTGATTATATAAATGGTGGATATGATTTCTTTAGGAGGATTATAAGGATTGTTGATGATAGTGTGAAATGATGTTACATATAATATTTCTAGAATATCAAATGGCAATATCGTTTCATAAATAAAAGAGGTGCTCCTTAGGAGGCACCTCTTTTATCAATATTGAGATAAACGGAATATTCTTCTATACTCTTCAGGTGAATCAGAACCATCAGATGGTTTTATAATGACTCTAATAAATATCCTTTCTTTGAAGTCTGGATATGTTTTAGCATATTCTTTACAGAACTGATCCATACGATTATAAAAGTTTGTTACATCTTGATTTTGTATGGCTGAATAGGGGATAGGCATTTCAATATACAAGGTAGATGTGTCATATGTAGCATAAGATAATTCCTCTGCTGTTAAATGGTTTTTCATTAATGGAAATACAGTTATCAACGGAATGTTGGTTATTAGTATTCGCTCAACTTGTGGTACAACTGGTGCTGAGGTGTGCATGGCTTCAGATATTTCAATGGGCATTTGTGGATATTTATCAAAGGTGACTTGCCATGTATGATTCCGTTGTGATTCTAGGTGATAGGTCAGATTAGTATAATTCTTATTTATATATTGTTGTACCTCATCCTCACTATAATGTGATAGAAGATGACAACCTGTTGTCATTATGAGGGATAATATAATCAACGGTAGTAATACAAATCTTTTAAGAGTAAATGGTTTCATTGGTATTCCTTTTATAGTACTTTAGAAAGTTCATTAAATCGTAATTGCTTAACAGGCATTGCTTAATTATTGGCGGTATTTTGAAGTACGTTCTTTTAATTATATTATACCTAAAACATATTTTTACTTATATAGTTGATTAATACCATACAAGTCTCCAATAAACTATAACAACTAGGCACCTCGAACGAGGTGCCTTTTTGTGTATCAGTATCTTATAAGTGTGGATCTGCCGTATGTTATAATTAAGGATATCTAAGAGTGTATTATAAAAGAGACTAGTAAAAAATGAAAAAAATTGAGATGTTAGGATATTTTTGGGTTTTCACATCTATATCGTTATGTATAGGGCTATATAAACTTGAACTTAGTAAACGTGTCTTTGATGAAGAGTATGAATACATCAAAAAGCATAGAGCTTTTGGCAATTTAACTAAGTATTTAATAATAATTGCAATTGTAAGTGTAGTCCTATTAAATTGTAAATTTTTAATTGATAAAGATTATTTATTTATTGCGAGATATGGTGTTGCTTGGAGCATTTTCGTGCTTTTGATAATGTGTACAGGTTTTTATCAAAAGCGAAATAGTTTATATTATAAACGCGGCCTTTTGGCTATTTTTTCTATATTAATTGGTATTGCAGGTTCAGGATATGCATTAAAGAGTATGTTCTTTAAGTAGTAAATACATATCATAAAATGGTTATTAATTTAATAGCGCTCATCCTCGAAATATGATATACTATTCTAACGCGCATAATTCGTGTGCGATAGGAGGAAACACATTTAGATGTTAGAAAAATTTGAACAATTAATGATTAGCGAACCTGTTCTAAGAGCGTTAAACGATATGGGCTTTGAAGAGCCTACGCCAATTCAACAGGAAGCTATCCCAGTAGCCATGAGCGGTAAAGACATGATTGGTCAAGCTCAAACAGGTACTGGTAAGACAGCAGCATTTGGCTTGCCTGTATTGGAACGCGTAGACGGGAATGAGCGTCACGTTCAAGTAGTTATTTTATCCCCTACACGAGAATTAGCTATCCAAGTAGCTGAAGAGCTTAACAAAATGGCTCAATACACGAATATCACAGCACTACCTATCTATGGTGGTCAAGATATTAATCGTCAGTTCCGTGCCTTGAAAAAGAACCCACAAATCATCGTTGCCACTCCAGGCCGATTGATGGACCATATGGACCGTGGTTCTATTAAATTTGACAATGTGAAAGTTGTCGTATTGGACGAAGCCGACGAAATGTTAAACATGGGCTTTGTTGATGATATCAATAAAATCTTGGGTGCTATCCCAGAAGACCATCAAACATTGTTGTTCTCCGCAACTATGCCTAAAGCTATCCAACAATTAGCTGAAACATATTTGACAGAGCCAACATTGATTCGTATGAAACCGACTCAAGTTACGATGGACTTAATTGAACAATATTATATCGAAGTGCAAGACCGTCAAAAATTCGATGTTCTTTGCCGCTTGTTCGATATTCAAACACCTGAACTTGCTATTATCTTCACACGTACAAAACGTCGTGTTGATGAAGTAACTGAAGGTCTTAAAAAACGTGGTTACATGGCGGAAGGTATTCATGGCGATTTGTCTCAACAAAAACGGGACAGCGTAATTCGTCAATTCCGCGAAGGTACCATCGATATTCTCGTGGCTACTGATGTGGCAGCTCGTGGTCTTGATATTTCTGGCGTATCTCACGTATATAACTATGATATGCCTCAAGATCCTGAAAGCTACACGCACCGCGTAGGTCGTACAGGCCGTGCCGGTAAAGCTGGTCAAGCTTTCACGTTTGTTATCCCTCGTGAAATGGAGCATTTACATGCTATCGAGCGTTTAACAAAACGTAAAATTGCACGCCGACGTGCACCTTCCTTAGGTGAAGTTCTTGAAGGTCAACAACGTTTGGCAATTGAAAGCCTCGTTGAAATGACAGATAATTTAGAAGCATTAGCGCCATTCAAATCTAGTGCAGAGGAATTGTTGAATGATACAGATTCCGTAACACTTTTGGCAGCAGCTCTTAAGTTGTTAACAAAAGAACCAGATACAACTCCTGTAAATATTACAGAAGAAAAACCATTGCGTGTACGCCGTCGCCGCGAAGGTGGCCGTAGTGACCGTCGCCGTGGTGACCGTCGTAGAGATGGTGATCGCCGCCGTGACGGAGATCGTCGTCGTGATGATCGCCCTCGTCGCAGCCGCGATGACCGCAGAGGTGAACGTCGTGATGACCGCCGCAGAGATGATCGTAGATCTGATCGTCCACGTGGTGATAGAAAACCTCGTCATCAAGGTGAAGGTTTCAAACCTTACTTTAAAGACTAATAGAATGTGGATTGCTTTTGGGCAATCCACATTTTTTATTACTTAATAGTTAATACTATCTATCTTGATAAGTGTTGAGAATTCTGGTATAATAGATAATAATTATTTCTTGTGAATGGCCGATAATGGTCGATGCCTTATAGATTTCCAAGTGGAGAAAGGTAGAGTAGAGTATTATGGATATCGCACAAATTCTGCGTAGCCAAGGGTTTAAAGTGACCCCACAACGTATTGCGATTTATGATGCATTGCGTGGTCATCATGATCATCCAACAGCAGAAATGTTGTATCATACGTTGCGTCCAGAACATCCAAGCATGAGCTTGGCAACTGTGTACAAGACAATGGAGATTTTTGAAAAAATCGGTCTTGTAAAAATTTTAGAAGTTGGTGATGAGCGCGCTCATTACGATTGGGACACACAAGCTCATTCCCATATCCGTTGCATCCGTTGCAACAAGGTAGAGGATATGATGGGCATTGATTTACAAGCTATCAAAACAATTGCTGATCAAGGTAGTGAGTATCAAATCACAGGTCAACATATTACCTTTGAAGGTGTATGCCCTGAGTGTGCTAAAAAAGAAAGCCATTAATACATAACCCCTGTCGCGAAGGGCTCCTTCACGGTAGGGGTTATATTAGTTATTTTTATTGGTCATCGTTTTAGTGAGTATTTAATTAGTATTTCATAAGTATTTAGCAATAAGATTTTTAGAATCATATATAAAGGAGTATTATGTTTGTCATCGGCAGTCATTTATCAATTAGTAAAGGTTATTTAAACATGGGGAAGGAAGCTACCAAAATTGGGGGCAATACATTCCAATACTTCACGCGCAATCCTCGTGGGGGTAGTATGCGTGCCCTCGATGTAGAGGATATGAATAGCTTGAGTGCGTATATGAAAGAACATAACTTTGGCACCTTATTAGCTCATGCACCTTACACGTATAATCCATGTGCAGCAAAAGAAGATTTGCGCGCCTTTGCAAAACAAGCTATGGCAGAAGACTTAGAGCGTATGGAATATTTACCAGGCCAAATGTATAACTTTCACCCTGGTAGCCATGTAAAGCAAGGTGTAGATCAAGGTATCGAATATATCGTGGAATGCTTGAATGAAATCTTATTCCCTGGCATGAAAACAACAGTTCTCTTAGAAGTCATGGCAGGTAAGGGCACAGAAATTGGTTCTCGCTTTGAAGAAATTGCTCGCATTATCGACGGTGTGAAATTAAAAGAATACATGGGCGTATGTGTTGATACATGCCATATTCACGAAGGTGGTTATGATATCGTCAATAATCTTGATGGCGTTATCGATGAATTTGACCGCATTGTAGGTCTGGACCGTTTGAAAGCTATTCACTTGAATGACTCTAAAAATCCTATGGGTGCTCATAAAGATCGGCATGAAAAAATTGGTGAAGGTCACATCGGTATCGATGCCATTGCTCGTATTGTGACACATCCTAAATTGACGAACTTGCCGTTCTATTTAGAAACGCCAAACGAATTAGATGGTTATGCAAAAGAAATTGCTATGCTTCGTTCTATCGTGGAGAATCAATAATTAAGTGATTAAGGATTTAGTTATATAATAGTTTATATAACTACTCGTATTACGAGTATGAAATAACCATCTAAATAGTATAAGTGTAAGGAATAGGAGAACTGGAAAGGGGGTACAAAATGCGTTTTTTACATACTGCTGATTGGCATTTAGGACGTATTTTTTATGGTCAGTACTTAACAGATGACCAAGCTCATGTGTTTGAGAATCAGTTCTTTTCTATTTTGAAAGATGAAAAAATCGACGGCATATTGCTCGCAGGGGATATATTTGATCGTGCAGTGCCGCCTATTGAAGCTATTGAGTTATGGGATTCCATCATTACCCGTCTCGCTATAGATTATAAGGTACCACTCTTCGTTGTAAGTGGTAATCATGACGGAGCTGAACGACTTGAGGTGGGCCGCTCTATGTTAAGTCGTTCTGGCATCCATATTTGGGGATCCCCTCATCATGCATTACAACCCTTTGAATTTGAAGGCCCTGATGGCAAAGTGGCCATTTGCCCTATGCCATTTAGCGAGCCTCGTCGCATTGGGGATGCATTAGGCTTTGGCTCTACTAATATCTCCTTAGAGACTATTCAAAATATAGAAAATGTAGAAATACAAGCGGCGAAGGCTAAAACAAAAACTAAGGGTTCTAAATCTAAAAAAGCATCTGTAGATGTTGTTGAAGACTCTTTATTTGCTAGTAGTGACATGGCAGATACATGTTCTGCTGATACCGAAATAACTGACGAAGTCGCACGAAATTTAGGCTCAAATAATGAAATTGGTCTAAATCTACACAACTATGACCAAATGTATCAGGCTTGGAGCAACCATTTACGCAATCAAGTGCCAAAGGGGATGCGCAGCATTGCTATTAGTCATGCCTTTGTAATGGGCGGTGATGTAGGTGGCTCTGAACGTACCTTGTCTATCGGTGGTAGTGAACAAGTAAGTCCACAAGTCTTTAAAGACTTTCACTATACAGCCCTTGGCCATTTGCATGGGCCTCAACGAATGGGGGCAGACTATATTCGTTATAGCGGATCGCCTTTAAAATATTCCTTTGATGAGCATACGCAGAAGAAGTCTTTTACTATCATTGATATGAATGTAAAAGGTAACGTAGATATTAGCACCATTCCTGTAGAGGCGAAGCGTGACGTTGTAATATTGGAAGGCTATTTTGAAGATTTGCTAAACAATAAGGAATTACAGGATAAGCATAAAGAGGATTATGTGCAGGCCCGATTGCTCGATACGATGCCTATTATGGATGGGATGGCTAAGTTGCGCCAAGTCTATCATCGATGCATGACTATTGATTTAGTAGGTCGCTTGGCAGCACCTATAGCTGACATGGGAGATGCAGTCTTTAAAGAGTTAAACGAGCGCGAATTATTTAATCAGTTTGCTGAAAGCGTGTGGAAAGAACCGTTAACAGAGCGTGAGCAACAATACATTAACTCTGTATGGGATCGAATTCTAAAGGAGGACTAAATGAAGCCTATATCTTTAACTATAGAAGCCTTTGGTCCGTACCGCGATTCGGTTACTTTGGACTTTAATGAGCTCCAAAACCATTCCATGTTCCTCATCTCTGGTCCTACAGGAGCGGGGAAAACATCCATACTAGATGCGATGGTGTATGCCTTATATGGCGAACCTAGTGGGGAAGTGCGAAAAACAGATGCTATCCGCAGTGATTTTGCAGAACCTGAACGTATGACCCGTGTTGACTTTTCCTTTGCTATCGGTGAGGCTCAGTATCGTGTTGAAAGATTGCCAAAACAATTGGTAGCTAAAAAACGTGGTACAGGTATGCGTGAGCAGAATGCTAGTGCCACTGTATACGAAATGAAAGATGGCGAGTGGAAAGTTATCGCTACCTCTGCCGCTGCTATTCGGGATACGATTCAACGAATCATAGGTTTTCGTAAAGATCAGTTTTTACAAGTAGTACTTTTGCCGCAAGGGGAGTTTAGAAAATTATTAGTAGCCTCCACCAGTGAACGGGAGGAGTTATTACATACACTCTTTAGAACTGAGTTATATCGAAGATTACAGGATGCCCTAAAATCTGCTTATGATGAAGCAAAATCCGGTATTGCAGAAAATATAACAAAACAATCTGCATTACTGCAATCCATTCCGCATGATGAAGAAATCTCTGTACTAACTATTGAGCATGTACGAGAACTTTTGAAAGATAGAGAACCTCATCGTGATACGCTTGTTGTTGAACGTGATAAAGCTGTAGATGTAGTGGACCAGTTCAATACATTGCGCAATGAGTGGGCCTTATATAATCAGGTACAACAATCTCTTATTGAGGCTACGAACAAATTAGACTTGGTAAAAAAAAGAGAAAAGGAGCGGTCTAGTTTAAATGAAAAGGTTCAGTTCCTCACCGGGTTAACACCAAGCTATGAATTGTATAAACAACTTGGTGATAAACAGGCTGTATTAAAAACCTTGAAAACGGCACTTTCAGATGCAAAAAAAAGTGTAGAGGCCGCAACTCAACATGAGTCTAAATGTACAGAGGTTTATGAAACGTTAGAATCTCAAGCTGAAACTATGCAAGCTAAGCGGACTACGTTGGCTCAATTACAACAGCAGGCCGAACAGTTTAATGAGTTAGTAGTGCTAAATAAGGAATTGAGCACATTAAATAGCCAGTTAGAAACACAAGACCGCGAGAAAAGTGAAGCTAAGTTGCAGGTACAGCACAAGCTAGTTGCTGATTTAGAGGCTGCGTTAGTTGAAGCGAGAAAACAGTTTCAAGCTAATAGTAAAGCGTTAGAATCTATTTCTCATATCCAAGAACAGTTGGGGTATTTGCAACGATATTCTGAATTGTTGGTAGAGAAAGATAAGGTTCAAAACGATATCGATGCTAAAGAGAGGTCGTTAGCAACTCTAGATAAAACAGTAAATAACTCAAAGATACAGCTTGAACGTTTAGAACATTTGATGGCAGAGGGGCGAGCTTTTGAACTCGTCCATTTAGTAGTAGATAATGAGCCATGTCCTGTATGTGGCTCTATAGAGCATCCACAGTTAGCATCTAAGCCTGAGTTATATCCTACAAAAGAGGAAATAGAAGCGGCTCGTGCAGTGCGTGATGGGGTGTTGCAAAAGCAGGCTAGCGAAATTGGTCAGAAAGAAACGTTATCTGTTCGTCTGCATGAGTTAGATGAGCAAGTTAAAGACCAAGTTTCTAAACTCAAATCATCCATTCATAATTTTTCAGAAGATGCATTTGATTCAATTCAACAAGGCTTGGCGTCTCAAATGGAGCAGCTTACAGCTTTACGTAGAGACACTGAACAGTTGACCAAAATTATAACTAAAAATGAGCATGACTTGGTTGAGGCTAAAGGTATATTATCAAAGTTGGAAATCGGTCATAATGAATTGCTTAATAATTTGCATGATGTAGCGGTTCAGATTAGCTCTGTACAGGCTAAGATAGATGGGTTATCTAAGATATTGCCAACTACAGATCTTGATGCATGGCATAAACAGATTGAATCATTAGAGACTGAAATTAAAGAATACGATGAGCAGGTGAAGGTTTGTAAATCAAATCTAGATGCGGCTAAAGAACAGCTCAATGCTAAACGGGGTCGTCTAGAAATCTTATTTGCACAAGTGCAGGAAGAAACAAAAAATTTTGATGGACTTTATCAAGAATATGTAAAATCATTACAATCAATTTCTGTATCTGAAGATGACTTTATAGATGCGTTAGGCGATTATAAGGACTTAGATGCGTTTAGAACTGAGCTACATGCATTGGATGAGGCTTTTAGTACAGCTCAAGCTGTATATGATGCGGCTTTGAAACAAGCCCAGTCTGTAATAGAACCAAGTGATACGGTTTCTGACGAAGTATATGATACGGCCGTAGAGAAACGTGATAATTTGGTAGGTTCTCTTGCGGCTTGGGATAAAGAAACAAAACATATTGAAACCACATTAGCATCATTAGAAGAACTCGAAAAGGCTATGGGCGAAGCTCGTAATGAAGTAGAGTTCTTGAGTCGTCTAAATGACCTCGCTAATGGTGGGGAACAAGGGTTTAAAAATGTAACCTTTGAACGATATGTACTAGGTGCTATTTTAGATGAAGTTGTGTATGCCGCCAATTTACGACTTCAAAAGATGAGTCGTAGTCGTTATTCCTTGGAGCGGTCTGATTATACTGGCGGTGGTCGTGGTAAACAAGGCCTTGATTTGGCCGTTATGGATGCTTTCACAGGTCAATCAAGACCAGCGAACACATTGTCTGGAGGGGAAACCTTCTTGGCCTCTATGGCCCTTGCCTTGGGCCTAGCTGATGTCATTCAAAGTTATGCAGGTGGTATTCATATGGATACGATGTTCATCGACGAAGGTTTTGGTACTCTTGACCCAGATACATTAGAACTTGCCATGGAAACATTGGTACAATTACAATCTTCTGGACGCCTCATCGGTATGATTTCTCACGTGCCGGAATTGAAAACTCGTATACCTGCCCACTTAGAGGTCACACGTGGTGATGATGGTAGTACAGCAAAATTTGTGATTAACTAGCTATAGAATTATAAAATGTGATACTATTAAAAGAGGAGAATTCCTACAAAAATATACTGGAATTAATTAAGGAGGTCCTATGAAATTTTCATTTGCGCACAATAATATAAATGTTAAGGATCTTGATAAAAGTTTAGCTTTCTATAAAGAGGCTTTATTACTTGAGGAATCTCGCCGCTTGGAAGATCCAAGTGGTGCTTTCATCCTTGTATATTTAAAAAGTCCATATACAGCGCATGAATTAGAACTTACTTGGTTGCGTGACTGGGATCGCCCTTATAATTTGGGAGACAATGAATTCCACTTGGCATTTTATGTAGATGACTATGAAGCAGCTCTTAAAAAACACAAAGAGATGGATGTTGTAGCCTACGAAAATGCTGATATGGGGATTTACTTCATTGCCGATCCAGACGGTTATTGGACAGAAATCATTCCGACGGGTAAATATTAATGGAATATATGTTAACTCGTTTAGAATGGTTAGTTGGACCAGATAAAATTCAAACCTTAAAGAATACCTCTGTAGCCCTCTTTGGTGTCGGTGGTGTAGGTGGTGGAGCTCTTGAGGCTCTGGTACGTGCAGGGGTTGGGCGAATCGTTCTTATCGACGGAGACTCTATAGCACCTAGTAATTTGAACCGCCAAATGATTACAACTCACGACACGATTGGTGAGCGTAAGGTAGAGGTAGCAAAGGCGCGAGCTCTTTCTATTAATCCGGATGTGGTGATAGAAACTCATGATATTATGTATACTGAGGAAAGTTACCCTGGATTCATTCAAAGCTTGCACGTTGATTATGTTATCGATGCTATCGATATGGTAACGGCAAAACTGAATATTATTGAGGTTTGTCAACGTGAAAGTATCCCTGTTATTTCTTGTATGGGCGGGGGTAATCGCTTTTACCCAGAAAAACTTATGATTGCTGATATCAATAAGTCTCATACATGTCCTCTTGCGCGCGTTATGCGCCGGGAGTTAAAAAAACGGGGCATAAAAAAACAATTAGTTTTATTTTCTACAGAAAAACCAACAAAGCCACAGTTCCGTGGGGAAGCAACAAGCCCTGGTACATGTAGTTTTGTGCCACCAGTGGCAGGTTTTATATTAGCAGCACATGTGTTGCGTACAATTTTGGAGGTACCTGAACAATGAAAAAAGCAAAAATCCATATGGCTGACGGCGGCGATATTGTAATTGAATTATTTGATAAAGAAGCTCCTGGCACAGTACAAAACTTCATTGATTTGATTAACAAAGGTTTCTATAATGGCCTTCGTTTCCACCGTGTAATCCCTGGCTTCGTAGCTCAAGGCGGTTGTCCTAATGGCAATGGTACAGGTGGCCCTGGTTACACAATTAAAGATGAATTGATTGGCAACCCACATAAACATGAACGTGGTGCATTGTCTATGGCTCACCGTGGTCCTAATACTGGTGGTAGCCAATTCTTTATCGTATACGAACCACAACCTCACTTGGATGGTGTACACACTGTATTCGGTAAAGTAATCGAAGGTATGGACGTAGTTGATGGTATTCACCAAGGTGCCATCATGGAAACTGTTGAAGTAATCGAAGGTTAATCTCATGAATGATGTATCTATTAAACATCCAGAATGGCTATATATTGATGTAAATGGTAAAACATCATATGGGTATGACCAAGAATGGTTCACTGATGAGTGGCAACGCTTGTCTGGTTGTGGTCCCACATCGGCATCACAAGTATTGGGTTATTCGCTATTTAGGGATGGCTTATTAGATCTGGAAACCACATCCGATCAAACGCTTGCTTTAGAACGGATGAACTTAGTTTGGAAATATGTAAAGCCACGCTTTGGTGGTGGTGTTTATAAGACTCAATGGATGGAACGTGGTCTTACTCGTTTACTGGAGGATAAAGGCCTATCTTATGATGTGCATATGTTGAATGTATCTCCGTTCTGCGCATCTCGTGTAGAGGTGGAGGCTGCAGCTCAGTTTATTCATGATGCATTGGCACAAGATGTGCCTGTAGCATTTTTGAATCGTCATAAGGGTAAAGAAAAAGCTCTTTATACATGGCATTGGGTTCCAATTCACAAGATATTTATGGATGGCGATGATATTCGCTGTGGCATCTTTGATGAAGGTGAAATCCGTGATTTCTCGTTAGCAAATTGGATGAAAGACACTATTTTGGGTGGCGGTTTCTGTTATATTAGTCGTAAAGATTAAAAAAACAGAGTAATTAACGTAATATACATACGCATCGCAATCATCTGCGGTGCGTATTGTAGTATAAAAGTAGGAGGTACTACATGAGTCAATGGATTACAGAGGAACAAACTCCTCATTTACGTCTTAGCGCTGAAGCGGAAGAAGTATTATACTCTGGTGAATCTGAGTTCCAAAAAATTGAAGTATTTAAATCAAAAGAGTACGGTACGATGCTCGCATTAGATGGTGTATTCCAAACGTCTGAGCGTGAAGAGTTTATATACCATGAAATGATGAGTCATGTTCCATTGTTTTTACATCCAAATCCTGAACGTGTATTGATCATCGGTGGCGGTGATGGTGGCGTAGCTAGAGAATGTGTACGCCATGATTGTGTAAAAGAAGTTACTATGGTTGAAATCGATGGTAAAGTTGTGGAGCTTGCTAAACAATATTTACCAACTATTGCTAAAGCTATGATTGAAAACCACCCTAAATTGACTGTAAAAATTGGTGATGGCATTGGTTTCATGGCAGAAGCAGAAGATTACTATGATGTAATTATCGTAGACTGCTCTGATCCAATCGGTCCTGGTGAAGGTTTGTTTACTGAAGAGTTCTATAAGAATACATTAAAAGCTCTTAAAAAAGATGGCTTATTTGTACAACAAACAGAATCTCCTATGTTGCATCAACCGCTTGTTGAAAAAGTGTTTGGTTACGTAAATAATCACTTCCCAATTGCACGTTTGTATACTGCATTTATTCCAATTTATCCTGCAGGTATGCATTGCTTCACATTGGGTTCCAAGACATTTGACCCATTAACATGGACACCAAATCGTGAACAAAACTTTGAAACTAAGTACTATAATGCTGAAATTCAAAAGGCTGCATTTGCATTGCCAAATTTTGTAAAAAACTATTTGCCAACTAAGTAAATAATATGTATAATAGGGGAGCACCATTCGTAAGGTATAACTTATGAATGTGCTTCCTTATTTTTATGAGGAGAAAGAGTTTATATTAGGGATAACGCACTTTTTTATTTTATTTGTAAAAGTTAAATGAAATTGAGAAAAAGGTGTTGACACAAATCTCTAGAACAGATATAATTCTCTTTGTTACGAAGACAACGTCTTCGATACCTACAAGGTGGTGGGTATGGTGAAGCGGTTAACACGGCGGATTGTGGCTCCGTTACGCGTGGGTTCGATCCCCACTACTCACCCCATAACCTACACATCATAATCATTGTAGGGGTGTCGCCAAGTGGTAAGGCAACGGACTTTGACTCCGTTATGCGCTGGTTCGATCCCAGCCACCCCTGCCAACATGACTCACTAGCTCAGTTGGCAGAGCACCTGACTTTTAATCAGGGTGTCCCGCGTTCGAGTCGCGGGTGAGTCACCAAATTAAAACTCACAAACTTCGGTTTGTGAGTTTTCTATCTCTATTCATAGAGTATTTGGTTATGATTGTATGTATAAAATCAATCAAAAATAAGTTGAAAAAATCTTTGAAAAAGAGGTTGACGATTTAAGATTAGATTGATATACTATACAAGTCGTTAGGGCAACAACCTAACGTAACAGATCTTTGAAAACTGAACAATGATAGGTAATCAATCAATACGATTGAACATATGCCAGAGTGCGGGTTTTGACATAGTCAAAACCAACCATAATTCAAAGTTACTTAAATGTAACGACAACAAATAATGAGCTATTCAAATAGCTTCAAGATATCTTGGAGAGTTTGATCCTGGCTCAGGACGAACGCTGGCGGCGTGCTTAACACATGCAAGTCGAACGAAGAGCGATGGAAGCTTGCTTCTATCAATCTTAGTGGCGAACGGGTGAGTAACGCGTAATCAACCTGCCCTTCAGAGGGGGACAACAGTTGGAAACGACTGCTAATACCGCATACGATCTAATCTCGGCATCGAGGATAGATGAAAGGTGGCCTCTATTTATAAGCTATCACTGAAGGAGGGGATTGCGTCTGATTAGCTAGTTGGAGGGGTAACGGCCCACCAAGGCGATGATCAGTAGCCG